>NZ_JBOHXV010000015.1:0-67768 GCF_050737075.1 Stenotrophomonas sp.
ACGGCCGGGGCAACCCGGCCGTTTTTTTTGTGGGTGGGCCGAGGCTGGCCATGAGCAGGCACTACCGCTTTGCTGGTGGAGCCTGTATGCTTCGGCTGTTGCGCCCACTACCGCGCACCGCTGCAGCCCGACACGGCCTGCCGGCGTAGAAACGCATCCAACGGTCGGGTTTCCCGGCCGTTTTGCTTTTTAAGGGGGCAGCGGTACAGTCGGCAACCTTGAGGAAGCAAAAAGAATGGAAATGACGATCACCGAAAAACCGGCGCGGACGCTGCCGGTACAGGATGCGCGGATCTACCCGCGCGGTGGGCTGGATGTGTTGTCGCGCGCCGAAGTGGCGCGCCTGCGCGACGCCTCTGGCGGCGGCATGCACGAGCTGCTGCGGCGCTGCGCGCTGGCCGTGCTGACCAGTGGCAGTGCCTCGGACGATCCGCGCGCCGCGCGCGATCTGTACCCGGATTTCGATATCCAGGTCGCCCAGCAGGACCGTGGCGTCCGCATCGACCTGGTCAATGCGCCGGCGATGGCCTTCGTGGATGGCGAGATCATCCGCGGCGTGGCCGAGCTGCTGTTCGCGGTCGTGCGCGACCTGGCCTACATGGCCATCGAGATGGGCCCGGCCTACGCGGCCGAGCTGGAGTCGTCCGAGGGCATCACCAACGCGGTGTTCGGGCTGCTGCGCAATGCGCGCATCCTCAACCCGGGCGACCCGAACCTGGTGGTGTGCTGGGGCGGCCATTCGATCGGTCGCGACGAATACCTGTACACCAAGCAGGTCGGCTATGAGCTGGGCCTGCGCGGGCTGGACATCTGCACCGGCTGCGGCCCGGGTGCGATGAAGGGGCCGATGAAGGGCGCCACCATCGCCCACGCCAAGCAGCGCAAGCACACCACGCGCTACATCGGCCTGACCGAGCCGGGCATCATCGCGGCCGAGTCGCCGAACCCGATCGTGAACCACCTGGTGATCATGCCGGACATCGAGAAGCGTCTCGAAGCGTTCGTGCGCATCGGCCACGGCATCATCGTGTTCGCCGGCGGCGTGGGCACCGCCGAGGAGATCCTGTACCTGCTCGGCATCCTGCTGCGCGACGAGAACAAGGACCTGCCGTTCCCGCTGATCCTGACCGGCCCGACCGTGGCCGCGCCGTACTTCGAACAGATCGACCGCTTCATCCGCCTGACCCTGGGCGATGCCGCGGCCGAGCGCTACCAGATCATCATCGGCGACCCGGTGGCCGTGGCCCGCCAGATGTCGGCCGGCATCAAGCGCGTGCGCGAGCACCGCCTGGTGCAGAAGGACTCGTTCTTCTTCAACTGGTCCATCGAGATCCCGTGGGAATACCAGCAGCCGTTCGTGCCGACCCACGAGGCGATGGCCGCGCTGGACCTGCACCACGGGCGCCCGCCGCACGCGCTGGCGGCCGACCTGCGCCGGGCCTTCTCCGGGATCGTGGCCGGCAATGTGAAGGAAGACGGGATGCGCCGGATCGAGCAGTTCGGTCCGTTCGAGATCCACGGGGATGCGGACATGATGCAGGCGCTGGATGAACTGCTGCGTGCCTTCGTCGAACAGCGCCGCATGAAGATCTCCGGCGAATACCAGCCCTGCTACCGGGTGCTGGCCTGACCGGGCGGGGTGGGGTGGCCCGAGGGGCCGCCGCACCCCCTTCAGTCCAAGCGGTGTCAACGGTTTGACGCCCGTCGCCTCCGGGCGACCGTTCGTCCTGCTGTCGCTTGCCGCCGGGCGGCAGGGCGTCCATTGTCCATGTCATCACGCTGGGGAGCGTCCCATGTCTTCACGCCGGTCGAAAGGCTTCACGTTGGTCGAACTCATGATCACGCTTGTCGTGATGGGGGTCGTGGCCGCTATTGCCTTTCCAAGTTTCCAGAACCTGATCCGTTCCAGCCGTGCGGCCACCGCCCACAACGAGCTGATCGGGATGGTCAACCTCGCGCGCAATGATGCGATCCGCAACAACCAGGGCGGGGTGGTCTGCGGCAGCAGCAACGGCACCACCTGCAACGGTCAGTGGGGCGTCGGCATCATGACCTTCAGCGACACCAACGGCGACGGTGCGTTCAGTGCCGGTGAGCCCGTGCTGCGCTACACCGCGTTCAACAGCGCCCTGACCGTGACCGGCCCGGCGGCGCCCATTGCCTTCGACGCGCGAGGCCGCCGACGCGCGGGTGCCGACCAGGTCGTCACCCTGCGTCCGACCAAGTGCGGCAGCCAGCCGCTGCTGAGCACCATGACCGTCAATGCCTCCGGCCAGGTAACCACCGTCAAGGGAGCATGCCCGTGATCCGCAAGTCCTATCGTCCGCGCGGCCGCCAGCGCGGCTTCAGCCTGCTGGAAGTGCTGGTCGCCGTGGTGGTGCTGGCGTTCGGCCTGCTCGGCTTCGCGCTGCTGCAGACCATGAGCGTGCGCTACGTGCAGAGCGCGAACTACCGCACCCAGGCCACCAACCTGGCCTACGACCTCAGCGAGCAGATGCGCAGCAACCGCTTCCAGTCGGCGTGGTATGCCAACGCGAGCTTCGCGTCGGGCACCAAGACGGCGGCTGGCGTGTGTGCACGCCAGACCGGCACGGTCACCCTGGCGCAGAACATCACCCGCTGGCAGTGCCAGGTGGTCAAGGCGCTGGGCGACAACGCCTCGGCCACGGTCACGGTCGACAACGGCGTGGCCAACATCGCGATCAGCTGGGCCGACGAGCGATGGAGCAAGACCGCGCCGGACGCCGCCACCACCTTCGCCATCCAGACCCAGCTATGAAAGGGCCGCACATGTTCCGTACCCGCCAGGCTGGTCTGTCCCTGGTCGAGCTGATGATCGCGCTGGTGATCGGCTTGATCCTGATGCTGGGCATCACCCAGATCTTCATCGCCTCCCATTCCGCCTCGCGCCTTTCCGAAGGTGTTGCGCGCGCACAGGAAAATGGCCGCTTCGCGCTGGATTTCCTGGAGCGTGACATCCGCATGGCCGGGCACACCGGCTGCGTCAACGACCAGGCGCACTTCATCAAGGGCACCGGTGCGTTGAAGAACAACCTGACTGCCGCCACCGGCAGTGGCAGTCCGCTGGATTTCTCCGTGGCCATCCAGGGCTATGAAGCGGGCAACACCGGGCCGACCAACACCCTGGCGGTGGGCGGGGGCGCGATTCCGACCGGACTGCCGACGTCCATCAGCGGCTTGAACCCGGCGCCGGTTGCAGGCAGCGACATCCTGGTGCTGCGCTTCTTTGCCCCGGAAGGCGTGCCGGTGACCGCGATCAACGGCCAGGACCTGACGGTGGATGCGGCACGCTGGACGCGGCTGACCGAAGGTGGCGTGGCCAATCCGACGCTGTTTGGCATCGCCAACTGTGACTCGGCCGATATCTTTGCCGGCACCACCACCGCCGGCAAGATCACCGGGACGACGGTGGACTTCACCCGCTATGCGCCGCAGCCCGAACCGACGATGGTGTACCGCGCCGAGTCGATGGTCTATTACATCGGCAACGGCACCAATGGCCCGGGGCTGCGCCGCGCGCGCGCCAACTCGGCGGGTGCGTATGCGATCAACGAAGAGCTGGTGGAAGGCATCGAGAACCTCCAGCTGATGTACGGGCTCGATGCCACGACGGACATCGTCGCGGCGACTCCGCCTGCCGGCAACGTCACCGTGCAGAACATCGCATCCGGCGTCACCACCGCCGCCAATGCCACCGGTGCCGGGCAGTGGCGCCGCGTCGGCATGGTCCAGGTCGGGCTGGTGGCGCGCAGCGCCGATCGCATTGGAACCAATGCCAACTCCAAGCCGACCGATACGCCGGCCCAGCTGGGGGTGCTCGGCATGACCTATGACCAGGCTGCGGCGACCGATGGCCGGTACCGCACGGCCTATGAAGTGAGCGTTGCCCTGCGCAATCGTCTGTTCGGGAACTGACCATGAACCGTCCTTCGCATCCTCGTTTTCCCACCGCTGCGCGCCATCAGCGCGGTGCAGTGCTGTACGTCGCGCTGATCATGTTGCTGCTGCTCGCCCTGCTGGGCGTGGCAGGCATGCAGGTCGCCGGCATGCAGGAAAAGATGGCTTCCAACTATCGTGCCGCCAGCCGTTCGTTCCAGAACACGGAAGGCGTGGTGCGAAATGCCGAGCGCGCCGCGGAAGCGATCACCGACCGCACCGCGTTGCCCACCGGCAGCCTGGTCAGCGCAACGTCCATCACCACCAACTGTGAGGATGGCTTCGATCCGGTTGCCTGGGGGCGTTCGCAGGCCAGCTCGGCCGTGCCTGCCGTCAACGTGCGCCGCATCGACAAGTGCGGCGGTCCCGGCGGCAACGCGCTTGACGAAGGCTTGCCCAACGATGACGCCGCGGCGTCCTACCAGATCACCGCGTATTCCGCCGACGACCCGGCAAACCCGACGTCGTCGTCGGTCATCGATACCATTTTCAAGCTCTGAGGACGCGGCCATGGCTTCGCGCAAATTCAAATGGACCGCCGCCGGATCGGCGGTAGCGGTGATCGGACTCGGTCTGGTCGGCTACAACCTGATCGCGGCACAGGGGCAGGGCACGCTGGCCCAGGAACCCCTGGCCACCAAGGTCAACTCCACCCCCGCCTTCATCATGGCGGTGGATGACTCGGGCTCGATGAACTTCCAGACCCAGTTCCCCGGCATGGACGGCGAGGGGTGCTGGAACACCACGCGGCAGAGCTTCTTCGACGCCAATGGCCAGCTGTATACCGCCGGCAACTGCGACTATTTCTTCGTGCTGCCGGGACCGCGCATCAACAGCTACTACGGCGTCCCGCCGCTTGATTCGCTGGGCTTCGCGCGGTCGTCGGCGTACAACCCGACTTACTACGATCCTACGGTGAAGTACGACCCCTGGATGCAGTCGGGCACCCAGGAGATGGCGCAGAGCGACCCGACCAAGGCGCGGATCGACCCGAAGCCCACGGGCGCGGCGACCACCGTCAACCTGGTCAGCGACTACTACAGCACGGCCGCCGACGACAGCTTCCGCATGCAGAACGGCATGGTGGTCCAGGCCAATACGACCATCCGCAACAATGCCAACGGCAACACCACCACCTTCAATACCCAGGGCACCTGGAACGGCGGCATCATCACCGCGTCGATCCAGTACCGGCCGGCGACCTTCTACGTTCCGTACACCAACGATGGTGATGCCTATCCGCAGCTGATGGGCACGACCGGCGTCTACGACAATGTTGCGCGCCTCAAGGTGGCCAATGCCTGCGGCACGGGCTGCACGATGTGGAAGTACACCATCTCGAATGCCGGCAACAATTCCGCCGCCGCGAACAACTTCGCCAACTGGTTCACTTACTACGGCAACCGCAATCGCGCCATGATCGCCGGTATGACCCGCTCGATGGCGCCGGTCACCGAGCTGCGCGTGGGCTACTTCCGGATCAACCAGAACACCAGCTACGACAGCGGCACCGCGACCAACAAGCGGCTGACCATGCGTGACATGGGTACCCCGGCCGACAAGGCCGCGCTGTACACCGACATGCTTGCACTGACGGCGAGCGGCGGCACGCCCAACCGGCAGGCAGTGAACGCGGCGGCACTGCAGTTCACCCGCACCGATTCCCCGGGCGCGCCGATCGCGGACTCCTGCCAGAAGAATGCCGTCATGCTGTTCACCGACGGATTCAGCAACGGTGGCGGCCCGTCGGTGGGCAATACGGACCAGGGCATGGGTGCGCCGTTCAGCGACGGCAACTCCGATACGATGGCCGACATCGTCTCCCGCTTCTACGTCAACAACGGCGGCAATCCGCCGCTGCGCCCCGACCTGCCGGCAGGCAAGGTTCCGGTGCCGGCCGCCTGCGATGCGGGTACCGACAAGACGCTGGACTGCCAGACCAACCTGCACATCAACTTCTACGGCGTCACCCTGGGCGCACGCGGCAACCTGTTCAACCCGGACCTGAAGCAGAATCCGTACACCGACGCAGCGATCTACGGAAACTGGCCGCCGCGCCAGGACGACCAGCGCAGCACGGTCGACGACATCTGGCACGCCGCGGTCAACACGCGCGGTGAGTACATCAATGCGCGCACCCCGGTGGACATCACCAATGCCATGAGCCGCGTGCTCTCGGCGGTGGGGTCGGTCGGTGCACCAGCGAGCGGTACGGGGGCCAGCGGCGCCCGGATCGGTGCCGGATCGCTTGCGGTCGCATCGCGGTACGACATCAAGAGCGAGGGCACGGACTGGGCGAGCACCTTGAGCGCCAACCGCCTCTCGGTCGACGCGACCACCCGCGCCGTGGTCGAGACCAAGTACTGGGAGGCCAGTGCCGAGATGCAGGCCGCGGCCTCTCGCCGCATCTTCTTCACCAAGGCAGGCACCACCCGCGAGTTCACGGCGGGCAACGTGACCCTGGACGACCTCTGCACCAAGCCGTCGCAGTACGCCGGCATGTCGCTGTGCACCGCGGCCGACCTGACGACGTTCACCGGTGCAAACGCAGCGACGGCCGTCAGCTATCTGCGCGGCGATGTCGGCCGTGAGAAGCGCAACGGTGGCACGATGCGTGACCGCACCACGCGGCTCGGCGACATCATCAACTCCACCCCGGTGGCTGCCTCGCCGATCGACGATTACGGCTACCGCCGCCTGGGCGGCACGCTGGCAAGCAGCTACGCGAGCTTCCTGACCAACAAGGCGGCCAACGGCACCTACATGGTCTACGTGGGCGCCAACGACGGCATGCTGCACGGCTTCAACGGCGGGCTGAACGCGGCCGGCGGCACCGTTGCCGGCGGCGGCACCGAAGCCTTCGCCTATATTCCCAGCACGGCGCTGGGGCACATGGGCAACATGCTGTACCCGTACGACCCGACCTCCAAGACCGGTCAGAAGTTCAAGCACAAGTACTACGTCGATGGCCAGATCACGGTGGGTGATACGAACTACGGCGGGGCGTGGCACACCACCCTGGTGGGTTCCTCCGGTGCCGGCGGCCGCAGCGTGTTCGGCCTGGACGTGACCGCGGGTACGGCCTTCACTGCCGCCAGCAAGCTGTGGGAAATCAGCGACCTGGACACCAATCTTCCGGCTGCCGTGCGCGCCAACATCGGGTTCGTGCTGGGCAAGCCGGTGATTGTCCCCGTGCTGAATTCGGCAGGCGTGGCCTCCTGGAAGGCGATCTTCGGCAACGGGTTCAACAGTGCCAGTGGCAAGGCCGTGCTCTTCGTCGTCGACATCGGCACCGGCGCCGCCACCATGATCGAAGCGGTCGAGACCGGCACGGGCGTGCCGTCCGGAAGCAATGGTCTGAGCAGCATCGTGGTCGTCGACCGCTGGGGCGGTACCGGCCAGAACGTGCGTACCCGCGACGGCTACTCCGATACGGTCTACGGCACCGACCAGAAGGGTGCGGTGTGGAAGTTCGACCTGCGCTCGTCCGGCAACATCGCCACGCCGCTGTTCACCACCCGTCCGTACACCGACGGCGGTCTTACCCTGCGCCAGCCCATCACCGGTGGCATCACCGCGGGTAACGGCAGCAACGGTGGCGTGATGCTGTACTTCGGCACGGGCAGCTTCGTCTTCACCGAAGATCCCAAGGACAGCTCGCTGCAGTCGCTGTATGGGGTGAACGACGTCACCGCGGGTCCGATTTCCACGACGCTGACGCGCAACAATCTCACCGGCTACTCCGCTGCCATCAGCAATACGCGGCGCATGCTGACCACAACGTCCGCACCGGCCAACGCGCGCGGCTGGTACATCGACCTGGCATACCGGGAGCGATTCGTGGGCACGCCGTCATTGTCCAACGGCATCGTGTACATGCCGACCTACGTGCCGCGTGACCAGGCAACGTCCGGTTCCACGGACTGCGCGGTGCCGGGTGACAACTGGCTGTTTGGCCTGCAACCGCTCACCGGCGCCGGTGCGTTGGGTCGTGCCACGCTGGGTTCGCCCACGGGCACCGCCTTTGACGTGGGCACGGCCGGCTTCAAGAGCTCGTCCAAGGATGGTTCGCCGATCACCAATGCCAATGCGTTCGCGCTGCCGAGGCCTACGCCGCCCGCGCTGGGGTCCGGTCCGGGCGCGCCTGCGGGTCCGCCGACCGTGCCGGAAAATGTGTGCGTCGGCCCGGTCAAGTTCGGTGCGGAAATTCTGTACGTTCCCTATGCCTGTGGTCGCCAATCGTGGAGACAGATCCAGTGAGCAAGCTTTCCTCCCTGAAGGGGCGCAACCCGCGCAAGGTCATGGGCTTCACCCTCATCGAACTGATGATCGTGGTGGCCGTGATCGCCGTCCTGGCGGCCATTGCCTATCCGTCCTATACCGCCCAGGTGCGCAAGTCCAAGCGCGCCGCGGCCAAGGCGGAGCTGGTGGAGTACGCGCAGCGCGCCGAACGCCAGCACACGCTCAACAACAGCTACATGAACTTCAAGTTCGTGGAAAACAACGCCACCAGCATTGCCTCGCCCCGCGATGGCAGCAAGGCGATGTACCAGGTCACCGTCTCGGCGCCCACGGCCAACACGTTCACGCTGACGGCGGTTCCGCAGGGCGACCAGGCCAAGGATCCCTGCGGCACCATCACGCTGAACCAGGCCGGGGTGAAGACCCCGGCCAACACCACGGCGTTGGATTGCTGGTAAGCCACCGCCGGATGTTGCAACGCCACGAATGAACGTCTAGAATTCGCGTCCCCGCCCGAATAGCTCAGCCGGTTAGAGCACTTGACTGTTAATCAGGGGGTCGTTGGTTCGAGTCCAACTTCGGGCGCCAGTTTCTGCAGAAGCCGCGAGCAATCGCGGCTTTTGTCGTTTTGGGCTACCAGCGGCATTCGGCGGGCTCGCGCAGCCGCGTTGAGCGGGTACGCCCCACATTGTTCACGATCACCTGGCTGTGCATCGCCTCGCCGGCGCAGATGTCCAGGGTGAGGGTGCTGCCGCTGCTGCGCCCGTCGGCCTGGAAGCGCAGCCGCGTGCGCCCCTGGCTGGACCGGGCGAGCAGTCGTTCGTCGCGGTAGCCCGGGCGGAAATGCAGGATGTCCTCCGGCGCCAGCGTGGGCGTGCCGGGCCCGTGGTCGCGATGGATGATCCAGCCGCGGCTCCACTCGCTGCCGCACTGGCGGCCGTCGTCGCTGGGGCAGACCCCGATCGGCTGGAATCGGGTGATCGCCGTGCTGCGGGCGCTGTTGAACACCGAAACCAGCTGCATGCGCAGCAGGTCCGCCCGCAGGCGGCCGACGGCGTCCATGAACGAGGGGTAGGCCAGGGCGCAGAGCAGAGCGACCATCGCCAGCACCACCACGAGTTCCAGGACGGTGAAGCCGCGCAGGGCGCGGCGGGCGGGGGCAGGGATCATGAGGGCAGGCATCATGGGGCAGCGCCGGTGGCGGAAAGCACCACCGTGCCGCGTGCCCGGGCGCGTTTTTATCGGGCAGCGGCGCTGCGTGCGGTAAGGCTCCCCCTCAGCCGGCCGTCACTCTTGCCCCCGGTATAATGGAAGGCCCAGTCAATGGCGGCACCATGAGCGATCGCTTCGAACTTGTATCTCCGTATTCCCCGGCGGGTGACCAGCCGGCGGCGATCGAGAAGCTGACGGCCAACTTCGAGGCCGGTGTCGCCAAGCAGACCCTGCTCGGCGTGACCGGCTCGGGCAAGACCTACACCATCGCCAATGTCATCCAGCGGGTGCAGAAGCCCACCCTGGTGATGGCGCCGAACAAGACGCTGGCCGCGCAGCTGTACGGTGAGTTCAAGGCGTTCTTCCCGCACAACGCGGTGGAGTACTTCGTCAGCTATTACGACTACTACCAGCCCGAAGCCTATGTGCCGTCGTCGGACACCTTCATCGAGAAGGACAGTTCGATCAACGAGCACATCGAGCAGATGCGCCTGGCGGCGACCAAGACCCTGCTGTCGCGGCCCGACGCCATCGTGGTGGCCACGGTCTCGGCGATCTACGGCCTGGGCGCGCCGGAAGACTACCTGTCGCTGCGCCTGATCCTGTCCACCGGCGAGCGCATCGACCAGCGCGACCTGATCAACCACCTCACCCAGCTGCAGTACACGCGCAATGAGTACGAGCTGCACCGCGGTACGTTCCGCGTGCGCGGCGAGGTGATCGACATCTTCCCGGCCGAATCGGACAGCGAGGCGGTGCGCATCGAACTGTTCGATGGCGAGGTCGAGCAGATCAGCATGTTCGATCCGCTCACCGGCGAGAGCCTGCGCCGCCTGCAGCGCTACACCGTTTACCCCAAGACCCACTACGCCACCACCCGTGAGCGCGTGCTGTCGGCGGTGGATACCATCAAGGCCGAGCTCAAGGTGCGGCTGGAACAGCTGTACGAGCAGAACAAGCTGGTGGAGGCGCAGCGCCTTGCGCAACGCACCCAGTTCGACCTGGAAATGATGGCCGAAGTGGGCTTCTGCAACGGCATCGAAAACTACTCGCGGCATCTCACCGGCAAGGCGCCGGGCGAGCCGCCGCCGACCCTGTTCGATTACCTGCCGCCGGATGCCCTCCTGGTGATCGACGAATCGCACGTGACCATTCCGCAGATCGGCGCGATGTTCAAGGGCGACCGCTCGCGCAAGGAGACCCTGGTGGAGTTCGGGTTCCGGTTGCCGTCGGCGCTGGACAACCGCCCGTTGCGGTTCGAGGAATGGGAGGCGCGTTGCCCGCGCAGCATCTACGTGTCGGCCACGCCGGGGCCGTACGAGCTGCGCGAAGCGGCCGACGAGATCACCGAGCTGGTGGTGCGCCCGACCGGCCTGATCGATCCGGTGGTGGAGATCCGCCCGGTCGGCACGCAGGTCGATGACCTGATGAGCGAGGTCAACGAGCGCATCAAGCTGGGTGATCGCGTGCTGGTCACCACCCTGACCAAGCGCATGGCCGAGAACCTCACCGAGTACCTCACCGAGCACGGCATCCGCGTGCGCTACCTGCACTCGGACATCGATACCGTCGAACGCGTGGAGATCATCCGCGACCTGCGCCTGGGCAAGTTCGACGTGCTGGTTGGCATCAACCTGTTGCGCGAAGGCCTGGACATGCCCGAGGTGTCGCTGGTGGCGATTCTCGATGCCGACAAGGAAGGCTTCCTGCGTTCGACCGGTTCGCTGATCCAGACCATCGGCCGCGCCGCACGCAACCTGCGCGGCAAGGCGATCCTGTATGCGGACAAGATGACGCGCTCGATGCAGGCCGCGATCGACGAGACCGACCGCCGCCGCGCCAAGCAGGTGGAATACAACACCGCGCATGGCATCGTGCCCAAGTCGGTGCTGCGTCCGATCACCGATGTGCTGGAAGGCGCGCGCTCGGATGCGGCCGAGAAAGAGGCGCGCGGCAAAGGCAAGGGCAAGGGCGGGCGGGTCGCGGAAGAGGCGGTGGATTACCGCACCCTCGAACCGGCCCAGATCGCCAAGCGGCTGCAGGCGCTGGAGCAGAAGATGTACCAGCACGCCCGCGATCTGGAATTCGAAGATGCGGCGCGCGTGCGCGACCAGATCCGCCAGCTGAAGGAGGCCAGCCTGGGCTGAACAACGCGTTGTGAAATACCTTCACAAAAGTGTTGCTCTTCACGCAGGGTGTCCGTAATATACGCGGCCTGCACCGACGCAATTGCAGCGGGGCAGCGAGACAAACGGGCGGTTAGCTCAGCGGTAGAGCACTACCTTGACATGGTAGGGGTCACAGGTTCGAACCCTGTACCGCCCACCACTCTCAAGCCAGATACCTCAAGGCTCGGAGTGGAAAGAGTAGATTCAAGGGTCACGCAAGGTGACCCCACAGTGACCCCAAGCAGGGCACGCAGTCTTGGAACATCCTTCCCCAGATCTTCAATAATCTCGTTCAGCGCTTGCCGAACTGGACCCATGTATGTCGGGTCGAACTTCGCGTAGGTGTCCGTCGTGCCGCCGGCATGGTGGCCAAGCAGCCCAGACACGTCCCAGGCCGGCACGCCGCGCTGACGCAGCCACGTGGCCAGGGTATGGCGCACCGTCTTCGGGACGAACCAGGCAGGCAGCAGGGCGCGTTTGCGGAGCTTCCGCCACGTGGTCTTGATCGACTTGATGTGGGCGCCGTGCCAGTGCACCAGGTGCGCCTCTGGCTTGGCCGTCTTCAGGTGCGCCGCCAGTGCCGGGAGCAGCGGCACCGTCGGGCGGTATTTCTTGGTCTGGCGGCGGCCGGCCGGGTTCAGGTGCACCAGCCCGGCCTCCGTGTCGATCTGGAAGCGCTGCAGGTCGCGCGCTGCATCACCGCGGCACGCCGTGCACAGGCGCACCAGGAAGTAAGCCCAGATGTGCTCGGGCATCTCCGCGTTGAGCAGGCGCACGATCTGGTCGCGGGTCGCATAGTGCGGGTAGGCCTCGCCGATGGGCGGCAGCTCCACGAACGGCACCTGCGTGATCTCGCCGCGCTTCCATGCCCGGTTCAGGGCGGACTTGCCCACACCCAGCATGCGTCGAACGTAGCCGTCTGAGTACTCGCGCTCCGCAAGCCACTTCATGAACTCTTCTTGGCGCGGGATGGTGACCTCCGCGACGGTGGCCCGAGGGCCGAAGAACTCATTCCAGAGGTCCACGCCCCGGCTGGCGCTATCGCTGCTGGCGAGGTCGGCTCCGTGCTGGTGCATGTAGCGGGTCAGCACGGTACTCAGCAGCACGTCGGATGGCGCCTGATCCTTCATGGCGGCGTTCTCAACGAACCACTGGGCCAGGGCTACCTTGGCTTCATCAAAATCTCTTGTGCCAAGCGAAGCGCGCTGCTTGCATCCAGCGGCGTCGCGCCACGCCCTCTGCCAGACGGTTGAGCCCTTGCGCTGCTCAATCCAGTAGTCGCCGAGGCGGAAGCGGGTTGACACGTTTGCTGCTCCAGATAGTTCATCAGGTGGGTTTCGGTGTACTTCGCTGCGCGGCCGATACGGGTGAAGCCGATCTGCCCGGCAGTCCGCCGGCGGCGCAGGGTCACCTCTGCGATGCCAAGGTACTCGGCTGCAGCCGCCTCAGTGAATAGCTCCGGCAGACGTTCAGCTGCTCCCATCACGCACCTCCTTTCGCCCACCAGCGTGGGCCATGATCTTCTCGGCCTCGGGGTAGCAGTCCATGTAGGCGCCGATCACTTCGGCCGCGACTTGCGGGACGATGGCATTGCCGTAGGCGCGCAGGCGTCCCACTCGGGCGGGAACCCCATGAGCCAGCAGACGAATGCTGGGTTCAAAGCGCCGGGCTTTCCCGTCGTGACCGATGAGCCAGTGGGCGCCAGCCCAAGCGTGGTTGCTGCCATCAGCGATAGCGCTGTTCCGCCCTGCGCATACGGTTTCGTGCGCATCCCCGTGTCGTCGGCTACCGGTGTATTCCAGAGGTGCAACAAGTGCGCCCGGATCGACACCAGCCCCGCCGAGTTGCCGGCCTCGTTGTTCACGTTCTTCGCCGGCGCCAGCGACGTAGGCGTGGCCCACAGTGCCGCTGCTGTCACCGCTGCCAGATCGGGGCCATGGTTCCGCGCCGCTTCCCTGATCGCACCCTCCGTCGATCTCACTCCCTTGTCTGCGAGCGAGGCGGTCGGCGTCGGCCACAGGCCCGCAATGCGGGGATCGTCCAGCGGCGCTGACACGCTCACCACCACTGTGGTCAGCGATTCCTGCGAGCCCTTCGTGTCCCCGCGTCGACGTTGGTAGCCCAGCCGCGCTTCGTGCGCCATCGGCGTGGGCCACAAACCAGAGTCGATCCCGGCGATGGGGCGCGTCGACGGAACAAGCCGGGACAACGGTCGCCCCGCAGGCGTAGCCGATTCCTTCCAGGTCAGCGAACACTCCGTCGATCCAGTCCTTGCCAACCGCCGCCGCAACCTGCTCTCCCATGAGGACAGCGGGCCGGCGGGCACGGGCGAGCCGGAAAAGGTGGGGCCACAGGTGCCGATCGTCAGCCTGGGCTTTTCCTTTACCCGCGACGGAGAACGGCTGGCACGGCGCGGAGCCGGTCCAGAGTTCTCGATCGTCGGGCCACCCAGCAAGTCGGGCTGCGAGGGACCAGCCGCCGATGCCGGCGAAGAAGTGGCATTGCCGGTATCCGGCGAGGTCGGAGGGTTGAACATCGGTAATGCTCCTAGTGTCTACGTCGCCGGCAGGGATCAGACCTTCGGCGATCAGGTTGCGCAGCCACTGCGCGGCGTAGGGGTCAAACTCGTTGTAGTAATTCACCCGGTCTCCCCCAGCTTCGTCCGCAGGTCGCGCGCGCCAGGCTCGCACTCCGTATTGCTGAATTCCCCATGGATAGTTTTGGCTACTAGGCAGTACGCCTCATGGGCCTCTTCCTTTGTGTCGAAATATCCAATGTGGATTGGCTTCTTTCCTTTCATGATTTTCGATTTCCAGCGGCCGTTCCGCTTGTCCCAGGATGCTCCGCGAAGTCCAGAACCTCCACGCCTCGATGGAGCGGCTGACTGATTCTGGCTGTTGTTCGCAAGACGCAGGTTGCAGGGCCGGTTATCCGTCTTCACACCATTGATGTGGTCGATCTGCATGTCATCTGGAGGCCATTCCCCTGTGTGTATCGCCCACACCACTCTATGAGCCGACAGCCTTACCCCCAAGACCTCTGCCCTGATATACCCCCGGGTTTCATAGCCACAAACGGCACCCGACCGCGCGCCCCTGGGCACATCTTTGATCCAGCGGAGAATCCCAGTGTCTGAATCAACTCTCAGGAACTCTTTCAGAGTCGCAATCGGCAACTTGTTCACCCCACCCCCTGCGCTGAGGACTGGCTGTCGATCAGGGCCAGAAGGCCCTCCGCATCGGCCACATGCTTCTGGAAAATCTCTCTGACGACTGCATTTGACGCCCTTCGCATCGCCCCTCGGCTGTCGCAAAGCCAGCACTCAACGGCCTCCCGGAACTGCCCCAGGTCCACGGCCTGCGCGGGCTGCTGGGCGGGCGCGGCGACGCGGAACAACGGGACGGACTTCTTTGGGTGGCGGCCCTTGAACAGAACGCACTGCGCCTGCCCCGGTCGGTTTCGCTCGATGTAATCCGCATCGTATTCGCCGAGATAGCAGAACGGCTCCGCCTCACCCGCCGGCTGGCAGGCGGCTTTCTTGCCAGCCATGTAGGCCGTTCGCATGAGGTCACGGCGCAGTGCGGTTCCCGGCCCAGTCAACGAACCTTCTTTGAACAGGTCCGGGTACTGGGACTCGAAATCCTTCTGCCACTTCTCGTATCCGATATCAACGATAGCCATCACTTCACCTCCGGCTGGCGGGCGGCGATGACGGCTTCCGCGATCTGCTCCCACGTACCAGTAACACCGTAGGCATCCGCAACCCGGGCGAGCGGGCTGTGCCATTTTTCACCCATGGGCTGAATGGTTGTAAGGTGCTTCACCACCGATTCCATCGCGATGCGCATGTAAGCGTCGGGGCACGACTGGCGGTCAAGGTCTGTGCGAACCATTTCGGCGATGCTCCACGGGTCCATCTGGCTCAACTTAGCCCCCTGCACCTCCCCAACCTGCTGCGTGCCGGTTGCGGCGAGGGCGGGTGGATTCTCGATCAGGACGTTCCGGACAGCGCCCAGCAGGTCGAATTCGCGAAGGGCGATGCGCAGCCGGTCAGCAAACTCACCCGGCGACTCTACGAACGGCCACTGCGCCCGCGAATCACCCACCGCCGAGGGCTGCATGTGCGGCTGCTGCTCGGGTATACGGTCAGCCGCGCGCCTAAGTGTTTCAGCCTGCTTTTGTTCGTCCAGCATGTCCGCCACGTCACGAAGATGAAATTCAGGGGACGCCGCAAGGCTTCGCGCATTCTTGCAGTTGGCGAAGTCGCCATCACGGCAACGGCCGCAACGTTGGCACGCATCAGTGATCTTGGCGTTCATGCCTGCTCTCCCATGGCCTTTTGAAATCGAACCCATGCCTTATGCGTTCCGATTGCGCAATCAATTTCTTCATCAAGTGATTGGCCTGCAAACATCAAAAGCGAGTCATATGGAATAAGTGCGTCACTACGGTCGGCATCTCGGATGAACGCATACCGCTCCGCATCCTTACTCTTCGCAGCCAGCTCGGCGCGGAGCGAATTGTTCTCGGTAACGATAAGGGTTGCGTGTTCGATAGCTCCTTCTCTGTACCGTGAAAAATGCTCATTAACCTCGCCAAGCTCAGCGCGGAGGCGGGCCACTTCAGCCTCATAATGTGAGTGGCGAACAAAGTCACCTTCCGAATCTGAAATCATCGAAAGATCGTCCCAATCCCATCGCTGAATCCCCATCACACACCTTCCTGTTTAGCGTTCAGCCGCGCCTTCTCCAGGCTCGACCATGTAAGTGGAAACGGCCCGCGCTTGGCCCGGTCGTAGGCGGCCGCCATGGACACGCCGACACGCTTTGCGATCTGCGCAGTGCTGACCAGCTTCCCCTCGACGACGTGGGCGTAAAGGGCGGCACGGGCGTGGCCGGCGCGCATGTTCGACCTGCCGACGAACTTGTAGGGGCCAACCTTGATGTCACGGCTCACGCGGCCACCTGCATCGCAGCCAGACGCTCCAGGCGCTCGGCCTCGGAGGTCAGGTGGTCGTAGCGCTCCTGGGCGGTGAAGAAGCCCTGGTCGCCTGCGGTGAGCGCGAACTGCGCGGCCTCGCGGTGCTTGGCAGCCAGTACCGCCGGGTCGTGGTCGAAGATGTCGAGCTGGTTTTGCATGCTGGACTCCGTGAATGAGGTTGCCGGAATTTGGGGAGCCCGGCCGGCGCGGGTGGCGCTGCCCGTGGGGAGCGGGCAGCTGGGGAGCTAGTTGAGTGGGCGCGAACTATCGGGGAGGTGTTCGCGTGCGAATGCCAGGTAGTCGAGTGCCAACTGCATGCAGTCGTCGTGCAGGCCGGGATACCGTGTGACTTCGAGCAACTGCGGGGCGGAGACGCGGTACTCCTGCTCGCTGGTTTCCTTCAGCTCAAACACATTCCAGCGGAAGACGTCGGCTCCGAACAGGTCCAGGTAGAAACGCCACTGGTAGCCGGCCAGATACCGCTCGGCGTCGAACCGGCTGGTCGTCTTGTGGTCGTCCACCCGCTTGCCGTCCAAGCAATCCACCTTGCCGGTCACCGTCAGGCCGCCGTACTGGCCATACGCCCGCACCTCGCGGATCGTCGGCAGCACCAGCTCGCAATCGGGCAGATGGAATTTATGGCCCAGCGCCTCCAGTACCTCGTAGTCGCCCGGGACCGAGTTCTCCAGCGCGTCATGGAACGCCGTGCCGGCCACCATGGCCTTGGTCGGCTTGTCCACGGTGATGTAACGCACCAGGTCCTCTACCGACTGGTCCTCAGCGTCCCGCCACTTCCGGAACGCCTCGATGCTGGAGACGCGGGCCAGCATGCTCAGGCCGCCTTCTGCGCTGCGTACTCGCCGGCCTTCTTGTCGAAAGCCAGGCCGAGCGCGGTTGCGCGGTCGTTGAGCAGAACCTGCACGGCCTTGCTGTTGGCCTTGGCGCTCTCGATCAGATCGTTAATGCCCTGAGCGTCCTCCACGTCGGCCAAGGTTTCGCGCCACTTCTCCAGCACAGCCTGGGCTTCGCGCTGCGCCTCGGTCATGGCGTTCAGCCGGTCCTTGATCTGCTGGATAACGGTGGCGAGAAACACCGGATCGCGCTCCGGATGCGGAACCTCCAGCGGCTCCAGCTGGCCCGGGTTCTTGCCGAATGCCGCGTCGGTCGGGCTGAAATTCAGCATCCGGCGACCGTCACGGATCGACAGCCGGCCCATGGCATCGGCAGCCTTGTAGATCTCGCCCTTGCTGCCACCCTGGACGTCCAGGCGCTCGATGATCTCGTCACCGCTGCGCTGCTCGTCCATGTGGGCGATCAGCACCACGTCCTTTCCGAGCGTGTTCAGGTGCTTCAGCCACGCCACGAACTCGGACTTGAGCTGGCCGAAGCCCTGCAGGGTCAGCGAGCCGCCACGCCCCATTTTCGGATTGCGGCGGATGATGTCCGGAGTCAGCGTGTCCAGCGCCCGGCCAGCGGTATCCACCACCACAGTGTTGAAGTCGGCCAAGTCATCGGCAGTGATGTTTGCCACGTCCTCCCAGCGCTCGACCTGCACGGTGTCCTTGCGGTTGGCCGAGCGGTGTGCACCACGGTCGAAATCCAGCAGCAGCGGCTTGTCGGCGGTGAATGAGATGGACGTCTTGCCCAAACCGGGCGCGGCGTAGATGCAGACGTTCAGGCGACTGACCGTGATCGGGTCGGTGGAGCGGATGATGCGAAGTGCCATGGTTAGAACTCCCGTTGGCAGTTGTGAGGGTCAGTGGATATCGGTGTTCGGCGGGTTGATCCGGATCACCTGCGCCTCGCGGCGCATCTCGCGGCGTCGTGCCAGGTGGCGGGTGAAGGAGGGCCACGCGCGGCGGGTTTCGACCACGGCGCGGTAGGCGAAGAAGGCGATGCCGGCCATGGCGATCAGCACGAAGCTGGCGGCGTCGGTGCGGACCGCGCGAATCAGCAGGGCCACGAACAGGCCGACAGCCAGCGCGCAGAAGAACGGGGCGATCAGGTGGCGCATGTGTCGTCTCCTTGCACGCAGACGCCGTGCACTGCTTCGTCGGCGTCTACCGGGTCGAGGTACATGTCGCGCGGATAGATTCGTTCGGCCTTGACCTGCTTGCCGTCGAAGGTGACCCGCGTGACGTTGAGTGAAGCCAGCGGATCGGGCTTCGGGATAGCGCGCAGCTCCTGGGCAAAGAGGCGGTCCAACTCGCTGCCGGGCGTCACGACACGAACCCCTGAATCAGCAGGGAGACGACCGCGCCGAAGGCCATGCACAGCAGCGCTCCAACGACGGCCAGCGCGGTATCGATCAGCGCCTCGCGGTAGGGGTTGACGGTCATGCTGCGGCTCCTTTGACGCGGGCGAGGGCGGCGCGGCGGCGAGTTACCGCTTCCCCCAGGCGGATGCAATTGCCTGACAGCCGCGCGGCGTCGTATTCCTCGTCTGCCCCGATCAGCTCGGCGACTGCGGCGCGGGCGGAAATCAAATCGGCAGCATGGGCGTTCACTGGCTGGCCCTCGATCCAGAGACTGCGCGCAGCAGCCTCGATCACCGCCAGCACATCAACCGAGCCGCTCACGCTGCACCCGGCGCGGTGGCCGACTGGTAGGGGTAGGGGACAACCTGGTGGGCCTGAACGCGGAGCGAGCCGGGGCCGCAGGGGTGCGCATGCCGGGCCAACATCAGCTGCGTCACCCGGCAGTAGCCGAGCTGTTCGGCGCGCTGCTCCACAAGCTGTTGGAAGCGCAAGAGCTGGAAGCGGGTCATGCTGCGTTCTCCTTGTAGGCGGCGGCCACCTTCGCGGCGGCGCGCGCATCTGCTGCTGCCTGCCGCGCGTTGAGAGCGGCCTGGTGGCGGGCGATGTCCTGCTTGATCGACGACACCTGTTCTTTGGCCGGAGTATCGAACTCGACCATCTCGATGGTCAGCCCGGTGTGGGCGTAGGTTTCGGTGATGACCTTCATGCCGCCTCCTCGTACTCGCCCTGGTTGTAGGCGCGCATCTCCGCGTCCACCCGGTCCGACATGCTGGAAATCAGGTCGGCCAGCTCGCGGAAATACGGAGCCAGATGGGAAGGGATGGCCTGCCCGGACAGATGGCTCATCACGTGCCGAGCGCCGCTGAGCGTTGCTACCAGCTGTGCCGTATCGGCCTCCGACTCCAGCTCCGCCGCGACGTGGTCACACGCGAACTGGTACGCGTCTTCGCTGAGCTCGGGCTCGGAATCGTTACGGGCGATGTGGTGGTCGGCGCGCATGGCTCAGGCCTCCACGACGATTTCGTAGCGGGCTATGGCTGCCTCATGGGCGGCGCGCTCACTCAGGGTCGGCCAACGGGCCTCCATGACACGCTGGGCGGCCTGCTCGCGGGTCAGGCCAAGGCCGAAGCAATCGCGGCCCTCGGCGACGATTCCTTCGTTTCGTGCGATGGCCTGGAAGCGGATCGAGGCCAGATCGTTGGTTGCCAGTTCCATCTCGTCTCCTGCCCCTGGCCTCGGTTGAGGGTGTCGTGGGGCGATGGAGCTAGTAAAGCATCGGTTACTTAAGAGAGTCAACAAAAAGTTACTCAACAGCCAGAGTAAATTATGAATGACTTATTTTTTGTTCAGGAATCGGAGGTCGAGGAGCGCAGCTCGGCGTTGATGTCAGCCAGCCGGTCATCGAGCATATGGCGCAGCAACTGCAATTCCATCTTCACTTCTTCGGCGGCTCGGACCGCCTTCCGTGCCGCAAGGCGCGCAGCCCATGCTTCCAGCGTCACGCCGATTAGCAGGGCAATCGTGATCCAGTGATAGGCGGTCATGGGCTCATCC
Source organism: Stenotrophomonas sp. (assembly GCF_050737075.1). Lineage (GTDB taxonomy): Bacteria > Pseudomonadota > Gammaproteobacteria > Xanthomonadales > Xanthomonadaceae > Stenotrophomonas. The sequence continues at coordinate 20,371 of NZ_JBOHXV010000015.1, forward strand.
GTAGCGGGAGCGAAGAAGTCCAGCGTCCTCGAACGATACGCCGTCCAGCATGCACTCCTGGGCGCGCTCAAGGTCCTTGTGCAGCTGGATCAGGTCGTCATCGGGGAGCTGCTCAATGCCAACCAGGCCGAAGCAGGCATGGTCGATGATCTGTTGCATCGACATGCCCCAGCGGCGGCGGATGTGCCGAATCATCCGGCAATGGGATTCCCTGTGCAGGTAATCCATCCGGGCAGGTTCGACAGGGACGATCGATAGTGAGGGGATCAGGGCCGCCGCCCCGCGCAATTCCTGAGTTCTAGCCGCCAGCCGCTGCGCGAGCTCTTCGAACCTGGTGTTCATCGTCATCCTTAATCCCCCTCATACGCTTTGCCAGAATCTTGGTTAGGTCGAGGACGTTATCCGGTGCCACAGGCTTGCCGAACTCTTCCGCGACCATGTACGCGGTTTCCAAAAGAACAGGGTCGTGGATCCACTCGGGTGGATCGCCGACCAGTTCCAGGTAGTGCCTGAGCACGTTCACCGCGGAGGCGATCATCTCGAAGTCGGGTCGCGCAGATTGAGACGACCGGCCGCCGGCCTCTTTGGGCAGCGCACCAGAGGTGATCCACTCCATGCGCACGTTGCAGTGCTTGGCCCATGCCTCGATGAACTTCGGGTTCGGGGTTTTGTTCGACCCATTCTCCAGCCGGCCCACGTATTGCTTCGTGGTGCCAGCTATCGCTGCGAATTCAGGCTGGTTCAACCCAGCGTCCAGGCGCAGCTCTCTGAGGCGGTCTCCGATCATGTAAACAATTATTTCCGGGAGCCGGTAACTTACGGTTGACTGTGTGCAGTAACCTATGATTGACTGTCGCCTATGAACCCGACCATCGCGCACGCAAAGCAGGTTCTCGGCATCAGCACCAACGCCGAGTTCGCCCGATTCCTCGGGCTTCCCCGGCAGTCGATGACTGGCCGGGAGGATGGGGACGAGCTGCCCGACGCCTGGTGCTGGCGAGCTGCTAAGAAGCGCCCCGATCTCTTCAAGCCCATCGCAACCGCTGTCCGCCGCAAGAAGGCCGCCTGAAATGGCCTCGTCTTCCCTGACCTGAATTTCCAACTGGCTGCTCTCTGTTTCGGTGAGCGGCCATTTTCGTGACCGACCAGGGGAACGCAGGGGAACACGAATACCCCCGCATTCCCACCGAAGAGATAAGTGCATGAAAAGCCTGACGATTACCTACGAAGACGGCCTCACCCGCAACCGCACCCTGCGGGAGCACATCGCCAGCAAGGTTTACAGCGGCGCAGGCGTCACAGCAGTGGCGGGGCGCCTGGACATGGCCCCGTCGAAGCTGAGCGAGAAGCTGGTCGGCGCCGACAGTGGCGGTAAGCCGCGTGGCCTGTCCATCGACGACCTGGAGAAGTACATCGCCGAGACGCGCGATGTCTCCCCGATCCACTACCTGATGGAGCGCTACCTGATCACGCCCGAGGCCGCGACGGCGGAGGCCATGGCCGAGCTGCAGAAAAACCTCGAAGCACTCAGCGGGACGCTCAACAAGCTGGGGATCCGCTGGCCGTGAGCCAAGTTATCCACACAACGGTGCACGGCTCCGCTCTTGGAATCGCGGCATCGTTCGTCCTGAGATTCATTGAGGCATACGCCATGACCAGGAACGAAACCATCGAGCGCATAGAGCGTTGCGTCCGAATCGCCGAGTCAAGCCCGCCGCTGAGCGATTCGGAGCGGGCCGAGCATCTGTCCCGATGCGCGCGCGAGCAGGCCAGGGCGGAAGCCCGGCGCATCTCCTCGCCGCAGCTTGATCTGAGAGAGGTCGCCTGACATGGCCAATCAATGGTTCCGCATGTACGCCGAGTTCGCATCGGACCCCAAGGTCCAGATGCTGAGCGAGGCCATGCAGCGCCGTCTGGTGATGCTGTTCTGCATGCGTTGCAGTGACGTCACAGTGACGTTGAGTGACGATGAGATCGCGTTTCAGATGCGCATCAGCGGCGAGGAATTGGCCGAGACGAAGGCGCTCTTCATCCGCAAGGGGTTCATCGATTCGGCCTGGCAGATCGTCAATTGGGAGAAGCGCCAGTTCGCCTCTGACACTAGTGCCGCAAGGACTCGCGCCTACCGTGACAGGAAGCGCGACAAGGGTGTGACGTCACAACCGTCACAGTGTGACGCCCTAGAACAGAACAGAACAGATACAGAACAGAAGAGAGAAGAGCGGGGTGCACCTGCTCCGGAGGTCGATATGGGGAATCCCATCTCGGCGGCTCCGGCAGCATCGCGGTCGCCGACCGGCTCCCGCCTGACGCCCGATTGGCAGCTCGACGACGTGCAGCGCGCATGGACCGTGCAGAACTGCCCGGGACTGAACATCGCCGTCGAGGTCGAAAAGTTCCGCGATTACTGGCTGGCCAAGCCCGGGAAGGACGGCCGCAAGACCGACTGGCCGGCGACCTGGCGCAACTGGGCGCGGCGTAGCGCCGAGCGATTCCATACGCCGCCACCGAGCAGCAGTACGGTGGCCGGCGGCGGGAGGAAGGCGCTGTGAGCAACGTGACCCCCGCCTTCGCCGAAGAGGCCGTGATCGGCGGCCTGCTGCTGGACAACATGCGGTTCCACGACGTCGCCCCGCTGGTGAGCGTCGACCACTTCACCAGCCCGCAGCGCGCCCGGGTGTTCGGCCTGATCCGCGACCGCGTGCTGGCGGGTGAGCCGGCCGATTCGGTGACCATCGGCGAGGCATCGCCGGATGACTTCGACTTCGCCGTGCACCTGGCCAGCAACGTGCCGGGCTCGTCGGCGGTCGTGGCCTACGCCGAGATCGTCCGCGAGAACTGGCGCCGCCGCGAGGCCGTGCAGGTCGGGCTGGAGCTGGTGTCGGCTGCCCGTGCTGGCGAAACCGACGCGGTGGACGTCGCAGCCGGCCGGCTGCTGGCGCTGAACGCCACCGTCACCGCCTGCGAGTACACCGGCAAGCAGGCGCTGCAGCAGGCCTGGCGCGAGGTGGACCGCAACTTCGCCAACGGTGGCCGGCTGCCGGGAATTCCGACCGGGCTTACCGCGCTGGACGAGATTCTCGGCGGCTGGCACGACAGCGACCTGACGATCATCGGTGGCCGTCCGGCCATGGGCAAGACCGCGTTCCTCGGCGGCCTGATCGAAGCCGCGGCGGACGCCGGCAAGCGCCCGGGCGTCATCAGCGCCGAGCAGCCCGCCGTGCAGCTGGCGCTGCGCCGGCTGTCCCTGGTGTCGTCCGTCGCTGCCTCGCGGCTGCGCAACGGCCAGCTGGAGGATGAGGATTGGACCCGCCTGCAGTCGGGCATGGCGAGCGCCGTCGCCCGCGACATGTGGATCTACGACCGGTCGGCGGTGACGCTCGACGAGCTGGTCGGGATCGCCCGGAAGTGGAAGCACGCCCACGACATCGGAATCCTTTTCATCGACTACGCGCAGCGCATCAGCGTGCCGCGCGCCGACCGCATCACCGAGGTTTCGCAGGTCGCTCGCGGCATGAAGAACCTCGCCCGCGACCTGCAGATTCCGGTGATCGCCCTGGCCCAGGTGGTGAAGACCGTGGACCAGCGCATCGGAGACAAGCGGCCGAACGCTGGCGACCTGGCCAACAGCGACGAGCTGACCCGCGAAGCCGACCAGATCCTGATGCTCTACCGCGACGAGGTCTACAACCGCGAGTCGCCGGACCGGGGCATGGCCGAGGTACTGATCGAGAAGAACCGACATGGGCCGACCGGGTTCAAGAAGGTGCGGTTCCTCGACGAAACGATGCGCTTCTGTGACGTCGGCGGTGACAAATGGTGACGTCACAAGAACGGCACGCAGCGACTCAGGCGGGCCGCTACATGCGCGACGCACACAAGGACCGCGCGTCGGTCCCGATGTTCGAAATGGGTCCAGACGGCCACGAGCTGCGCAAGGCGTGGCAGGCCGGCTGGGACAAGCGAGATGCAGAGATCAAGAGGAGAGCGGCGTGATTATCCAATTGGCAATCGCAGCAACTGGTGTGACGGCAATCTGGCTCACCCAGTCCAAGAGCGAGCGTGTCCGGCGGTATGCGTGCCTGTTCGGCATCGCCGGGCAGCCGTTCTGGTTTGCGTCGGCAATCGCCGCCGAGCAGTGGGGGATCTTTGCCCTGTGCTGCTTCTACACTTGGGCATGGTCGAGGGGCGTCTGGAACAACTGGCTATCGCCGCGCAGGAAGGGCGCTGATGGCCTGACCGCTGGTCAGCGCCGGCTGAAAGTCGCGCATGGCGATCCCGAGGAGTTCGCCAACGCAGTTTGGCGCGCATATCCGAGCTTCATCGGCGCCGACGAGGCGAGCGCGGCCATTTTCAAATACCGCACCGAATGGGAGGCCGCATGAACGACATCGAGAAGAGGGCGCGGGAGCTGCTGGAGAGCGAATACCGGCGCGAAGATACGGCGGGCGCGCGGCTGATGGCTGGCTGCCTGCGCGATGGTGAAACGCATGGCTTTGAAGTAGAGCTGCGCGCCATCGTCGCCGCCATGACGATTCGGGAGGGCGAACTACTGGCTCGTGGGGCGGTCAACCTGCTGCGCGAGAAGGGCTCCGGCGTCGTCTTGGCCCAAGAACTCGATGTAGTTCCTGCGACCGCACTCGGGGCAGATGAAGCAGGTGCCGTAGGGGTCGGTGGTCAGGGTGACCACCCCGTCGGCGCCGAGCTGGCAGAGGTCGCATCGGAGCATGAGGTTGGTTTACTCCTGGCCAGTGACGGGCATTTGACATCACCGCTCGTGCAGCAGGCGCGACAGTTCGTGGCCCGGGCCATGGAAGAAAACCGCGATCCCGAGTTTGCCAAGGCGGTGCTCGCCGGGCGCTACGACAACGGGAATTCCGTGAAAGCAGTATCTGTGGCTCTCGCTCTCATCCCGCAGTGGCAGTCCATCGAGTTCAACGAGGATGGACAGCCGACCAACGTTCCGGAAGAGACTCCGATTCTCGTTCCGCCCACGAAACGGCTGGGGATGACGGTGGCGAAGTGGAGCCGCCGCGATGGCTGGGAGACTGAAACCACCTCTGAGTGGGTAGGCATGTATCGGCCGACCCACTGGATGCCCTTGCCCGCCGAACCTGAGGTGACGCAGTGACCGACAAGCGCCTATTCGCGGTGCGCCGCGACAACCCGCGCTCCCAGCTGGTCGGGGAATCGGCCATGTTGGAAATCGCCCAACGACTGGCTACGCGGCAGGACTTTGACATCGAGGTCCGCGAGCCGAAGCGCACGCTGGATTCGAACGCCTGCATGTGGGCCACGCTCGCCGACATCGCGCGCCAGGTCGAGTGGCCGCACACCGACGTCGCCGGCAACTGGAAGATCGGCCTGATGTCGTCGGACGCCTGGAAAGCCATCCTCACCGCCGGGTTTGAGCAGGAGATGCGCCAGGCGCAGGGCATCGGCGGGGGCACGGTCATGCTCGGCGCGCGCACCAGCCAGTACAGCCGCCGGAAGATGGGCGACTTCCTCGAATTCACCCACGCGTGGGGCGCCGAGAAGGGCGTGAAGTGGTCCGCCCGCGCGCAGGACGAGCTGGCCGACTTCGGGCCGGTGCGGAGGGCTGCATGATTACTGCCCCCGCACTTCGATATCACGGCGCCAAGTTCCGGATCTCGGGCTGGGTGCACCAGCATCTGCCGGCGCACAGGACCTACGTGGAACCGTTCGGCGGCGCTGCGGGCGTCCTGCTGACCAAGCCCCGCAGTTATGCCGAGGTCTACAACGACCTCGACGGCGACGTCGTGAACTTCTTCCGGGTGCTCCAGAAAGCGAGCCTGCGGGACCAGCTGATCGAGGCATGCCAGCTGACGCCCTACGCACGGGAAGAGTTCGATCTGGCCTTCGAGGAAACCGAGGATCCGGTTGAGCGGGCCCGTCGTCTCGTCATCAGAGCGCAGATGGGCTTCGGCTCTGCCGGCGCAACGAAAGGGAAGACCGGATTCCGGATCGACTCGCAGCGGGCATACGGCACCGCGCAGCACCTGTGGGTGAAGTATCCCGAGGGTCTGGCCGCGATCGCGGAGCGCTTCACCGGCGTCCTAATCGAAAACCGGCCGGCGGTAGAGGTGATGCAGCAGCACGACACCCCGCAAACCCTCCACTACGTGGATCCGCCGTACGTACACAGCACTCGCGTGATGCAGTCCGGCAAAGCGGGCTACTACCGGCATGAGATGGGCGTGTCCGACCACGAGCAGTTGCTGACAGCCCTTCTCCAACTGCGGGGGATGGTGGTTCTTAGTGGCTACCGGACCGAGCTGTACGACGACACGCTGGTTAGCTGGCAACGGGTGGAGACCACCGCCCGAATCAGTGCGGGACGCGGCAGCGCCACCCGTACCGAATGCCTATGGATATCACCATCAGCGGCTGAGGCTGGCCACCAGCCTGGACTTGCCTTCGGAGATGCGGCATGAGGTCCAAGAACTCCAAGCCATTCACCCCGGCCGAGTCCGCGCACATCGAGGCCGTAAAGTGGCTGCCGTGCAGCGTCTGTGATGCGCCGGGGCCGTCGGATGCCCACCACATCAAGCAGGGCCAGCATTTCACCGCGGTAGCGCTATGCAAGGACTGCCACCAGGGGCCAATCAACGGCTGGCACGGCATGAAGGTGATGTGGCGGGTCCACAAGGTGGACGAGCTCGATGCACTCAACGTGACCCTGCAGCGGCTCGGGCAGGGCCTGATGAGGGCCGCAGCATGAAGCACTACGCGCTCGGCCGGCTCAAGCCAGGCCAGATGAACAAAACCGAGGCGGCATACGACGCGCACTTGGCGCTGTTGCAAGCCGCCGACGAGATCCAGTGGCGCCGGTTCGAGGGCGTGAAGCTGCGCCTGGCCGATAAGACCTTCTACACCCCTGACTTCGCCGTCATGGCCGCCGATGGCGTCATGGAGATGCACGAAGTGAAGGGGTACTGGGAAGACGACGCCCGGGCAAAAATCAAGATCGCCGCCGACCAGTATCCGTTCCGCTTCCGCGCTGTGATGGCGCGCGCCAAGAAGAATGGCGGCGGCTGGGTGGAGGAGCTGTTTTGACCAGGAGCGCACGCATCCGACAGTGGCTGATCGACAACCCGGGTTGGCACTTCGCCGGGGACGTTGCCGAGGGAATGGGCGTCGAGGGACACGAACGGCTGCGCGTATCGCAGCAGCTATGCCGAATGAGCGCCGCAGGAATTCTGCATGTGGCCGGGAAGCGCGGCTCTATGCGGTTCCAGTTCCGCCGGCCGGCACGAAAGATGACGCCGAGGGCAGCTGCATGACCACCGTGACCGCACTCCACAGGGGAGGCCGAACCATGGGCAAGTCCGTTGAAGCCAAGGCGCGAACCGGTAGAACTACCAGTGTCGCTTTCCGGCAGGTGTGGAAGCCGCGCCCACTGTGCGTGGTGGACCCCGCCAGCCCGATCGAGGCGGTATCCCGAATCGTCCCCCGCATCACAGAGAACCAGCGCGCATGCACCACAGCCAGCTACCTGCTCATCGATCCGGCGACCTCGCAGGCATTCGTGCTGCCCGAGGACAAGCCGGTCGCGGTGGAGATGGCCAGGCTCGGCACGCGCTCGCCGTACTGGCCATGGCTGGTGGGGCTGTACCGCTTCACGAAGGCCGACGAGCAGGCCGCGGTGCTGGTGCTGGACGACATCAGGGAGCACCTGGGCATCGTGGCACCGGCAGCGCCTGCGCCCGAGAGGTTCGAGCAGCTCAGCCTGTTCCCACCCATGGCGGCCGCCGCATGAACGAACTCAAGCGCCCGTCTACCGAGGGTCATATCGGTAGCCCCAGCTGGCAGGTGGGCAACAGCCAGCACCGAGGGAACGGGTTGCCGCGTTGCGGCGGCGGGGAAGGGTTGCAGCCCGGACCCGTGACCATCTCCGCCCGTGCGACCGAGGAGGCCCTGCGGTGATGAACGACCCAATCGCCCAGGGCCTGCAATACCTCGCCTCGGAGTTCAGCCTGAGCCGGCAGGAGTGGCGCGACCACCACCGCGGCGGCGACTCGCTGCTGGACTCGCTGGTGAGCCACGGCTACGCGCAGGAGAAGGGCGAGCGGTTCGGCATCACCCGGCAGGGGCGGGTGCGGTTGCAGGAGGCGTCGGCATGAGGGATGACACAAAGGAAATCCTCGAGCGCCTCTGGAAGCGCCGCGAAGAGGTCTACCTCAGCACCCAGAAGAGGCCCGAGGTGTTCGTGGTCTCTCCGCAGGAGCATTGTCAGCTCCGGGCTGACTGCGCGCCGATGCAATCAGCTATCCAGTGGGGCCCAGGCGATGGGATGACCGCGTTCGGCATTCCGGTCATCGTTCTTCAAGACGTTTTCGTGCACAAGTCCCAGTTCAACTGGATTGCCAGTGAACTTGGCCACGACCCTGCCAGCCTTCCCCGTGAAAACGGGCAGCGGTACTTCGACTGGGTCGGTGGTGGCATTCGGTACTGGGATGGCTACAGGGGGATCCCCCGTGGCTGATGCCCTCTGTGTAGGCGGACCCCTCCACGGGCTGCGTCGTCCCACCGATGCAACCGTCTGGCTGTCGAGGACGATTGGCGGACCGGACGGGCAGGGGGCGGAGAGGCACGCATACGACCTGCGCATGGCCTTCCGTGAAGGCCGTAGGATCCGCTGGTGGCAGTGGCGCATGAAGCCGCGCTGGACATCGGCTGGCATCAAGGGGCCAAAGCAATGAGCTACAGCACGGTGGACTGGGCCTGCGACCAGATCAGGGCATACGAGGCTGCTCACAATCAGAAGCCTGACTCGCTGCTCCTGACCGAGGTGCAGGCTCTATCCCTCCTCGAGGGTACGTCTCGGCTTCTGGGCGACTTCCGGCCTCTGGCTGAACAGTTGCAGGGGGTCCGCAAGGGAGAGGTGCGCCTGATGGGTGTGCCGCTGAAGCTGTTCGAGGTTCCGCATGGCCAAGCCCAGTAAGAAGGCGTCCGTTAAGAAGCCGGCGGCGGCCAAGCCTAAGCCTAGTGGTCGCCCCAGCAGCTACACGCAGGACCTGGCTGAACGGGTGTGCGTGCTGATCGCTCAGGGAGACAGCGTCGCCAAGATCGGGGAAATGGACGACATGCCTGATGCCCGGACCATGTTCCGCTGGCTGGCTTCGAACGCTGGTGGGGAGGAAGATGACCCGGCCTGCTTCCGACAGCAGTACATGCGCGCGCGCGCGTGCCGGGCTGACGCTCGCTTCGAGCGCCTGGACGAGATCATGGAGATGGTGGGGCAGGGGAAGCTCGACCCAGCTGCTGCCCGCGTGATGATGGACGCGATCAAGTGGCAGTCGGGCAAGGAGAACGCCAAGCGCTACGGTGAGAAGGTCCAGCTTGCCGACGCCGATGGCGAGAAGCTGCCACCCCCGCCGCCGTTCTTCATCATGCCGGTGGCCCCGCCCGCCAGGGACAAATGAATCCGGCCATCAAGCCGCTGCAGCCGCGCAAGCTTGAGCCGCACACGCCGCTGACCTTGCCGGTCAAGCTGATGCCGGTGCTGGAGCCGCGGCAGTTCAAGGTGCTGTACGGCGGCCGAGGCTCGGCCAAGTCCCATAGCGTGGCGCAGATACTGGTCATGCTGTCGATGCAGGCCAAGCACCGCATCCTGTGCCTGCGCGAGATCCAGAAGTCCATCGGCCAGTCCTCGAAGCGGGTGATCGAGGACTACATCCAGCGGATGGGGCTGTCGGCCTACTTCAAGATCAACAAGAAGGCCGAGGACGGCATCACCTGCCTGCTGACCGGCTCGACCTTCAGCTTCTCGGGCCTGCAGGACCACACCGCCGACAGCATCAAGTCGTTCGAAGGTGCGACGCTGGTGTGGGTGGAGGAGGCGTCCAACGTCTCGACGACCAGCTGGAACAAGCTGATCCCCACGATCGTGCGCACCACCGGCGCCGAGATATGGGTGACGTTCAACCCTGACCTGGAGGACGACTACGCCTACAAGCGCTGGGTGGTGGGCAACGACCCGGACGCGATCGTCATCCAGATCAACTACCTGGACAACCCGTGGTGGAACGAGGCCATGGAGACGGAGCGCCTTAAAGTGCTGGCCGTCTCGCAGGACCTGCACGACCACATCTACGGGGGCAAGCCGCGCGGCAAGGCCGGCATTCTGTTCAAGCGTCACTGGTTCAAGCGCTTCAACATGGGGGAGCAGCCGAGCGGGCTGCGGAAGTACCTGGCCAGCGATTACGCCGGCGCGCCGGACGCGGACGACCCCGAGGCAGATCCCGATTACACCGAGCACGGCTGTGTCGGCCTCGACCACGTGGGAGACATGTGGTTCACCGACTGGTGGAGCGGGCAGGAAGACCCATCCGTGTGGATCGCCGCCTGGCTGCTGATGATCCGCCGCAGCAAGCCCAAGCCGCTGATCGCCTTCGAGGAGAAGGGCGTGATCCTGCGTGCGGTGGACGGCTCCATCAACAAGGCCATGAAGGAGCGGCAGACCTTCATCCACCGCGAGGGCCTGGCCAGCGCCGGTAGTAAGGCAGACCGCGCCTTGGGCTTCGCCGCCCGCGCGGCCACCGGTTCGGTGCACATCCCCAATACCGACTGGGGCGACCGGCTGATTGACCAGCTGTGCGCCTTCACCGGTGAGAACGGCAAGCGGGACGACATGGTGGACGTGTGCAGCCTGCTGGCCCGCGGCCTGGACCTGATGAGCGACGGCAGCTTGCCGGCCGAGAAGAAGGCTCCGCCGCCCGAGGTGTTCACGGACAAATGGTTCGCCCAGCGCGCCGCCGGCGAGCGTGCCGAGGAAGAGCGGAAGTCCCGCTACTACGACTGATCGTCCGTTGATGCCACTGGCAGAACCGGCAACGTGACGGCAAATGACCTCACGAATCCGCCATGACTGACCAGCCGATTGCCGCCCTCGAAACCGGCATTGCCATGGCCGCCCACCCGGATCCTGCCCGCGCCCAGCAGATGAGCCGAGAGCAGGCCGACGTGAAGCGCTGGATGGCGCGGTTCGAAGAGGCCCGTGAGTACGACAAGGACGCCCGCCGGCAGTACGCCAAGGACCGGCGCCAGGCGCGCGGTGACTCGGGCTTCCTGGTCGATGCGAACCTGATCGGCACGTACATCGACATCCAAGAGGCGTTCCTCTACGCCCGGAACCCTGACTTCGACGTATCGCCCGGCCCGGCGCACCGCATGCCCAGCCCTGAGCAGCTGCGGGACGTGATCGAATCGAACGAGCAGCTCATGGCCCAGCTGCAGCAACAGGCCGAGGCTGACGCGATGGAGGTCGGGCGGCAGGTGGCCACTGACCTCGTGGGCATGGGCGTCGACCAGCAGCAAGCGCTGGCCCAGAGCATGCAGGCGCAGGAGTCCTTCCTTGCCCAGGGCGGCGTCGAGAAGCTGGTGAGCGACGAGGTGATGAAGCTGCGCAAGCAGTACGCCCGCCGGTCCCGCGAGATGAAGCAGTTCTGCGAGACGCTGGAAGCAGTCGGCACCCAGCTGTGGAAGGACGCCAACCTCAAGCGCCGCGGTCGGCCGTGGGTGCGCTCGTCGCTGACGATCGGCATCGGCGTAATGAAGGCTTCGTGGCAGGAGCGCACGGAGATCTCGCCAGAGACGCAGACGGCGATCAACGACCTGCAGCAGAACATCGCCCGGGCGAGGGCGCTCAAGTCTGAGCTGGAGGATGGCTCGGCGGGCGCGCTGGCCGGCGCCTGGGACACGGTGAAGGGGGTGTTCGGCAACGACCAGGAGGCGAAGATCGCCGACCTGCAGCGCCAGCTCGAAACCATCCAGGCCGGCGCCGAGCGTGTCGTGGCCCGGGGTTTCGTGGTCGATAACTTGGACGGCGAGAACTTCCAGGTGGCGCCGGGCTACACCATCGCAAACCACCTCGACGCGCCGTGGAACGCGGAAATCTCGTTCATCTCCTACGAGGACGCGCTGGCCCAGTTCGGCCCGTACCTGGCCCAGTACGACCAGAAGGGCAGGGCAGAGGAGATCCTGGCCAAGGCCACGAAGTACTACCCGCGCAAGCCTTGCATGGGCAAGAACGAGAGCGTCAGCGCCGCGACCGCCGACAGCGTGACCGCGCAGGATGCCGACGCCTACGTCACCTCGCCGGATGTCGGCACTGGCTGCTTCCTGCGGGTGGTGGAGATCTGGGACGCGGTGAGCAACACCGTCCTGACCGGCATCACTGGCGTTCCGTACTGGGTGAAGCCCGGGTTCAACCCGCCGGCCACGACCCGGTTCTATCCGTATTTCGTCCTGTGCACGTCCGAAGTGGACGGCCAGCGTCACCCGCAGAGCCTGGTGTCGCGCTCGGCCAAGCTGATGGACGAATACAACCGCATCGGCTCGGCCGAGGCTGAGCATCGCCGCCGCATCAAGCCGAAGATGGCGTTCCACGCCGGGGCAATGGAGCAGGAGGAGGCGGACAAACTGGTCAAGGGCGTCACCGGTGAATACATTGCGCTGAAGTTGACGCAGCCTCAGGCCGACCTGCGTGCCCTTCTGGTGCCGGTGGCCTACCCGCAGATGGACATGGCGGTCTACAGCCGCGCCGGCATCACCACCGAGTTGGAGCGCATCTGGGGCATCCAGGAGGCGCTGTCCGGGTCGGTCAACACGGCCAAGACCGCCACCGAAGCCGATATCCAGCAGCAGGGCTTCCAGGCGCGCAGCAGCAGCCGGCGCGACAGCGAGGAATCCCAGCTCAGCGACCTTGCCCAGTACACCTGCGAGATCGCCCGCGTGTACCTGAGCGACGAGGACGTGCGCTTCATGGCCGGCCCCGCGTCGTTCTGGCCGCCGTACCTGGGCCCGGACGACCTGACCGAGTTCGTGCGCATCGAGATCCGCGCCGGCTCGTCTGGCAAGCCGAATACCGCGCTGGAGCGCCAGTCGTGGGCCAACCTGCTGCCGCTGCTGCAGACCGGCATCACCCAGATCGGCCAGCTGCGCGGCGCATCGCCGGAGTCCATGGCCGACGCGATGGAGCAGCTCATGCGGCTGACTGCTGAGCGCAGCGGTGAGCGCTTCGACATCGACCAGTTGATCCCGCAGAACGACGGCACGCAGCCGGCAGCGGCCGCACAGGCCCCGGGCGGCGCACCGCCCCCGCAGGGTGGCCAGCAGCCGCCCATTGAAGCAGCACCTCCCGGTGGCGCCCCTGCCGCCGATCCCCTCGCAGCAGCCTGATAGGAGCAAGCCATGCCCGACCCGACCGATACCCCGGCCACCGCGCCGGACACCACCCCGACCGACGTAACGGCAGACGCGCTGTCCGCGTTGGACGCAGGCCTTGCTGCTGCTGCTGACGGCAGCGAGCCGCCTCCGATCGTCGCCGAGCCCGTCACCGACTCGAACACTCCGCCGGCCGATGGCGTGCCGCCTGCAGCGGACGGCACGCCGCCGGTTGCTGACGGCCAGCCTCCGGCCGATGGCCAGCCGCACGCGCAGCCCGCTGCCGACGGCGCCACGCCGCCGGTTGATGGTGCGCCGGCAGCGCCGGAGCCAGACGCCGAAACCGAGAAGGAAATCACCGATCTCAAGCTGAGCGAGCGGTCGGCCGAGCGCTTCCGCACCTTGGCTGGCCAGGTGAAGGAGTTGGCCCCGATCCGTGACGCACTGAAGGCGGCCGGGATCGAGGACATGGGCCGCCTACCCGATCTGGTGCAGCGCGCCAGCGTCGGCGAGGACATGGTGAAGATGGTCACCGAAACCGGCACCACGCCCGAGCAGTACGGCATGGCGTTGGACTACCTAGGCCTCATCAGCAAGGCGCAGAGCGGGCACATGCCGTCTGCCCAGCAGGCCTACGACGTGATGTCCAAGGAGCTGGCCGTGCTGGCGCAGATGCTCGGCAAGGAAGTGCCGGGCGTGCACGACCCGCTGGCCGCCCATGCTGATCTGTTGGCCGAGGTGCAGGCCGGCGACCTGCCGCGCGCCCGAGCGCTGGAGATCGCCTCCACCCGCGCGCAGGGGCAGTACAGCAGCGCAGCCCAGCGCCAGCAGCAGGAACAGGAGCAGGCGGCGCAGCAGGCCGAACAGGCCGGGATCAAATGGCTCCAGCAGTTCGACGTCAAGGCAAGGGCCCAGGATCCCGCATATGCGGCAAAGCGCCCTGCGCTGGATGCGGCTGTGGCACAGATCCGGTCCACCATGCACCCGAGCCAGTGGCCTGAGGCTACCGCGCTGGCCTACGCCAACATCGCCGCTCCGGCACCGGTTGCTGCAGCGCCCGCCACCCAGGCAGCACCGGCCCAGCCGCGCCCCGGCCCGATGCGGCCCAGCGGCCCGCGCCCGACCATGGCCCCGGCCTTCGACAACCCGCTCGACGCCCTGAACTTCGGCATCGACCAGGCCAACAACGCCGCCGCCTGATCCAACAAGACCCCGCTTCGGTGGGGTTTCTCGTCTCCGTTGACGCGTTGCGCAGCACGGGCAATCTGGCCCTGCGGCTGACAACCGCGCCACGCAAGCAGCAAGCCGGAGTCGCGACCGGTAGGGCAGATAGAGGCTTCGCCCCCCTCGACCGTGGATGGAAGCAAGACCCCATTCCCTTTCGAGGATTCACCATGCCTTTCACTCCCGAACAGCTGGCTATCGGCGCGAACTACACGCTCGAAAGCTTCGCCAAGAATGACCCCATCGACCAGATCAGCATCCAGCATGCGACTCTGGACCTGTTCGTCTCGAACAAAGAAGTCTCGTTCTTCGGTAACGGCATCTTCAACGAGAAGCTGTTCACCTCCAACGACAGCAACTACCAGAACTACAGCGGCGCCGACCAGGTCACGTACAACGAACGTGACCCGAACCGGATGGCCAAGTTCCAGTACTACAGCAACCACGAGGGCTTCTGGTTCGACGAGGACCGCCTGATCGCCAACGGCATCAACATTGCCGATGACGGCGTGGCCGTGCCCGACTCGACCGAGAAGGAACAGCTGGTCAACCTGTTCCAGTCGAGCTGGACCGCGCTGCGCAACGGCCTGCAGGAAGGCCTGGCGCTGGAAACCCTGCAGAACGGCTCGCAGTCGGCCAAGGCCGTGCCGGGCCTGGACCACATCGTCTCGACCACCCCGGGAACCGGCGACATCGTCGGTGGCATCAACGCGAGCACCAACACCTACTGGCGCAACAACGCCAGCATGGCCATCGCCTCCGGCGGTGTGGTTGCGGCGCTGGACGCCATGTGGGACGCCTGTATCCGCTACGGCGGCGCCATGCCGACCGACATCCGTTGCGGCCAGGCCTTCCTCAACGCTTACCGCGCCGAGGCGAAGACCGACGTCAACCGCCAGATCATCGTCACCCCGCAGGGCGGCACCGGTCTGGATGCGTCCGTCACCCGTGTGTTCTACCGCGGCATCGAGCTGATCTGGGACCCGACCTTCGAGCTGCTGGACGCTCGCCTGGGCGCGATCACCTATCCGTGGACCAAGCGCTGCTACCTGCTGAACCGCAACTTCATCAAGTTCCGCCCGGTGAAGGGCCACTGGATGAAGAAGCGCAAGCCGGAAAAGCTGCCGGATCGCTACGTGACGTACTACGCGCAGACCAACAAGTACGGCATGACGGCCAAGAAGCGCAACGTCCACGCCGTGCTGTCGATCGCCTGATCCGGACGCCCCGGCTTCGGCCGGGGCTTTCCCCCAGCTCCAGAGGAACCGTCCATGAAGTCCACTCCGATCACGAACACCGCCTTCAAGACCGGCAACAGCCCGTTCCTGCGCGGCGGCAGCGCCACCTTCTCCAACTACGCGGCATCGGCGGCCACGCTGCAGGGTTCGGCCACCGAAACCGGCACGTACACCACCATCGCGACCTTGGCCGCTACCAGCGACACCGAGGTTTCGAACCTGCCGCAGTGGATCAAGTTGTCCGCTGCCGGGACCGTCTACGCCCTCGCGGGCTGATCTCAGGGCGGCTCCTCACGGGGCCGCTCCTCCCCCGATTCCCGTAGGAGGGAACATGAGCAACCTGACCAAGATCGTTACCGTGGTGCTGGCCACCATCCAGCGCAGCTCCGAGGTGACCATCAGCGACACCTTCTTCGAGCACGAAATCCCGATCCTGGAGCTGATCCACGGCGAGGACAACGTGAACGTGGTCAATGCGGATTACCACGCCATCGAGCTGCCGAACAACGCCACCCAGGAATACCAGCGCCTGCTCACCAAGTACGGCGAGAAGTACCGCTCCGTGATCGACCAGGTGTTCCGCGCCGGGCCGCGCGACGTGGCCAAGGAGCTGGACATGGACATCGGCAAGGACAGCTTCAAGCGGCAGTCCGAAGCCGTCGTCGAGAGCCGCCTGCCGCCGCGCCCGGGCCAGAAGGACTACGAAACTCCGGCCAGCACGGCTGCCTCGCTCGTCGGCGGCACCGTGACCGCAGACACCGACGCCGAGGAGGAGGAGCTGGAAGAGCTGACCCACTCCGAGCTGCGCGCCGAGCTGACCCGCCTGGGCATCGAGCATAAGGGAAACGCCTCGAAGGCCGACCTTCAGGCGCTGTACGACGCGGCACAGGCCGGCGCTGCTGACGACACCCTGGGCGGCTGATCGGCCGGCAGTAGGTAGCAACCAGGCGGGCTGGGGCAACCCGGCCCGTCTCACAAGAGGGCTCCGATGAGCATCACCGACGCCATCCAGTGCGCGTGCGCGAGCAACGACGGCAATTCCACGCTCGCCCAGTTGCGCAAGCGGCTGATGATCCGGCTGGGCTATGCCGCGCAGGCGAACAACCCGCCGCCAGGCATGAAGGAGCTGCTCAACGATTTCCTGCAGAGCGCGCAGGTGGCGCTGTTTCGGCGCCCCAATGGCGAGTTCCGCACCGAGCGCTGGTTTTCCTGGCCGCTGGTGGCCGGCCAGCGCCTGTACGACTACCCCGACAACAGCGAGCAGGACGCGCCGCAGAGCTGCCCGGCGATCATCGATCCGCGACAGGTCACGTGGGTTGGCCGCGAGCGAAACGGCGTCTGGGCCGAAATGGCGCAGGGCATCAACCCTCGCAGCTACACGACCATCGAGCTGACTGGCCTGCCGCAGCGCTTCGAGTTCCGCAACTGCATCGAAATCTGGCCGGCGCCGGACGAAACCGAGGGCAGCCTGGTCATCAAGGGCAAGTTTGAGCTGAGCCGGTTCACCGAGGACGCCGACAAAACCACGATCGACAGCGAGGCTGTGTTCCTCTTGGCGCTGGCCAACGGCAAGCAGCACTACCGGCAGGCTGATGCGCAGACCTACATCCAGCAGCTTGAGGTCATGATCAACAACCTTGTGGCCGGCACGCACGCGACCGCGCGATACATCCCGGGCCCGGCCGCCGGTACGCCGGTCTGGGTGCCGCCGCGTCCGGAGGTGCCGTTCACGTGACTGGCCGCATCGTCACCCTCACCGCGGTAAAGGGCGGTATCAACCGGCTGCGCACAAAGGGCGGCGCGGATCCGGCCACCTTGTTCGACCTGGTCAACGGCTACGTGGATCAGGCGGGCGTGCCGCGTTCGCGGCCTGGCTCGAAGACCAGGGTCAACCTGCCGACTGGCGCCACGAAGGGCATGTGCGCCTACGACGGGAAGCTGATCGTCTTCAGCCACGTGCCCCAGGACATCCCGGCCAGCACGCCGGTCACCGAGTGCGAGGTGCTGAAGCACCCGTCCACGCCGGACCTGCCGCTGAAGGAAATCCACTTCGCCGGCCCGTTCCTTGGCTTCCTGTACGTGGTAGCCGAGTTCATCAACGGCGACGTTTACCACTACTGGCTCCAGCGCGGCACGACATGGGAGGCGGGGAAGGTGTACCTGCCCGGGGCGCTGGTGATCCCGGCCGACCCGAACGGCATTGCCTACCAGCTCGACAGCGGCACGGAGGTGTTCCCGGTGTGGGTGCGCAACGTGGCTCGCGCAATCGGCGACGTCGTCGTGCCAACGATCGACAACGGCTACAAATACACCGTGACCGACGCCTTCGGGCCGTCGCCACGCTCTGGCGCCATCGAGCCGACGTGGCCGACCTCGCCGGGCGCAACGGTGTTCGAGGACAGCGACGTGGCCAACCCGACGCCGGTGCCGGCAGAGCAGCCTGGGCAGACGCTGCCGCCTGATGTTGCGGACCGTTACCAGTTCGCACGTCCGGCTGGATCCTCTTCGCAGGAGGCCAGCTGATGGCGGCTCCATTCTGGCGGGCCGGCAACCTATACCTGCCAGGCGATCTGGTCCAGCCGATCACGCAGCCGCCGCCAAACAACCCGCAGGTCGTCAATGGCGGGTTCGCCAGCGGCGCCACAGGCTGGACCTTCAGTGGTGGCGCGGCCTATACGCCGACCGACGGATATAGCGGCGGCGGTGCCGTGCGGTTGCCCGGCAACGTGGCCGACGGCGTGGCGGTCAACAACACGATGCTGGTCGTGCCGGTTGGCGGGCAGCTCACCGCCACCGCGATGATCAACCAGGGCGCGTCGGTTGCTCGGGCCACCTCTGGCTGGGTCGAGGTGCTGTGGTACGACGGGCTGAACACCCTGCTGCAGACTGATGCCGGCAACAAGGTGGATGACGGTTCCGGTGGGGCATGGCACCAGTCGCGGGTCACCTCGACGGCACCAGCTTCTGCTGCGTATGCAAAGGCTGCGATCCACCTCACTTCCGTGGCGGATCACAACCATCCGATCTGGGGCGATACGCTTTCAGTAAGCGGCGCGACCGCTGGGCTTCCCGAGGGGTTGGTCTACAAGGCAGTGCAGGCCGAGTCCGGAACGTCGGGCAGTAGCGAACCGGCCTGGCCGGGCATCCTAGGCCAACAGGTCATCGACAACGAGGTTATCTGGGAGGCGGTGACCACCAGCCGTATCACCTGGACGGCCTCGCCGCGCTACGTCAGCGGCACCACGGAGCCCATCTGGCCCGAAGACATCGGCGCCATGGTCCAAGACGGCACTATCAACTGGCGCGCGGTGTCGCGGCGCGTGGACGATGAGCGCTGCCCGCGCACGAAGGTTGTGGCGATCGTTGCGAGCAAGGTGTTCGCCGCAGACAAGGACATCGTGCGGTTCAGCGCCACTGCTAACCCGCTGGACTGGTCTACGGCCGATGACGCAGGCTTCCTGCCGACCGGCCTGCAGCAGGCCAACGCCAACGACATGGCGGTGTTGGCGCAGTACCGCGCCAATCTGGTCGCGCTCAACGCCAGCAGCTTCCAGAACTGGCAGGTGGACCCTGATCCCGCGTCAATGGACATCCTCGACCAGATGGACGGCGTGGGTTCGGTGTGGCCGAAGGCCGCAGTGCCGGTGGCGAACGACCTGGTTTACCTGTCGCAGCTCGGCGTGCGCACGATCGGCATCGCCAACGCCGCCGAGAACCTGTCGGCCGGCGACATCGGCGCACCAGTGGACGTGCTGATTCAGCAGGCAATGCTGTACGCCGATCGCACGAACTCGCCGCCACTGGCCACCTACTACCCGGGTGCCGGCCAGTATTGGCTAGCGTTCCCGAACTACCCGCCGCCAGCGCTCGGCATTTTCGGCACGCTTCCGGCTGTCGGCTGCGGCGACCTGGTCAACTACGCCTACGTTGTGGCCGGCGGTTTGCCGCCCTACAGCGTGGAGGTCGTCGACGGCGCGCTGCCGGCGGGCCTGAGCATCGACGGCAGCGGCCTGGTCACTGGAGAGATGGCCAGCGGCGGCGATGCCATCTGGACCCTGCGCGTCACCGACGCCCTCGGCGATACCGCTGATCTGGTAGAGGACCGAACCGGCATGGCCGGTTTCTTCCACTACCTGACCACCAGGTTGTATCCGGTCGAGGTGCCTACCGAGTCCATCACGCTGTCCTCGGCGGTGGAGGCCGGCACGTTCCGCAACATCTTCCACGGCTACGAGGTTCCGCCGGAGGCGGTAACCCTGACGTCGTCCGTGATCGATGGCACCCTGCGCAGCCTGCTGCAGACCATCGGTGTCACCGAGGCCATGAGCCTTGCCAGCGAGGTCACCGACGGCACGCTGCGCGACATCCTCAAGGCCTACAGCGTCCCCGCTGAAGCCGTGCAGCTCAGCTCCGCCGTTGAAGCCGGCACCCTGAAGCAGACACTCATCACCACCAACATGGCTCCCGAGGCTATCGGGCTGTCGTCCAGTGTCGTAGGAGGCACCCTGGCATGAGCAACAACATCCTGAGCGCGCATGAGGGCTATGCGGGCTGGTTCAAGTTCGAGGCGTTCCGAGTGGACGCCGATGGCAATGAGATCCCAGGCTCCCGTCGCGTCGCCGCGGACTGGTTCCCCAACCTCATCACGAATGCGGGGCTCGATCTCTTCGGTACGCTCAGCGGCGCCAGCTCCATCGTGTCCGCCTTTTGTAGGGTAGGCTCCGGCAACGCAACTCCAGCGGTGACGGACACCGCACTTGGAACTCAGGTTGCCTTCAGTAACACCCTGCAGGCCAATACGAATGGCGTAAATCGTTCCGGCACGTTCTATGGGTGGCGGCGCCGAACGCTTCGATTCGCTGCTGGCATCGCGGCTGGCACTCTTGCCGAGGTGGGTGTGTCGGCAACTCAGGCCGGCCCTCTGTTCAGCCGCGCGCTCATTCTCGATGGCGGGGGCGCGCCAACGACTATTACCGTGCTGTCGGACGAAGTCCTGGACGTCACCTACGAGTTGCGGTGCTACCCGACAATGACGGATGCAACCGGCTCGGTCACCATTTCGGGAACCGCCTACACGTGGACCGCCCGACCGCTCAACAACGCCTCCTACGATTACGCATGGAAGGATACGCTCGGTGCCGCCATCCAGCCGCGCCTCACCGGCGGCGGCACGGTGAGCGGTTCGGTTGTGACCGATCTCCCTGCGCAGGGCGCAGCTCTCGGAACTCTTTCCACGGTAGGCGCGATCACCGCGCTTACCTACACGGCCGGTCAGTACGCCCGGTCGTTCCGGTTCGACGTTGGCCTCAACGACGGCAACCTGGCAGGCGGCATCGGCGCGTTCATTGCCGGTAATGACTCCAACGGCACCGGCTACTGCGGCCTGTGGGCCTGGGGCCTGTCTCCCAAGCTGCCAAAGACGAACCAGTTCGTCGCGACCTTCACCATCCGCTTCAGCTGGGGGCGCTACACCCCATGATTCCGGCAGGCGGCCTCTCCACCACGCCCCAGCCTGCTCCGTTCCTGGAGCAGGTGAACTCGACGCTGCAGCCGCTCATCGACTACGAGATGGGGGGCGTGGCGCTGAACAACCCATCGCAGGGACTGTGGGTGCAGCTGTGGCGCGTGCGAGTGGATGGGGATGTCGTGTACCTGGGGCCAGATGGGGGCACGGAACAGCCGGCGTTCATTCGCGCCGGCATCACAGAAGTGGCGCTGGCGTTCGACCAGAACATGCAACCGGCCATCGCCTTCGTGCAGTCCGGTGTGGCCTGGCTGTGGTGGTTCGATAGCTCGGTGCCGGGGATGGTGTTCACCCAGTTCCCGGGCATCCTCAACCCGCGCCTGACGCTGGACGATAAGCGCCCTGGGCAGGTCGGGAACTCCGACGTCATCCTGGCCTACCTGCGCGCCGGCTCGCTGTGCTACCGGCAGCAACGGGACCGCTACCAGATCGAGTACCTGCTGAGCAGCGTTCCGCCGTGCGGCGGCCTGGCATCGGTCTGCATGTCCACCGGCAACCGCCTGCAGTTCGCCTTCGGGGGTGCCTGATGCAGTCCACCGTGTTCGTCTACACCATGAAGCAGGGCAAAGCCGGCGCCTGGAGCCGCTACTTGTTTCCTTTTGCCATTGATGGCTTCGCGCAGTTGGGCAACGATCTCTACGTGCGGCACGGGGACGAGATCAGCGTCGTGACCGACTTTTCGCTCGGCGACGATGTGGGTGGCGCGACGATTCCGTTCGGCGGCACCGTCTGGTGGCCGTACCTGGATTTCGGCACGCCCAGTGTGACCAAGATGATGGAGGGCTTCGACATCGTGAGCAGCGGCACGCCGAGCATCAGCATCGGCTACGACCAGCGCAACCTGGCCGCGTTCACCGACCCGTACACCGTGGATCCGGACACGCTGCCGGGCGGGGTGATCCCGTTCCCGATGGCGGCTCCTACCTTCAGCCTGCGCGTTGACTTCGCGCCGGGGCAGAAGTGGAGCCTGCAGCAGGTGTCGCTGTCGTTTTTCGACCTCGGAAACGGCCCATGAGCAGGGTCACGACCGAATCGAACGTGCTGGTTGAAGACCTGGCCTATCTGGCCCGGCGCATGCGTCCTGACGAGATCGAGCAGGACCTGGCCATGACCGGCGCGACCGAGTACGACCCGGAGCCGGCCATCATCAAGATGGCGGCGGTGCCCGGTCCCAAGTTCGTCATCCTGGCTGACAACGTGCCCGTAGTGGCCGGTGGTTTCTGGCAGGTCCGACCGGGCGTGTGGGAGGGCTGGCAGCTGGGCACGATGGACGGCTGGGAGAAGCACTGGCGCAGCATCACCAAGGTCACGCGCCGGCTCAATGACCGGATGCTGGCGCTGCCCGATGTGCACCGGCTGCAGCTCATTGGCCTGGCCGGTCGTGAAAAGACCTTCGAGTGGTACGAGCGTTCGCTGGCCTACACGCGCGAGGCGACCCTGCGCGGCTACTGCGCCAATGGCGCGGACGCAGTGATGTTTTCCCGGATCAAGGAGCAGGCCTGATGGCTGGCGGCGGCAATATCGGCAAGGGCAACTGGGCCGACCCCACGGGCACCATCCAGAAGTCCGGCGCGGGCAAGTGGCTGGACCCGCTGGGCTTCACGAAGACGGCCGGGCAGGGCGAATCCGCTGCGGACGTGGCCGCGCGCCTGGAGATGGAGCGGCAGGCCGCGATTAAGCAGACGCAGGCCAGGGTAAACAACGTTTTTGACAATCCCAGGCGTGCCCGGGATATCGCGGACTTCGTGGCCGCCGTCCGCACGAAAAACATGGACGACCTGGCCCGCCAGAACACCGATGCTGCGCGCGAACTGAAGTTCTCGCTGGCACGCGGCGGCCTGTCCGGCGGCAGCGTCAACGTGGACCAGAACCGGAGGTTGGCCGATGACTACAACCGCGGCGCCCTGAACGTCGAGAGCCGGGCGCAGGGTGCTGGCGCGCAGCTGGAAGCCGCTGACCAGGATGCGCGTGCGCGGCTGATCCAGCTGGCCACCTCCGGTCTGGACACGACCACTGCCGCCCAGCAGGCGGCGTCTGGCTTGCGCTCGAACTTGGAAACGGCGCGCTCGACCGCCTACGGCGAGGATCTGGCCGACCAGTTCACTGCGATCGGCAGCTTCGTGAAGAATCGTAGGGACGAGGCAAACAGGCGTGAGGCCACCCGCGTTTCGCAGGTGAATTTGTACGGTGGGGGCTACGGGGGTTAATCATGGGTCAGTTCATTCCAATCGCACTTGCCGTCGCCGGCACTGCCATGCAGCAGGCCGAAACCGAGCGCGTCACGCGGAAGCAGGACCAGGCGACCGCTCAGAGCCTGCTGGGCCAGTCGAAGCGGCAGCAGGAGGCGGACTCCAAGGTCAACGACCAGATCGCCCAGACCGAGGCCAGCACCGCGGCCAACGAGCGGAACACAGCGCTGGAGCAGTACATGGGCCAACTGCAGCGCACCCGCAAGCAAGCCATTGGCGGCCTCGAGGCTCCGATTGGCGGCATGGCCTTCCAGGGTGATGCCGCCTCCGCGCGCGCGGGCGCTGACACGGCGGCAGCTCGCACGGCGGACCTCATGGCGCGCATCGACGCGCCCGGTCGCCAGCGGCAGGATGAGGCATTCGGGTACGGGCGCCTGGCCACGGACATCGATGGCCTTTCCCGCGAAGCTGCGGGTCAGAACTTCATCGACCAACTCCGCATCCGCGCCATCCGGCGTCGTCCGGAGATGGACATTCTGTCCAGTGGCATGATCGCCGCAGGCGGGGCCATGGGCGGTGGCGGGGGCACGATCGCCGGCTCAACCGGCGGAACGCAGTTCGGCAACAACCTGGATGCGCTGTATGAGATGCCCGGGGCAGGGCGTCGCTACGGCTACGGCGTCCCGCGCGGCTTTGGAGGCTGACATGGCAAATGGATACCAGCGCGCAGGCGCCGCCCTCGGTGCAGCCCTCTTCGGGAATGGCCAGGCCGCTTACACGGACCAGCTCGGGAAGGAATACACCATCGCAAAGGCCTTGGAGGACGCCCGCCAGGCGCGCTCCAGGGCGGTCCTGGCTGATCAAAATGTAACCTCCCGGCAAGGCTTGACGCCGGATCTGATCGGGCGCGCACGCGCAGGCGATGTCAGCGCGCTCAACGAGTTGACGGCGCTGGGGCTTACCTCAAACGACAACGTGGACATGAAGGTTCTGGGCGAGACGCAGGAGTTTGCGTTCCGTCAGGCGGCGCGTGATAAGGCTGTCCTTGGCGACGCGACCAACCCGAACGCGGAGCTGTTTGGCATTGCGTCCGGTCCGGTGAAAACGACGGATATTTCGGACGGAATTGCCTACAACCCGCTCGGCTCCGCTTCGCAGGACCTCAATGTCACGCCACTTGGCGAGGCCTCTATTGCGCAGCGGCGCGCATCGGCGGCCTCCAGCTACGCCAGCGCCAACAATTCCAATGCATCGGCCGCGAAGACGCGCCAGGATATGACGCTCGGCGGCCAGAAGTTTGCCTTGGAGCGGACTGGACAGTGGAATCCTGGCGGAAAGGCGGCCGGTGGCGGCGAGAAGCCGTTGCCCGTCGGCGCCCTCAAGGAACTCCTCGGCATCGAGGACGCACTGGGCGGCACTAGTGTGCTCAACGACATCATCAAGAAGAACGCCGATCGCATCAAGAACGGCACCCTGAGGGTTGGGCCGGCCGATACGCTCGGTTCGAACGTGCGCACGACCCTCAACATGTCGACGGATGAGGACGTTGCCCGCAAGGAGTGGCAGGCCGACCTCACGAAGATCGTCAACGAGTCGCTGCGCCTGAACAAGGGCGTGCAGACCGAAGGTGACGCACAGCGTGCAGCGGATGAGTTGATGGCCGCAAGCGACCAGAAGACGGTATCCGCCGCGCTCCGCCGGCTCGCTGGCTTTAACAAGCGAGCGGTCGAGCTCCAGCAGCGCAAGCAGGGGATTATCAATTCCAACTACGGCCGCAGCCCGACCCTAGGCGATGCGCCTTCTGGCGGCGTCGATGACCTCCTCGGCAAGTACGGGATCCGCTGATGGCAACCCTCGAACAGCTCGAACAGGCGCTGCGCGCGGCCGATGCCGCCGGCAACACCGAGGACGCACGCCGCCTGGCCCAGGCGTACAAGGCCCAGCGCGACGCGACCGAGCGCCCAGACTTCAGTGGCGTGACCGCTACAGTCGACAGCACGGCGGATGGACGTCAGGCGGACGGGTGGATGGCCGGCAAGGTCCGCGACGCCATGTTCGGCGCGCGCTCCGTCCTGCAGGGGGCTGGCAGCCTGCTAGGCGCAGTCGGCGGCGATGCGTTCAACGGTTACGTCGTCAATCCGGTGGCGCGTGCCGTAGGCCTCCAGGAGGCAAGGCCGTACCGCGAAGAGGCGACGGCCCTGGCCAACACCCTGGGCTTGCCGCAGGCGCAGACTGCCGGCGACCGCGTGCTGGGAGACGTGGGTGAGGCTCTCACCGGCACCGCCCTGACCCTTGGCGGCGGCGGGCTGCTCAATGCTGGGCGTTCGGCGCTGCCGACTGTCGCGCGCGCCGCGCCGGCTCCACAGATCATTCCGACGCTCGGAGAGCGAGCCGGCAACTTCTTGACCGCCCAGCCTGGGCTGCAGACGGTGAGCACTATTACCGGGTCTGCTGCCGCGAGCGGGACCAAGGAGGCTGGCGGCGGTCCCTTGGCCCAGCTCGCAGCAGGCCTGGTTGGCGGCTTTGCGCCGGGCGCAATCCCGCGCGGTCCGACCACTGGTCTGGTGTCTTCGACTGGCCAGAACCTCGTCAGGCGCCTAGTCCGCGGCAAGGATCCGGCCGCCATTGAGCGCACGCTGGGCGAGTTCGCTGAAGCTGGCGTCGACCCCAGCATGGGCCAGGCCACGGGTAACCGCGCATTGCAGGCCACAGAGACGCTCCTCGGAAGCGTGCCAGGCTCTGCTGGCGTCATTGACCGGTTCGCTCAGCGCCAGGCCGGGCAGTTCGGCAAGCGCATTGACGACATCGCTGGTGAACTCGCACCGGGCGGCCAAGCGGTTGACCCGGAGGCTGCCGGCCTTGCCATCCGGGAGGGGATCGCCGGCCCTGGCGGCTTCAAGGAGCTGTCGCGCGCCGAGAGCAACGCACTCTATCAGCGTCTGGACGAACTGATACCGCAGGATACCCGCGTGGATATCTCGAACGCGCAGGCCGCTCTTGCCGAGCTGAACCAGGCTATCCCCGGGGCGCCGGCGACCTCACGGCTCTTCCAGAACGCTCGCCTTGGCAGCATTGAGGGCGGCCTCATCGATGACACGCAGGGCGTCAATGCGCTTCTGACCCAGCCCGGGATGCAGGAGCAGGCGGACGCTTACCGCACCTACCTGCAGACCCAGGCGCGTGCCATTGAGCAGAACAATGCACGCCGCAAGTCGCTCGGCATGACGGTTATGGAGGAAGTGCCCACGCCGGAGCAGATCGAGGCGAACGTGACGGCTACGCTGGGAAACATGGTGGACAACCGGCTTCCCTACGAAGCGCTGCAGAAGCTGCGCTCCTTGGTCGGCCGCGAGATCGACAACGCGAACTTCGGCAGTGACGTTCCCCGCAGCATGTGGCGGCCGGTCTACGCCGCGCTGTCCCGCGACATGGAAGAGGCGGTGAAGGCGACCGGAAATCCGAAGGCAGCTGAAGCGCTCACTGGGGCGAACAAGTACCACGCTGACTACGTTGATCAGCTCGACAACATCGACAGCATCATCGGCAACAAGGACGGGGAGGCGGCCTTCCTGGCGGCGATCAGCGGCGCGAAAGATGGCCCTACGCGCATTCGCTCGATCATGAAGGTGTTGCCGGAGGACAAGCAGAAAATGGTGAGCTCGGCCTTCATCCGCCGGATGGGCCGAGCGGGCGGCAGCCAGCAGAATGACCAGAACGACGTGTTCTCAATGAGTACGTTCCTGACGAACTACGCCAACACCAGCCCGGAGGCTCGCAACATTCTGTTCAAGAGCTATGGTCCGGAGTTCGCGCGGAATATGGAGACCATCGCCAAGGCGACGTCCCGCATCCGTGAGGGTTCCAAGGTGTTCGCCAACCCGTCTGGCACTGCTGGCCGCGAAGCCCTTATCGGCCAGATCGCGACCACTGGCGCCGGTGCTGGCACCGCATTGGCGATGGGTAATGCAGGAGGCGCGTTTCTGGCGGTGGGAAGCTCTCTGTTCGGCTCCGCACTGGCCAATGGCGCTGCGCGCCTCATGACTTCCCCGAAGTATGTCAACTGGCTGGCGCGGACGTCAGAAAAGCCCGCGGGAGAGCTTGTCGCCCAGCTTCAGGTCCTGCGCGGGATCGCCGAAAGGAGCAACGACCCCGAAGTCGTCGAGATGGCAAACCAGGTAGAGCAGCAGGTCAACGCTGAAAAGACAGAATAAATCCAACCGCGCAAGCAATCACCAGCAGGGCAAGGATGCCCAGCCACAGCAGCATAGGCAGCGGGCTTGCGCTTTTCTTCGCCAGCTCGGCGTCGCGTTTTTCTGCCTGGATCCTCGCCCACGACTTCGGGCTGAAGTAATCGTTGATTTTCCAGCCGCTCATGATTTGGTCTTCCTGTTGGGGGATGCACCCTTGGGCCGCGCTGTCTGGGCAATGATGTCCAAGGTTTCGCGCAGGCCCGCCTGCAATTTCCTGACCGTCGCCGCGTCCTTCATCACGCGCTGGTAGGCGTCGTGCTCTTCGCCGTGCACCAGCGCGATCGCGTTGGCGTGGGATAGCAACTTGTGGGACGTTTCGTCGAGGGCCAGCAGCTCATGCTCGAGCTCGGACATGATCATCAGGTTGGTTGTGCCGCCTGGGATCTGGCTCTTGGGCTGGATGTGTTCCACCTGCGTGCTCTGCAGGAATTCCTTCGCCGCCTCGATGGAGCGCCGGACTGCCTCATCGATCACGTCCTTGATCTCCACTCCGCCCATTGGCGCTCCTGCGAACGAACCTTCCAGCCGCCCGATGATCTCGGCGTTCATGGAACGGTTGTTCGCCCGGGCCGCCTCCGCGATCTGGTCGCGCAGCTCCTCGGTCATCCGCAGCTTGAATTGGGGGTCTTCACGGCTCATGCCGAAAGTTTGGACCACGGTGGTGTTGACAACAAGAAACCACGGTGGTTCACTACGCATGAACCACGGTGATCCCAACTTGATTCCGTTGATGCTCTCGGCAGAACCGTGATAGTCGCACCACCAACCACAGAGGAACCACGATGGAAAAGGCACATGTCGTAGTCCGGATGCCGGTCGACCTGCGCGACTGGCTCAAGCAGAAAGCCGAGGCTGACCGCCGTTCGGTCAACTTCATGACCCTGGAATTGCTGGAGAAAGCCCGCCAGGAAGACCAAAAGGAGGCAGCCTGATGGATCTCCCCAAAATCAGCCACCTCGGGGTGGTCAGGTTTGGTTCGATCGACGCCGAGGCCGTGGTTTTGGAGGACGGGCGCCGCGGCTTTCTCGCCAAGCAGTTCGCAAAGGTGCTGGGTTACACGGAGAAAACGCGAAGTGGCCGGTTTGATCGATTCTTGGCTGATTTCGCCCCTATCTATATGAAAGAAAAGGGGAAAGCGAAGTCGCCGGTTTTGAACCCAGGGAAAGGCGGCAGAGCTCAGTTCATCGCCGCAGAGGCGGTGATGGAGGCGGTTGGCAATGTGCTGAGGGCTGCTGTTGCGGGTAAGACGCACAGCCAGCAGGCGCGCCAGGTTTCGGCCTGTGTCGAAATCAACCTGGCGCTGGGAATGGTTGGCTTGGTCGCCCTCATTGATGAGGCTACCGGCTATCAATACCACCGCGCGCCAGACGCTCTACAAGACCTGATCGGCAAGTTGATCCGGACGCAGGTTGCTGATTGGCAGCGCCGCTTCGAGCCGGCCTACTACGCGGCGCTGGCGAAGGTCACGGGGACGCGAGCGGTAAGTGGAGCAAACGGGCGCCCTCCCATCTGGGGGCACATCACTCGCAAGTGGGTGTACGAAGTCTGCTTCCCACAAGAGGTTCTGGAAGAGGTTGCTCAGCGGCAGGAGGGCGGAGAGAAGTTGCACCAGTGGCTCACTGCAGGCGGCGTCGAAGCGGTTGCCAAACAGAAGGAGAGGGTGACGCTGATGGCCGCCTCGTCCGCGAATTACAAGGATTTTGAGGCCAGGTGCAGCATCACTTTTGATCGGCCGGGGCAAATCAGCCTGCTGTACCCGGAGGCCGCATGAGCGTCGTAGAACTACCAATCAGTGCAGTCCCACCCGGGATCGGGGAGGGACTGTACGCGATAGCTTTCAGCTCAGGCCACGTGAAGTTCGGACGGGCATCTCAACTTTCGGTTCGCCTTACCCACTACAAGCGCGAGTTAATCGTCTCCGGGGGTGGAAGAATAATTGCTGCGGCGTGCGATCTCTCGCACGCGAGAGAAAAATGGCTTCTCGATGCTGCAAGAGAGGAGCTCAGGAGTGTCCAAGGTGAGCTCTTCTTTGGCGATTTCCAGAGCGCATGGAGTCTGATTGAACTTGCGCTTGGCACCTGTTTCGATGCTGTCGGCGTGGTGCCTAGAGCATCAGTCTCCGCAGCGAGCTTCCCAAAGGTCCTTGGCGCCGCTCGCGAGCGGGCAGGGCTAACACAGAGGGCGCTTAGTGAACTAGTGGGGGTAAGCCACACTCAGATTTCCCGCTACGAGAAGGGGATAGGGTTCCCTCGGCCTGGGATGCTAAACAGGCTATCTAATTGTCTTGGCTCAGATCTAAGGCACGATCACGCCTCCGCGGAGGCAATGACAATCAACCTATCTTCAGCAGTTGCAGAAGCTCTTCTAGCTGAGTCGAAGCTTCACGGATTCCTTCCCGAGCTGGTAGCTGGGCGGATTCTGGAGCGGTGGTGCTCACAACGGAATGCGTCAAAGCTGGCGAAAGCTTGAAGATGAAGCTGGCCAATCCCCCCCAAAAGCGAAACGCCCGGGTGGCAGCCCAGGCGTCTCAAGCGAAATCTCAACGGAGAAATTTCATGAACAAGATGACCCTTGCCGCCCTGGCTGTCAAGTCGGGGGTGTCCGCATGAGCCGGCCCAAGTACAAGATGCAGCCGCAGCGCGTCAGCGTCTGCGAGATGGAAGCAGCCGAGGCCCTGGATTTCGTGAGCGCCGATAGCTGGTGGTGCCCGCAGCAGGTGAGCGGCCCCGAGATCGCCCAGAAACTCTATGGGCGCCAGCTTGCGGTCGATTTTTCTCAGTGGATGACGGACAACTGGTCGCCCGAATCGTTCGCCAAGATCGTGCAGGCGATGCCGAAAGATCAGGGGCTGGTGGAAGAGGCGTTCCTGCAGATGATCGCGGAGTGGATGCCGGTGGGGAGCATGACATGAGCGAGGAGCGCATCGAATACTTCGCCCGCCGGCTTGAGGCCCGCTGCGCCGAATTGCGCGCAGCAGAGGCCGCTCGCCGCGCCTCGAACGTGATCCCCTTCCGGCCGAGGGTGAGGGCGGCATAGGTTTTTCCCAGAATTGGGAACTACCCGGATTCCAGTAGTTTCAAGAACGGAGGGCCCGGGCAACCGGGCCCTTTACCGTTGAAGGGCACTGCGGCGGCAGTAGCGTGGGGCCTCCACTGAGAGGAGAAGGCCCGTGCACAACAACACCCCTCGCATTCCGACGTGGCGCCTGTGGGTGATCCATATGGTGGCCAAGGCAGTTGGCGTGCTGGTCCACGTCCAGGGCTTTCCGATCGGCAGCGGTAGCAAGAGATATCGCCTTCAGAACGACTCGTCCTTCCAGCCAAAGCTCGACGAGCTGATGCGTATTACCGAGCGGCGCGCTGCTGAGCGATTCCCGATCGACCGCCTCGTCCGTTGAAGGGGCGCCGGGCGGGGGTAGGGTGGGTCCATGGAACCCATCCGGCGCCCCGGCACTCGCTATGTGTGCAACTACGACGAAAAGACAGGCCCCATCTGGGCCCGGCTGAAGCGCGCGGCTGCGCGGAACGATGGTAGGCAGATCAAGAAGCAGCGCCAGGCTCTCGAATCGGCGGCCCGTACACAAAGTCGTACTCGCCAAATCCGGGGGTAGCCTGGAGGTGATTCGGGTCAAGCAGAGTGGTACGGCTGGGGAACTCGTTGGCCGCATCTTCCGTCCACTCCCAAACCAGATGGGGCATGCCATCGATATAGACCATGTCGCAGGAGCGAATCTCGTCGCCCACACGGACCATCACGGTCCAAACCTTCGCATCATCCATGTCCGTCTCCGGTAGTTGGTTGGCTGGGTCGCACCGCCAATCCTACCGGCAGGCGGGCGCTTCCGTTGAAGCCCCGTCCAGCGGCGGCAGCATGGCCCCATCACACAGGGCGGGGCCGCAATGGCGACGATCACAGCAGCAGAGGCTGGCGGCCAGAACGTCGTAGCGTTCTTGGACGCGCTGGCGTGGTCCGAAGGGACCGACAACGGGCGGCAGGCGACCAGGAATCACGGTTATGACGTGCTGGTGGGTGGAGGCCTGTTCACCGACCTGTCGAAGCACCCGGGCCGGCTGGTGCGGCTGAATTCGAAGCTGTCGTCCACTGCCGCTGGCCGCTACCAGTTCCTCTCCCGCACCTGGGGCGTGCTGCAGAAGCAGCTGCGCCTGCCAGATTTCGGCCCGCTGAGCCAGGACAAGGGCTGCATCGAGCTGATCCGGGGGCGCAAGGCGCTCGCCGCGGTCAAGGCAGGCCAGTTCGACAAGGCGGTGGCCCTGTGCGCCCGCGAGTGGGCTAGCCTGCCTGGCGCCGGTTACGGCCAACACGAACAGAGCCTCGAAAAGCTGCGGGCCATCTACCAGAAGGCCGGCGGCAAAGTGGGCGGGGCCGCATGACCATGGAAGCCCAGCCGAGCCAGGACGGCCGCACCCGCCTTTTCCTTGGTCCGGTGGAGCGCTGGTTTGTTGGCGCCGTTGCCGGCGGCATCGTCCTCGGCGTGGTCTGGCTGGTCGGATCTGTGCAGACGATCCTGACCCAGCAGCAGGTCACGAACCAGCAGGTGATGACGGTGCAGCAACAGCTCCAGACGATCAACACGCAGCTGGCGGACGTGCCGGCGCTGAAGCTGGAGCTGGCCAAGCTGTCCATCCAGGTCGAGCAGAACAAGACCGACGTGAAGGAACTCAAGAGCTTGCGAGGTGTTCGATGAAGCTGCAGCTGATCGACGGGTGGCACCGCGCCTGGAAGCTGGCGTCGGTGTGGGTCTTCGGCCTGGTCACGGTGTTTCCCGACATCTACGACGCGATCGCCGCGATGGGCTGGATGGATGAACTTCCCGAGCCGGCGAAGTGGTCGATTCGTGGGCTGGGCGCCCTGGGCGTGGTGGCGCGCGTACTGAAGTCCCGGAAGAAGCCGCCGTGCTGAGCCTTGACCCCATCCGCCCCTATGCCGATCTGATCCGGGTCGGGCTGTGGTGCCTGCTGGCCGGTGGCCTGTTCGTGACGGGCTGCAACCACGGTAAGGACCGGCAGCAGGCAAAAGATCAGGCATCGATCGAGCGCACCGAGAAGGCCTTGGGTAAGGCAGAGGCCGACGCCGCCGAGAACCTGCGCGCGGCCAACGCCTGCGGGCAGCTGCTGAGCGACATCAACGACCAGACCCAGCGCCAGATCGACGAGGCCGCGCGCGCCAAGGTGGCAGCGGAACAGGCCGCCAGCCGGGCAGAGGCGGCAGCGGCGGCCGGCCAGCGCCGCGCAGCTGCGGCCGAAAAGGCCCTCGCCGAAGCCAAGGCCACGCCGGTATGCCGGTCTCAACTGGAGCTTGAACTATGCCCCGCCATTCCATTGCTCTGATCGCCCTGGTGCTGCTGGCCGGCTGCGCGCACCAGCCCGAGAAGCCCCAGCTGCCCGAGGTCGTGCACGTCACGATCGAGAAGCTGGTGCCGGTCGATGAGCGCCTGACCAAGCCGTGCAAGCCGCAGCGCGCCGCGTCGCGCACGGTGGAGGCTGTCGTGGCCGCGTACAACGCCAACGTGACGGCCCTTGAGGACTGCGACGGTCGCATGTCCGAGATCCGCGCCCTGGGGCGGTAATGGCCGCCAAGAAGCGCGTACCGCTACACCAGAACCCGCGCGGCTTCGTCGACATCGACCCGGCTGCGACTGAGGGCGCCATTCTGGGCGTCAATCTCCGGGACTCGGCCGGCAATGTCATCAGGCCGCAGGACGTGCTCAACCAGCCCTCCAGCGGCGGCGGCACCAACAGCGTGGGCTCCACCATTTGGCGGCTGATTCTCGAGATCCCGGCCAACATCCAGAAGGTGGCGGCCCTCTTCGGTAAGGGGATCGCAGTTCGCCGCGACGACGGCGAGTGGGCGCTGCGCACGCTGCAGCAGGCTCCAGGTATCGGGATCGTCATCACCAACGGCGATGGTGAAGCGGGCGATCCGACCATTGGACTCGCCGACCTGGCCAATGCCGGCACCGGTTCGCTGCTGGCCTTCACCCGAGACGGCAAGGGCAGGGTGACCGGAACGAAGTCGGCCACGATCACCGGCACCATGAACCAGATCAACGTGGTGAACGGGGATGCGGTGGCCGGCCTGCCGACGCTGAGCCTGGCCACGGCAGTGATGATCTCGCTGAGCAAAGCCGACAGCGCGGTGCAGTCGGTCGTGGCCGGGGTCGGTATCACGGTGGACAACACCGACCCGCGCAATCCGATTGTGGCTGCACCGGGATCCGGTTTCGCTCCGCCTCCAACGGACGGATACCCCTATATAGGCCTCAACGGTGCATGGGAGCGTGCGAACGCGCCGGACTCGCGGTTCTGGCTGATCGAGTATCCGTTGCTGACCGACCAGGCCGGGAACCAGCTAACCGATCAGGCAGGGAGCCTTCTTCTGGCGAACAGCCCGCTCCTCCCGCCCGGTTGGCCGCCCGCCACAAACTCTTAGGACCTGACCATGGCCAACATCAAGTACGCCGACCCCACCTACACCGATATCCCGCCCACCGACGACGACAAGGTGATGTTCCGCACCGGTGCCGGCGGCGACGCGCGCGGCTCCATTGTCCAGCCGAAGGGCTACATCGACGGCCTGAAACTGGAGTGGGTGTCCGGCACACAGGTCCGGGTCACCCCCGGCGCGGCCTATGTGCCCGGGCCGAAGCGCATCGCCGAGCTGGCCTCGGCGGTCACGCTGACGCCGACCCTTGCCGCCAATACCTGGTATCACAGCTACCTGACCGTCAGCGGCAGCACGGTTGGCGTCGAGGCTGTGACTGCCGCCCCGGCAGCACCCTACACCGGCACGGCTCGTACGAAGACTGGCGACACCAGCCGGCGCTACATCGGCAGCTTCCGCACCAACGCCAGCAGCCAGATCATGCGCTTCACCCACACGCCTGTGAGTGGGGACTTCAGGTGGGGGGAGCTGCCTTCTGCCGCTCCGCTGCGCATCCTCACCGCCGGTTCCGCAACGGTCTCTACGGACGTTTCCACGGCCGGGTGCGCGCCAATCACTGTCGCGGCGATCTTCACGCGGGTGATCCAGAACGGGGCCACTGGCATCGTCTACATCGGCAGTCCCGTAGACGGAACGGCCGTTTCGATCAGCAACTACACGGTGAGCCTGGAGGCTACGAAGGAGCTTTACACCTTCCTGCCCGTCATCAACCAGACCGTGAAGTACATCTTCAATTCAGCGCCCGCATCGAGCGGCGCATTTCTTGACGTCCTGGGGTTCCAATATGAACGATGACCAATTCGCCATCACCGACTCTGGATACCGGGCCATTACTGCGAGCATGCAGCTTTCCGCTGGGGAAACCCGAGTCACGCAAATCCCCGCTTCGCTGCTGGCCAAGGTCAAGGGTGACCAGAAGCGGGTCGAGCGCGACGAGATGCTGCGGGCCACCGACTGGACCCAGATGGCCGATGCGCCGCTGAGCACGGCACAGAAGGCGGCCGTGGCCACCTACCGCCAGCAGCTGCGGGACCTGCCGGCGCTGCCGGGCTTCCCTGATGTGGCCTGGCCGGCGCTCCCGGACCTGAGCGGCGCTGCCAGCGGCGTTGACCCTGTTCTCATCCCGTGAGCCGCCCCGGGCGTAACCTCGGCCCATGAACGAGCCAGACACCCCGCCGGCACCCCGGCCAGACCCGACGAAGATAGCGCCCACCTTCGGCCACCTCCTGACGAAGGACACCCGCACGCCCGAAGAGCAGCACGCTGCCTCCCTGAAGGAGTCGGCCAGGCGCGAGGGCAGGGGGCGCGGGAAGTGGTGGGAGAAGGGCGGCTCGTAGGCTGACCCCAAACTGACCCCACGTGAGACCTAAGTGATTGATTGCGCTAGATCGCAAATGATCGCCGATGATCGGCTTAGTCGTTGTTTCTATTGATCTTCCGCGACCTTGACATGGTAGGGGTCACAGGTTCGAACCCTGTACCGCCCACCACTCCAGTCCCAGCGACTGCGGTGGATCAACAGAAAAGCCGGCCCTCAGGTCGGCTTTTTTGCTATGTGCGTTTCATCGCCGCGCGGGCGTTTCCCACGCGCCGACGCGCAGGTGCCCGATGGTGCAACGCGCGCCACTCGCCAACGCTGCAGGCTGTGTCCATTGGCCTGCGCGCGTGTCGTTCTCGTTTCCTCCCGGTGTTCCCCTTCGCGTGCCCGCCGTGCCGATGTTCGGCAAGGGCTGCGCGGCTGCGCTGCTGCTGGGTGTCTGCGCCGTGGTGTTTGCGCCGGTGCTGTTGCCGCCGTGGGCGGCGTGGTGTGCGCTGTTGCCGGGCGGCATCGCGTGGTGCCTGTGGCCGCGCGCACGCGCGTGCGGCGCGCTGCTGGTGGGCATCGGTTGGGCTGCGCTGAACGGACACGCGGTCCTGGCCGCGCAACTGCCGGTGCAGCCCGCTGCGGTCGAATACGCGTTGCAGGGGCGCGTCGTGGACCTGCCCCGGCATGGACCGCGCAGCACGCGGTTCCGCTTTCGTGTCGACGACGACCCGCGCATGCCGGCGCAGCTGCGCGGCCGGGAGGTGGACCTGAGCTGGCACGACCCGGCCCCCGTCGCCGCACCGGGCCCCCGCCACGCGGTGCGGGCCGGGCAGCGCTGGTCGCTGCAGACCCGGCTGCGCGCGCCGCGTGGGCTGCGCAACCCGGGCGGCTTCGACGCCGAACGGCATGCGCTGCTGCAGCGCGTGGCCGGCAGCGGCCATGTGCGCGCGCCGGCCAGCGCGCTGGGTGAGCCGGTGGGGCTGCCGGCCTGGCGCGAGCGGATGGCGACGGCCATCGCCGGCCAGGTGCAGGGGCAGGGCACGCGCTTCGTGCAGGCGCTGGCGCTGGGGGACACGCGTGGACTGTTGGCGCGGGACTGGGACGACCTGCGTGCGCTGGGCCTGACCCACCTGGTGGCGATCTCCGGCTTCCATGTGGGGCTGGTCGCCGGCTTCGCGGCATGGCTGGCGGCGCTGGGCTGGCGGGTGCTGCCCGGACTGGGGCGGGCCTTGCCGAGGCCGCTCGCGGCCGCCGCTGCGGCGGTCGTGGGTGCTGCCCTGTACGCGGCGGTGGCCGGGTTCGCCCTGCCGACGGTGCGCACCGTGCTGATGATTGCCGTGGTGGCGATGGCGCGCTGCGCACGGCGACCGTGCACCGTGGGCCAGGCGTTGGCGCTCGCCGCGCTGGTACTGCTGCTGGCCGACCCGCTGTCGGTGCTGGCCCCCGGTTTCTGGCTGAGCTTCGCCGGTGTGCTGTGGCTGGTCTGGTGTCTGCCGGGGCGCGACCTGCACTGGCTGCGCACGTTCCTGGCCGCGCAGGGCGTGGCGACGCTGGCGCTGTTGCCGATGACGGTGGCGCTGTTCGGCCAGGCCTCACGCGCCGGTCCGTTGGTCAATCTGCTGGCGATTCCGTGGTGGAGCCTGGTGGTGGTGCCGCTGGCGCTGCTGGGCACCGCGCTGGAGGCGCTGTGGACGGGCGCAGGGCGCTGGCCCTGGCAGCTGGCGGGGTGGTACTTCGAGGTCAGCTGGTGGCTGTTCGGCGGGGTGGCGCGCAGCGGGCTGGCGTTGTGGTGGCTGCCGCAGGCGGGCGCTGCGGCGCTGCTCGCCGCCACGCTCGGCGTGTTCTGGCTGCTGCTGCCGCGCGCGGCGGGGGCGCGCCTGCCGGCGCTGTTGCTGTGCCTGCCACTGCTGTGGCCGGCCCGGCAGCGCCCGGGCGAGGGCGAGGTGGAGCTGCTGGTGATGGACGTGGGCCAGGGCCTGGCGGTGTGGGTGCGTACCCGCGAACACCGGCTGCTGTACGACTCCGGCCCGGCTACCGAGGGTGGTTTCGATGCCGGCGAGCGGATCGTGGTGCCCGCCCTGCATGCGGTGGGCGAGCAGCGCCTGGATCGGCTGGTCCTGAGCCACGCCGACCGCGACCACGCCGGCGGCGTCGCGGCGGTGCGCGAGGCGTTCGTACATCCGCCGCTGCAGGCGCCGCCCGGCGCATTGCCGGCCATGGAGGCGCCGTGCGCGGCGGGGCAGGGCTGGCGCTGGGACGCGGTCGACTTCCGTTATCTGCACCCGTCGCCGGGGGCGCGTTATCGGGGCAACGAAAGCAGCTGCGTGCTGCGCATCGCCACGCCGCACGGCGCCGTGCTGCTGGCGGGCGACATCGGCGCCACAGTCGAAGCCGCGCTGCTGCAGGCGGACCGGCAGGCGCTGCGCGCCGAGGTGTTGATCGTGCCGCATCACGGTAGCGCCGGGTCGTCCAGTGCGGACTGGGTGCGCGCGGTGTCGCCGCGGCTGGCGCTGGTCTCGGCCGGGCACGGCAACCGGTTCGGCCACCCGCGCCGCGAGGTGGTGGTGCGCTGGCAGGGGGTGGGCGCCGAGGTCCTGAACACCGCCGACAGCGGCGCGCTGCGCATCTGGCTGGGCCGGGATGGGCTGCAGGTGCGTGAACAGCGTCTTTTCGAGCGGCATTGGTGGGATGCTGCGGAGCGGGCGCGGCCGGCTGCTATCCTATCGGCGATCAAACAGGCGGCCAATGGGCCGGAGGGTTGAAACGTGTGGGAACTGGTCAAGGCCGGTGGCTGGCCGATGGTGCCGCTGCTGCTGTTGGGTGTACTGGCTTTGGCAATCGTCCTGGAGCGTTTCTGGACCTTGCGGCGCAATGAGGTCCTGCCCCCGGGGCTGGGCCAGGAAGTGCGCAACTGGGCCGCGCGCGGCAAGCTCGATCCGAATCACATCCAGTCGCTGCGGGCCAATTCGCCGCTGGGCGCGCTGCTGGCCGTCGCGCTCGAAGCGCGCAACCGTCCGCGCGACCAGATCCGTGAACGCATCGAGGACGCCGGCCGTCATCTGGTGCACCGCATGGAGCGTTTCCTGAACGCGTTGGGCACGATCGCCTCGGCCGGCCCGCTGCTCGGCCTGCTGGGCACCGTGGTGGGCATGATCCAGATGTTCCTGGGCATCCTCGACCATGGCGTGGGCGACGTGAACCAGCTCGCCGGCGGCATCGGCAAGGCGCTGGTCTGCACCGCGACCGGCATGATCGTGGCCATTCCCGCGTTGATGTTCCATCGCTACTTCAAGGGCCGCATCGGTGGCTACGTGATCGAGATGGAAATGGAGGCCTCGGCCCTGCTCGATGCGCTGGATGGCCGCCCCGGCGTCATGAACGGCACGGCCAAGCCTGCCGCGGCGCCGGCGACCGCCGCGCCCGTGACGGTCAAGGGCTGACGGATGCGCATCCGCAATGACCGGGTCCAGGACGAGGTGCACATCGATCTGGTTCCGCTGATCGACGTCATCCTCGTGCTGATCATCTTCTTCGTGGTCACCACCACCTTCGACGCGCGCTCGACGCTGCAGTTGCAGCTGCCGACCGCCAGCGAACAGAACACCACCGAGCCGCCGCGCTCGCTGAGCGTGCTGGTGAACGCCGAGGGCCGTTACTTCATCAACGACCAGGAAGTGCTGCGCACCGACGTGGAGTCGGTCAAGCAGACCATCGCCGCCGTGGCCGGCAGCGATCGTGAACAGACCGTGCTGCTGCGTGCCGATGCGCGCACCCCGTACCAGGCCGTGGTCACCGCCCAGGATGCCCTGGGTCAGCTCGGCTTCCGCCGCATCGCCATCGCTACCGCGCCGGAGGTGCGTCCATGAGTAAACAACACGCGCCGGTCTGGCCGATCTACAAACGCCTGCTCGGCTACACCCGCGCCTACTGGGTGTTCATGGTGGCCGCGGTGGTCGCCATGGTCATCGAGGCATTGGCCGGCTACAACTTCACCAAGCTGATGGAACCGCTGGTCAACCGTGGCTTCGTCAACCCCGAGCCGCGCATGGCGGTGATCCTGCCGCTGACCATCCTCGGTCTGTTCATGATGCGCAGCCTGGCCACCCTGGTCAGCGATTACGCGTTGGCCCGCACCGGCCGCAGCGTGGTGCGCGACCTGCGCGAGCAGGTCCTGGAAAAATACCTGCACCTGCCGTCCTCGCATTTCGACAGCGAGGCGACCCCGGTGATGGTCAGCCGCCTCAACTACGATACCGAACAGGTCACCCAGGCCAGCGCCGATGCGCTCAAGACCCTGGTTGCCGACACCCTCACCATCATCGCCATGCTGGTGGTGATGCTGCAGATGAGCGTCAAGGTGACCGTGGCCATGCTGGTGGTGGTGCCGCTGATCGGCGTGATCGTCTCCGTCGTGGGCAAGCGCTATCGCCGGATCAGCCGCGGCATCCAGGACGGCATGGGCAACATGGCCCAGACCGCCGAGCAGTCGCTGGCCGCACAGCAGGAAGTGAAGGTGCACGGCACCCAGCGGCACGAGATCTCGCGCTACTCCAGGCTGGCCAACCGCATGCTCAGCCTGAACATGAAGGTCGAAACCACGCGTGCGCTGGCCTCCAGCACCGTGCAGTTCCTGGCCGCGCTGGCACTGGCCGTGATCGTATGGGTATCCACCCGCGAGGCGCTCGCCGGCAGGCTCAACGCCGGCCAGTTCATGGGTCTGATGACCTCGATGATGGCGATCATTCCGTCGCTGCGTCGACTGACCAGCGTGCAGACCTCGATCTCGCGTGGCGTGGCCGCCGCCGAACGCCTGTTCGGCATCCTCGACATGCCGGTCGAGCGTGACGAGGGCACCACCCGCGTGCAGCGCGTGCGTGGCGAGCTGTCGTTCGAACACGTGATGCTGCGCTACCGCGAAGACACCGGCATCGCGCTGGACGACATCAGCTTCGTCGCCAAGCCGGGTACTGTCACCGCCATCGTCGGCCGTTCCGGCAGCGGCAAAACCAGCCTGATCCGGCTGGTGCCGCGCTTCTACGAGCCCAATGGCGGCTGCATCCGCCTGGACGGCGTGCCGCTGGACGAGTACCCGCTGGCCGACCTGCGCCGCCAGGTGGCGATGGTCGGGCAGAAGGTGATGTTGTTCGACGACACCGTGGCCGCCAACATCGCCTACGGCATGGAGGCCAGTGAGGACCAGATCCGTGCGGCGGCCGAGGCGGCCAACGCCTGGGAGTTCATCGCACGCATGCCGCAGCAGCTGCAGACCCCGGTGGGCGAGAACGGCGCGCTGCTGTCCGGCGGCCAGCGCCAGCGTTTGGCGATCGCCCGCGCGATCCTCCGCGATGCACCGGTGCTGATCCTCGATGAGGCCACCGCCGCGCTCGACAACGAATCCGAGCGCCTGGTCCAGGACGCGCTGCAGCGGCTCATGCCCGAGCGCACCACGCTGGTGATCGCGCATCGCCTGTCCACCATCGAACATGCCGACCAGGTGCTGGTCATGGACCATGGCCGCATCGTCGAGCGGGGTACCCATGAGGAGCTGCTGGCGCTGGGTGGCCTGTACGAACACCTGCACAAGATGCAGTTCCGCGAAAGGCAGACCTGA
This sequence comes from Stenotrophomonas sp., assembly GCF_050737075.1. Classification (GTDB taxonomy): domain Bacteria; phylum Pseudomonadota; class Gammaproteobacteria; order Xanthomonadales; family Xanthomonadaceae; genus Stenotrophomonas. Next base: position 61,363 of record NZ_JBOHXV010000015.1, read on the forward strand.
TGGCGTCCAAGGGGTCCCAGACCCCGTCGTACTGGTACGACGGCAGTGCGGTTCCGTTTGCCGCGCGCCTGCTGGCACCGCTGTATGCCGGGGTGGTCGCCGTGCGCCGCGCGCTGTACCGGCGGCGTTGGCTGAAGCGGCATGCATTGCCGGTGCCGGTGATCGTGGTCGGCAACGTCACGGCCGGCGGCACCGGCAAGACCCCGCTGACGATCGCCCTGGTCCAGCGCCTGCGTGAGGCCGGCTGGAAGCCCGGCGTGGCCAGCCGCGGCTACGGGCGCGAGCAGGCCAACGTACCGCGGTGGGTGGAGGCGAGCACCGACACCACGCTGGGCGGCGACGAGCCGGTGCTGATCGCATGGAAGACCGGCGTGCCGGTGCGCGTGGACGCCGACCGGGTGGCCGCGGGCAGGGCGCTGGTCGAGGCGGGCTGCGACATCATCGTCTGCGACGACGGCCTGCAGCACTATCGGCTGGCGCGCGATATCGAGATTGAAGTGGTCGACGCGCAGCGCCGCTATGGCAATGGGCGGCTGATTCCCGCCGGCCCGCTGCGTGAGCCGGCCAGCCGCGCGCAGGAATGCGACTTCCGGGTCGTCAACCTCGGCCAGGCCAGTGCCGAGGCCTCGGCGCTGGCCGCGTGTGGCTTCGGCGAATGGGCCATGCAACTGCACATCGACACGGCGCAGCCGCTCAGCGGTGGGCGCGCGCGTGCGCTGGCGCATTTCCGCGGCCAGCGCGTGCATGCCGTGGCCGGCATCGCGCACCCGCAGCGTTTCTTCGACATGCTGCGCGCGCACGGCATCGGGGTGGTGCCGCATGCCTTTGCCGACCATCACGCCTACCAGGCGTCGGACCTGCGCTTCGGCAGCGAACTGCCGGTGCTGATGACCGAAAAAGACGCGGTGAAGTGCAAGGTCTTTGCCAACGAATGGCACTTCGCGGTGCCGCTGGCGGCCGACCTGCCTGCCGCGTTCTGGGTCAACCTGCTGGACCGGGTCAATAAACTCGGCAAGCGTTGACCGCTGCATCCCCCGCCATTCCGCGTCACTGTCGAGAGTTTCCGCATGAGCCAGACCGTCGATTTCGTCGTCGCCATCCCGGCCCGTTACGCCGCCTCGCGCCTGCCCGGCAAGCCGCTGCGCCTGCTGGGTGGCACCCCGCTGGTCCTTCGTGTGGCCGAGCGAGCGCTGCAGGCCGGGGCGCGCGAGGTGTGGGTAGCCACCGATGACACGCGCATCGCCGAGGCCCTGCAGGGCCTGCCCACGGTGCGGGTCGCGATGACCGCGTCCAGCCACGCGTCCGGCACCGATCGCCTGGCCGAGTGCGCTGCCCAGGCCGGCTGGAGCGACGACACCCTGGTGGTGAACCTGCAGGGCGACGAGCCGTTCGCCCCGGCCGAGGGCATCCGCACTGTCGCCGAGGCGCTGGTCTACAGCGGGGCCGAGATGGCGACGCTGGCCACCCCGGTGGAAGACGCGGCGTCGCTGTTCGACCCCAACGTGGTCAAGGTTGTGCGCAAGGAGAACCTGGATGCGCTGTACTTCAGCCGTGCGCCCATTCCCTGGCACCGGGATGCCTTCGCGCAGTCGCGCGACAGCCTGTCCGGGCCGCACTGGCTGCGCCACATCGGCATCTACGCGTATCGTGCCGGCTTCCTGCGCCGCTTCGCCGCCCTGCCGCCGGGCGGCCTGGAACAGCTCGAATCGCTGGAGCAACTGCGCGCGCTGGAGGCGGGCCACCGCATCAGTGTGGCGCTCACCCCGGCCGCGTTCCCGCCCGGGATCGATACTCCCGAGGACCTCGAGCGTGCCGAGGCGTGGCTGGCCGCGCAGGGCTGACGACCGGCGCCGGGCGGTGCCGCCGCCAAATTGACGTTGGCACGACGGTTGCATGACGCCGACTCCGGCATAATCAGCGCATGAACGTACAGCCTGTCCAGGACCTGCCGGAATTCGCCACGTGGCTCAACGCCACCCCGACCACCCTGACCGAACTGCGCGGCCGCCCGGTTGTGCTTGCCTTCGTGAATGCCGCCTCGGTGTGGTGTGCACACCGGCTGGCGGAACTGGCGCAATGGCAATCGCGCAACCCGGGCAAGCTGCAGCTGCTGATCCTGCAGGTGCCGCGCTTCGACTGCGAGCGCGATCCTGAGCAGGCCTTGAAGCTGCTGCGTCGACAGGGCCTGACCGCGCCGGCGCTGCTGGACGCGGACTGGGATGGCTGGCGCCGCTTCAATGTCAGCGCGTGGCCGACATTGGTGCTGCTGGACGCGCAGGGCCGCGAGGTCGATCGCCTGGTCGGGTTCGGTGACGAACTCGAGCGCGCGTTGAACGCGCTCTGCCAGGGCGGCGCGCGCGCGAACGATGGCGATGCGGCGCGGCAGCGTGAACTGCACCCGGAGCCGCGCCTGCCGCTGCTGTTCCCGACCGGGCTGGCGGTGACCACCGAACGCCTGTACATCGCCGACAGCGGCCATCACCGCGTGCTGGAATGCAGCCATGGCGGGCGCGTGCTGCGTCAGTTCGGGCTGGGCACGGCCGACATGATGGACGGTGGTCCGGGTGAGGCCGCGTTCAACCGGCCGCAGGGTCTGGCCCTGGAGCGTGAGTGGCTGTACGTGGCCGACACCGGCAACCACGCCCTGCGTCGCATCCACCTGTTGACCGGCCAGGTCGACACCCTGTGCGGCAACGGCCGCCCGGGTGAGCCCGCCGAAGGCGTGGTCGCCGACCCGCGCCAGGCCGCACTGAACCACCCGCAGGGGCTGGCGGTGGCCGACAACCAGATCCATATCGCGATGGCGGGCGACAACCGCATCTGGAGCTACCACCTGGGCCAGCGCACGCTGTCCTGGCGGGCAGGCTCCGGCGCCATTGATGAACGCGACGGCAGCGGCCACCTGGCGGCATTCGCGCAGCCGGCGGCGCTCGCCGCCGTGCAGCAGGTGCTGTACGTGTGCGATGCGCTCGGCTCGTCGATCCGGTCGATGCAGCTGCGCGGCGACCTGGTGCAGACGCTGGTCGGGCAGGGCGTGTGGTCCTTCGGCGACAACGATGGTCCGCGTGCCACCGCGCAGTTGCAGTACCCGCAGGCCATTGCCCTGAGCCCGGATGCGCCGCTGCTGTGGATTGCCGACGCCGGCAACGGCCGCCTGCGCACGCTGCGCCTGGGCGGCGGTGAACTCACCACGGTCGAGCTGCCGCGCCGCCTGCATGGCCCGGCCGGGCTGGCGATGGGCGGCGGCGCGGTGTGGATCGCCGAGACCGACGCCCATGCCGTGCTGCGTTTCGACCCGGTCAGCGGCGTACTGAGCGACGTGCCGATCAGCGAATGACCCCGTCCACCGCTCCGGCCTTTGATGGAAAGGCATTCGCGGCGCACCTGAGTACCGCGCCCGGCGTGTACCGCATGTACGCCGCCGACGACACCCTGCTGTACGTGGGCAAGGCGCGCGCGCTGCGCAACCGCGTGGGCAGCTACTTCAATGGCGCGCCGAAGACGGCGCGGATCATGTCCATGCTCTCGCAGATCGCGCGCATGGACGTGACGGTGACCCGTTCGGAGGCGGAAGCGCTGCTGCTGGAAAACCAGCTGATCAAGTCGCTGTCGCCGCGTTACAACGTCTCGCTGCGCGACGACAAGACCTACCCGCATGTGCTGCTGACCCGCGAGGACTGGCCGCGCATCGCGCTGCACCGCGGGCCGCGCGCGGTGCCGGGGCGCTACTTCGGGCCCTATCCGGGCGTGACCGCGGTCCGCGACACGCTCAACCTGATGCACAAGCTGTTCAAGCTGCGCAGCTGCGAGGACAGCGTGTTCCGCAACCGTTCGCGGCCCTGCCTGCAGTACCAGATCGGCCGCTGCAGCGCCCCGTGCGTGGCGCTGGTGGCTGCCGAGGACTATGCCGAATCGGTGCGCCGCGCCTCGATGTTCCTGGAAGGCAAGAGCGACCAGCTGGCGCGCGAACTGGGCACGCAGATGCAGGCCGCCAGCGAGGCACTGGAGTTCGAACAGGCCGCGCGCCTGCGCGACCTGGTGACCGCGCTGCGCAGCATGCAGACCCGGCAGTACGTGGACGGCCGCGCTGCCGACCTGGACGTGCTGGCCTGCGCCACCCAGGGCGCCAGTGCCTGCGTGATGCTGCTGGCGTTCCGCGATGGACGCAACCTCGGCACCCGGCCGTTTTTCCCGCGCACCAACGGCGAGGACAGCGCGGAGGAGGTGCTGGCCGCGTTCGTGTCGCAGTACTACGCCGAACACGCGCCGCCGCGCGAGATCCTGCTGGACCGCGAGATTCCGGACGCCAGCCTGATCGAATCCGCGCTCAGTGCGTCGGCCGAGCATAAGGTGCAGCTGAAGTGGAACGTGCGCGGCGAGCGTGCCGGCTACGTCGAGCTGGCCAGCCGCAATGCGCAGATCACCCTGGTCAGCGAACTCACCAGCCGCAGCGCCCAGCATGCGCGCAGCGAAGACCTGCGGCAGATGCTCGGCCTGGCCGAGCAGGTCAAGCGGGTGGAGTGTTTCGACATCAGCCACACCATGGGCGAGGCCACGGTGGCTTCGTGCGTGGTGTTCGACGCCAGCGGCCCGGTGCGCAGCCAGTACCGGCGCTTCAACATCAGCGGCATCGAGCCGGGCGATGACTACGCCGCCATGCACCAGGCCATCGACCGCCGCTTCCGCCGCGCCGTGGAAGAGGAGGGCGTGCTGCCCGACCTGCTGCTGATCGACGGTGGCGCCGGCCAGCTGGCCCAGGCCCAGGCCGCGCTTGCCGATCTGGGCGTGGAAGGGGTGATGCTGGTGGGCGTGGCCAAGGGCGCCGAGCGCCGGGCCGGGCATGAGGCGCTCGTGCTGCCCGACGGCCGCGAACTGCGCCCGGGTGCCGCCTCGCCGGCCCTGCAGTTCATCCAGCAGGTGCGCGACGAGGCGCACCGGTTCGCGATCACCGGCCATCGCGGCCGCCGCCAGAAGGCGCGCATGACCAGCAAGCTGGAGGACATTCCCGGCATCGGGCCGCGCCGGCGTGCCAGCCTGCTCAAGCATTTCGGCGGGCTGGTGGGCCTGAAAGCGGCCGGCGAAGCGGAAATCGCCAAGGTGGAGGGCATCAATGACGCCCTCGCTGCACGCATCTACGCTAACCTTCATGGACTGCCCACGCCCCCTGCGGCCGGCGAGTAGAGAGACGCAATGAAGTTGACCCTCCCCACCTGGCTGACGCTGCTGCGGATCGTGATGATCCCGGTGCTGGTGCTGGTGTTCTACCTTCCCTATACGTGGACCAATTTCGCCTCGGCCGCGATCTTCGGCATCGCCGCGCTGACCGACTGGCTGGACGGCTGGATCGCACGCCGCTACGACCTTGCCTCGGCCTTCGGCGCCTTCCTCGACCCGGTCGCGGACAAGTTGATGGTGGCCGTTGCATTGTTCCTGATCGTGCAGGGGCACCCGACGCCGTGGATGGCGTTCTGGGCGGCGGTGATCGTCGGCCGCGAAATCGCGGTGTCGGCCTTGCGCGAATGGATGGCCGAGATCGGCCAGCGTGCCAAGGTACGCGTGGCGCTGATCGGCAAGATCAAGACCACCGCGCAGATGGTGGCGCTGCTGTGCCTGCTGTATTCGGTCGCGCCGAACACGCCGGTGTCGAGCATCTGGATGGGCGAGCCGGTCTTCCACATCGGCGACTGGACGCTGGCCATTGCCGCCGTGCTGACGCTGTTCTCCGGTCTGCAGTACCTGCATGCGGCATGGCCGAGCCTGCGTGAGGACGAGCGCGCGGCGCGCGAAACCGCACGTGCGAAAAAGAAGGGCTGAGGGCTGTTGACAGCACCGCATTTGGCTGTAGAATTTCGCCTCCCAAGCGGGAATAGCTCAGTTGGTAGAGCGCAACCTTGCCAAGGTTGAGGTCGCGAGTTCGAGTCTCGTTTCCCGCTCCAGATTCAAGAAAAAAGCGACCTTCGGGTCGCTTTTTTCGTTCTGCATCGGCGCGCTTCATATCCGCTTCACCGTCGCTTCATTGCCTGCCCGCTTCGCGGGTCGACGCTGCACGTCCCCTTGCAATGGCAGTGCCGCAATGAATGCTTCTTCTTCCTTTGACTGGGACCTGGTGGTCGTGGGTGCCAGCTTTGCCGGCGCCGCCTGCGCATTGGCGGCCGCACAATACGGCCTGCGCGTGTGCGTGCTGGAGCGCAAGGCCGACCCAGGCGAACGCCTGCACACCACCGGCATCTTGGTGAAGGAGGTGGTGGAGCAGACCTGGTTGCGGCGCATCCCCGCCGCGCTGCTGCAGCGCGTGGAGCAGGTGCGCCTGTATGCCCCCAACCTGCGCAGCGTTCGGCTGGCGGCGCCGGGCTACTACTTCATGACCACCGACACGCCCAACCTGCTGCGCTGGCTGGCCGACGAA
>NZ_JBOHXV010000016.1:0-67298 GCF_050737075.1 Stenotrophomonas sp.
GTAGAAAACATCCATGTTTTCTACAGTCCCGCAAACCCACCCCCGCCGACCCTTTGACGGTTGGCTGGTGGCCATGGAAAACAACGCGTAGAGACACGCCATGCGTGTCTGCTCTTTTTGTACGCACGCGATAGCCCAAAAAAAATGCCGCCCATCGGGCGGCATTTTTCATGGATTGCCGGTAGATGCCGACCGTGGGTCGGCATGCCGTCAATCAGGTCATATCCACCAGGTTCGGAATCGCCACATCGGTCGCCACATCCGCGTCGTAATCCACGCCGTCCACGCCGAAGCCGAACAGGCGCAGGAAGTCGGCCTTGTAGCCGGCCAGGTCGCTGATCTCGTACAGGTTCTCGTTGGTCACCTGCGGCCACAGGGCAACGACTTCGCCCTGCACTTCCGGTCCCATTTCCTTGTAGTCGGCGCGCAGGCGACCTTCTTCGTCGACCAGTTCGACGGTGCGGCCATCGGCCAGCAGCTGGTGGCGCAGGCGCTCGACGGCGGTGCCGGTGTCCTTGCCGCCGTAGAGGATGTCGTACAGGGTGTCGAGCTGTTCGATGCAGCCCTCGTGCGTGCCCTTTTCCTTCATCACCTTGAACAGCAGCGAGAGGTACAGCGGCATGGTCGGAATGGCCGAGCTGGCCTGGGTGACGACGGCCTTGAGCACGGACACGCGGGCGTCGCCGCCGATCGGGGCCAGCTTGGCGCGGATGCCCTTGACCTTGTCGTCCAGGTCCTTCTTGGCGGCACCGATCGAGCCGTTCCAGTAGATGGCCTGGGTGATCTCTTCGCCCACGTAGGTGAAGGCGGTGGTGGTGGCGCCGTCGGCCAGCACGCCTGCGGCGAGCAGCGCGTCGATCCACATCTGCCAGTCTTCGCCGCCCATGACGGCGACGGTGCCGGCGATCTCTTCCGGGGTGGCCGGCTGGATCGTGGTTTCGGTGATCACTTCCTTGTCGGTATCCAGCCCGCGCAGGGTGATCGGCGCGCCGATCGGCTTGAGCGTGGAGGTGATGACTTCACCGGTCTTGGGATGCTTGCGGCGCGGCGCGGCGAGGCTGTAGACGACCTGGTCGACCTGGCCCAGGTCCTGCTTGATGAGCTCGATGACCTTGGCCTTGACCTCATCGGAGAAGGCATCGCCATTCACGCTTCGCGCGTACAGGCCGGCCTGTTCGGCGTACTTCTGGAACGCGGCGGAGTTGTACCAGCCGGCGGTGCCGGGCTTGGTCTCGGTGCCCGGGCGTTCGAAGAAGACGCCCAGGGTGGCGGCGCCGCTACCGAACGCGGCGGTGATGCGCGCGGCCAGGCCATAGCCGGTGGAGGCGCCCAGCACCAGCACCCGCTTCGGACCGTTGGGGATCTTCGGCTGGGCCTGGATGTAATCGATCTGCTGCTTGACGGCGGCGTCGCAACCGACCGGATGGGTAGTGACGCAGATGAAGCCGCGCACACGCGGTTTGATGACCATGAAGACCTCGGAGGGAACGGTGGGCCTCGGGAACGGCCGCACGCAACCCGGGAATCGTAGTGCGCGCGGCTGAACAGCACAACCGACGCCCCGGTACGGTGGAAACGAAAACGCCGCGCAGGGCGCGGCGTTTTCGTTGGCGTGGCGCCGGGCTCTGCCCGGCACGCACATCAAGGCCGGCGCGCGAGCGCCTCGACGTCCTTCGCCTTCGGCAGCAGGTCCTGCTTGCTGACGCGCAGGAAGCCGATGGTCAGCATGGGCACGGCCACCAGGATGGAGGACAGCACGACCACCACCGCACCCACCATGTGGGTCTCAGCCAGGCCTTCCATCGACGCACCGCCGTACATGTACAGCGCCAGGGCCGACAGGAAGAACATCACCGCAGTGATCACCGTACGCGACAGCGTCTGGTTGATCGAACGGTTCAGCACTTCCAGCGGCTCCACGCGCAGGCTGCGGAAGTTTTCGCGGACGCGGTCGAACACCACAATGATGTCGTTGATGGCAAAGCCCATCACCGACAACAGGCCGGCCAGCACGTTCAGGTCGAACTCGCGACCCAGCAACGACACGTAGGCCAGGGTCACCAGCAGGTCGAACAGGGCCACGATGCTGGCGGTGACCGCGAACTTCCATTCGAACCGGAAGCCGATGTAGATCAGGAAGCCGGCCAACATGAAGATGGTGGCGTACAGGCCATTCATCGCCAGGTCCTTGCCGATCTGCGGACCCACGAACTCGTTGCGCAGGATGGTGGCCGGGTTCTCGGTGGTGGTGATCGCCTTGAGCACGGCGGCGCCGGTGGCCTTGTCCTCGGCACTGGCGGCGCCGGTACCGGGGGCATGTTCACCGTGCGGGGCCAGGCGGATCAGGACGTCGGTGTTGCCACCGAAGCTCTGTACCTGGGTGCCCTCGAAGCCGGTGGACTCCAGGCGGGAGCGGACCTGCTCGACGTCCACCGGACGCTCGAAGCGGGCTTCGATCAGGGTGCCACCGGTGAAGTCGAGCGCGAAGGTGAAGCCCTTGAAGGCGACAATACCGACGGACGCCAGGAAAACCGCGATGGTGACGGCCATAGCAACATGGCGCCAACGCATGAAGTCGATCTTGGTGTCGTTCGGGAGGATATGCAGCGGAAACAGTTTCATTGTGCGTGTCGTCCCGTCAGATGGCCACGTTCTGGAGCTTCTTGCGGCGGCCGTAGATCAGCGTCGCCAACGCGCGCGATACGGTGATCGCCGTGAACATCGAGGCGAAGATACCGATGATCATCGTCAGGGCGAAGCCCTTCAGCGGACCCGTGCCGAAGGCAAACAGGGCCACGCCGACGATCAGGCCGGTCAGGTTGGCGTCGAGGATGGTGCCGCTGGCACGCTCGTAGCCGGTGACGATGGCCGTCTTGCCCGGCACGCCCGCCCGCAGCTCTTCACGGATGCGCTCGTTGATCAGCACGTTGGCGTCGACCGACAGACCCACCGACAGCGCCAGACCGGCGAAGCCCGGCAGGGTCATGGTGGCGCCGAACAGCGACATCACGGCCACCACGATCAACAGGTTGAACAGCATCGCCGCCGAGGTGATCAGGCCGAACATGCGGTAGTACACGGTGAAGAAGATCAGCGTGAACATGAAGGCGTAGATGACCGCGGTGATGCCGCGCTCGACGTTCTCGGCACCCAGGCTGGGGCCGACCACGCGCTCTTCGACGAAGTCCATGGGCGCTGCCAGCGAACCGGACTTGAGCAGCTTGGCCAGGTCTTCGGCTTCCTTCTTTGCCAGACCGGTGGTCTGGAACTGCTTGCCGAACACGCCGTTGATGTTGGCCACCGAGATCACTTCCTCGTTGACGCGGAAGCTGCGCACTTCCTTGCCATCCACCTCGGTCACCACCGGCACGCGCTCGGTGTAGACCACCGCCATCGGCTTGCCGACATTGGCGCTGGTGAAGTCGAACATGCGCTGGCCGCCGACGCTGTTCAGCGTGACGCTGACCGACGGGGTGCCCGTGGTGGCGTCGGTGACAGCCTGCGCGGCCACCATCTGGTCACCGGTGACGATCACGCGCTTGTTCAGGATGATCGGACCGCGCCCTTCACGCTGCTGGAAGACCTTGCCCTCCGGCGGAATGCGGCCGGTAGCGATCTTGTCCGCGACACTCTGCGGGTTGCTGTCGACCACCGCGCGGTATTCCAGCGTCGCGGTCGCGCCGATCATGCGCTTGGCTTCGGCGGTGTCCTGCACGCCCGGCAGCTGCACGACCACGCGGTCGGCACCCTGGCGCTGGATGATCGGTTCGGCCACGCCCAGCTGGTTGACGCGGTTGCGCAGCGTGTTGATGTTCTGCTCGATCGCGCCGTTGGTGATCTGGCTCAGCTCGGCGTCCGGCACGGTCATGGTGATGCGCTTGCCCGCAACGTCGTAGCCCATGGTCGGCTGCGCCTTGGCCAGCGCCAGGCGGGCACGCTCCACGGCGGCATCGTCGGTGGACGGGCTCAGCGTGGCGACAATCGCGTTGTCCGCGCGGCGTTCAACCGACTGGAACGGCACGCGCGACTCGCGCAGCGTACCGCGCACGTCTTCGGCGTAGGCATCCATGCGCTTGTCGACCGCGGCCTTCTGGTCCACCTGCAGCACGAAGTGCACGCCGCCCTGCAGATCGAGGCCGAGCACCATCGGGCGCCCGCCCAGTCGGGCCAGCCAGTCCGGCACGGTCGAGGCCAGGTTCAGCGCCACGGTGTAGTTTTCGCCCACGCTGTCGCGCAGCTTCTCGCTGGCGGCCGCCTGGGTCGGCAGGTCCGCCAGGCGCACGATCAGGCTGTCGCCCTCCACCTCGGCACCGATGGTGCTGATGCCGGCCTGCTTCAGGTCGGCCAGCACGCGGTCGCGCAGGGCGTCGTCGACCTGGCCGCCACGGTTGGCGGTGATCTGGACGGCGGGGTCCTTCTGATAGATGTTGGGCAGAGCGTACAGCGCGCTGAGCGCCAGTACGATCAGGATGACGACGTATTTCCAGCGTGGAAATTCAAGCATTGCCAGGTTCCTGCGCGGCGCCAGTCCCGGCGCCGCGGTTGTGCTTCGGAAAGGGAGTGGCTTAGTTGGCCGACTTCAGGGTGCCGGTCGGCAGCACGTTGCCCACGGCGCCCTTCTGCACGCGGATGTTGACGTTGTCGGACACTTCGATGGTGATGAAGTTGTCGCCGATGGCCTTGACCACGCCGGCAATGCCGCCATTGGTCAGCACTTCGTCGCCGATCTTGATCTTCTCCAGCATCGCCTTGTGTTCCTTCTGGCGCTTCATCTGGGGGCGGATCATCAGGAAGTACATGATCGCGATCAGGATGATCGGGAACAGCAGCGTGGTCAGGCCGAAGCCCTGCGGCTGGCCGCCAGCGGCCTGGGCGTGTGCGGCGGGGATCAGGAAAGCGAGCAGGTTCATGGTGTGTCCTTGGGTTGGGAGGCGCCCTGCCCCTTGTGGGGCCGGGTGTCGCCGCGAAACAGTGGTCAGCCGCGAAGTATGCCACGGCCCCGGCACTTCGTCCTTGGGCCGTTTGGCAGGGTCCGCGCGCCGGATCGGGGCCGGTGGGCCGGTTACAGCGGCGGCGTGGCCATGCCCCGGGCCGCATAGAAGGACTCGCGGAAGGCCTCGAAGGTTCCCGCCGTGATCGCCGCGCGCATGTCGGCCATCAGCTTCTCGTAGTAATACAGGTTGTGGATGGTGGCCAGCATGGGCGCCAGCATTTCATTGCAGCGGTCCAGGTGGCGCAGGTACGAGCGGGTATAGCCGCTGGTGCAGGCATGGCAGCCGCAGCCCGGCTCGATGGTGTCCATGTCACGCTCGTAGCGGGCATTGCGGATGCGCACGGTGCCGAACGAGGTGAAATAGTGGCCGTTGCGGGCGTTGCGGGTCGGCATCACGCAGTCGAACATGTCCACGCCACGGGCCACGCCTTCCACCAGGTCTTCCGGCCGCCCCACCCCCATCAGGTAGCGCGGGCGGTCGGCCGGCAGGATCGGATGCATGTGCTCGAGCATGGCGTTGCGCTCGTGCTCGGGCTCGCCCACGGCCAGGCCGCCGATCGCATAGCCATCGAAGCCGATCTGCTGCAGGCCCTCGGCCGAGCGGCTGCGCAGGTCGTGGTGGACCCCGCCCTGCACGATGCCGAACAGCGCCGCGTCGTTGCCCAGTTCGTCGTGCGCATTGCGGCTGCGCTGCGCCCAGCGCAGGCTCAGCTCCATCGAGGTGCGCGCCACCGGCTCGGTGGCCGGGTACGGGGTGCACTCGTCGAAGATCATTACGATGTCCGAATCGAGCACCTTCTGGATCTTCATGCTCTCCTCCGGGCCGAGGAACACCTTGGCGCCATCGGTCGGCGAGGCGAAGGTGACGCCCTGCTCGGTGATCTTGCGGCGGTGGGCCAGCGAGAACACCTGGAAGCCGCCCGAATCGGTGAGGATCGGGCCGTTCCAGCGCGCGAAGCCGTGCAGGCCGCCGTGGTCGGCGATCACGTCCAGGCCCGGGCGCAGATACAGGTGGAAGGTGTTGCCCAGGATGATCTCGGCGCCCAGCGCGCGGATCTGCTCCGGCAGGATGCCCTTGACCGACCCATAGGTGCCCACCGGCATGAAGGCCGGGGTTTCCACCGTCCCGCGCGGGAAGGTCAGGCGGCCACGGCGGGCACGCCCGTCGGTGGTCTGGAGCTGGAACTGGAGTCGGGACATGGAGCGGTCACAGGGACAAATAGTCGCCGATTATCGGCTCAATCCCCCTGTGGAAACAACAACATGGCGTCGCCATAGCTGAAGAAGCGGTACTTCTCCTCGATCGCGGCGCGGTACGCCTCGAACACCCGTGCCTGCCCGGCGAAGGCTGAAATCATCATCAGCAGCGTGCTTTCGGGCAGGTGGAAGTTGGTGATCATCGCGTCCACGCTGCGGATCCGGTAGCCCGGGGTGATGAAGATCTGGGTCTCGCCCGAGTACGGCAGCAGCTCGCCCTCGCGCATGGCGCTTTCCAGCGCGCGCACCACGGTGGTGCCCACGCCGATTACCCGGCCGCCCGCCGCACGGGTGCGGCGCACCTGCTGGACCAGCTCGGCGCCCACGTTGAGCCATTCGCGGTGCATCACGTGGTCCTTCAGGTCGTCGGCCCGGACCGGCTGGAAGGTCCCCGCGCCCACATGCAGGGTCACGTGACCGAACCCCACGCCCTGGGCGGCCAGAGCCCCCAGCAGGGTTTCGTCGAAATGCAGGCCGGCGGTCGGCGCCGCCACGGCGCCTACTTCCCGGGCGAACACGGTCTGGTAGCGCTCGCGGTCGTCCAGCCCCGGCTCGCGCTGGATGTACGGTGGCAGCGGCAGGCGCCCGGCGTGCAGCAGCCACTGCTCCAGCGGCTCGGGCACGTGGAACTGCAGCACGTAGAACTCGCCATCGCGGCCCAGCACCTCGGCCTCGCCGCCGGCATCGAGCGCGATCCGGCTGCCCGGCTTCGGCGATTTGCTGGCGCCCACCTGGGCGCGGGCCTGCTGCGCGCCGAGCAGGCGTTCGATCAGGATCTCCACGCGGCCGCCACTGGCCTTCTGGCCGAACAGACGCGCCGGAATCACCCGGGTATCGTTGAACACCAGCAGGTCGCCGGCCCGCAGCAGTGCCGGCAGGTCGTGCACCTGGCGGTGCTCGAACGCGGCCGGGGCCTGCTGCACCACCATCAGGCGGCTCGCGGAGCGCTCGGCGAGCGGCGCCTGCGCGATCAGTTCAGCGGGAAGGTCGTAATGGAAGTCGGACTTCTTCAAGGGAGCGCACGGCAACGTGTAGACAATGTCGGGCATTGTACGACTGGCCCCCGGTAGCAGCGCAGGAAGCCCTGAACGTCGCGCAAAATGCTGCTTTGCAACAGTTTTTTGCGGGGTTATCGCGCGAAAAACCGCGTGATAGCATCGAACCGGAAGTCTGATGCACGAGTCGCATTGCCCCAGGCGCGCGCCCCCGGTCGCGCGTTTTGCTTTTGCGCCGTGCCGCCAATCGTTTCAGGAGATCTGCAATGAGCTTCATCGAACGCCTCGCCCCCCTTCGCGCCCAGCCCGGCACCCGCCTCACTGCCGGCCTGGATGACGCCACCCTCGAACGCCTGGCCGCCGGCCACCCGCAGCTGGTGGCTGCGGTGGACGCCGCCGCCGCCGAATTCGAGCGCGTCCGCGCCGACCTGGCCGCTGTCCTGCCGCTGGACGAGCGCGCCCAGATCGACGCGATGCAGGACGGTTTCGTCAATTTCTATGCCGACGACGCGGTGACCCCGTACGTCGCCCTGGCCGCCCGTGGCGCCTGGGTGGTCACCCTCAAGGGTGCGGTGCTGTACGACGCCGGCGGCTACGGCATGCTCGGCTTCGGGCACACCCCGGAGCCGGTGCTGGAGGCGATGTCCGCCCCGCAGGTGATGGCCAACGTGATGACCCCCAGCCTGTCCCAGCAGCGCTTCATCCAGGCGCTGCGACGTGAGATCGGGCAGAGCCGTGGTGGCTGCCCGTACAGCCACTTCATGTGCCTGAATTCCGGCTCGGAAGCGGTCGGCCTGGCCGCGCGCATCGCCGACGTGAACGCCAAGCTGCAGACAGACCCCGGCGCCCGCCACGCCGGCGCCAGGATCAAGCGCGTGGTGGTCAAGGGCAGCTTCCATGGGCGTACCGACCGCCCCGGGCTGTATTCCGATTCCAGCCGCAAGACCTACATGCAGCACCTGGCCAGCTACCGTGGCGAGGACAGCGTCATCGCCATCGCGCCGTACGACGAGGACGCGCTGAAGCGCGTGTTCGCCGAGGCAGAGCAGCAGCACTGGTTCATCGAGGCCGTGTTCCTGGAGCCGGTGATGGGCGAAGGCGACCCGGGCCGCTCGGTGCCGCCCTCGTTCTATGCCCTGGCCCGCACGCTCACCCGCCAGCACGGCAGCCTGCTGCTGCTGGACTCGATCCAGGCCGGCCTGCGTGCGCACGGTGTGCTGTCGATCGTGGACTACCCGGGCTTCGAAGGCCTGGACGTGCCGGACATGGAGACCTATTCCAAGGCCCTGAACGCCGCACAGTTCCCGCTGTCGGTGCTGGCCGTTACCGACCATGCCGCGCAGCTGTACCGCAAGGGCATCTACGGCAACACCATGACCTCCAACCCCCGCGCGCTCGACGTGGCCTGCGCGACGCTGTCGCTGCTCACCCCCGAGGTGCGCGCCAACATCCGTGCACGTGGCGAGGAAGCGGTGCGCAAGCTGGAACAGCTCAAGACCGAGCTGGGCGGCCTGATCACCAAGGTGCAGGGCACCGGCCTGCTGTTCTCCTGCGAGCTGGCCCCGCAGTTCAAGTGCTACGGCACCCATTCCACCGAGGAATGGCTGCGCAACCATGGCATCAACGTCATCCATGGCGGCGAGAATTCGCTGCGGTTCACCCCGCATTTCGGCATGGACAGCGAAGAGCTGGACCTGCTGGTAGGCCTGGTCGGCCGCGCCCTCAAAGAAGGCCCGCGCCGGGAGCAGACGCAGGCGGCCTGAACGCAGCCGGGCCCAGCCCGGCGCGACCGCGTTGTGCCGCCATGCGATAATGGCGGCCTGTATTGCGGAAACCACCCCGTCATGAAACCGGTTCATCGGTGTTCGGCGGGGCTTTTTCGTTTCCGCTGCAGCACCTTAGAACACAGGAAGATCCAATGAAGTCGATTTGCGTTTACTGCGGCTCCAACGCCGGCAGCAAGCCCATTTACACCGAACGCGCCATCGCGCTCGGCGACCGCATCGCCCGCGACGGCCTGCGCCTGGTCTACGGCGGCGGCAACGTCGGCCTGATGGGCACCGTGGCCAACGCCGTGCTGGAAGGCGGCGGCCAGGTCACCGGCGTCATTCCGCAGCAGCTGGCGGACTGGGAAGTGGCCCACCGCGGCCTGACCGAGCTGGAAATCGTCGGCTCGATGCACGAGCGCAAGTCGCGCATGTTCGATCTTTCCGATGCGTTCGTCGCCCTGCCCGGCGGCTTCGGCACCATGGAAGAGATCTTCGAGATGCTGACCTGGCGCCAGCTCGGCCTTGGCAACAAGCCGTGCGCCTTCCTGGACGTGGACGGTTTCTACGCGCCCCTCATCGGCATGATCGACCGCATGGTCGAAGAGCGCTTCCTGCATCCGGAGCAGCGCGCCGACCTGTGGTACGGCTCGGACATCGACGCCATGCTGGAGTGGATGCGCGCCTATGAGCCCGCGCAGGCGTCGAAATGGATCGACGAGAAGCGGCGCACCGCGTTGCGGTGAGTAGAGCGGGGCTCTGCCCCGCTGCATCACCCGGTGACGAACGTGTCCATCGGCGCAGGGCGACCCAACAGGTAGCCTTGCCCGTAGTCGCAGCCCAGCTGCAGCAGCGTCTGCTGCTGGGCCATGTTCTCGATGCCCTCGCCCACCGTTTCGATGCCCAGCGTGCGCGCCAGCGACAGCACGCCCTGCACCAGCGCGTAGGTGCTCTGGATGTCCTGGCCATGCAGCCCGGCAATGAAGCTCTGGTCGATCTTCAGCGTCGAAATCGGGAAGCGGTGCAGGTAGGACAGCGCCGAGAACCCCGTACCGAAATCATCCAGCTGGACCAGCACGCCGCGCTCGCGCAGCGTCTGCAGGATGCGCAGGGTGCGCGGGCCGTCATCGAGCAGCGCCACCTCGGTGATCTCCAGCCGCAGCCGGCGCGGGTCGGCGCCGGCCGCTTCGATCAGCCCGAACAGGCGTGAACTGAAATCCGCCGAACGGAAGTGCCGCGGCGACACATTCACCGACAGGTAGCCCTCGCCGCCGCGGGCCAGCTGGCCGATCACCTCTTCGTACAACAGCCAGTCCACCTGCTCGATCAGGCCGCTCTCCTCGCCCAGGTCCAGGAACGCGCTGGGCAGCAGCAGCCCGCGGCGTTCATGCCGCCACCGCAGCAGCGCCTCGTAGCCCACCACTTCGCCATCGGTGAGGCGCACGATCGGCTGGTAATACGGAAGGAAATCGCGGTTGTTGATCGCCCGGCGAAGGTCCGCTTCCAGGTCCAGGCTGCGCAGGGCTTCCTCGCGCATGGCTTCGTCGAACACCGCGCAGCGGTCCTTGCCCTGTGCCTTGGCGCGGTACATCGCCGCGTCGGCGTCGCGCACCATCTCCTCGCCATTGCGGTAGCGCGGGCTCCACATGGCAATGCCCAGGCTGCCGGACGGGAACAGCTCGCGGCCCTGCACCCACATCGATTCTTCCAGGGCCACCAGCATGCGTTGCGAGAACTCGCGCGCCGAAGACAGCCCCTGCTCGCATTCGAGCAGGATCGCGAACTCATCGCCGCCGAGCCGCGCCACCACGTCATCGCCAGCCACCATCGACACAATGCGCTTGGCCACTTCGACCAGCATCTGGTCGCCGGCGGCGTGGCCGATGCTGTCGTTGACCAGCTTGAAGCGGTCCAGGTCCAGGAACAGCACGGCAAAGCGCAGCCCGTCACGCGAACGCGCCCGGGCGATGGCATCTTCCAGCCGGTCCAGCAGGTGCGCGCGGTTGGGCAGCCCGGTCAGCGCGTCATGCAGCGCCTGGTGGGTCAGCCGCTGCTCGGCACGCAGGCGTTCGCCGATCTGGCCCAGCAGCTTGCCGTTGACCTCGGCCAGCTCGCGGGTGCGTTCCTCCACGCGCTTCTCCAGCTCGGCATGCGCGTTGCGCAGCCCTTCCTGGTCGCGCTGGCGGGCCAGGCCGTTGCCGATGTTCTGCGCCACGAAGGTCAGCAGCCGCTGGTCGTGCGCGGTGAAGCTGATCTCGGGTGAGTAGCTCTGCACCACGATCACGCCCACCACGTCGTCGTCGCTGAGCAGCGGCACGCCCAGCCAGCAATGCGAGCGCGCGCCGAACTCGTTCACGCTGCCGGATGCACGCAACGCGTCGATATGCGCGCGCGAGGCCAGCAGCGGCTGCCGGTTGCGCACGATGTATTCGGTCAGTCCCTTGCTGAACGGCCGCGAGGCGCGCGCCGGGTTGTACTCGTCCACGGAATAGACGAACTCCAGCCCCTCGCCGCTCTCGTCCACCAGTGCGATGTAGAAATTGCGAGCGTCCAGCAGGGTGCCTACCACCCCGTGCACCTGCACGTAGAACTGGGCCAGGCTCTCGGCGCTCATCGCCATTTCGGCGATGTTGAACAGCGCCAGCTGCAGCTTCTCCGCACGGCGCCGCTCGACGACCTCGTCCTGCAGGCTGTGGTTGGCAC
Source organism: Stenotrophomonas sp. (assembly GCF_050737075.1). GTDB lineage: Bacteria > Pseudomonadota > Gammaproteobacteria > Xanthomonadales > Xanthomonadaceae > Stenotrophomonas. The sequence goes on from NZ_JBOHXV010000016.1 coordinate 11,715, forward strand.
GCTGCAGCTCCAGCGTGCGCCGCTCCACCTGGCGCTCCAACTGCACCTGCGCCTGGCGCCGGTCCATCGCGGTCAGGATGTGCTGGGCCACATACCCCAGCAGGGTGCGGTCGGCCTCGTTGTAGCGCACCCGCTGTTCATAGCTCTGCACCACGATCGCCCCGCAGACGCGGCCCTCGCGCAGCATCGGCACGCCCAGCCAGTCCAGGCTCTCCGGCCCCCGGCGGGGGTCGTACTCGTCGGTCATCGCCGCCAGCAGCTCATTGGAGGGCCCGCTGAGCGGCTGGCCATGGCGGAGCAGCGCGAAGGTGAGGCTGCGCGGCATTTCATGTTCTTCGTAGCTGCGGTCCGGATCGGCGACGAAGCTGTCGCGCTGGTCGGCGAAGTACAGGAAGCGGATCCGCCGGCGCACATCGTCGTACTCGACGATGTAGCAGTTCTGGGCGTACATCAGCGAATTCAGCACCCGATGGAAATGCCGCAGCATCTCGGTCATTTCCAGGTCGGCACCGGCCAGGTCCGCGATCTCGTACAGCGCCTGCTGCAGGCGCTTGGACGTGTCCAGCGATGTGATCTGCTCGCGTTGCCGGGCCAGGGTCAAGGCATCCTGCAGCCAGGGGCGGGCGACGGCCCACCACGCCTCATCCGGCGGCGTGCCGTCGGGCAGCACCGCACGGATGGCCAGTTCGCCGCCCTCGTGCTGCCAGCGGCGCAGGGGGCCATCCACCGATGCGGGGCTGCCCAGCAGCACGTCCAGGGTGACGGCGTGCGCCGACGGTGCAACCGGCTCCTGCAGCCAGCCCTCGCCCACGCCCGCTTCGGACCAGCCCAGCGCCACCTGCGCGCCACTGGGCAGCAACGCGCACAGCGTCCGCACAAGCGCGGTGGAAACCACCGCGCCACGGTCAGGATGCCCCGCGGACGTCTCTACCTGGCTGGACAGCATGTTGATCTCTTCTGGCGACGGAAGCCCGGCACCTCCCCTGTCCCCCGAGCATAACGCGCCACCCCGGGGGCAGTGGAAGCCCGGCAACCCCGTTTATCGCCGATGGACGTTGTTGTTTGTGTGTTCCCTCCCTGCCCGCTCCCTGTGATGCCCATTGCTGCGCCAGCCAGGCAGGGCCTGGCTCTACCCCGCCCTCCGCTCCTCGGCTATGCGGGGGCGCATTCAGCGCTTACTCTGTGCGCCGTGGATGCCGCTGCCCTGCCAACCGACGAGTCGCTGATGCTGGCCTGGGCCGGTGGCGACCTGCGCGCGTTCGAGACCCTGTACGCGCGGCACCGCAACCGCCTGTACAGCTTCCTGCTGCGCCAGCTGCGCGATGCGGCGCTGGCCGACGAGATGTTCCAGGACGTCTGGCAGCGGGTGATTGCCGCCCGCGCAGGTTGGCAGCCCGAGGCCGCCTTCACCACCTGGCTGTTCCGCATTGCCCATAATCGGCTCAATGACCACTGGCGCGCCTCACGGCACCGCCCTGCAGCACCCGGCGATGCCGACGAGCGGGTGGCGCGGATGAGCGACAGCCGCACCCCCGAGACCCAGCTGTCCGACTTCGAGCAGCGCCGCCGGCTGCAGCTGGCGATGGAGCAGCTGCCCGAGGAGCAACGCACGGTGCTGCAGCTCCGGCTGGAGCAGGAGCTGAGCCTGGAGGACATCGCCGAGATCACCGGCGTGGGCCGCGAGACGGTCAAATCGCGCCTGCGCTACGCGATGGACAAGCTGCGTGCGGAGTTGAACCCATGAACCGCCCTGACCCGCTGACGCCGGAAGAACGCGAGCTGGCCCGCCTGCTCGGCCGGCCCGCGCCGAGCGCGCCGTCCGCCGCGCTGGACGAGGCCGTGCTCGCCGCCGCGCGTGCGGCTGTGCAACCCACGGCCGTGCGCGCTGACGACGTGCCTTCGGGCGCTGCGGTGCCGCCTGCCCGACGCCGCCCGCGTTCGCGCCTGCCCGCGGCACTGGGGCTGGCCGCATCGCTGGTGTTCGCGGTGGGTATTGCCTGGCAGCTGAAACCGGACTCGTCGCCGCCGACGGCCCCGGCGGCCGCGGATGTGGCGGTCGACACGGCCACCGCGCCGCCGGCTGCCGACAGCAGCGCCCCCCCCGCCCCGGCCCGGGTCGCGCAGGAAACGGCTGCAGTGCCGCCCCCGGCGCCAGCCGAGACGCCAGCACCCGCACGTGCGCCGGCCGAGGCACCTGCACCCGCACCTGCGCCGGCCTTGGCCAAGACCCTGCCGCCGCCGGCGCCGGCCGCCCAGATGGCGGCCTCGCCTGCGCCGCCCGATCCCACTCCCGTCCTGTCCGCGCGCAGCCAAGCCTACGAAGCGGCGGCCGCCGACACGTCGGCCGAGCTGGACAGGGTCACCGTCACCGGCGCGCGCGTGGACGGCGCGCGCGAACGCGCCGACACCGCGCCTGTTGCGTTGGCGGCACCGCCGCCCGCAGCTGCACCTGCTGCGGCACCTGCACCTGCGGCGGCAGCAGCATCGCGCGCGACCAGCGCACCGGGCGTAATGGGTCGCACAAGATCGGCGCTTGTCAGCGGCACGCTCTCGACGCGTGCGCTGGAGACCGCCGTCGACGCCGACGCCGCCCTGCCCCGCAGGCAGTGGCTGACGCGCATCCGCGAGCGCCGTGACGCGGGCGATGTCGAAACGGCGCGCGCCAGCCTGGAGCGCTATGTGCAGCAGTACCCGGAAGTGCGCGTGCCGCGCGACCTGCGCCAGCTGCTCGATCCGTGAGCCGCGACACGGCATCCCCACTAGAATGAGCGGGATGTCCGATACGCTCGCCACCGCCGTCAGCCACAGCCTGGACATCAAGCACAGCCGCTTCGTCGCCCATGCGGCGCCCATCGACGCGGTCGCCGATGCGCTGGCCTTCCTGCAGCAGGTAGCGGTGGCCGATGCCACCCACAACTGCTGGGCATACCGCTACGGCAACGAATACCGCTCCAGCGACGATGGCGAACCCGCCGGCACCGCCGGGCGGCCCATCCTGGCCGCGATCGACGGCCAGGGGTTCGACCGCGTCATGGTGGTGGTGATCCGCTGGTACGGCGGCATCAAGCTGGGCGCCGGCGGGCTGGTCCGCGCCTACGGTGGCACCGCTGCCGAATGCCTGCGGACCGCGCCGCGCCTGCCGCTGGTGGCGCTGGCGGAACTGCGCGTGCAGGCCGGCTTCGAGGATCTGGGCACGCTGCATGCGGCGCTCGCCGCCCACACGGCCGAGAAACTGGGCGAATCCTTCACCACGGTGGGGGTCGAACTGCAGGTGCGCCTTCCTGCCGATCAGGTCGAGCCATTGAAAACCCGCCTGCGCGACGCCACCCGTAACCGTATCCGCATTCATCCGCGCACCGAACCAGGCCTTGTCCATGACTGACCCCGCTTCCCCGCCCGCCCCCTCGCTGCGCCGCCTTGGCAGCCTGGGCACGCTGTGGCCGTTCGTGCGCCGTCATTCGGGTCTGTTCAGTGCCTGGCTGGTGGCATTGGCGGTCTCGTCGGCGGCAACGCTGAGCCTGCCGCCGGCGGTCAAGCTGATGATCGACCACGGGTTCAACAGCAACGGGCAGATCAATCGCGCCTTCGCGCTGCTGTTCCTTGTCGCGGTGGTGTTGGGGCTGGCCACGGCCGCGCGCTTCTTCTTCGTCTCGCTGCTGGGTGAAAAGGTCGTGGCCGACCTGCGCAGCCGGCTGTATGCGCATCTCATCGCGCTGGGCGCCGGCTTCCACGACCGCAGCCGCAGTGGCGAACTGGTCTCGCGGCTGACCGCCGACAGCGAACTGCTGCGCAGCGTGATCGGCTCCACCATGTCCGTGGCCCTGCGCAGCAGCGTCACGGTGGTAGGCAGCCTGGTGATGCTGTTCGTGACCAGCCCGCGTCTGGCCGCATGGTCGCTGGTGGGCATTCCGCTGGCGGTCCTGCCCATCATCATCGGCGCGCGGCGCGTGCGCGGCATTTCGCGCGCCAGCCAGGACCGGATCGCCGATGCCAACAGCCTGGCAGCGGAAACGCTGGGCGCGGTGCGCACGGTGCAGGCCCACGCGCGCGAACCCTACGAACGCAACCGCTTCAACGCGGCCCTTGCCGAATCGATCCGCGCCGCGCGACGCCGCATCGGCGCCCAATCGCTGGTGACCGCCACCGCCATCGTGCTGGTGTTCGGCGCGATCGTGGGTGTGCTGTGGCTGGGCGCGCATGACGTCAACGACGGCCGCATGACGGCCGGCACCCTGGGCCAGTTCGTGCTGTACGCGCTGATTGGCGGCGGTTCGGTCGGCGCGCTGGCCGAAGTATGGAATGAACTGCAGCGTGCGTCCGGCGGCATGGGCCGGATTGCCGAGCTTCTGCACGAAGACATCGAGATCTCCGCGCCGGCCGACCCGTTGCCGCTGCCGCAGCCATTGCGCGGCGAGATCCGTTTCGACAACGTGGTCTTCCACTACCCGCAGCGCCCGGACACGGCCGCGCTGCAGCACTTCGACCTGCACGTACGGCCCGGCGAGACAGTCGCGCTGGTGGGTCCGTCCGGCGCGGGCAAGAGCACGGTGCTGTCGATGCTGTTGCGCTTCCACGACCCGGCCAGCGGCAGCGTGCAGGTGGACGGCATCGATGTGCGCCGGGTCGACCCGGCGCTGCTGCGCGCGCAGATGGCACTGGTGCCGCAGCAACCCACGCTGTTTGCCAGCAGCGCGCTGGAGAACATCCGTTACGGACGCCTGGAAGCCAGCAACGAGGACGTGCAGCGTGCCGCGGAAGCGGCCGAAGCCGATGAGTTCCTGGCGGCCTTGCCCGAGGGCTATCTCACTGAGCTCGGCGAACGTGGCGCGCGCCTGTCCGGCGGCCAGCAGCAGCGCATTGCGATCGCGCGTGCCCTGCTCAAGGACGCACCGATCCTACTGCTCGACGAGGCCACCAGCGCGCTGGACGCGCAGAGCGAGCGCGCGGTGCAGCAGGCGCTGGAACGGCTGATGGCCGGGCGCACCACGCTGGTCATCGCGCATCGTCTGGCCACCGTGCTCAAGGCCGACCGGATCGTGGTCATGGACCACGGCCGGATCGTCGCGCAGGGGACCCATGCGCAGTTGCTGGCCGAGGGTGGCCTGTACGCTGAACTGGCGAAACTGCAGTTCATCGATTGATGACACACCGCTAACGGGACAGGTTGCATGGTGCTCACGCCCCATGTCCCTGTCGCTGAAGGAGGTGCTGCATGTCGTTCCGCCAATTCCCCGCCACCGATGCCAATGGCGATGACTACGTCATCATCGAATTCAAGGATGAGCAGGCCGGCGATGCCGGTAGTGCAGCCGATCCGCACGTGCGCTATGAGCTGGCCGATGGCCGGCGCCTGGTGCGCGACGGTCGCGCATTCCGGACCAGCGGTGGCGAACTCACGTTGAGTACCTGACCCCCCGATGCGTATCGACCAACGGTCGATACCTACCGATTGCGCATCTACCAACGGTAGCGCACGACCGTTGGTCGTGCGGTGCGGCGCCCCGTCGCGCGACGATGTGCGTTGGCCAATTAATCGCCATCCATCTTGACAGCCTTGCATGGCGGGGGCTGCGGAAGGTTATCCACATGCTTGTCCGCAGTTCATCCACACCCCCTGTGGATGAATGTGGCACTGCGTCAGCGTGGCAGCACGCGCCCGAGACCACTCGCGTCGATCTCCACCGCCGCCCGCTGCATCGCCTGCAGGTCGCTGCCAGCCACGAAGCCCATCCGGAAGTGCACCTCACCGCCTGGTGTGCGCGAAGAATGGATCGACGCGAGACTCACACCGTGACGCTCGAACACATGCAACAGCTCGCGCAGCGAGCCGGGGCGGTCTTCGGGCAGGTGCACGCTGATCGCATTGCGTTCGGTCAGGTCAGCCAACAGGTAGCCGACCCGCTCGAAGGTGTAGTTGCCGGCCGCCAGCAGCGCCTGTCCCTGGTGCTCGCGGTTGTCCCGCAGCAGTTGCTCACGGAACGCGGCGCGCGCGGCATCGTCGCCCTGCCCGACCTGCTCGCGCAGCTGCTGCAGCTGTGCCAGCAGTCGATCAAGCATCGGCGCCACGTGCGGGTTGCCGAACTGGATGTCCTCGTAGATGGCCGGGTTCATCGACAGGATGCGCGCGATGATCGCCGTGTCCAGCTCGAACGACGCCGAGCGGTACGGCATCAGCTCGGGCAACGCGCCCAGCAGCGGCGCGTATTCGCGCAGGACGCCGGCCTGGGCGAGGTGGGTGGCATGCACCATCGCCTGCACCAGCGCCATGACCTGGTCGTGGTGTTCGGGCGTGGCACGCACGCACTCGGCCTCCAGCGCAGCGCACAGCGACTGCAGCCACGGCTGCCACTGCGACAGGCGCGCCTCGCACACCACCATCACCCGGCCCTTGAGCGTGGGTGCCTTGGGCGGCGCGGTCATCGGGTGCAGCCCGACCACCTCCGCGAGCGAGGTGAGCATGGCGGCCACCGGCTCGCTCTTGACCGAGGTGACATCCAGCCACAGGCGACCGGCCTCGCGGCCCGCCGAGCGGGTCACGTAGTCGGCGATCAAGGCCGGCGTGTGGCGGATCGGCGCGGAGAAGATCAGCACCTGCGCACGCGACAGCAGCGTCTCCGGATCCTCCGACTGTGGGTCGGCCGGGTCGTGGCCGATCACTTCAAGGCCCATGCGCTGCTGCAGGAACCCGCGCAGCCAGCGCCCGTAGGCACCCGCACTGCCGACGATGCCGACGACCGGTTGCAGGCTCACGCCAGGCGCTCGGCAAGGAAGCGATGAGGCTGCGCGAGCGCGGCCGGCGCGGCGGCCAGGACATCGAATTCTTCGTGGTCGTTGGCCAGGGTGGCTTCCAGCGCGGCGTGCACGCCCGAGATCGAGCGCGACAGCGCCTGTTCGAAGCGCTCACCGCGCAGCAGGAAGGCGACCAGCAGCGACATCAGCACATCGCCGGTGCCGGCGACGTCCACCGGCAGGTGTGGCGAGGACCAGCGCCAGATCGCATCGCGGCTGACCGCCAGGGTGACCAGTTGCCCCGGTTCGCCGCCGACGCTGTGCGCCAGCACCCACTCCGGCCCGCGTGCCAGCAACGCCTGCGAGGCCGCGATGGCGTCGGCCTCGGCCAGGCTGGGCATGCCGGTCAGGCGGCCCAGTTCGAAGGCATTCGGCGTGACCAGCCATGCATGTGGCAGCAGGCGTTCGGCGAAGATTTTTTCCAGGCCCGGCTCCACGTAGGGGCCGGTGTGGGTATCGCCGATCACCGGGTCAAGGCAATAGCGCAGCTGGGGCGACGCCGGCAGCACCGTGTCGAGCCAGTCGGCAAAGGCGGCGCCATTGCCGACGCTGCCGAAGTAACCCGAGACCAGCATCTTCGCGCGCGCGGGCAGGCCACGCTCGGTCGTACCCAGCAGCAGTTCGGCGAACCAGTCGGCCGGCAGCACGCGGCCACGCGTGGTCGGATAGAACGGCGCATTGCTCAGCAGCGTGGTGGGGATCTCGGCGACACGCACGCCCAGCGCGCGCAGCGGCGGCACCGCCGCACTGTTGCCGGCATGGCCGTAGACCAGCTGCGACTGGACCGAAATGACGTCGACCGGCGACGGACCGTCCGGGCGCTGGCGGCGCCCGTGGACCAGATGGCTTTCGAGGGATTCGTTCATGGCTCGATTTTAACGCCGCGGACACAAAAACACCGGGACATGCCCGGTGTTTTTGTGTTGCAGGTGAAACGATCGATTACGAGGTCATGCGGTCCCAGAACCCCTTCACGCCGTCGATGAAGGTCGCCGACTTCGGCGAGTGCTTGCGCGCTTCTTCGCCGGTGAAGGTGGTCTCGAACTGTTCGAGCAGCTTGCGCTGTTCAGTGGTCAGGTTCACTGGGGTCTCCACCACCACGCGGCAATACAGGTCGCCTTCGCTGCGGCTGCGCACCGAACGCACGCCCTTGCCGCGCAGACGGAACAGCTTGCCGGTCTGGGTTTCGGCCGGAATGCGGATTTCCGCATAGCCACCCAGGGTGGCCACGCGTACGGTGTCGCCCAGCGCGGCCTGCGAGATGCGGATCGGCACTTCGCAGTGCAGGTCGTCGCCATCGCGCTGGAAGATCGCGTGCTCGCGCACACGCACTTCCACGTACAGGTCGCCTGGCGGGGTGCCGGCCGGACCGGCTTCGCCCTCGCCGGCCAGGCGGATGCGGTCGCCGGTATCGACGCCCGCAGGCACCTTCACCGACAACACCTTGTCTTCCTCCACACGACCGTTGCCATGGCAGGTCTTGCAGGGGTTCTGGATGATCTGGCCGCGGCCGTTGCAGTTGTGGCAGGCCTGCTGCATGGCGAAGATGCCACGCTGGATGCGCACCTGGCCCTGCCCACGGCAGACGCTGCAGGTTTCCACCTTGCCGTCGTCCGAACCGCTGCCGTGGCAGTCGTCGCACTCGGCCAGGGTCGGAATTTCGATACGGCGCTCGATGCCGCGCACCGCTTCTTCCAGGTCCAGCTCCATCACGTAACCGATGTCGGCGCCGCGACGTGCCTGGCGCTGGCCACCGCCGGCGCCCCCGAAAATGTTGCCGAAGATGTCGCCGAAGATGTCGCCCATGTCCGGGCCGCCCGGACCACCGCCGCCGCCCATGCCATGCTCGAACGCCGCGTGGCCGTGCGCATCGTACATGCGCCGCTTGTTGGCGTCGGACAGGGTTTCGTAGGCTTCCTTGCACTCCTTGAACGCCGCTTCCGCGGCGCTGTCGCCGGGGTTGCGGTCAGGGTGGTGCTTCATCGCGCAACGGCGATAGGCCTTCTTCAGTTCTTCTTCGCTGGCCGTGCGGGACACGCCCAGCACTTCGTAAAAATCGCGCTTGCTCATGGTGTGAATCAGTATCCGGAAGTCGGGATTCGTCAAAGCGGAAGAGCGGAACCAGGTCCGCTCTTTCGTCGGGCGCCCCGGCACACCGGGGTACGGTGGTCAGGACCCAGTGGAAACGACAACGGGACGTTGCCTGCGCAACGTCCCGCGTCATGTCCGGATCAGGACTTCTTGTCGTCCTTGACCTCGGTGAACTCGGCGTCGACCACGTCGTCCTGCGCGCCGTTGTTGCTGCCGGCACCGGCATCGGCACCCGGGGCGGCACCGCCCTGCTCGGCCGCGGCCGAGGCGGCGAACAGCGACTGACCAGCCTCTTCCAGCACCTTCGACTTGGCTTCGATCTGTGCCTTGTCGTCGCCCTTCATCGCGGTTTCCAGGTCGGCCAGGGCCGATTCCACGTTGCCGATCACGTCGCCACCGACCTTGCTGCCGTGTTCCTTGATCGCGGTACGGGTACCGTGGATCAGCGCGTCAGCCTGGTTGCGGGCTTGGACCAGCTCGTGGAACTTCTTGTCTTCTTCGCGGTTGGCTTCCGCGTCGGCGACCATGCGTGCGATCTCGTCCTCGGACAGACCCGAACCGGCCTTGATCTCGACCTTCTGTTCCTTGTTGGTCTTCTTGTCCTTGGCCGACACGTGCAGGATGCCGTTGGCGTCGATGTCGAAGGACACTTCCACCTGCGGCAGGCCGCGCTGCGCCGGCTCGATGCCGGAGAGGTCGAACTTGGCCAGCGACTTGTTGTAGCGGGCCTGTTCGCGCTCACCCTGCAGCACGTGCACGGTCACGGCCGACTGGTTGTCCTCGGCGGTGGAGAACACCTGCGAGGCCTTGGTCGGGATGGTGGTGTTCTTCTCGATGATCTTGGTGAACACACCGCCCATGGTTTCGATACCCAGCGACAGCGGGGTCACGTCCAGCAGCAGCACGTCCTTGACGTCGCCGCCCAGCACGCCGCCCTGGATCGCCGCGCCCAGTGCCACGGCCTCGTCCGGGTTGACGTCCTTGCGCGGTTCCTTGCCGAAGAACTCGGTGACGGCCTGCTGCACCTTCGGCATGCGGGTCTGGCCACCGACCAGGATCACTTCGCTGATGTCGCTCGAACGCAGGCCGGCATCATTCAGCGCGATGCGGCACGGTTCGATCGACTTCTTGATCAGCTCTTCCACCAGCGCTTCCAGCTTGGCGCGGGTCAGCTTGATGTTGAGGTGCTTCGGACCCGACGCGTCGGCGGTGACGTACGGCAGGTTCACTTCGGTCTGCTGGCTGGTGGACAGCTCGATCTTGGCGCGCTCGGCGGCGTCCTTCAGGCGCTGCAGGGCCAGCGGATCCTTGCGCAGGTCGATGCCCTGGTCCTTGTTGAACTCGTCCACCAGGTATTCGATGACGCGGTTGTCGAAGTCTTCGCCGCCCAGGAAGGTGTCGCCGTTGGTGGCCAGCACTTCGAACTGCTTCTCACCGTCGACGTTGGCGATTTCGATGATCGACACGTCGAAGGTGCCGCCGCCCAGGTCGTACACGACGATCTTGCGGTCCTTGCCGTCGCCCTTGTCCAGGCCATAGGCCAAGGCAGCCGCGGTCGGCTCGTTGATGATGCGCTTGACTTCCAGACCGGCGATGCGGCCGGCGTCCTTGGTCGCCTGGCGCTGGCTGTCGTTGAAGTAGGCCGGCACCGTGATCACGGCTTCGGTCACGGTCTCGCCCAGGAAGGCTTCGGCCGTCTTCTTCATCTTCTCCAGCACGCGCGCGGAGATTTCCTGCGGCGCCATCTTCTTCGCGTCGCTGGTCTGGACCCAGGCGTCGCCGTTGTCGTGGGCCAGGATGCCGTAAGGCACGTGCGCGATGTCCTTCTGGACTTCAGCGTCGGTGAACTTGCGGCCGATCAGGCGCTTGACGGCGTAGAAGGTGTTCTTCGGATTGGTGACGGCCTGGCGCTTGGCCGAGGCACCCACCAGCACTTCGCCGTCCTTGGTGTAGGCGACGATGGAAGGCGTGGTGCGGTCGCCCTCCGCATTCTCGATGACGCGGGCCTTGCCGCCGTCCATGATCGCCACGCACGAGTTGGTGGTGCCGAGGTCGATACCAATGATCTTGCCCATGGGGGAGACTCCTGAAAAGTTGGGAACATCCGGCAGTTGCCGGGTTATGAATGGGATGTATGGGACGCTGCAAACACTTTCAAGCCATCTATCGAACGCTGTGTCCGATGGCGGCCAAACGCGTTCAGGTCAATCGCGGGCGACCACGACCAGCGCGGGGCGCAGCAGGCGGTCGTTGAGCTGGTAGCCCTTCTGGAACACCTGGACCACGCTGCCGGGCGCCGCGCCGGGCGCGTCGACCTGGCTGATGGCCTGGTGGTGTTCAGGGTTGAACGGCTGGCCGGTAGGATCGAGCAGGAGCAGGCCGTTGTCGGCGGCGACCTTGAGCAGCTGCTTGTAGGTCAGCTCCAGGCCTTCGCGCAGCGGGCTGGGTTCGGCACCGGCGGCATTCAGGCCGGCGTCCAGGCTGTCGAAGACCGGCAGCAGCTCGCCCAGCAGCTTCTCATTGGCGAAGCGGCGCGCCTGTTCGACGTCGCGGGCCACGCGCTTGCGCTGGTTGTCCAGGTCGGCGCGCTCGCGCAGCGACTCGGACCGGAGCAGGGCCAGCTCGTTGTGCAGGGCGTCCAGCTGCTGCTGCAGGGTTTCACCCACGGCGGCGTCGCCGGCCGGGGACTGGGATGCGATATCAGGCTGATCTTGGTTCATTTCCGGATCCTTGGCGGTGACTCTCCGCCTCCACCCACCCCTATGTGGGCGTCCGGACCCGATTCAAGAGCAGGAGGCGCGTTTAGGCCCTATCCCGGGACAATCCGCCGCCGGTCGGCGCATCCAGCGCCGCCCCCAGCACCTGCGCGGTGGCCTCCACCAGCGGGATCATGCGGTCGTAGGCCATCCGCTTCGGCCCGATCACGCCCAGGACCCCCAGCACCTGCCCACCGGCCGAATACGGCGCGGTGACCAGGGAGACATTCTCCAGCGGCATCACTCCGGTCTCCTCGCCGATGAAGATGCGCACGCCCGGGGCCTGGATGGTGCGCTCCAGCAGCTGCAGGATCTCGCGCTTGCTGGCGAACACGTCGAACAGCTCGCGCAGGCGGTCCAGGTCGGACAGGTCCTGCACGCCCATCAGCCGGGTCTGCCCGGCCAGCACCATGTCGTCGGCCGGCGGCGCCATCGCCTGCTCGGCCAGCTCCACGCTGTGGGCCAGCAACTGCTCCATTTCCGAACGCGCCTCGCGCAGCTCCACCAGCAGCCGCGAACGGATCTCGGCCAGCGGGCGGCCGGCGCAGTGCGCGTTGAGGTAGTTGGCCACCTGCTCCAGTTCGGCCGGCTCCCAGCTGCGGCGCGGCTCGATCACCCGGTTCTGCACCTCGTTGTCGGCGAACACCAGGATGGCCAGCACCCGGCGCGCGTCCAGCGCCACGAAATCGATGTGGCGGAAGGCGAACTGCTCGCGGCGCGGGGCGCCGACCACGCCGACGAAATGACTCATGGCCGACAGCAGCTCCGAGGCACTGCCCAGCAGCGCCTGGGTGCCGGCACCGCTGGAGAGCTCACTGCGCAGCCGGCTCAGCTCGCCCTCGCCGGGCGGCTGCATCTTGACCAGGCTGTCCACGAACACCCGGTAGCCGTGCGCGGTCGGCACCCGGCCGGCCGAGACATGCGCAGAGCTGAGCAGGCCCAGGTCCTCCAGGTCGCCCAGGATGTTGCGGATGGTGGCCGGGCTGACGTCCAGCCCGGCCAGCCGCGCCAGGGTCTGCGAGCCGACCGGCTCGCCGTCCTGGATGTGGCGCGCGATCAGCGTCCGCAGCAGATGGCGGGCACGCGGGGCAAGGTGGGTCGCGGAGGGATGCATGGAATCAGCCTGTGAGACGCCTTATTAGATAATGGCGGGGCCAGGCGTTGGCAAGTGAGCCCGCTAGGCCGATCGGCAGCCGCCGGTCAGTGAATGCCGATTGGAGCCGCCCGCCGCGCATGCTAGCGTTGCGCGGCTCGAGAACCGAAGACCATGCTTAGACATCTATCGATCAAGGATTTTGCCGTCGTCCGCGCTACCGAACTGGAATTCGGCGCGGGCATGACCGTGGTTTCAGGCGAGACCGGCGCGGGTAAGTCGCTGATGGTCGACGCACTGGGCTTCCTGTCCGGCCTGCGCGCCGACAGCGGGGTTGTGCGCCACGGCGCCGCGCGCGCCGAACTGTCGGCCGAATTCGCCCCTGCCGACGACGCCCCCGCGCGGCGCTGGCTGCGCGACAACGAACTGGACGACGACGACCAGTGCCAGCTGCGCCGGATCATCCGTGCCGACGGCGGCTCGCGCGCCTTCATCAACGGCCGCCCGGTGACGCTGTCCCAGCTGACCGAGCTGGCCGCCATGCTGGTGGAGATCCATGGCCAGCACGAGCAGCAGGCGCTGCTGTCGCGCCCTTCGCAGCTTTCGCTGCTCGATGCCTTCGCGCGCAACGATGCCGAGCGCGCCCAGGTGCGCCAGACCGCCGCACGCTGGCAGGCACTGGTGGATGAGGCCGAGGCGCTGTCGCGCCAGGGCGACGTCAGCGACCGGATCGGCTACCTGGAACACCAGCTCGGCGAGCTCACCCGCGAAGACCTGGATCCGGACTCGATCGCGACGCTCGGCAGCAGCCACCGCCGCCAGGCCCATGCCAGCGCCCTGATCAGCGCCTGCGACGTGGCCGTCGGCCGGCTCAATGGCGACGATGACGTCTCGGTACTGCAGGTGCTGCAGCAGACCCGCCACGACCTGAGTCGGGTGGCCGAGCACGACAGCCGCCTGGGCGAGGTCGACGCCCTGCTCGACAGCGCCGCCATCCAGCTGGACGAGGCGCTGGCCCTGCTCGACCGCATCCACGACGACCTGGATGCCGACCCGGAGCAGTTCGAGGACATCGAGCGTCGCCTGGGGCGCCTGCACGATCTGGCCCGCAAACACCGCGTGCCGATGGAAGCCTTGGCTGAGCACCGCGACGCGATGGATGCCGAAGTGGAGCAGCTGCGCGGCGCCGATGAGCGCCTGCAGGCCCTGGCGGGCGAGATCGACCGTGCCGCCGGCCAGTGGAAGAGCGTGGCCGAGGTGCTCAGCGCCAGCCGCCGCAAGGCCGCGAAGGCGCTGTCGGACACCACCACCACCCTGATCGGCGAGCTGGGCATGGGCGGCGGGCAGTTCCTGATCGACATCGAGCCGCAGACGGTGTCCAAGCCGGACCCGAACGGCGCCGAGCGGGTCGAATTCCTGGTGGCGGCCAATGCCGGCCAGCCGCCGCGCGCCCTGCGCAAGGTGGCCTCCGGTGGCGAACTGTCCCGCATCTCGCTGGCCATCGAGGTCGCCGCACTGGGCCTGGATGCGGTGCCGACCATGGTGTTCGACGAGGTCGATTCCGGCATCGGCGGCGCCGTGGCCGACATCGTCGGCCAGAAGCTGCGCGCACTGGGCGAGAAGCGCCAGGTGCTGTGCGTCACCCATCTTCCGCAGGTGGCCTCCAAGGGTCACGCGCATTACCGGGTCAGCAAGGCCCCGGTCGAGGGCATGACCCAGAGCGCGGTGGAGAAGCTGGATGCCAAGGCCCGCGAGGAAGAACTCGCGCGCATGCTGGGCGGCGTGGAAGTCAGCAAGGAAGCCCGCGCGGCTGCGCGCAAACTTTTACAGGAAACCTGACGCGCGTGCGTACCCACCAACGGTGGGTACCTACCGCTGCTGGTCACACCAACGGGTTGCCCAGGTCCACGTTCTCCACCAGGAAATCCAGGAAGGCCCGCACCCGCAACGGCAGGTGCCCGCCCTGCCCCACGAACACGGCGTGCACGTCTTCCAGGTCGCCCGGGTTGGCGTGCTCCAGCACCGGCAGCAGCCGGCCGGCGGCGACATCGGCCTGCACCTGGAACGCTGCCAGCCGCGCAATCCCCACCCCGCCCAGCACCAGCCGCCGCACCGCCTCGCCATCGCTTGCGCGTGCATTGCCACCGGTGGGCACCCTCTGCACCTGCCCCTGTTCGCGCACTGGCCAGCCCACCTGCGCACGTGCGTGACCGATATCCAGGCGGTTGTGCGCCATCAGCGCCGCCGCATCTGCTGGCAACCCATGCCGGGCTGCATACGCCGGCGCCGCCACGATCATCATCCGCGTCGCGCCCAGCCGGCGCGCCACCAGGCTGGAGCTCTTCAACGGCCCCGCACGCACCGCCACGTCGGTGCGCTGCTCCAGCAGGTCGATCACTTCGTCGTTCAGCACCAGGTCCACGTCCACCTGCGGGTGGCGCGCCAGGAACTGCGGCAGCAACGGCAACAGGAAGTGGTGGCCGAACGGCACATTGGCATTCACCCGCAGCCGCCCGCGCGGGTCGGCATGGGCGCCGGCGCAGCGCTCTGCCTCGTCCAGGTCGGCCAGCACCTGCAGGCCGCGTTCGTAGAACACGCAGCCTTCCGGGGTGAGCTGCAACTGCCGCGTCGAGCGCTGCAGCAGCCGCGTGCCCAGCCGCTGCTCCAGCCGTGCGACCAGCTTGCTCACCGCCGAGGGGCTCATGTCCAGCGCGCGCGCCGCCGCCGAGAAGCTCCCGGCCTCGATCACCCGCACGAAGATTTCCAGCTGGCCGGAGCGGTTGATGTCGGGCGTGGGCATTGGGGAATCCAGTTCACAGATGATTGTCCGCAGGCAGTCTAGTTCACAGATAAGCCACCGCGCACGATGGTCATCCCTTCCTCGGGATACCTCCATGAACCGACTTGCCCGCCTCGCCACCACCGCCCTGCTCACCCTTTCCGCCGCGGCGTCCGCCGCCGCCGGCACTGCCCTGCCCCCACACTGGGTCGCAAGCTGGCAAGCCAGCCCGCAGCCGGTGTGGGGCGCGGACTTCCTGTTTCCTACGGGCATTCCCGCGGCACTGAACGACCAGACGTTCCGCCAGACCGCCCGGATCAGCCTGGGCGGGCCGCGCCTGCGCGTGCGATTGAGCAATGCCTACGGCACCGCACCATTGCGGATCGGCGCGGCCAGTGTGGCCGGCAGCGCCGGTGCCGTCCCGGTGGCACTGACCTTCGACGGCCAGCCCGGGACGCTCATCGCGCCCGGCGCGGAGCGCGTGAGCGACCCGCTGCCGTTGCCCACCCGCGACCTGCAGGCCGTACAGGTCGACGTTTACGTTCCAGGTTCCACGCCACTGCAGACCTTCCACTGGGATGGACGCCAGACCAGCGCGATCGCCCCGGGCAACCAGACCACCCGCGCCACGCTGGGCGACAGCACCACCACCACCGCGCGGCTGTTCCTGACCGGAATCGACGTGGAAGCTCCGGCTGCGGCCCGAACCGTGGTGGTGATCGGCGACTCCATCACCGACGGCGCCACCGCCAGCCTGGACCGCGACCAGCGCTGGACCGACCACCTGGCCGCCCGCCTGGCGCCGCAGGGCATCGCGGTGGTCAACGCCGGCATTTCCGGCGGACGGCTGCTGCGTGACGGGATGGGGGACTCCGCCCTGGCGCGCTTCCAGCGCGACGTGCTGGCGCAGCCCGGCGTGGCCAGCGTGGTGGTGCTGGTGGGCATCAATGACATCAGCTGGCCAGGCACGGCCTTCGCCCGCGACCAGCCGCGACCGACCCTCGCACAGCTCCAGGCCGGCTATGGGGCCCTGATCGCGCAGGCGCATGCCCAGGGCGTGCGGGTCATCGGCGCCACCCTGACCCCATTCGCCGGTGCCCTGCCCGGCACGCCGCTGGACGACTACTACCACGCGGACAAGGACGCGCTGCGCCACCAGCTCAATGCCTGGCTGCGTGAGGGGGCGCCGTTCGATGACGTGATCGACCTCGACGCCGCCCTGCGCGATCCGGCCGACCCGGCCCGGCTGGCGGCCGCCTTCGACTCGGGGGACCACCTGCACCCGGGCGATGCCGGCAACCGGGCGATGGCCGAGGCGGTGGATCTTGCGGTGTTCGGGGAATAAAAAACCCGGGCGCGGCCCGGGTTTGTCATATCTCGCGGTTATTTGCGTTTTTTGCGCACGTAGAGCACCAGCGAGTGCTCTTCCAGCTCGTAGCCGTGGTCGGCGGCGATCTTGCGCTGCAGCTCTTCGATCTCGTGGCTCTCGAACTCGATGATCTTGCCCGAGTCCACGTCCACCATATGGTCGTGGTGGCCGCCGCGGTCCAGTTCGTAAACGGCCTGGCCGCCTTCGAAGTTGTGCTTCAGTACCAGGCCGGCGGCCTCGAACTGGGTCAGCACCCGGTATACGGTGGCCAAGCCGATCTCGTCACCGTGCTCCAGGAGCTGGCGGTAGATGTCTTCGGCGGTCATGTGGTGCTGGTGGTGCTGGGCGTTGCGCTGCTCGAGCAGGGCAAGGATCCGCATCCGCGGATGGGTCACCTTCAGGCCAACTTTGCGCAGGTCGTGGGTTTCCATAGGTCTCCGTTCATTGGCGATTTAGCGCCAGCTGCCTCGGATTGGGTCGCGGCGACACGTTCGGAGTGTATCATCGACTGGATTTCCCAAAACGCCATTCCCCGATGCGCAATCTCCTGCTGGTCGCCGCCGTTGCCCTGTCCACCACGGGCTGCGGCATCATCTATAAGCAACCCATCTATCAGGGCAACCTGGTCCGGGAGCAGAGCGTCGCTCAGCTGCAGGTGGGCCAGAGCAAGCAGCAGGTCAACGCCCTGCTCGGCACCCCCTCCATCGACGACCCGTTCCACGCCCAGCGTTGGGATTACACCGCCACCGAACGTACCGACCGCCTGGCCCGTACCGAGGTGAAGAACTTCGTGGTCTTCTTCGAGAATGACCAGGTGACCCGTTGGGAAGGCGACTTCTTCCCGAACCGTGACGCCCAGCTTGCCCAGGACACCGTGCGCCAGTTCGGCCGCAACCTGCCCAAGGACAAGAAGAAGCAGCGCGGGCGGTAATGGGTGGAGCCGGGCTCTGCCCGGCTGCTCCACTGATCCACCGGATAGCCGGGCAGAGCCCGGCTCTACCGCGCCCTTGCCCTTCGCCGGCGGTTGTCCTTCGGGTCGGCCAGCAACGGGCGCAGCAGCTCCACCCGGTCACCGTCCCGCAGCGGCTGGCTGGCCTGCGCCAGCACCCCGTGCACCGCCACTGCCGCACACGCCTGCGTGCCTTCGAGCGCGGCCAGGGCCACGGCCTCGCCCACGGTCGCACCGTCTGCCAGCTGCAACCGGCATGACAGCGCGCGGTCGGGCCAGGCCAGCACTACCTCGACCTGGATCACCGCTCAGTCCTGGGTGTCGGCGACACGGACGAAGTCATTCACCATGCGGTCGGCCAGGCCCTGGAAGCCCAGCGCCAGCGCCGGCCCCAGCAGGCGCGAGCTCGGCTCGAACTCCAGGGTGAGGGTCACCTTGCAGGCATCTTCGGCCAGTGCATGAAATTCCCAGCGGCCGTGCAGGCGCTTGAAGGGACCATCGCGCAGCTGCATGTCGATGTGATTCGGGCGCTGCAACGTGTTTTCGGTCATGAACCAGGTCGAGAACGACCCCAGGCCCAGGTCCAGCCGCGCGAGCAGCCGGTCCCGACCGGATTCAAGAATCTGCGCAGCCGAGCACCACCGGAAGCGGCGTGGGTAGGCATCAATATCATTGACCAGGTCGAACATGCGGGCAGCCGAATGTTCGACCAGGGCACTACGTCGGATAGTTGGCATGCGAAGGCTTGGCTGGCGAATCGACCAAGGAGGCCCGAATCGGAGACAATACGGAAATGAGCAAGAACAGCGGCAAGGATAAAGCAAAGAACGCGACGGCCAACAAAACCATCGCGCTCAACAAGCGTGCCCGGTACGAATACTCCCTCGAGGACCGGTTCGAGGCCGGCCTGGCCCTGCAGGGCTGGGAGGTCAAGTCGATCCGCGCCGGGCGCGGCAACATCATCGACGCCTACGCCTACGTCAAGGACGGCGAGATCTTCCTGATCGGCGCGCAGATCACCCCGTTGATCCAGGCCTCCACCCACGTGGTGGCCAACGACCGTCGTGATCGCAAGCTGCTCCTGCATCGCAACGAGATCGACAAGCTGATCGGCAAGGTGCAGCGCGACGGTTACACGATCGTGCCCACGGCGATGTACTGGAGCAAGAACAAGATCAAGCTCGAGGTCGCGCTGGCCAAGGGCAAGCAGACCCATGACAAGCGCGACGCCGAAAAGGACCGCGACTGGGCCCGCGAGAAGTCGCGCACCATGCGCCGCCACAACCGCGACGCCTGACCGCGCAACGCCGCCCCTGCCCGTAGAGCCGGGCTCTGCCCGGCTGCATGGCCGCCCGACCACGTAGCGCCGGGCTCTGCCCGGCCGCTCAAAGCCCCACGAACCGCTTCAACCGGGTCAGGTCTTTCTCGTGCACGGTCAGTGCATCCAGGAACAGGTTGGCCACCGCGCGCGCCTGCCGGCGCTCGCTGCTGGCCTCCATCACGCGCCAGGCGGTCTTGACCACCCCGGCCGGGAACTGCCCCTCCGGGGCCTCCACCACCCGGTGCACGCCGGAGGTCAGCCAGCCGGACACTTTCTCCGCCCAGGTGGCGTTCAACCCCGCGAATACCTTGCGGTCGGCGATCTCCTTGGTCTTGCTGGTGCTGAAGGGCGCGGTGGCATCCGGCCCTTCCGGCAGCGGCACCCAGGAATCCGAACGGCCCAGGTGCATGGAACTGGGCGCATAGCCGTTGGCATGCAGGAACGTACTGCAGCCGAAGCACGACGAAAGCTTGTGGGTTTTTGCACCCAACGCCAGTTCGAACGGCCGGCCCTTCGGGAAGTCGCAGCGCACCTCGGCCACCGCCCAGATCATGCCGTGGCAGTAGCCACATACCTGCCCCTGCCCGTCCCAGCGGCTGATCAGTTCGGTCGGCTCGATGGAACCGGCCTGCTTGGATGACTGCCGGGCCGTGCCGGCGCGGCGCGGATCGTCGTAGCCGATCAGCCCGTGGCAGGCCACCTGCCGATTCCAGCGCCCGCCCTCGGCGGCATAGGGAATCAGCCGGCGCACCGAGCTGATCACCTTGGGCAGCACGTTGTCGGCGGCGTCGACAATGCCGTAGTAGGCGCCGAATTCCTCATCGATGCCGGCGAAGGTGCCGGGCACCTTGGGATCGCTCGGGCGCATCAGCTCGCCGGTATCGAGCAGCGTGCGGATATGGCTGGCCACCTTCGGCGACCACTCGATCGGCTGGCGGGCCTCGTCCGACGCCTGCTGGCTCAGCGGTCGCGCCGTCGCCGCGATGGCCACCTGCGACACCCGCCCGTCGTCGTACTGCGGGCTGCGTCCGGCCTCGATCCTCGGCGCCTCGACACCGGTCAGGTCCTGCAGCTTGCCCAGCACCTGCTGCAGTTCCTTGACGTGGGTCGCGGTGACCGCGGGGTCGCCCGACTCCAGGTCCCACCGCAGCACCACCCCGTCCTGCAGCGCATCGCGCAGCAGGCCCAGGAACACGCAGCCGAAGATCACGTCCGATTCCAGCTGCGCCTGTCGCGCGTCCACCTCACCCAGGCCCAATGGCCGTCCATCGATGATGCCCATGCTCGTTCTCCGCCAGTGGAAGGAGCGGCGGCGGCGCCTGCCTAGGGGGTGCATGCGCCGCCACCGCATCGCGCTGCCGAAGGCAACCACGACAGGCCCAGCATCGGCTCGGGCGGCGGACGCGGTTTGGCCGCAGGTTGCGTCGGCTTGTCGAAGATTCCCGCCGCAGGCCTACAAGTGTCAGAATCTCCGCCTAATACTCAGTCTGGAGCGTTGCGTGACACAGGAAATTCCCCAGGAGACGGTCGTGACCGCCGATCCGATCGCCGAGCTCCAGGCCGACGTCGCCGCATACGAGTCGATCTTCGGCGAGCTGGCCCGCGCGATGGACCCGGCCGCCCTGCTCAAGGTGCTGACCTACCTGCTGCGCAACGCCAAGCGTGAGGCCTCGGAGAACCAGACCTACGACTCGCTCGAGCACCGCCGCCTGGTTGCCCGGGTCGAAGCGCTGATGGCCCGGGTCCAGCCCGAAGCCCGCAAGCAGGCCATGACCCAGCGCAACGCGCAGAACCACGAGCGCAAGGTCCGGGCCAAGCACCAGGCCGACAGCAAGCGCCAGCGCGAGGGCAGGTAGGCCCATTCAGGGCCGCGCCACGATTCAGGTGACTGTTCAGCTGAATTGGAGTAGGATCGGCCCTGTCAAGTAGCGTCTGGTCGCAGACGGCTTGCAGTTCTTGAAGAAACCGGGGGTGCATTGGTTTCGACGGGGGTTGTGAAGTTACTTGGTGCATGCCGAGGGGGCAGCTTTCCTCGTAAATCCAGCAGCAAACTTTTAGTTGCCAACGACGACAACTACGCTCCGGTCGCTCTCGCAGCCTAACAGCTGTTTGAGTTACCTTCTGCCAACTTAGGCGGAGCCCCGAACCCACTTGTGTCCATGCTCGTCGGTGTAGGGTCATTATCATGGAATCGGTTGTGATGGCTGCCCGTCAGTCGCGACCTAACCTAAAGCGGGCTGGTCCTGGGGTGCGCTTTGCACACCGTGCTGCCACAGGGCGAGATTCAACGGTGAGCTAAGCATGTAGTACCGGGGATGGAGTGCCTTCGGACGGCGGTTCAATTCCGCCCACCTCCACCATTAGACGGTCCCACAAGGACCACAGAAAGCCGGAACCTCCCGTCAAACAAGGGGTTCCGGCTTTTTTGTTGTCTGGAGCCCGCCCACCTTGGGCGGCCTCTCCTCTCGTTGTTGGCGCTGAGAATCACTCGGCAAGCGTGGGGGACGTCTCGCAGCTGAATCGTATGAATCGCATTGCTGCCCCATCACGATCCTTATTAGGATCGAGCTGCCTCGCAGTCTGCATCGCAGAGGAAAGCGGAAGACGCGCAAGCACAGAGTCAACAGCCCATGAATGCGTGAGATGCACTGTACTTACACACTCCCCATCCATATTCCAGTCTCACTCGTTGCCATTTCGATCGTCATGGTTGTTGCTGGAATCATGAATAAAAGGCGAGACCAGCGTCTCAACAGATTCAATATCATTCACCTGGGCTTTTGGTTGGCAGCAGGATTCGGGCTCCTTTGTGCGGTTGCAACGGGATCAGACAGAATTGTCTTCGATGAACAAAAGCTCGAGGAAGATGGCTGGATCCAAGCTAGAAAGGGCTTCCCTCTCAAGAACCTGGTCCAAGTGACGATTACCAATGAAAATCGACTTGGGGGAAAGCTGCGCACCGATTCTATCGAGGTCTGGACAGCAACCTACCGTGACGATTCGTCGATCCGAGTTCAGGCGGGAGATCTCTGGAAAACCAATCGTCCGGCTATCGTAGAGAAGCTTCTCGCTCTCGGCGTCACTGTCACGGAGCGGTAAACACGCCACGCAGCGAGGATCTGTTGCGGCAGGCGGCATGGGTAGCCTGTCAAACCGCAGCGGCACCCAGGGTCAGATCCACGATGAAGATGGTGGCATTGCTTCGACAGGCGCACCGGACTTAACATACCGCCCGGTCGGTATCCAAATAAAGCTCGCGCATGTCTCCTCTTCTCACCGCATACCTCTTCCTTTCGGGCGCCATCGTCTCCGAAGTCACCGCGACGATGCTGCTGCAGAAGACGGAGCAGTTCACCCGGCTGGCGCCTACGGTCACGATGGCCCTGCTCTACGGGCTGTCGTTCTATCTGCTCAGCCACGCGCTGAAAACGCTGCCGCTGGGCATCGCCTACGCCCTCTGGGGTGGCGTGGGGATCGTGCTGACCCTGATCATCAGCGTCACCGTCTTCAAGCAGACACTGGACTGGCAGGCCATCACCGGTGTGGCGCTGATTGTCGCCGGCGTCGTCATGATCAATGCGTTCTCGAAGGCGGCCGCACATTGAACGCCGACCTGAAACGCCGCAGACAGCCCACCGTGGTGCGTGCCGCCCTGCTGGACGCCGTGGTCCAGGAAGCCGTGGCAGGTGGACTGGCCAGCGTCACGGTGCTCGGCGTGGCAGCGCGCGCCGGGGTGAGCAAAGGCGCGCTGTTCCACCACTTCCCCTCGCGTCAGGCACTGCTGGAAGCGGCGTATGCCGAGTGCCTGCTGCAGTTCGACACCGAACTGGATGCGTGCATGGCGCGGGATGCGGTCGAGGCAGGCAGATTCACCCGGGCCTATGTGATCGTCACCTTCGAGGGGATGACGTCCACCGACCGCAGCTGGGCACATTTCTCATTGACCGCGCTGGTCGAGCCCGCGTTTGCCCAGCTGTGGCGCGACTGGCTAGCCACGCGATTGGAAAGCGTTCCGTCGGAACGCTCGGACCCGCGGTGTCGGGCGGCGCGGCTGGCCGCCGATGGGTTCTGGCTTCAGATGCTCAGTGATCCCATTGCGCAGACTGTGCCGGAACACAATGACGCCCTGCTCGCCTGCATCCTGACACTCACGCATGCCGCGTAGGTATCGGTTACGCCTCAGGGCAGCGTGAACTTGCGCGCCATGCGGATCGGCCATACCGAGGTGAACTGCGCGCCGCCGACCAGCCGGTAGGCGGCCGACACACTGTGCAGTACGCCCAGCCGTTCCAGCACATCCTTGGCGCGGCGGAAGGCCGGGCGCGGGTCGGCAGTAAACATGAAGAGGTTGATCTCCTTCGCGCTGACGTCGTAGCCGTCCAGCGTCGCAGCACTGCCCATCGCCGCCTTCAGCTCGGCCTCCAGCGTGGCCAGGAAGGCCTCATCGTCGAGCGACTTTCTCCAGAACTTGATGACAAGCTGGTAATCCATGGGACGGACCCGGCATTCGGCAGTGGGGGACAGGCCAGATTACGCTAGATGATCTTCCACGTGTCGGCGGCGTAGTAGCGCCACGCGCCCGGCGCGAAGTAGCTCGCCGCCCATCCGAATGGAACGGCGAACCATACCGAGCCAAGTTTGGCTATCGGCACGCAGACCCACAACGCTGCCATCAGCGATGCCAAGGCGAACAGAAACGCCACGCATTCGATCCAAAAGCGCAGCCGGAGCGGCCGCGAGCAGAACGGACAAGTACCGCGCCAGGGAGCGGTCAGATGCCGGGACATGCGCGAGCACAGCTCCCAATACGTCAGATCGAAAAAGCGCCTGCAGCGCGGGCACTGTGCACGTACCGCCATGGTGTCTCCCCCTCCGCCCTCCCGGCGGCCTCCGCACCTTATACACGCAGCGTGCGGCGGATAGACATGCTCGATACAAAAATTCCGATCCCGACAGCGCGGCCTATGCGAGGCGGCGTTTCGTTCAGCGGCGGAGATCCGTGTGGCGCAAGGCCTGCCGTCGCACCGCGCGCGGCCGCGACGACGACAACGCAGCCGACCTGAGCGCGGGGGGGGATGCATTGCGTAGCCTCTGCGCCCCCTCCCCCACGGCTCCGCAACATGCTCAGCACGACGCCTGCATCCTCCTCCCTCGGCGCGCCGGCAACGCCGTCGTCGCGCATGCCCTCCCCGCTCGGCACCGAAGCCGACAGCGGGCTGCGCAGTGTGCGCAACGGCGGACCGTCGTCGCTGCAGCAGCTTCGCTCCGAACGCGCGGCGCACATTGCACGGCAACCCGCCCCGCAGCTTGCGCTGGTCGGCGTGCCGCGCGACGCATTGGCCTCGTTGAGCAACGCGCTGAACGCGGCCACCATCGACACCGCGCTGCTCGACGCGCTCATCCGCGGCGGCGTTGCGGATACGGAAATGGGCCGGGCCATGGCCGAGGAACTGGCGATGCGCTGTGCGCTTCCGACCGTCACAACTACCGAAGAGCAGGCGAGCTGGCGCAGCGTGTTGTGCTGTGCGCTGTCGCTCCCGGCGCCGGCGCCGGCGTGGACAGTGGAGTGCGCAGGCGAGCGCGCCCGCCTGGGCGCGGCCGCGGCGCAGGCCGACCCGGTACTGCAGCGGCTCCGCGACGCGCTGTACCGCCCCGTCGATGTCAGCCACACGGAATGGGAAGCGCGGCTCCACGCGCAGCGTAAGGACGCACCCGGCACAGACAGCCGCGACCTTGCGCTGGCGCACCAGCGTGCGCAACTGCCCCGCTGCACCACGGCGGAACGACATGCAGGGGTGGAGGCGCAGCTGCGCGAACTGGCGCCAGCGGCCTCTGCGAAAACGTTGCAGCGTGCGATGCGGCTGATCCGCCGCCACGAACAGCGCGATGGCGGCCTGCTGGATGTGCGCGCGGGACTGCCCGCCGTGTTCGATGCGTCACGTGGCGATCCGAACAACGCACAGGATCCCGCCTCCGTCGCGGCCATCCACGCGCAGCTCCAGCGCCTGGCTGCGCCTGCCCACGAAGCAACCTCCACGGCGAACGGCCTGCGTGCGCCGTTGCCGGTCCATGCCCTCGCCGAACAAGTGTTGCAGGTCGCCCGCCAGGCTCAGCTGGACAGAGCCCCAGCGCTGGTGCCGCTGGGTCGCTACGACAGCGTGTCGCATGCGCTGGTGAGCCTGCTCAGCAGTCCGTGGCAGCTGAACCAGTTGGCAGGCGCGGCATGGGATACCGCGTTCGCGACAACTATCGCCGCCCGCAGACTCGGCAGCACGCAGCTGCCGTCACCCGCACGCGTGGAAGAGGCGGCGGACGCGTTCGGACGCTCGGACGCATGGATGCACCCGGTACGCGCAATACAGTGCACGCCCCTGCCGGGTCAGCGCGACAGCCGCATGGACGCGCAGGCGGCAACGTCGCGCGCGCTGCTTGGCAGGCCGCCCACCAGCACGGCACTGGCAGTTCCCGGACAGTGCCGTGAGGCGACCTGGAGGGTTGCCGGGCTGCGTCGGCAACAGACGCGCGACATCGGCGCATTCCTCGGGCGTCAGCACCGCGGCGGCGACGCAGCGGACGCCGTGCGTACCACCACCCCATCACCGCCTGCACCGTCATCTGCAGACGAGCGCATCGCGACGACGGCCGAAACCTGGGCGACCACGCGTGCCCAAACGGGCGCGTTGACCGAACCGGGTCGGCCGAGCGTGAATCATGCCGAGACCCCGCAAATGACCTACGGCGCCTCGGCGCAGTTCATGGTGCCGATGCAGGGCTACCTGCCGCTGAAGGTCCTCGTGCCGCTGCTGGACGGCACTTCTCGCACGGCCTGGTGGGATGCGTTCGACTGGCAGACGCCGCGCACGTTGCCTGGGCTGCGCGCGGCCGTGGAGGATCTGTTCGGGCACGCGAACATTGCCCTGGATCAGCGCGCGCCGTCGTTCGAGGCACTGGAAGGCTTCTTCGCGTCCGCGTCCGTGCTGCATTGGTTCGATGTCATCCGTGAGCTTCCCGCCGCCGAAGGTGCCCGGCGCAATCTTGCACGCGGTGGGGAAGACATCCGCGTGTATGCCTTCACCCTCATGCTGCAGCATCTGCTGCGGCGCACCCGCAGCACGGGGACCGAAGAGGATCGCGCCGCGATGCATCTGCTTTCGCGGATCGCCACACAGTGCGTGGGCTATCTGCAAGGCTTGGACGGCACGCCCGCCGACGCCTTCGTGGGCGCGTTCGAGCCGATCGTCGCGCGTAGCCAGAGCGCCGCAAGCAGCAGCACTGCCCCCCTGACCGAGGCGATGCTGCTGGACCACGCGGCGCGTCTGCGCGACGCGCAGGGCGTGCCGCTTGCCCTCAAGCCCGACCAGCCTTACGTGCGCGCCTGGCTGGTCCAGGGCGAGCCTCCTGTCCTCGACGCGGCCACGTTCGCCAGCCTGTCCTCGGCCGATGCGTTGCTGGCCAACATCATGGTGACGCTGCGGCGCAAGCTGGACGACTACCGGTTCGGAAAGCACTGGGCGTGGCGTGAAGCACCGCCCACGCCGCAGGACTGGCGCGACCATCTTGATCGACGCGCCAGGTTGCAGGGGACCCCGTGGCAGACAGAGCTAGGCGTTTTGATCCAGCAGGTTGCGGCGTCGCTCCGGCGCTACCACGACCTGCGGGCATCGACCGATGCACCGATCGGCACAGGCGTCAACGATCTACGGGTACTGACCCGCGCACTGGTCGAACCGCTGCTGCACCTGTACACGAGCGTCGACCTGCCGATGGACAAGGTGGACCCCCACTATGCGAGCGCCTACCGGACCTGCACGGCCTTCTTCGAGCTCGCCGGCACCACGCTGTCGTCCGATTCCGGTGTCGGGCTGGATGCGAACATGGTGGTGGGCGACGCGACGCGGTTACGTGCGCTGCTGCCATCCGACACAGCCGGCCTGCCGGTGCCGCAGGCGGTGCTGCAGTACCTGCTCGGTCATTCGGATTTTCCGGCCGATGCCCCAGCGCTCGATCACGCCACCCTGCTCCTGCATCGCGGCGAGCGCAGTCGGCAGCTGATCGCTCGGTTGCTGGAGGTCGACAGCGACGCCGTCGGTCCCGACCTGGCCCGACGCTTCTTCCGGCTGCTGGCAAACGCCGACGAGGCAGGCGCGCTGGGCGACTGGCGCGCGGAACTGGTGCGGGGGGCCGACTGGCCGGTGTCCCCCGCCGAATGGCTGACCCTGCAACCGCCGGGTGCCCTTGCGAGCGCGTGGCATACCCCGGCCATGGCCAACCCCCGCGAGGGCCTGGTGCGCTGGATACAGGCGGCGATGGACTCGACGTGGCGGGCGCGCAACGCCACCGACCTTCCTGCCCACTGGACGCGGATCATCGACGGGCCGCGCGCGCTGGACGAGTGGCTCGCCAGCGACGCCGGCGAGCAGGCGCTCCGGGAGGTCCTGCGCACGGTCGTGCCCGGCGGGCTGCCGGTGTCCCGCCTCGATCAACACGCACCGTTCTCCTCGCCCACCCGCATCGCGGTGTTGGCTGCGGCGGTGGAGGCCCAGCTGCAGCAACTGCCGCCAGGTATCGCGACCGACAACGAACTCGACGGCGCGCCCGCGCTGTCACTGGCCATCGAGCTGTCGGCGCTGCATCCCGCGTTGACCGCTGCCGAGGCGCTGGCCTTCGCCACTGCGCTGCTGGACGCCGATGGACGTGCCGCACCGACGGCCCGCGCCCCGCTGCAGTTCCCGGTGTTGTTGAACCGCACGGAAGCCTCGTCTACTCCACTCTCCACCGCACCCCAACTGGACGCACCGGATGCGTTGCTGGAACGGTTCGGCTTCGCGCTGCTGCAACCGGACCCTGGCAGCGCCGAGGGATCCGCGTTGCGGGCATCGGAGCAATGGGAGCTGATGAGCCGCACCCGCCAGTTCGCCGCCTACTGCCGCCCCCTGTTGGCGCAGCTCGGCTGGTACGGCGGCAGCACAGAGCAGGCCGCCTCGCCACGCGGTGCACAGGCGCTGTTGGCCCGCCTGATGCTGGAGCAGTACATCGGAACCCATCACATCGAGGCAATGCGCGAACGGCTGGCCTCACCGGCGAGCCTCGAAGAGACCTATATGGCGCTGGCCGGCCGCATAAGGACACTGATTGCCGAACGCCAGCCGCATGCCTCTGCCGCGGCACGCAACCTGCTGTACTGGATGCTGGTGCGCGAGCTGCAACAGCCGACACTGCTCGTATCGGGCATTCCCGAGTCGCTGTACTACGGCCGCTCGTTGCAGGCCGCCGCATTCCACCATGGCGCGACCCTGCTGGACGCATTGCAGCCCGGCGCCACCGAGCGCGCGCATTTCGACGATGTCTGCGCGCTGCCCTCGCAACTTGCGCGACCACCGCATCATGCGGGCGACCTCGATGAACTACACGATGCCTGGGCCAAGGCCATGCTGCCGGCCGCCGTGTTGTATGCCACCGCAGAGGCGGTGATCGAGCCGACACGTACCGATGCGGTCAGCGCGGAACAGGCACGCACCGCGCTGGACCATCTGCAGGCGCGGCAGCGCCTGCATGCGTTGCATGTGGCAGAGCTCGACGCGCGACCGCCGCAGCGCATGGACATTGCCGCGCACACGTTGACCGCGGCCGGCGTCGACCCGCAGTACTGGACACAGCGCCCTGATGCGCTGCCCGAAGGCTATCTGGTGGAACATGGCATCGCCCCCTCGGAGGAGATTGAACGCGAGATCGCGATCGAGTCGTCGCAGACCGCCTTCTTCCATCCCTTCCCGGTGGCCGGCCATGTCACCGCCTATGACAGCCTGCAGGCGCTGCTGGTGTCCGATGCCTACGGCGTGGTGGGCGCGCCAACGACCGCCACCCTGTTCGAGCGCACGTTCACGCTGTACCAGCAGCGCCTCGAGAGCGGTCTCGCCGGCATCATCGGCATGCTGCTGGAGGCGTTGCCGGCGCGTGATCGCCAGGTGCTGACACATGCCACCTGCGTTCCCCTGCGCGTGCAGCACGCCGGGCGCGATGCCGACCGGGGCATCGTGCTGCGCTGCATTCCGACAGAGGCCGGCCAGCCCGACATGCACTTCGAAGTGTTTCCCAGCGCGGGCGTGATTCGGCGCCTGCGCAGCGGGGAGCACGGCGAGATGATCGAGCTCGAGGGGTTCATGAGCGGCCGGCTTACCCGCCAAGCGGATCCCGGGCGCTGGCGCGCGCTCTCCGAGCTGACCCTGCTGCCGTCGGACGTTGCCGTGCAGGGCAACGGCCCGGACAAGCTCGGCCTGATTGCCCGGGCCGCCGCCAACCACCTGTGGCAGCCGTTCCTCGAACGCACCAAGCAGGCCGCGCTGGCGCGCCGGACCCGTCTGGAGCACCTGCACGAGGAAGACCGGCGGCTGCGCATGGCGTTGCTGGAGTTTGCGGTGCCGTTCTTCCGCTGCGCAGAAGAGATCGCCAATCAGGACAGCGCAGGGGCAGCCGTGGACTGCACGCTCGACGCCGGCTTCGCCCTGCTGCCCTTCGGTGGCTTCGTGGCCAGTACCGTGCGCGTGCTGGACAGCGCCGGCGTGCGCAGCATCCACGCATTGTGCGAAGAGGCCGGTGGCGCACTGCTCACCCTCGCCGCCGGGCTGGCGGAACAGAGCGGCGTGTTCGTGCTGCGCGACGTCGGCAAGGCAACGTTCTGGGTCGGCAGCAAGGCGTTCAACAGCGCGCTGGATGGCGCGGCGTGGTTGCGCCGGGTGCTGCGTGGCGGCACGCTGCTGGACCATGCCGCGATGGCCACCGAGCATGCATTGGCTGCAGGGGCGGCCGATGCCGAAGGCTGGCACGCGCTCACCGATGCGACCCCGTCACTGGGCATGGCCCGGCTGGCGGATGGCGGCATCCACCCGGTCAGCGCCGATGGATTGCTCTGGTACCGCTGGGATACCGTCGGCCATCGCGCCTATGGCGCGCCGCTGCTCCAGCTGGACTGGATCGGCGAGCGCCTGCCGCAGGCGTTCCCGGTGCACGCGACCGACGCCGGGCTGGAGATCAACCTGGGTAGCACCGACGAGGTTGTGTTCAACCGGCGCAGTGCGACCCAGTGGGAAGTCGTCGTTCATGACACGACGTATCGGCTCGATGCTGCTGATCCATGGCTGCGCCGCCACCCGCACGAGCCGCTGCCGGACGAAACGGGCACGCTGGAGCCGGTGGGCAACTGCCGTACAAAACGCGCCCTGGAACCTGCCGCGTGCTCAACCGGGCTGCGCCTGCGCTTCGTTCCCGATACACCGACCGAGCTGGGTGCGGCCCCCTCCCTCACCGAGCTGGGCGGGCATGCGTTGGCCAGGCGCGAATACATGCTGGCACCGCGGTACACCGTCGCAGCGGACGGTACCCGGACCGACGTCCGGCTGATGGTGCATGAGGGCAAGGTCCAGAAATGGATCGTGCAGGCTACCCGGCGCAACCCGATCGCGAACACGCTGGTGCCCGTGTCGGGCTGGGAATCGAACGCATTGGGCGTGCCGCAGGCAGTGGAGTATCCGCAGCAACTTTCGGCCACGCTCTCACGCGACCCGACGCTGGGCCTGCCGGGTTCCGTCGGCGCGGCCGAGCGCGATGCGCTCTACCGGCAGATGCCGGTGATCCTTGTCGGGCCGCTGGTGTCCAGCGTGGCGGACGGACGTCGCCTGCGCGGCGTGGTGATCGACGGCTACGTCCATATCGAACCGGATACGGGCGTGTTCTATCGCGCCCCGCTGCCGGCCGAAATGGCCGGTGGGACCACATTGACGTTCACCCGGTTGAGCGACGCACCGCGCATGCAGGTGGGCGGCGGTGACGTCCCGCCAGCTGCACCGTCCCATACGGGGCATCGGCCGCAGGCGGGCGCGCGCGAGCACAACGCCGGTTTCATGGTGGTTGTCGACGAAGATCAGCCGGCGCTGCCGGACGTGGATGCGCACACCAGTGATCGCAGCGCGATCAATGCCTACCTGCGCGAGGTGGAGAGATACCGCATGGCACGCCTGTATGGTGCGATGGAGCAGGACCGCGAGAACATCGCGCGACTGGCGTTCGGCCACCTGCAGGCGCAGTTCAGCGGCGAGCCGCTGGGGCAGTACCCCAGCTACGAGGCCTACCGCGATGCCTGCCGTGATACGGGCCGCGCGAATGTGTTAACCCGCTATGCCGACGGCGTGCTGTCGGGCGCCAGCTCCCAGCGCATCTTCGTGCGGCTGGCGCGCACCCTGATTCCAGACTGGCGATCGCTGGCCACCGGCACGCGCGAAGAGCGCCAGGGCATCACCGACATCCTCAACCAGTTGCTGCCCGTCGCAGGGAAACAAGGGGATTGGACCCCATTGAGCGCCAACACGCTGCTTTCCAATGGGGCCAGCCGCCAGCTGATGTATCAGCTCAACGGCGTGAATCTTGCCTTTGCCGAGGTGATCCTCCGCGACGGTCGGCGCGTGGTGTACT
Source organism: Stenotrophomonas sp. (assembly GCF_050737075.1). GTDB lineage: Bacteria > Pseudomonadota > Gammaproteobacteria > Xanthomonadales > Xanthomonadaceae > Stenotrophomonas. Next base: position 43,327 of record NZ_JBOHXV010000016.1, read on the forward strand.
ACGCGCTGTCCGATGGCAAAAAGGCCGCACAGGTGACGTTGCGCGACGCCTCGCGGCTGCGCGGTGATACCCGCTACGTGAATGCGCGCGAGGCGGTGCGCGGGATGTCGAACAAGCCCACCTACACCAGCCTGCCGGTGCTGCGCGATGTCGACGACAACAAGCAGGAAATCGTGTTCTTCCGTGGCAAGGACTCGGAAGTGGCGATCGCCGATGCCATTGCCAACGATCCCAACGTCGACGAGACGCAGATCGTTTCCTTCCGGTTGTTCTCGCTGTTGGGCATGTGCCCTTCCTGCGCGGGCGTGACGATGCCGCAGCTGTTCGACCGTCTGCCCAACGCAGAGACGTTCTCCATCCGCTACCTGCGCGAGTACCGCGGGTCCACCGTGGTGGAGCTGCCACCGCCGGTCGTCGCCGCGCCCCGTCCTGCCGCCGTACCCGACCCCGGCTTGCGCACGTACTACCGCCAGTGGCGGCAGGCCCTGCAGGGGGTGTGAGGGTCCGCCCCGGCTGCGCGGCCCAGCGCAGCCGGGGCCACAACCGCCCCCTGTACGCGGCACCGCCGCTGCGCCATGCTGGCCACGCCGGCCGCCGCATGCGCGGCCGCCCTGCCCGCGCCCGAGGTGGTCATGGATTTCCTCAAGCTGTTGCGTTCGCTGGAAGAGTTCCTCTACGAACTCTGCACCTGGTTCCTGTTCTTCCCACGCACGCTGTACCGGGTGATCGTCCATCCGCGCCGCATGGCGCAGTACGTGAACACCGAGCTGAAGGAGAAGTTCGAGCGCCAGTTCGACGATGCGATCAGCCCGCCGATGTTCCTGATGCTGGCGGTGCTGGCCGCGCATGGCGTTGAACTGCTGATGCACCAGACCGTGGTCGGCACCAGCGAGCTGTCGCGCACGGTGATGGGCAACGAGGAAAGCCTGCTGCTGTACCGTTCGATCACGTTCGCGATCTGGCCCCTGGTGGCGACCGTGCATCTGTTGCGCCGCAAGCGCGTTGCCCTGACCCGCGAATCGCTGCGCCGGCCGTTCTTCATGCAGTGCTACCTCACCGCACCGTTTGCGGTGGCGTTGTCCACCAGCATGGTGTTCGTGCGGCTGCCCGGCGAGCTGTCGACCACCCTCGGTATTGCCACCGCGCTGCTGTCTGCCGCCTGGTTCGTGGTGGTGCAGGCCGGGTGGCTGAAGGTGGCGCTGGAGCGCTCGTGGCTCAACACGATTCTGTCCACGCTGTGGGTGCTCGCGCTGGGTGCGGCGATCAACATGACCATCGGGGTGTTGTTGCTGGCCAGCTGATCCCCCGCGCCGCTGCCGCCAATCTCCGCATATCCAGGCCCTGCCTTTCCATGGCACCCTCTGCAAACGATTTCACGGAATGGAGGGATTCCCATGTTGTCTCGTTTTCGCCGCCCGGTCCTGCTGGCCCTGATCGCAGTGGCCCTGCCGCTTGGCTCCGCCTTGGCCAAGGCCCCCGAGCCGTTGCGGGTCATGTCGTTCAACGTCCGCACCCCGGTGGATACCGAACCCAACAAGCGCTGGGAGGACCGCCGCGATGCGATGGTGGCGCTGCTGCGCGAGCAGCACCCGGCGGTGTTTGGCACCCAGGAACTCAAGACCAACCAGGCCGATTACCTGGTGCAGCACCTGCCCGGCTACCGTTGGTTCGGCGAGCCGCGCGGACCTGGCGACAATGAAGAACACATGGGTGTGTTCTACGACAGCGCCGCGCTGAAGGTGGTGGAGTCGGGCAATTTCTGGTTGTCGGACACGCCAGACGTTGCGGGCAGCATCACCTGGGGCAACCTGATGCCGCGCATGGTGACCTGGGCATTGTTCCAGCGCCAGGCCGACGGCAAGCGCTTCTATCTGTACAACACCCACCTGCCCTACCGCGATGAAGACGAGCCGCGTCGCGTACTGGGCGCCAAGCTGATCAGCCAGCGGCTGGCCGCGCTGCCGCAGGACGTTCCCGTGGTCGTGACCGGCGACTTCAACAGCGAACCCGGTGGTACTACGTATGCAGCGTTCACGGAAACGCTGGGTGACGCGCGCAAGCTGGCACGCAAGGTCGAGGGCCCGCGCCTGACGTTCCAGAATTTCAGCGATACGCCTACGGCCGAGATCGACTGGATCCTGGTGCGTGGCTTCGGCGTGAACCGCTTCAGCACGCTGGACCAGAAGCCCGGTGGCGTGGTGCCGTCGGATCATTATCCGGTGATGGCGGAGCTGGTGTTTCCCGCTGCAACGTCGCGCTGACTGGCAGCGGGGCGAAATGCCTTCCTCGACATTGGTCATGCCATCACCGAACGCGGGCAGTGCAACGGCAGTCGATCGGGATGCGACCCTACCAAGGGAGCATCCCAGCACCGGCATCATGTTCCCGTCGCGGACACCGCGGCGGTAGGGTCGGTTCCCGAACGACTGCCGTCAACGGTGCAATGTTCGGTAACGCATGACCACGAACTGAGCAGACGCCGTCCACGCCGACGGTCATACCTTCACCGCACGCGCCGCAGCCCATCCAGCGCCCTGCACAGGGCCTGGTGCTGTTCGCGGGCCTGGCAGATCCGGGCACTGATCGCCAGGAACACCCCCACGCCCACCACCCCGATGCCGAGCAGGCCATCCGGCAGCCGTGCAAACCCGAGACTCACAGCGAGCGCGGCCACCACCAGCAGCACGATCACGCTGGCCGACAGGCCCGAGTTGATCGGCACATGTACTTCGTGGACCGTGCGTGACGGCTTCCAGCAATTCCGTTGCATTCCACATCTCCCGGGCAGGCGGTGTTTTTAGCACTGCGCCGGTCGGCCCCGGCAGAGGCAAAGCCGTCAGCGCGGGGTTCCCCGGTACGCCATCGCGGCGAACCATTACAAAACAGGCAGAGGGCGACCCATGTCGCCCTCTGCATCACCTCATCGCATCGTGCCAGCCACTGCCGGCGGTGCCACGTCCTGCTGCTGGCCCCAACCGCCCAGCGCCTTGTAAACACCCACCACACTGACGTTGACGGTGGATTCCGCCGCCGCCAGCGCGTCGTCCGCCGCCAGCTGGGTACGTTGCGCATCGAGCAGGGTCAGGAAGTCCTCCGACCCCTCGCGGTAGCGGATCTGCGCAAGCTGTTCGGCGCGCCGCGCGGCCTGCGCCTGCTCGGCGACGATCGCCAACCGGGCCTGCTGCTTGGCGTAGCGGGTCAATGCGTTCTCGGTATCTTCCAGCGCCAGCAATACGGCCTTCTCATACTCGGCGGCCGCACCGTCGGCCTGCGCCTTGCTCGCGCGCAACCGTGCCTTGACCGTGCCGAAGTCGAAGGCCGCCCAGCTGATCGACGGGGTCACCGACCAGGCCTTGTTGTTGCCGTTGACCAACCCGCTGGCATCGCCGGACAGGAAACCGACGAAACCGCTCAGGCTGATCCGCGGGAACAGATCGGCGGTGGCCACGCCCACCCGCGCGGTGGCGGCGGCAAGGCGACGCTCGGCAACGCGCACGTCGGCACGCTGGCGCAGCAGGTCGGTGGTGTCGCCCAGCGGCAATGCCTTCGCATACGGGGCAACATCACGCGGTTCCAGCAACGCGTCCAGCGCATCCGGGCGCTGGCCGAGCAGTACCGCCAGGCGATGCCGCGACTGCACTTCGGCCACTTCCAGCAGCGGAATGTCGGCCTCGATCGCCTTCAACCGCGCGCGGCTGCTCTGCACATCCAGTTCGCTCCCCGCGCCCAGGTTCCAGCGGGTTTCGGTCAGCTTCTGGGTGTCACGCAGATTCACCAACGTGCGCTGGGCAACGTCGATGCGCTTCTGGGTACCGCGCAGCTCGAAGTAGTTGCGCGCTACTTCCGCGGCCACGGTGACCTGTGCGTCCGCCAGGTTGTCCTGCTCGGCGCCGAGATCGGCACGCGCCGCTTCGGCGGCACGCCGCTGGCGCCCGAACAGGTCCAGCTCCCAGCCGGCATCGAAGCCGAGGTGGTAGGTCTCGCTGAAGACACGCTCACCGCCGGCGGTCAGGTCCGGCTGCTTGCGGCGATCGTAGCTGTCGCCGCTGGTGACGTGCGGCAGCTGGTCCAGGCGCTGCTCGACGAAGACCGCGCGGGCCTCGCGCACCCGCGACATCGCAATGCGCAGGTCCAGGTTGTCGCCCAGCGCGTCATGCACCAGCTGTTCCAGCACCGGGTCATCGAACTGCGCCCACCAGCTGGCCACCGGCGAGGTGGTGCTGAACACCGGCGCGGCCGCGCCCTGCAGGACCACCGGCTGCGCCGGCGGTGCCTGGTAGTTGGGGCCGACGCTGACGCAGCCGGCCAGCAGCGCGCTGGCAACGGCGGCGGTCAACACACGGATCACCATGGCAGCACCTCGCCCAGGTAGGTGAAGCTGCCGTTGGGGCCGTCGGCACCGATCAGCGCCATGCCCACGCTGGAGCGTGCGCCGTCGGCGATTTCCAGCTCGCCCTCGCCACTGTTCATGTCGGTCTTCACGTAACCGGGGTGCACGGTGTTGACCTTGGTGGTGCTCTCGCGCAGCTCGTAGGCCAGCTGCACGGTCCAGGCATTCACCGCGCTCTTGGAGGCGTTGTAGGCCGGCACCGCGAAGCCATAGATCGGCGAGCCCGGCTGGCTGTGCAGGGTGAGCGAGCCCAGGATGCTGGACACGTTGACGATGCGGCCGGCCGGCGACTGGTTGAGCAGCGGCAGGAAGGCCTGGGTCACGGCGATCACCGCGAACAGATTGGTGTCGAAGGTGCTGCGCCAGGTGTCCAGGGTCTGCGCCGACGGTGCCAGCGCCGGGTTGTCGACCAGGATGCCGGCGTTGTTGACCAGGATGTCGAGGCGGCCGTGGCGGTCAGTGATCTCCTGCACGGCGGCCGCGATGCTGGCCGCATCGACCACGTCGAGCTGGATCGCTTCCACCGGCAGGCCTTCGGCCTGCAGCTTCAGCGCCTCGGCAACGGCGGTGTCGCGCTTGCGCCCGCCCAGCAGCGTGTGCACGCCGGCCTGGGCCAGCTGGCGGACGGTTTCCAGGCCGATGCCACGGGTGGCGCCGGTGACCAGCGCGATCTTGGAAGTAGCGGTATTCATGGGTAAGTCCTCGTGGGGGTCGGGATCAATGATGGAGGGTGGATTCGCCGTGGGCGACCAGCTTGCCGCCGCCATTGCGGCTGACGAACTTGCGCAGCGCCACGTAGAACACCGGGGTCAGGAACAGGCCGAACAGGGTCACGCCCAGCATGCCGGCGAACACGGTAATACCGGTCACCGAACGCACCTCCGCACCGGCGCCGTGCGAGAGCACCAGCGGAATGGTGCCGGCGATGAACGCGATGGAGGTCATCACGATCGGACGCAGACGCAGGCGGCAGGCTTCCAGCGCGGCTTCCACGATCCCCTTGCCGCCCATCTCCAGTTCGCGGGCGAATTCGACGATCAGGATCGCGTTCTTGCACGCCAGGCCCATCAGCACCACCAGGCCCACCTGCACGAACACGTTGTTGTCACCGCCGGTCAACCATACGCCGAACAGCGCGGACAGCAGCGTCATCGGCACGATGAGGATCACCGCCAGCGGCAGCGACCAGCTTTCATACAGCGCGGCCAGCACCAGGAACGCCAGCAGGATCGCTACCGGGAACACGATGAAGGCAGCCTTGCCCTGGGTGGCCTGCTGGTAGCTCAGGTCGGTCCACTCGGTGGTCATGCCCACCGGCAGCACCTTGGCGGCGATGGCGGTCAGGTTGTTCATCGCCTCGGCCGAAGACAGCAGGCGCGGGTCGGCTTCGCCGGCCAGATCGGCCGCCGGGTAACCGTTGAAGCGCAGCACCGGGTCCGGACCGTAGGTTTCCTTGATGGTCACCATCGAGCCGATCGGCACCATTTCGCCGCGGTCGTTGCGGGTACGCAGCTTGCCGATGTCTTCCACGCTGTTGCGGAACTGGCCGTCGGCCTGCGCGATCACCTGCCAGGTACGCCCGAACTCGTTGAAGTCGTTGACGTACGACGAGCCCAGGTAGGTCTGCAGCGTGTCGAACAGTTCGGTCAGCTGCACGCCCTGCGCCTTGGCCTTGACCCGGTCCACCTCGGCATCCAGCTGCGGCACGTTGGCCTGGTAGCTGGTGATCGGGAACGCCATGCCCGGGGTCTGCGCCACCGCGCCCTGCATCTGGCTCACCGCCGTCTGCAATGCGCCATAGCCCAGGTTGCCACGGTCTTCGATGAACATCTGGTAGCCGTTGCCGTTGCCCAGGCCCAGGATCGGCGGCGGCATCATCGCGAAGGCGAAGCCTTCCTGCAGCCCGGCGATCTTCTGGTTGATCTCGGCATTGATCTGCGCGGCGGTACGGCCATGACGCTCGTTGAACGGCTTGAGCGGAATGAACGCCACGCCGGTGTTGGGCGTGTTGGTGAACTGCAGCGCGTTCAGGCCCGGGAACGAAATGGTGTGCGCCACGCCGTCGGTTTCCTGCGCGATCTTGGCCACCTTGCGCAGCATTTCATCGGTGCGCGCAATGGACGAGCCTTCCGGCAGCTTCACGCCCGCGATCAGGTACAGCTTGTCCTGGGTCGGAATGAAGCCCGGCGGCACCACCTTGAAGATGAAGCCGGTGGCAACCAGCAGCACCGCGTACACCACGAACACCGCACCACGACGACCGAGGATCTTCGAGACGCCGCGCTCGTACTTCTCCGAGCTGGACTTGAAGAACCGGTTGAACGGGCGGAACACCCAGCCGAACAGGCGGTCGATGATCCGGGTCGGGGCATCCTTCGGCGCGTCGTGCGGCTTGAGCAGACGGGCGGCCAGGGCCGGCGACAGGGTCAGCGAGTTGATGGCCGAGATCACCGTGGAGATGGCGATGGTGACCGCGAACTGCTTGTAGAACTGGCCGGTGACGCCCGACAGGAACGCCATCGGCACGAACACGGCGCACAGCACCAGCGCGATCGCGATGATCGGGCCAGAGACTTCCTTCATCGCCTGGTGTGCCGCGGCGAGCGGGGTCAGGCCTTCCTCGATGTTGCGCTCGACGTTCTCCACCACCACGATCGCGTCATCGACCACGATGCCGATCGCCAGCACCAGGCCGAACAGGCTCAGCGTGTTGATCGAGAAGCCCAGCACGTACAGCGCGGCAAACGTACCCACGATGGACACCGGCACGGCGATCAGCGGAATGATCGAGGCGCGCCAGGTCTGCAGGAACAGGATCACCACCAGCACCACCAGTGCGATGGCTTCGAGCAGCGTGGAGACCACGGCCTTGATCGAGTCACGCACGAAGATGGTGGTGTCGTACACCGCTTCGTACTTGACGTCGTTGGGGAAGGTCTTCTGCATTTCGTCCATCGTGCCGATCACCGCATCGCGGATCTCCAGCGCGTTGGCACCCGGGGCCTGGAAGATGCCGATGCCCACCGCGTTCTTGCCATCCAGCTGCGAACGCAGGGTGTAGTCGCCCGCACCCAGTTCCACACGGGCCACGTCGGCCAGGCGCACCACTTCACCGTCGGTACCGGCCTTGAGCACGATGTCGCCGAATTCCTGTTCGCTGCGCAGGCGGCCCTGCGCGTTGATCAGGGTCAGGAACTGGCTGTTCGGCATCGGCTCGGCGCCGAGCTGGCCGGCCGACACCTGCACGTTCTGCTCGCGCATGGCGCGCACCACGTCGCTGGCGGTCAGGCCGCGCGCGGCCACCTTGTCCGGGTCCAGCCACGCACGCATGGCGTAGTCGCCGCCACCGAAGATCTGCGCGTCGCCCACGCCCTGGATGCGCGCCAGCGCGTCCTTGACGTGCAGGCGGGCGTAGTTGCGCAGGTACAGCGTGTCGTACTTGCCGTTGGGCGAGGTCAGGTGCACCACCATCAGGAAGGTGGGCGACTGCTTCTGGGTGGTCACACCCTGGCGCCGCACGTCTTCGGGCAGGCGCGCCTGCGCCTGGGCGACGCGGTTCTGCACCTTCACCGCCGCGTCGTCCGGGTCGGTGCCCGGGCGGAAGGTGATGGTCATCTGCAGCACGCCATCCGAGCCGGCCACCGACTTGAGGTACATCATGCCCTCAACGCCGTTGATCGCCTCTTCCAACGGGGTGGCCACGGTTTCGGCGATCACCTTCGGGTTCGCGCCCGGGTAGACGGTGCGCACGACGACCGACGGCGGCACCACTTCCGGGTACTCGCCGATCGGCAGCATCGGTATGGAGATCAGGCCGGCGGCGAAGATCACGATCGACAACACCGCCGCGAAAATTGGCCTGTCGATGAAGAAACGGGAAAAGTCCATTAGCGGATTCCTGGGGTTTTCACCAACGCCGGCGTGCAGCACCCCTGCCGCTGTCGCAGGCGACAGCGGGAGCGGGTTCCCCTGCACGGGGCATTGGAAGAGACGGGGGTAGAGCCGACTGTGTAGGGCCGGCTGTGTAGAGCCGACTGTTAGTCGGCTGCTTCCCAATTCAAATCAAATCAAATCAATTCAACGCAACAGGACGCGAAGCCGCCGCCGGCTGCATCGCAACCGCCTTGGCCTGCACCGGCATGCCGGGCATGAAGACCTTCTGCACGCCGTCGATGATCACGCGGTCGCCGGCCTTCAGACCCTGCTGCACGATGCGCAGGCCTTCTGCGGTACGGCCCAGCTGGATATCGCGGCGCTGCGCCTTGCCCTCCTTGTCGACCACGTACACGTACTTGCGGTCCTGGTCGGTGAGCACGGCCTTGTCGTCGATCAGCATGGCCTGGAACTCGCCGCTGCCGAGCAGCTGCACGCGGGCGAACAGGCCCGGGGTGAAGGCGCGGTCGGCGTTGTCCAGCAGCGCACGCACGCGGATGGTGCCGGTGCTGCGGGTGACCTGGTTGTCCAGGAAGTCGACCTTGCCTTCGTGCGGATGGCCCTCCTCGCCCGACAGGCCCACCTTCACCGGCAGGTCGCTGTCGCGCTCGCTCGGGCGTTCGCCCTTGCGCGCCATCTGGGCGTAACGCAGGAAGGTGCCCTCGTCGGCATCGAAGTACACGAACACCTTGTCCAGCGAGACCAGCGTGGTCAGTACGCTGGCGCTGTCGCCGGCGGTGACCAGGTTGCCGGCGGTGACCATCGCGCGGCCGGCACGGCCGTCGATCGGCGCGCGCACCTTGGTGAATTCCAGGTTCAGTGCCGCCGCATCCAGCGCGGCCTGTGCGGCCTGCACGCTGGCACCGGCCTGGTCGGCGGCGGCGCGGCGCTGCTCCCAGGTCTCGGTGGAGATGGCCTGCTGGTCGGACAGCTTCTTGGCGCGCTCGGACTCGCCGCGGGCCAGCGTGGACTGGGTACGGGCACGGGCGAGTTCGGCGCGGGCACGGTCGTACTCGGCCTGGTAGCTGCGGGCGTCGATGGTGAACAGGACATCGCCCTTCTTCACCTCCTCGCCCTCAACGTAGTTGACCTTGTCGATGTAGCCGGACACACGCGGACGCAGCTCGACGCTCTGCACGGCTTCGACGCGGCCGCTGAAGTCGTCCCACTGGCTGACCGGCTTGATCAGCACCGGTGCGGCGCTCACCGACGGCGGCGGCGGCATGCCGGCTTCTTCGGCGTGGCCGCCGCTGCAGGCGGCCAGCACGGCCGCGGCGAGGATCGACACCCCGGCCATGGCCAGCCGTCGGGTGAAACGAGGGGAAGTGGAAATAGAGGTCATGACATGCATCCGTACGTAGGGGGTGGTGATACGAAATTCGAGGTGCTGGGCAGCGTGGGTGGCGAAGCTTGAGACCTCAACCTTGGTAGAGGTCAAGCGGCACCGGCGGTGTTGTGCGACAGGGGGGGAGGCCAATCCCGATGCAGCAGGCCGCGCGGCAGTTCGGCGTCGCGGGTGTCGCAGCGGACGATGGCCCGGTTGTCGATACAGTTGTCGAGCAGCGACACCAGCCGGCGCCCGACCAGCAGCGCGCTCGGCCATTCGATGCAGGCATTGGCGGCGTTGGTCGGCGTGCACACCGGATTGCACACTTCCAGCATCTGCGCGCGCACGCCCAGCGCCTGCGCTTCCTGGTGCAGCACCTGCGCGTACATGCGCGTGGCCGACATGGTGATGGACGACTCACCGTGCCCGGCCCAGGGCTTGAAGCCGGCCGGGCCGCCTACCAGCACATAACGGCGCGCATGCGCGCCACCGCGCAGCAGCGGCAGCAGATGGCGGCCGGCATGCACGTGCGGCATCACGTCGGCCTGCAGCGCCTGCAACAATGCGTCGCCGCTGCGGTCGGTCACCCGGCCGCGGTTGTAGGGGCCGCCCATTGCGTCCACCACCGCCGCCAGCGGACGGCGCCGCACCAGCATCCGTTCGGCCACGGTGCGTGCCGAGCCATCGTCGCCGAGCGAACCGAGCAGGGTCTCCAGCCCCGGCTCGTCGGCGAACTGTTCCTGCAGGGCCGCCAGCCGTTGGGGATCGCGGCCGACCACCAGAACCGGGCTGCCGGCCTCCAGCAGCGCAGCCACGACGCCCTGCCCGACGCTGCCGGTGCCGCCCAGCACCAGCACTTCGGGGGCCAGCGTCCCACTCATGGGACTTTAACTCCCGACACCGGGATAATCCCAATTCGACCCAGTCGGCCGCCATTGCGGGCGCCCAGGGTCAGGCTGCCACCGCGCTGCATGTTGGCGGGGGGAGTGAACTCGCGGAAAGCCTTGTGGGAGAAGGCCGAAGGGCGCTTCTCAACGGTCAGGGCAAGGTCCAGCGAGGGCGTGTGGCCGCCGAGTACGCGGCCAAGAATGTTCTGCAACCACATGGTTGGCGTCCTCCAATTCGGGAATGGCGCCAGATTAGTCCTCGAACTCCCCCTTGATTAGTCCGGATTAAGGGGAATAATCGTCCCGTACCCGGCACAATCTTTCGGGCACCCTATCCCCACCCCCGATTTGGACATCGCCATGGCCCACGATCTCAACGACACCCTGATCTTCGTCAAGGTGGTCGAGCAAGGCAGCTTCATTGCGGCCGCCAATGCGCTCGGCCTGCCCAAGACCACCGTCAGCCGCAAGGTCCAGGAGCTTGAGACGCGCTTGGGCGCGCGGCTGCTGCACCGGACCACCCGGCGGCTGGGCCTGACCGAGGCCGGCTCGGTCTACCACGAGCATTGCCAGCGCATCGCACGCGAGCTGGAAGAGGCCGAGGGTGCGGTGAACCAGCTGCAGTCCGGTCCGCGCGGTTGGCTGCGCTTCACCGTGCCGTATTCGATCGGCATCACCTGGATCGCGCCGCTGCTCGGCCAGTTCCATGCGCAGTACCCGGAAATCCAGCTGGACATGCACCTGGGCAACGAGAAGCTGGACCTGATCGCGGGCGAGGCCGACCTGGCGCTGCGCGTCGGTACCCTGCCCGACTCCAACCTGGTGGCGCGCAAGCTGGGCAGCCTGCGTACGCAGGTGTTCGCCAGCCCGGCCTACATCGAACGCTACGGCGAGCCGCTGCACCCGGACGAGCTGCAGTTCCACCGCATCCTGGCGATGCGCAAGGCGCGCAACCTCAACAACAACCGGTTCTTCTGGCAGCTGGGCGAGAACGGCGGCGACCTGCGTGATTTCCCGGTCAATCCGCTGCTGGTGGCCAATGATCCGTCCGCGCTCAATGGCGCCCTGGTCTGCGGCGAAGGCCTGCTGCTGACCGGCGACGTGATGGCCAAGCCGTTCGTCGAATCGGGCATGGTGCGCCGCGTACTGGCGGGCTGGACCGGCCCGGAAGTGGACTTCAACGCGGTATTTGCAGGCGGCCGGCTGGTCTCGCCCAAGGTGCGTGCCTTCGTCGACTTCCTGGTGGAGAAGCTCAACTTCGACGCCAACTACATGCTGGCCCAGTGCCCGAACGCGAAGTTTGCCAAGCAGCAGCAGAAGGAAGCGGAAGCGGAGCTGCAGGAGACCGGGAAGCGGATTCTGGAGACGATGACGGCGGGCTGACCCATCGTTTACGACCTGATTCGTCGGTAGGGTCGGTCGCAAGACGACTGCCGATGGAGTGGATCGGTGCCTTGGCGCATGGAGCGTTGAAGAAAGCGCGCCTTCGATTGGAGGTCATGCGTTACAGAACGTTGCACCGTTACGGGCAGTCGTCTGGGGACCGACCCTACCAGCGATACAAAAATGCCGCCCATTGGGGCGGCATTTTCGCATTGCGCCGGCATTACCGACGCAATGCAATAAAACGCGCGAGCGCGTTTTATTGTTGCAACGGAATCACGCGGATCTCGACGCGGCGGTTCTTGGCGCGGCCGGCATCGGTGCTGTTGTCGGCAATCGGGTACGCCTTGCCGGCGCCCAGCGTCTCGATACGCACGCTCTGCACGCCCTGGCCGGTCAGGTACTGCGCCACCGAATCGGCACGCTCCTTGGAGAGCTTGTTGTTCACCGCATCGCTGCCGATGCTGTCGGTGTGGCCGACCACTTCAATCATGGTCTGGTTGTACTCGTTGAGAGTGCTGGCCACCCCGTTGAGGGCACCGTAGAACTGCGGCTTCAACGCGGACTTCCCGAAATCGAACGTCACGCCATCGGGCAGGTTCAGCACGATGTTGTCGCCCTGGCGCTGCACGTCGATCCCGGTGTTGGCGGTACGCGCACGCAGCTCCCGCTCCTGCTTGTTCTGATACGCACCTACGCCGGCACCGGCCAGCGCGCCGATACCTGCGCCCACCATCGCGTGCTGGCGACGCTCGGTCGCGCTGTCACCGGTCAGCAGGCCGGCGGCGACCCCAATGGCGGTGCCGATCAGCGCATTGCGGCCGGTGCGGCTCTGCTGATCGGTCGGATTGCCGTACTGGTCGCTCTGCACGTACGAACCGCCGGTGGCGCAGGCCGACAAGGCGGCAGCGGTCATCAGGGCGAGGGCCACGTTGCGGGGTGCGGATCGGATCATGTGTTTTCTCCTTGGTTGCCGGCGGTCGGCGTGCGAACGGCGAGAAGCATAAACACGCAAACGCGATGCCGGCATGATGAACACGCACGTATTCGGCATTTCATTCAGGTTTCTGTGCTCAGTTCGTATGGCGATAGGCCGCCAGCGCGGCCTCTCTTCCCGCCGACAGATCGACCAGCGGCACGGTCGGATAGCCCGGCGCAAGCTCGGCCAGCAACGCCGGCGACTGCCACGGCGCGAACCGCGCCTTCACCGGCAACGGCGCCAGTTCCGGTACCCAACGGGTGATGTAGCGGGCCTGCGGATCGAACTTCTGCGACTGCGTGACCGGATTGAAGATGCGGAAATACGGCGCGGCATCCGCCCCGGTCCCCGCGACCCATTGCCAGCCCATGGTGTTGTTGGCCAGGTCGGCATCCACCAGCGTGTCCCAGAACCAGCGCGCGCCGTGCAGCCAATGCTGGCGCATGTGCTTGCACAGGAAGCTGGCCACGATCATGCGCACGCGGTTGTGCATGTAGCCGGTGGCCCACAGCTCACGCAGGCCGGCGTCGACGATCGGTACGCCGGTACGCCCCTGCTGCCAGGCCTGCAGCTGCGCCGCGTTCGGCTTGGCCCAGTTGAACCCCGCGAAGCGCGGGTTGAGATTGTGCTCGGGCGTCTGCGGGAAGTGATGCAGCAGATGGTAGGAGAACTCACGCCAACCCAGTTCACGGATATAGCCATCGATGTCGGCATCGCGGCTGGCGCTGCGCTCGGCCTCCAGGCGCCGCACGATCTGCCAGGGCGATATCTCGCCAAAATGCAGGTGCGGCGACAACAGCGACGTTCCGACACGATCCGGCAGATCGCGCTGCTGCCGGTAGCCGTTCAAGGCGCCATCGATGAACACCCCCAACGCCTCGTCGGCCCCCGCCTCGCCGGGCTGCCAGTGCTCCCAGAACTGCTTGTCCCAGTCCAGTTGCGGCGCCAGCTGCAGCGTTTCCAGCGCCACACCGCACACGTCATGCGTGGGCAGCGTGGCCGGCAGCGCAGGGGCCGCCGGCAGGTGCATGCGGGTCAGCGCGTTGCGCCAGAACGGGGTGAACACCTTGTACGGCCCGCCCTGCAGGGTAGCGATGTCCCAGGGCTCGAACATCAGGCTGCCGTTGTGGCTGTTCGCATCGATGCCCTGTTCGCGCAGTTCGCGCTTGATGCGAGCATCGCGCGGCTGGGTGGCCGGTTCGTATTTGCGGTTCCAGTGCACCGCCACGGCGCCGGTTTCCTCGATCAGCGCCTGCAGCTGCGCCTGGCTGTCGCCCTGGCGCACCACCAGCGCGGAACCCCGTGCGCGCAGGTCCGCGTCGAGTCCGGCAAGCGAACGGTGCAGCCACGCATTCGATGCGCCGCCCGGCGTCCATGCGCCCTCCTCGTCCGGCGCATGGATGTACACCGGCACCGGGACATGACCGGCATCGAGCGCGGCCTGGAGTGCCGGGTTGTCCTGAAGACGCAGATCGCGGCGAAACCAGACCAGAGCTACCGACACGGACACCGCCTACGCTTGAAAGGAGCCCACATGATAGCGGCCACGAGTGAAGGCGCCGCACGCGCTCTTCGCGCGCCCGGCATGCCACCTGCACTGACCGTGCACGGCACACACGACAAGGTGGCTGCATGCCCCAGCCACGCGCAGCCAAGGCCGCCAACAGCTTGCGGGTGCCCTTCCCCCAGCCTCTGGATGCCAACGCCATGTCCCCTCTCCTGCCCGCAGTGGCCTATTCCCCCGACGTCGAACGGCCCGAACCGGACGAGCAGGCCACCATCGCCGAACTGGTGAAGGTGTTCACCGACATGGCCGGCGTCGTGGCGGACCACGAGGGCCACGCGCACCGTGCAGTCCACGCCAAGGGCCACGCACTGCTGCGCGGGCGTTTCCGCGTACTGGACGGCCTGGCACCCGAGCTGCGCCAGGGCCTGTTCGCCGCGCCGGCCGAGTACAACGCGTTGGTGCGCCTTTCGTCGCCACCGGCTGAACAACTGCCGGACACGGTGTCCACGCCGCGCGCGATGGCGGTGAAAGTGCTGGACGTGCCGGGGCCGCGAGTGGAAGGCGGCGACGAACTGCACAGCCAGGACTTCCTGATGGTCAATGGCCCGGCCTTCAACACGCCGGGCATCAGTGGCTTCCTGCGTTCGGCGAAATTGCTGGCGGCTACCACCGAACGCATGCCGCGCACCAAGCAGGTGCTGTCGGCCACGCTGCGCGGCACCGAAGCGGCCCTGGAGGCCGTCGGCGGGCAAAGCGCCACGCTCAAGGCGTTGGGTGGCGAACCGCAGCACCACCCATTGGGCGAAACGTTCTTCACCCAGGTACCGTTCCGCTACGGGCCGTATATGGCCAAGTTCTCGTGGGTGCCGGTGTCGCCTGGGTTGAAGGCACTGACCGGGGAGAAGCTCGACGCGGCACCGGATACGCAGCGCGAGGCGGTGGCGGCGTTCTTCGCGCAGCCCGATGCCGTGGCCGAATGGGAGCTGCGGGTGCAGTTGTGCCGCGACTTGGAGAAGATGCCGATTGAAGACGCCTCGGTGGTGTGGCCGGAAGAGCTCAGCCCCTATCTGCCCGTCGGCCGCCTCGTCGTGGGTGCGCAGTCTTCATGGAGTGCCGACGCCGAGGCGACCGAAGACAGCCTGGCGTTCGCCCCGTGGCATGCATTGGCCGCCCACCAGCCGCTGGGCAACCTCAACCGCGCCCGCCGCGTGGTAATGGCCGCATCGCGCCAGTTCCGCTCGACATTCAACCGGTGCCCGATCCACGAGCCCACGTAACGGGCACCACCACCACGCGTAGAGCCACCCCATGGGTGGCTGTGCGCGGTGTCGGATCCAGGCAGCCACCCATGGGGTGGCTCTACGTCGGGATGGCGTTCGCGATCAATCGCCCTTGGCGCGCCGCTGCTGTTCGTCGAAGCGCTGCATGGACTGGCGGATCAGTACCTTCGCCTCTGCCGCGTTGCCCCAGCCGTTGAGCTGGACCGGGTTGCGGCCTTCAGGCAGGTCCTTGTAGACGCGGAAGAACGCCTCGATGCGCTGGCGCTCGATCAGCGGCAGGTCCTGCAGGTCACGGATGTTGGCGTAGGTCGGGTCGATCTTGTCGGTGGGTACGCCGATGATCTTTTCGTCGTGCTCGCCCTTGTCGACCATCTTCAGATAGCCGATCGGGCGGAAGCGCACGATCACGCCCGGGTGCAGCGGCTCGCGGGTCAGCACCAGGGCATCGAGCGGATCGTTGTCGCCGGCCAGCGTGCGCGGCATCGAACCGTAGTTGGCCGGGTACGCGACCGGCATGGACTGGAAGCGGTCCACGTGGACCAGGCCGTCTTCCTTGATCTCGTACTTGGTGAAGCTGCCGGATGGAATCTCCACCGCGAGGTTGGCCTCTTCCGGTGCTTCCTTCGGTTGCGCGGCGAGGAACGGATGCAGGATGGCATTGCCGGCGGCGCTGGCGCCGCTGAGCAGGAGCAGTGCGACGGCAACGGCGGTCAGGGGCAGGAGGCGGTGGGCGTGCATGGGGTCTCCAAAGAATCAGCCGGGCAAAGCCCGGCTCTACAGCGTAGCGCCGGGCTCTGCCCGGCGAACGTCATTCCCAACAACGGTCCGCGCGGCCCTTCAGGGTCTGGCTGCGCGTGCAGTCGCGGGGCGCGATGCGGCCTTCGGTCAGTTCGGTCTTGCGCTTGCTGCCGTCGGCCGCACGGTTCAACTCGAACCCGTCGTACAGGTCGCCGGTCACGGTCCGGGCTTCGTACCGCAGGTGCTGTGGATCGATCTTGAGCACCTGGAACAGCTGGGTGTCCTCACCGACCGGCGCCATGGTCGCACGGGCCTCATCGGAGAGGCGGTACTGCTTCGGGCCGGCCACGGTCACCACGTACTGCGGCGTGGCGTCCTGGCCTTCGCCACGGCGGCCGTAGGTGTGGTCGTGGCCCTGCAGCACCAGGTCGACGTTGTGACGGCGCACCACCGGCAGGATCTCCTCGCGCAGCACGGTGTTCTCACGCCCCTCGCGCGGCGAATAGAACGGCTGGTGCAGCAGCACGATGGTCCAGCGCTGGGTGTTGCCGGCCAGTACCTTGTCCAGCCACTGCCCCTGCGCCTTGGCGGTGCCCAGATCCAGTGCCGAGGTGCCATCCAGCACCACGAACCGCGCGCCCTGGTAGTCGAACCAGTAGGTGCTGGTATCAGCCGCTTCGCTGCCGTTGCGCGGCAGCGCGAACGTCACCGGCCAATGTTTGCCCAGTACGCGACGTTCCTGCGGGGTGTCCTCGAATTCCTCGAAATACTCGTGGTTGCCGATGGCCGGGGCGACCGCGGTTTCCTGCGGCAGCCAGCCGGCAGCGGCGAACCACTCGCCCCACTCGCTGTCGTCCGCACCATCTCCGCCGCTGACCAGGTCGCCGGCGAACAGGGTCAGCCGCGCGTCGGGCGCGGCCTTGATGCCCGCGCGCAGCACGCGCGATACGTGGCTGAGGTTCTTGTTCTGGGTGTCACCGAAGTACAGCACGGTGAGCGGCTGATCGGCGCGCCCGGCCGTGCGCAGCTGGTTCCAGGCACTCCAGGTCGCGTTGCCCTGCACACGCCACAGGTACAGCGTGTCCGGCGCCAGGCCGCTCACGTCCACGCGGTGGTGGTGCGAGGCGCCCAGCTCGGTCTGCAGCGGGGTGGTGGTTGCGGTTACCCGGGTCACCTTGCCCACGTCAGGCGAATCGCCGGCCACGACCCACTCGAGCACCGGCGCGTTGACCGTCGCGTCGGTACGCCAGGCCACGCCGAAGCCGCGCGCGGCGTCCTGCGCCGGCGAGGCGACGATGCGATCCGGGAAGCCGCCCGCGGCGTAGTGGCGGTTGCCCGCCGGCACCTGGGTATTGGGTTCAGCCTCGGTGGCCGTGGCGGCAGACGCCAGACCGCTGCACAGCAGCAGCGCCAGGCTCAGCGCCGCTGCGCAGGTCTTCACTCGCATCACTTTTCACACTCCAACGGCAACGACAATTGCTTGGCCACACTGTCCCAGTCGAACGCGACCACGCCCTGGTCATCATGCACGGCGTACAGCGCGCCATGCGGGAAACGCGCCGACGCGGTCTCGGTCATCCAGATACCGTCGGTATTGGCCACGGTATTGCCCTGGAACGCGCCGACATGCTTCAACGTATTCCGGTCGAACAGGTGGAACACGCTGCGCTGCTTGCCCTGCTCGGTGGTGATCCACCAGCCGTCCTTGCCGCAGGTGCGCAGCATCACGCCTTCGGCCTGCGCCTTGAAGGCATCGCGGCCGAAGGTGGTGCCGGTGAACTTGCCTTCCAGGGTGTACACCTTGAACTCGCTGGCGTAGGTCTCGTCTTCTTCGGCAATCAACAGGCGGTCGTTGGCCGGGTCGCCCCAGATCGATTCGACCACACGCAGTGCGCCGGCCTCGCTGGTGTCGCCGATGCTCGCGGTCAGGGTGGCCTGCGCCTTGCCATCGCGCACCTGCAGTGCATAGCGGCGCACGCGCTTGTCCAGTTCGGCCAGCGGCGGCAGCACGTCGTTGCCCTGCGCGTCTTCGCCGGCGTCGTAGGAGTCGGTCACATACACGTCGTAGCCATCGGCCTGCTTGTTGACCCATAGCCCATACGGCTTGCGCAGGTCCTCGGCGGCGAACGTGCCCAGCGGCGTGAACGACGGCAGCTGCAGCACCTGCACGCGGTGGCCGTCGCGCTCCACGATCAGCACCAGGTCGTCGACCACGGCGATGCCGTTGGGCCGCATGAACTGGCCCGGCGCGGTGCCGGTGCTGCCCACGTCGCGCAGGTGCTCACCGGTCTGCCCGTCATACACGACCAGCTTGTCGGTAGCCTTGGCGGTGGCGATCAGCCACACCTGGCCTTCCGGGGTGGTCCAGCTCGCCGGCGAGTCGATGTTGTCGGCCGGGGTCATCGGGGTCTGGAAGGTCTCGGCCACGGTCGCGACGCTGCGACCGGTGGTCGCGGCGGCCGCGTCCACGGCAGGCGCGGCGGCTTCCGGGGCCCCCGGCTTGCAGCCGGCCAGTACCGCCAGGGCGAGCAGGCCCAGCACCGGGCGTGCGCGCATCACAGGGCCACCTTCAGGCCGAGCGCATAGGTGCGACCGTACTCTTCATTCTGCAGCGTGCGCGAGCGCACGCCCTGGTACAGCTCCAGCGGCTTGTCGAGCAGGTTCTGCGCTTCGAAGTACACGCTCACGTTGGAGGTGATCTTGTAGTCCAGGCTGAAATCGAGCTGGGTGTTGGGCGCCACGAAGATGTCGTAGGCACGGCTGTCGCCCAGCGTGTCCAGGTATTCGCTGCGGTACACGGCGGCGATGCGGGTGCTGAAGCCGGCCTTTTCGTAGCCCAGGTGCGCGCTGTACACGTGCTTGGAAGCACGCGGCAGGGTGAAGTCTTCATCGGCACGGCCGTCCAGGCCCGGGTCGAAGTCGGTCTCCAGCCAGGTACCGCTGGCGCCGACCAGCAGGCCGTCCCAGCCGGCCGGCAGGAAGCTCAGCTGCTGCTGCCAGTTGAATTCGGCGCCATACACCTTGGCCTTGTCGCCATTGATCACGCGCGTGACCTCGAAGCCCGGGTACTCCGGATCGCTGTCGCTGACAGTGTTGACGATGTAGCCGTCGATGGACTTGTGGAACAGGCCCAGCGAGAGGATGCCGGTGCTGCCGATGTAACGCTCGAAGGACAGGTCCAGGTTCTTGGATTCGTACGGATCCAGTTCCGGGTTGCCCAGCCGCACTTCCTCGTCGCCACGGTTGTAGCCGATACGCGGGGCGATATCGCCGAACGACGGGTGCGACACGGTCTTGTTGGCGGCCGCACGCAGCACCCAGTCGCTGCCGGCGTCGTAGCGCAGGTGCAGGCCGGGCAGCACGTTGGTGTAGCTGCGGTCCGCGCTGAGCGGGGTGACCGTGTAGCTGCGGCCGTTGGCGGCGACATCCACGCGGTTGCCGGTGGCCTGGAACTGGGTGTTTTCGACGCGCACGCCGCCGATGATGCGCAGGCTGCCGACATCCCAGGTGCCCATCGCGTAGGTGGCGAAGATGTCTTCGCTGGCGGTGTAGTCCTCTTCCAGCGAGGTGATCGCATTGCCGCCGACGTCCTGCGGGCGGGCGCTGTACTGGCTGCCGAACTGGGCCCAATAGCGGCGCATCGCGTCCGAGCTCATGCCCTGGCCAAGCGTGCCGCCACGGTGGTCGGGGGTGGAGGTGGTCCAGTCGGACAGCGCCACGTCCGGACCGACGCGCAGTTCGCGCTCGTCGGTATCCACATCGCGATCGCGCCAGCGGCCGAGCAGGCCGAACTTGTAGCTGCTGGTGTCGCCGTCGAAGCGGATGTTGACCTGCGCGCTGTGCTCCTTGTCATCCACACGCTTGGGCGACAGCACGAAACGGTCGAAATCGTAGTTGCCGTTGTCCATCCAGCTGGCATCGCTGAGGGTATAGCGCGGGATGCCGGTGTTCTGGTTGACGGTGGCGCCCAGGTCGTCACCGTTGTACTCGAAGCGCGCTTCCATCTCGTCGTTGACGCGTTCTTCGGTGCGGGTGTAACCGATCTTGTAGTCCAGCACCGCATTGGTCAGCCGGTTCTCGCCGCCCAGGCTGGCCGCGAAGGTGTTTTCCTTCTTGGTGCGGTAGCGCATGCGCTTCTGGATGGCATCGGCCGGCAGGTCGTCGACACGGAACTGGTTGTTGCCCAGCGCGGTGACCTCGCCATCGCCGAAGTTGAAGATGGTGCGCTGGCGCGTTTCGGCATCGTCGAACTGGCTGTACAGGATGCGCAGGTAGTACTGGCTGTCCTCGTTCGGGCGCCAGTCGAAGTTGAGGTTGGCACCGATGCGCTTGCGCTCGATCTCGTACTTGCGCTGCTGCAGGCTGTTGGCGAACAGCTCGTCTTCGGCACCGCCGTCGAACTCGCCGTACTCCACTTCGGTGTTGTCGGACTCGAACTTGCGGTTCTGGTAGTTCACGCCCAATGCCACGCCGAAGGTGTCGGCGAACACTTCGCTGTAGTTGAAGGCGGCCTTGGGGCTGGTGTGGCCGGACAGATCCTGGTGGCTCGCTTCGATCTTGCCGCGCAGGCTGCGCCCGTCACGGTCGAACGCCGAGGCGGATTCGACCAGGATCGCGCCGCCGATGGCGTCGCCCGGCATGTCCGGGGTGGGCGACTTGACCACGCGCAGACGCTCGGTGGAATCGGACGGAATCACGTCCAGTGGCGCGGCGCGGCTGGAATCTTCCGGGGTGCCGATGGCGATGCCGTCCACGCTGACGCTGTTGAG
Organism: Stenotrophomonas sp.; assembly: GCF_050737075.1. Classification (GTDB taxonomy): domain Bacteria; phylum Pseudomonadota; class Gammaproteobacteria; order Xanthomonadales; family Xanthomonadaceae; genus Stenotrophomonas. Next base: position 64,520 of record NZ_JBOHXV010000016.1, read on the forward strand.
GTTGGCATCCAGGCCGCGCACGACCACGAAGCGGCCCTCGCCCTGGTCGCGGGTGACGCTGACGCCGGGCAGGCGCTGCAGCGACTCGGCCACGTTCTTGTCCGGGTAGACGCCCATGGCGTCGGAGGACACGGCGTCCTGGATGGCGTCGCTGCTGCGCTTGAGGTCGACCGCACGCGTCTGCGATTCCAGCTGCGGGCGGACTTCAACGCGGTCCAGCTCGGTGGCTGCCGCAGCGCCGGCGAGTTCCCCGCTCGCGGCGGCCACGGCAGGCGCGGTGGACAGGACCAGCAACGACAGGCTGATGGCGAGTCCCAAAGTCGATTTCTTCTGCACAGCATCCCCAACGGTGTAAAGGTTGGGTCAGCACGGTATGTCCAAGAGGTTGCATGGGCATGACACCGGTGGTGATGCGGACCGCCGAAACCTGCCTCTGGCCGGGTACAGCGCGGGTGCGGCAAAATGGTGCCCTCCCCGTTTTGTTGGCATTCCCATGAAAATCGTCGAAGTCCGCCACCCGCTGGTGCAGCACAAGATCGGCCTGATGCGCGACGCGTCCCTGAGCACCAAGGACTTCCGCGAGCTGGCCAACGAACTCGGCGGCCTGCTCGCCTACGAGGCCACCGCCGACCTGGACACCGAGGCCCACACCATGGCCGGCTGGGCCGGACCGGTAACGGTGCAGCGCATTGCCGGTGCGAAGATCACGGTGGTGCCGATCCTCCGTGCGGGACTGGGCATGCTCAGCGGCGTGCTGTCGCTCATTCCGGCGGCGCGGGTCAGCGTGGTCGGCCTGCAGCGCGACGAGGAAACCCTGCAGCCGGTGCCCTACTTCGAGCGCCTCACCGGCCGCCTGGAAGAGCGCGACGCGCTGATCCTGGACCCGATGCTGGCCACCGGCGGCACCCTGATCGCGACCATCGACATGCTCAAGCGTGCCGGCGCCCGCCGGATCAAGGGCATCTTCCTGGTGGCGGCACCGGAAGGTATTGCCGCGGTGCAGGCGGTGCATCCGGACGTGGAGATCTTCACGGCCGCGATCGATGCGCAGCTCAACCAGAAGGGCTACATCCTGCCGGGCCTGGGCGATGCCGGCGACCGCATCTTCGGGACCCGCGTAGCCGGTTGATCCCGGCGTTCACGCGCTCTGGACGGGCCCGGGAAGAAGCTCCCCGCACACTCAACTGTGTGGGGAGTCGCGCCATGAAGACCGTCAGTCTGTTGGTTTGCCTGGTAGTGCTGGGCAGCCCCATCCTCGCCCATGCCGACACCCCGCAGCAGCAGCGGATGGCCGATTGTTCGGCCAAGAACAAGGGCAAGAAGGGCGATGAGTACAAGGCTGCGCAGAAGGCGTGCCTGAGCGGCCCTGCGCCCGTGGCGACCACGCCGCAGGAGCGCATGAAGCACTGCAATGCCGATGCGGCGACCAAGAAGCTGAGCGGTGATGCACGCAAGACCTTCATGAGCAGCTGTTTGCAGGCGCATTGAGGCCTGAGAGGCGGCTCCGGAACGTCTAAACGCCGGAAGGGTCGTCGTCGCCGACACCGGATCGCCTTCGGAGCCTTGCGCCGCGCTGCGCGCGGTCGCCGACTAACAGTCGGCGCTACCCGCACGGGCGTTGGCTTACGCCAACGCCCGTGCTTTCAGCTCACCCTGCTCGTGGGCGGTGCCGAACCGGCCCTTCTCGTCGCGGGTGACCTGCGCCAGTGCGCACTCGGGGTCGTGGGTAAAGAACAGGTGCACGTTGCGCGCCAGTTTGTCCTCGAGGAAGCTGCGCTTCTCGTCGATCAGCAGCTCGGCATTGCGGTCGTAGCCCATCGTGATCGGCACGTGCACCCACGAGCGGCCCGGAATCAGGTCGGCGCAGAACACCACCCCGCCGCGCGGCTGGCCGTCGATCTGCTCGGGACCAATGATCTCGGCCAGCATCAGGCCCGGCGTATGCCCGTCGCTGAAGCTGAAACGCACGCTCTCACCCAGGGTCCGCGAATACGGTCCCTGCACGATTTCCAGGCGGCCGCTGTCGCGCAGCAGCTGTGGCAGCTCGGGAATGAAGCTGGCGCGGTCGCGCGGGTGCGGATGCAGCGCGCGCTCCCAGTGCTCGGCACCCACCAGGAACGTGGCGTTCGGGAACAGCAGTTCCGGTTCGCGGCCTTCGCTCCACGGCGCCAGCAGCCCGCCGGCATGGTCGAAATGGAGGTGACTGAGCACCACCACATCGATGTCCTCGTGCTCGAATCCGGCCTCGCGCAGCGACTCGATCAGCACATGGCTGGGTTCCTGCACGCCGTAACGGTCGCGCAGCTTCGGTTCGAAGAACGCGCCGATACCGGTTTCGAACAGCACCGTCTTGCCGGCCAGCGGGCTGGCCAGCAACGCGCGGCAAGCCAGTTCGATCCGGTTGAGATCGTCGGGTGCCGCCCATTTTTCCCAGACCGCACGCGGCGCATTACCGAACATCGCGCCGCCATCAAGCTTCTGTGAGTTACCGCGGATGGACCATAGTTTCATCCGTAAATTATCCGGCGGACACCGTTAATAAATCGCTATCCGCAGTCAGCCGAAGCCGACGCAAAAGCCAAATCGGCGTCTCTTTTGTGCGAGCCGGGGCGGCCGGCGGGCAGCCCCGCTCCGGGACACGCCGTGAATACGTCCATGTAGGCTGCTAGAAAACATCCATGTTTTCTAGCGTCCCTCCGGGGGCCACCCGCCGGCCGCCCCCAGACATGGATGCTATGCGGTGAGAAAGAGCAGCCACGCATGGCGTGGCTCTACGTGG
>NZ_JBOHXV010000017.1:0-64769 GCF_050737075.1 Stenotrophomonas sp.
CGAAGGCATTGGCGCCGATGTCTGCACGGGCCACGGCATCTGCGGCCGCGCTGTTGGCGAAGAGGAAGGCGGCGCCACGCCAGGTGTCGACCAGGGCGCTACCGTTGCCGACGACGGATTCTTCGGCGACGCCGACGGCGTTACCGGCGCCCGCCGTGCCGGCCGGCACGGCATTACCGTTGGCGGTGAGCAGCGCTACCAGCGTGCCTGCATGGATGGTCGAGCCGGGATTGACGATGTGGCCGACGCGTTCGCCGGAGCGGCGCTTGGTGTTGCGGCCTTGGGTGGCTGCGGTCATTGCAATGGTCCTTGTGAGTTGAGGCGAGGTGCCAATCAGGCCTGCGGCCGGGCGGCGGCGAAGTCCTTGGGGGAGATGCCGGTCTGATTGCAGACGGCCAGTTCGGCGGCGGTCAGGCCGTTCTCATCCTTGACGGCCGGTGCGGCGCCGCCGGTCTGGCTCGACGTCAGGGCGGCGATCGGGGCGGCCTTGTCCAAGTAGGCGGACAGCGCGGCAACATTGGAGTTGCCCAGGTCGGTTGCCCAGTCCTTCATGGTCGGCAGAATGCGGCCGTCCGCCAGGCCCGCATCAACCAGGGCGGCGACTTCGCCGGCATTCTGCTTGGCACTGAGCGCGGCGATCTGACCTTGCAGTTCTTCGACCACGCCGATCGGCACGTACTTGGCCGGGTCCGGTGCGGAACCTGCGGCCTTGGTCTTGAGCGCGCTGCAGGCGGCAATGGCGGCGGCACCCTCGGCGCCCAGCTGGGCGTTCAGTGCGGCCGCATGGGAATGCAGCGCCGAGCAGGCTGCGATCGCCTGGTCCTCGGTGGTGGATGCGGGCAGGCCGAGGGCGGCCAGCAGGGCTTCGAGCAGGGTCATTGAGGATTCCTCGGGGTCGGGGTGGAACGCGAAAGTCGCGGCGGCGCGCAGCGACATCGCCTGCATGCCGTCGATTGCGGGGGTGTTGGTAATGGCGGCCATCTCAATGGCCAGCACCTCGCCGGTCTTCTCGTCGTAGAGGAAGACCGGCGAGATGTAGCGGTACTCGCCGGAGCGGATCTGCTGAGCTGCCTGGGCCGTCAGTTCGACGGTGGCCCAAAGCCCGGACCCTTCGCGCCATTGCAGCGCCCGCATCCAGGCAGCGGCCGGCGCGGGCTGCCCGTTGGTTTCCTTGTGCAACGTCTGGTGTTCGTAGTCGACGACAGGCGGGGTCTTTCGGGCGTTGAAACGCCCAATCACCTTGCTGGCGATGCCGGCGTCGATTGTCCAGGCGGCAACCTTCATCTGCCGCCCGTCGTTGGGGCGGAACGCGCCTGCAGGCGTCAGCTGGATTTCAACAACGCGGTCGTCATCGAACTGGAGCGGCAGCGAGTAGCTGCACGCGGCGATCGCAACGGACAGGAGATTGGCAGCGAGGGAGGTCTTGTTCATCCCGGCCAGATTGGCCGGTTGGTGCCTTGCGCCGGGACTAACATGCGTCAGTGAAATTGGCTCGGCGCCATTGCGGTCGACCGGCCGGGAAACTGTACACGTTTCGCGAAAAAAACGGCCGCAGCGCAAACGCGGGCTTCACAGTGGGCCAGCACAGCGTTTGAAAGGCGTTTAAATCGCCCTGGGCGCCCCTCGGAGGGTCATCGTCGGACGGTGGTCGCAGTGAGGGGGGCTTAGCGGGCCTCTGGGGCCGTTCTAGGCGCCACCCAAATCGGAGGGATCAGCTCCGAGGTCCAGCCATGCGACGGCCAGGCGCTCGATCCCATCCGCATCCTCGGCGCTGATGCCGATGAAGGGGCGGGCCGGCAGGCCGGGGTGGTTCACTCCGCCGCGCGGTCCGGGACCACCTGGCCACGCCAATGCCTTCTTGTCCTTTGGTTTGATGACGTAGGGTGACGTGCCTTCCTGATGCCAGCGGGCCTGCTTGGAGTCAGCGCGGATCTCCACCCAGTCAATTCCGGACATGGGGTGAATGCCGTCGCGGGTACGGTGGGTGGCATTGAGCGGCGTCCGCCCCGATCCATCGGCCAGTGGCTCCCATGCCACCCCGTCAGGGCCAACACCCGTATCGAAGCGAGCCTGGGTGCTTTCAGTCAGGTCCTCACCGACCTGGGCCATTAGCCCGGATAGATCGGCGCTTCGGCGCAGCAGGTTTCCGAACCAGCGCTCGGCCTGCTCCGCATCGACGTGTAGGATCAACGGCTCATTGGCCATGGTATTCTCCGGCCACGGACCGGGGACCAGCCGCCCCTGGTGTAGCGGCCTCAGCGCCGCAATCCTTCCACAGGGTGGGCCAGTCCCCGAGGCCCTGCAGGAAGCGCCGCAGAGCGAACTGGCGCGTCTGTGAGCAAAGGCTCATTTCTCTGTTCGCCCCCATACCAACAGTCCTTGCCGTGATCGCGGTTGCGGCTTGTTGCCACGGAAGAAATCGAACGACCCCCACACTCCGCCCGGCAGCACCTCGGCAATCACCGTCAGGGAATAACGCTTCTGCGCCGCACCTTCCCCTTCGGTGACCTCTACGCGCTTCACGTAGTACCGCCGCAGGCCGACCTGGCCAGCATCGTTCTGGGCGAAGTTGGCCCAGATCTCGAACGGTGCCTGGATGGTTTCAGCCAGCAGGGGCAGATACTTCTCACGGCCGTCCAGGCGGGATGGCTTTTCCAGCCAATGCTCAATGACCTGGTCGGTCAGCAGCACCTGGTCGCCGGAAGGATCGCGCAGGGTTGAAGTCTCGCCGTAAAGCTCCCGCCACACCTCGCGCACCCGCTGCGGGTCTCGGATGCCGCTGGGCAACGGCTGGGCAATGGCAGTGTCTAAGGGCACCTGAGCGGGACGGCCAGACTCAGCCGCACTCCTGCCGGGCAGCTCAGACCACTTTGCGCCAGCATCCTTGGCGAGTACCGCATCCGCAATGTGCGCGCCGTTGTTCGCATGGCCCACGTGGTACGCCCACTCCGCAGGCGGATCGCCTTCGACGGGTGCAGGTGCCTGGCCCGGACGAAGTCCGTCGGCGCGGAGTTTCGCCTCTGATACGCCAATGACGCTGCAGCGACAACCCCAGCCATTGGGCGGGTAGTTCGTCTCCCACCACGGGTCGGTGCTGGCCAGGATCAGGCCATCCCACGCCCGGTGATGCTCGCGAGGGTTGCGCACCGTGTTGTGCCTGTATCGCAGGTATGGAAAGCGCCGCAGAGTCTCCCACCGGCCTGCCATGTAAGAGGTCCGCAGGTTCGTGTGGTAGATGACTGATGTGCGCCAGGCCTCGCCGCCAGCGGTGCCTTCGCCGGCCCACCCAGTCCATCCATTGCGCTGCACCGTGTCGCGGAATCGCGCGCGGAAGTCCTCCAGCGTCTCGCCCTGGGAAATCGCCGCGTCGACGGCCTGGCGAAGATCGCTCAACAGCGCATCACGGGTCGCGCCGGCCACCACGAAGGCACGCGCGTGCTGTCCCTGCCAAAGATCGTCCCATCGCCTGGTGGGCAGGTTCACCTTGTTGCGGAAGTACGCCTCTGCCTCTGGCAAGCTGCCGAAGTTGCCACGGACGTCAGCCACGACTGTCCTCCAATCCATCGAGCATCCCGGCGGCTCCGCCGATCGCCAGGGCATGCTGCATGGCGCGGGTGAATTGTTCTGTGGAGAGCTGCGGCAGGAGCGCCAGCAGGCCCTCGCGCACCTGTTCCAGGTCGCGGGCGCCATCGACCAGCGCCTGGATCTTATCCACCCATCCCGCGACCACCGGGTCGATCTCATCGGCGACCAACCCAACGAGCTGGTCCTCTCGATCGCGGGGTGCTGCAACTGCAGCCGCCGGGTGAGCGCGGCTCAGTGCCGCCCGGTCGGCCTGCGGCGCGACAGGGGTGGCACCCAGCACCGGTTCGTCAGGCCCAGCCTCGGGAATGCCCAGCTCCGTGTGCGCCCAGGATGGGGGGATGCGCATGCCGAGGCCAACCAACGCCGGAAGGGCCTCAGCAAACACAGTGATGTCCTTGGTTTCGGCCAGGTCGAAGACGAAGCGCGGGCAGCGGCGGCGATCGCCCTGTGGGATCAGTCCGTTGAGTACCGCAAGTGGATAGACCAAGTCACGCGTCAGCGTGGTGGCGACCTGCTTTCCATCCGCGTCCTTCAGCTCCTTGCGGACCTCGTTATGCACATTGCCCAGCGCGTTGGTGCTGGACTTGCCGTCTGCCTGGCTTGTCAGTGTGCCGCCCAGAATGGCCTTGCTCTGGCTGCGCTCACACCATTCGATCATCAGCTCGAAGGCCTTGGGGTCGCCTTCCGCCACGGCCGGGAAATCCATGGTCATGCCTTCCGGGATGATACCGGCCGCATTGTGGCCAATCTGCATCAAGGCGCGGAGCAGGGTCAGCTTCTCCTTCTCCGAAGCGCCTGGCGGATACTTGCCGATCCGCATGGGAATGCCATAGATCTCCAGGAATTCGGCCAGGTCGCCCACGCTGTAGTTCTTGAACAGGTACGGCCAGACCAGGACGCGGAACAACGCGGATCGCTCCATGTAGCCGCTCTTGGCGGAATGGGTGTGGGTGATCCAGCCGAACGGCCGGAGCGCTTCGCCTTCCCCTGTGCCGTTCCGCAGACGGATTTCCTGCTGATAGCCACGATGGAATTGGAACCAAGACTGCGGCCGATGGAGGATGGACTTCGGCTGCCAGGCCGATCCGATACGCCCCCACTCGATTTCCTGATTGACGAAGCCCTTGCCGATGGCATCGGTGGTGTCGAACAGGATGCCTTCGAGGTTGTCCATCGACTCCAGCATTTCCTGCAGCTGCTCGGCGGCACTCCTTTCGGCGGCGCTGGGATTCTTCGGCGGGGCAATCTTCCAGGGCAAGCCGGCCACAGCTCGGCGGCGCTTAGACATCTCGGAAAAGATGTGGGCATCCCGCTCTTCCATGTCTTCGAACAGCTCGTACTGGCGGATTGCATCGCCCTGTTCGGCCGCTAGCAGGATGGACGCCAGACGGGTCGGGGTCAGTCCGCGCGACGGATGGCCCTGGAACTCGCGCTGCAGCTGGGTTGCGTGGGCGGTCTGCGGCGCGGCCAGCTCGGTCACGCGGAATGGCTGGCCATCGGGGCCGAGGATGCGGGAGGTGGTCACCATGCTTCAGGTTCCGAGAGAGTGAGGTCGTCGTCGTCGCCGTGGGCGACGGTGTCGAATCCGCGGCTGGACTTTGGCATGGGGGTCCATGCCATTTCTGAGCCGGGGTGTCGACTGGCGTAGTACATCAGTGCAATCGCAATGCCGGCATCGCCGTGGCGCTGGCCACCGTCCTTGCCGGTGGAGCGCTCCGGGACGCGGGCAACGCCCTTGATCATCTTGATCGCGCGCAGGTCGGACAGGACGTCCTTGTCGCGTGGAACGGCAATGGCGTCGTCTTCGAAAGCCTGTTTCAGCGGCGGCATGTTGGTTCGGTACCAACCCTCGGTGGCCATGATCAGCTCCACCCGGCTGTAGCCAAACTCCTGTGCCAGGAACTCGGAAACTGCGTTGCCGTTGCCGCGCGCATCCACTGCCGCCTTCACAAAGCGCGGCAGCCGCTTGATGACGTACTTGGCCACCTGGTCCTGCTGCTTGTGCGGCATATTGCGCAGCTCCAGCAGGAAAGGGATGCGCCGACGCAGGTTCTGCTCGATCTGTGCAGGCACCATCACGGTCAAATCGCCCGAACGGCCGAAGTCCTGACCGAACACACTCTGCAGGTCCTGGGGAAGCTCGGCCAGCAGCGGACCCACTTCGAGGTCCAGCCACTCCTGGACGGCCGTCCAACGGACCTGATCCGGCTCCTGCTCGAACCCCTTGGGGCACGTGTAGCGCAGGACAGGTGCGCCGTACATCCGCTGTTCGACCAGGGCCGACGTCAGCCACGCGCCCGATCCCTGGCTCGGCACGACGTCCAGCTCTTCCTCGGCCGCCTGCCCATAGAAGGCGTAGACGCTCACGGTCCACTTGGCCTGAGCATCTATGTCCCAAGCCACGCCCTTGCGCATGCAGACTCGGCCGAACAGACCCTGTTCCACCGCCTCTTTGAAGGTGATCCGGTGCACGCTTCCCTTTCGCGCACCCGAGCGGATCTCGTTCACCAGCTCGTTGAACGGGTTTTGATCGCCGTCATGCGTACTGATGACGCGCACCTTGCCTCCCCAGATCAGGAGGGCCAGCGCAGCCTTGAGCAGTTCATCCAGGGCGCCATGGAAGGCGGCCTCATCGATGACCACCACACCCTGCTTGCCGCGCAGGTTGGCGGGGCGAGAGGACAGTGCCACGATACGAAAGCCACTGGCAAACCGGATCGTGTAGGTCTTGATCGACTTTTCATCGTCGCCGTCCTTGAAGACCTCTTCGCCTTCCTCGACTTCCTCGGCCACCTGGTTGAACACGCGCGCCCACATGGCGCAGGCCTCGATGTACTCGATGGCCATGTCCATGTTGTAGCCGATGTAGTACACGTTCATCCCGCCGCCCTGGCGGGACTTGGCAGCGATCAGGACGTTGTCGGATGCCTCGGCCCAGGTGAGGCCGACGCGCCGACTCTTCTCGGCCACCTTCAGGTCGCTGTCATCGGCAACCCAGTCCTGTTGGTATCGCAGCAGCACGGCATCGACCGCGCTGTTGACCTGGGCCGCCAGCGAAGCCGGCAGATCCTGCTCCAGCAGATCGTGTGGCCGGAGGGCCCTGGCGGTCGCTTCGGCCAGCGACCCCTTGAGCGGAACACCCTTGCCGGCAGTCTTGGGCGAGGTCTTCGCAGTTGCCATCAGCCGATCCCCAGGATCTTCTTGCGGAAGTCATTGGCCGTCTCTTCGGAGAGGCCTCCGGACTTGACGACCTTGTCCAGCTTCGCGGCCTGCTCACGCACCATTGCTTCGCGAGCCTCCTGGGCGATCGCCCGACGCACGTTGACGCTGACCCGCTGAGTGTCCATCGCATCCTTGGCGGCTCGGGCCAGCTTGCGGATGTCCTCAATGCTCATGTCGTCCTTTTCGTGCGCCTTGAGCGCAGCGTTCGTCGCCAGGGTCGTGATCGCCTGGCCCAGGAGCGCGCCGGCCTTCTCGCCAACGCCTTCGCCCAGCTCTCCGATCACGGCCTGCGAAACCGCTTCGATCTCTCGCATCCGCGAGGTCAGCTCGGAGAAGCCTTTGCCGTAGCGATGCAGCGCCGACTTGGAAACTTCCGCTGCCGGCTCACCAGGGAACGTGGTCTGCAGGTCGGCGATCATCTCAGCCAACGTCAGCCGGTCCTCGCGGAGCAGCCGCTCAATGTGGCTGCGCTGCTGGGTAGGCAGGCGCTGAATGCTGGACTTTCCGCGACGTGGGGAGGCCATGGCGATTACCGAGCGCTCGGGCGGCTGACGCCGGGCACGGCGGTCATGCCACTGGCCGCGTCCTGGCCTCGGATGGTCAGCTCAGCCACCAGCACGCCAGGCACTACCTCGCTTACGCGAAGCAAGCCCTGCTCACCCAGCCAGGTCAGGTCGGTGAGCACATCGTCGCGGCTGCCGGCTACGGCCAGGTGATGCAGGCCAGAGTGGAGCGTGGAGCTGTTGGCGCGATAGCCATTCTGTTCGGCCAGGAGCCGCAGCAGGACCAGGCGGCGGTCCTCGCGCAGGCGGTCAGCAAAGGTTTTCTGGGTCATTCCTCGTTCTCCAACAGGTGTTCCTGGACGGTTTTCAACATGGTGTTCGTGGCGTCGGTCTTTGCTTCTAGCGTTGCCAGCCGGTCGAACACCTGGCGCACTTCTCTGCTGGTCAAGTGGTGTTGGTAGTGGACTTCCAGTTTCGTGACCCGATCAGACAGGCCCGAATGCCGCCACCACAGCAGCAACACCACCATGAGCGTGATCGCCACCAGCACCACGACCAGGGCGAGGAGACCCACCACCACCGGGCCGTTCACAGCACCGCCGTTCATGTGGTCTCCCGCGCCGTGGCGCAGCTGATGCAACGACGAGTACTTGGCACGGCGCGTTGCCTTGCTGCCGGAATCTCACTGCCGCAGTCATCACAGTTCATGGGAGTGAGGGTGGTCGGTGCCCCTGGCCGATGAGCCTCGCGAGCGCGGCGACCCTGCTCGAACACTTCCCACGCCCGCGCATCGACCTCGCCAGCCATATCAACGTCGTCTTGCACTCGGGTGTTTCCTTCCAATGATCAAGTCGTTGAGGTCCGCCGCGCATCCGACGTAGGCGCGGGCCTGGCCCTCCAGGGCCGCAGCGCGATCGCCGCGCTGCCTCTTCGCTTCAGTGCGGCACGTCAGCGCCAGCTGCTCGTACTCGTTGCGGAGCATCAGCAGGTCCCTCTCGCTTGCGCCGCCCTTCATCCGTGCACCCCGCAGGCAGAACTTGCGTCTCCAGCGCTCGGCAGTACCACTGCCAGGCTGTGGCCTCCCATTCGTCCGTTGCCAGGATCAATGCCCGTCCCCGATCGCTGCAGTCGTGATAGAGGGACGCCACCAGGTCGTGGTTTCCCAGGAGGGTTGCCCACAGGTCGTTGGGAGCCATCGGCAGCGCCGGGCATTCCTGCTTCAGACTGGCGGGTATTGCTGGCGGGGGCGGCGGCTGGGGATTTCCCCTGATTGCTTTGGTTCCAGTGCTGCAGGACGTCATCGCCAGCGCGAGTAGTGCGCAGCTCAGGGCGCCGATCAAGCAGCGACGCCAGCGCGGCGCGTTGGCCCTCGGCGAACTTCCGGTTCTCTTCACGGTTTTGCTCCAGGGATGTGGAGATGGTGTTCATGCGGTCGATTGCTTCGGCGTAAGCGATCGCGGTACTGGCTGCTCGGGTGTGCAGCTGCGCGACCTGCTCTTCCAGCTGACCGATGAAGGCCTTTTGCTCGGCTCGATCTTTGATGGCCTGGCCGCCCTCAGCCCAGCGGTTGCCTGCCCACAACCCAGCCGCCACGGCGGTGGCGAAGAGCAGCGCCAGGACCAGCAACTTCGTGGCCATCGTTTCAGTGCGTGCTACTGGCATGGAGAACTCCCCGGCCATCCGGCAGCGATGTACGCCGGCTCCAGCACCAGCAGAATTCGGCGCGGATACCCGATGTTCTCGCGATGGGCCCAATCGGCGCGGGAGCGATACTTGGCGACCTGGTGCCAATCGTTGGAATCGGCACCGGCTTTGTAGGCAAGGCTTCGCTCACGATTTAGCGCCGTCTCACCACCGTTGTAAGCGCGGAAGGTGAATGCCCAACGGCTGCACTCGGACATCGCGCCGCTGCCATACACGGCCACACGGTCGAGCAACCATCGGTCGTACAGTGCAGCCGCGAGAATCGCCTGCTGCGCATTCCATGGATCGAACGACGCCAGTTCCTTGGGGAACACCGTCGCAATCCAGCTCGCGGTCTTGGGCATGAACTGAGCGATGCCCTGTGCCCCTACCGGGGACCGTGCATCTGCTCGAAAGCCTGACTCCTGGTGGAGCTGGGCGGCAAGCCGCGCTGGGCTGCCATGGACGCCCCAGGCCCGCGCGGTCGCCTGCTCGACTCGGTGCCGATAAAGGGCCGACGCAGGGGCAATGCGAACCGCTCCAGGGCGCGGCTCCGATGCCTGCGCGGTGCGGCAGCTTCCCACCGCCAATATCGCAAGCAGCACCAGGACCACCGCCGTGACCAGGCGCAGCGCCCTGTCGGGATAGCCGCGCCGCTTCATCCGATCAACCCTGCCGCGATCATGGCCGCAGCGATCAGGGTGACTCGGCGCGTCTGCGCCATCGACTTTTCAAGGCCGTCCTGCAGGTGCCGGGGATCGCCGCCCCGAAACACAGTCAGGTCTACGCCGAATCCGATGGCGGCCGCCATGGTGAGCTTGGATGCCGCCCAGATGTAGGAGGCAACCAGGACGGGATTGATCAGTGCCACCACGGCCAGCAGCACCAGGCTAATTGCGAACCACAGCCAGATGTGGCCAATGCGGTCCAGCAGTGAGCCGATTGCCGAAGTGATACGCAGGAAAGGATTGTTGGGTTGCATGGGCACTCCGCTTTGATGGGTAGCGGGGTGCGCAAGCGCTGCTGCGCTTGGTCGTCCCCCGGTACGCACAGCATCCGCGCGCGCGCCAAGTCGGGGGGACTAACATCCGTCAATGAAAAAGCCCCGCTTAAGCGGGGCCATTCAATGATTCAAATCTGTGGAAGTACGCCTGCACACAAGCTGGCTATTCCAGCGTCGGCGATGCTTTGTCCCTCTCGGGGGAACAGCGACCGAGCCAACAGCTTTCCATCAGGGTGCCACGCGAATGGTTCAAAGCCCGTGTATCCGCCTAGCCGGTTCTTCGCGTTGAACTCACCACAGACAATCGGGGCCTTGCCGGCAGCCGATTCCAGTTGCACAACCCGGACTTCGCGGAACTGCACCGAGCCAGGATCTGTTGCGACGTGCCGAACCGCCTTCTCAGCCGATGCGACCAGGTCGCTTTTCGCCTGGCTGGCGCATCCTGCCAGGGCGAACGCCACCACCGTCGCTGCAAGCAGATTCAATCCGTTGGTCATGCCTGTTCTCCAAAATTAAACCGCCCCTGGACCCGCGACAAATGCAGATCCCTTTGCTCGCGCAGCACCCGGTAGACGCTGACTTCAGTCAGCCCGTACTCCTGGGCGAGGTCCGCAATGTTACCGCGCTTGGCTCGGCGGTAGATCTCCGCATCCCGCAGGGCGTTCCGTAGCCGAATGCCTCTGGGGATGTAGATCGAGCGACCTCCGGCATACTCGCCCTGAGCCATCACGGCGGCGATGGCCAGCCGCGTGGCGGTTTCGTTGTCCAGCCCGATGCGGCGGAACTTGCTTTCCACCACCGCGACCAAGGCACTCAGCATCCCGGCCCACTGGGCCTCCGGCAGCTCCATGGGCGCCCGCGCGAGCATCTCGTCGGCCTCGACGCCTTCGGGCATTCCGATCAGATCGCGCTGGTCTTCCATCACTGCTCTCCGTACTTCTCGTGGGCTTGCCGACGGTGCTCATCGGCCTCTTCCGGGCTGAACTGCTCGAACTCGACCATCTGGTTGATCCAGGTGAGCTGGCGCTGCAGCGGCGTTTCGGCATTCGGCGAAGGTGTGACACTGGCCGTGCCTGATGTTCTGGACAGGTGCCTGCCGGTCTGGGCGTCCGCCTCGCGCTGGCGCTCGGCAGCGGCGTCAGCCTTGTCGGCCAGCCCGTAGACCACGGCACGCAGATACCCGTGGGACTCCAGTGGCAGCGTGAGGGAGTGTCGCTGAGCCAACATCTGTTCGATGCCGTTGGCCCAGGAGGCCATGTTCGCGGAGCGGCGGACGCCCGATCGCTCGTCCTTGCACACCTGGCCGGTTGCAACCAGGTCGGCGACTTCCTGGGCGATCTTGGCGGCACGGGACAGCCGCAGGGCTGTCTTGGCCGGCTTGAACAGGCCGAGGTAGCCCAGCACAGCCTTGCCCAGCTCCGGCTGCATAGCGGCCAGGGTCATGGCCAGGCGCTTGCCGTCGTCCTCGACAAAGAACGCACTCACGTGGCCCTGTGAACCGCATTCGGGGCATGTTGCTTTCATCAGTTGGTCCGAGAATCCTTGAAAGAAAGCGCCGGGGGCGCGTCAAGGCTGTCCACGGCGCCACCCAGGAAAGCGCGCACGAACTCATCCTCCGTGCCGCCGGCCCTGAGCAGCTCAACGCCCAGCAGAACCACATTTGTGAGGTACGGGATCACCTGCGGCGACGGGAGCTGCAGCACATGCTGGAAGGTCATCTTTAGCGCTGCCTGGGCGGCAGCTTCCATCACTTGTGATTTCTCTTCTGTGTTCACTTCTTGCTGTTCCTTTTTGCGTCGATCTGGAGGGCGGCTATCAGTCGGTGGAGCTGGTCACCCTTCAGCCATTCCAAACGTTCAACCTTGAACATGCGCTTGGACATCGCGATCGCGTAGTTCCAGGGGCGCCCCGCGTCGGCGAGCAGCGCCTCGATCTTCTTCAGCATCGGGGTTTCTTCCACCGTATCCGGCCTGCCGGCGAACACAGCGCCGCCGCTGGTCTTTTTGGTGTCGCTGAAGCCGAGTCGCTTCAGCTCGCGGATGACCAGGTCGCGCTCAGTGGCCGACATCACGGCGCTTGAGTCCTTGCCGGTAATCCGGCGCAGCAGGGCGCGGTAGGTGCTGTCGTCCAGCCCGAGCTGGGTTGCTGCCATGTGGATTTTGGCGATCTGTGCGCGGCGGGCGTCCTGCTTACCCACGCGTCACCTCCGTCACCTGCATGGAGGCGGAATCAATATCCGGGCGGTCATCGAAGTCGACAATACGAATGCCGTGGTTGCCTGCTGGCCAACCTTCGATCGAATCAAACTCCTGCTGCATCCCAGCGACGGAATAGCTCGAGTTCACATCTAGAACCCAAGCCATGAATTCCGCGCCGGCCAGCTTGATCACCGCCAAGACAACGTCGCCGTCAGCCTCATCGATTCGGTCTTGTGCCCCCGTCCAGAACGAATTGATGGTCTGCGCCATCTCTGGGGTCAGCACGTTGTGATCGACGTCGAGCGTGACTTCACCTTCGCCCCAGTCCCTTTCAACCTTGTAGCGCCTCAGGTTGGCCCCGGCTTTGGTGTCGCTATTCATCGAGTTCATCGCGCCTCTTCCTTCTTTTCCTCAAAACGAACCATGTGGCTGTGAATCGGGTGACGGTGCATCACCCACGGGAAGACATCACCACGAAGCTGGATGTACATCACCGCGTCCCTCACCATCTCGACGTCTTCGTCGTAGAGCCGAGGGGCAGTCAGGTCGAAGTGCTGGACATCGTCAATCCATGTGTCCCTGGCGAACAGCTCGATGTCGCAGCGCACGGTCCGGTCTGCGATCTGAGCGGCGAGTGCCATTACCTCGGCGGCGGGATCACTGTGAGCCATGTCAGACCCCCGCCATATCGAGCGTGATCGCCTGATATTTGCCCTTGCCATCGCGCTCGTAGACGCGGACGTAGGCCTTGCTCCCCACAACCTGGACAGCCTCGCCGATCGCGACCATGGCGCGCTGCCAGCGGTCGTCCTCGATCTGAAGCCGCCGCAACGACAGCACCTGACCGGTACGGATGTTGCCCTGTTGGTCCATTCGGAAGGCATCGTTGATGATGGCGCGGATCTCTGGAGACGCGTCTTCCGTCCATTCGACCAGGCACGCATCAATCAGCGCCTTTGCCGCCTGGAGGCGTTCATCGAAGCGGATGCTCTCCTGGATCTGGCGAATGATCTTGTAGCGGCCGTCGAACGCCATGAGGGTGACGTTCCCCTTGGCGCCCCCGATAAACACCCTGTATTCCTCTGCGCTGAGCTGGACGAAGGCAGCGATGTCGGCGTACGCCCGGATCTTGAATGCAGCCAGCTGGGCGTGGAGGCGCTTTGCCTCATTGGCCAGCTCGGCGACCAGCTCATCGCGGGCCTGATCGATGGGGCGGATGTTTTTCTCGGGGACCAAGTTCCCCTTTGCGTCCTGCCTGTAGCCAGACGGGATGATGCTGGTGCCTTGCATGCTATTGCCCTCTATTTCGTGATCAGTTGCTGACGCTGTCGGCTGCGGCGCGCGTGGCACGGCTGGCTTCGAGCAGTCTCTGGATTGCGGTGTGCGGCAGCTCGATGCTGCACGCGTCTACCAGCGCCTCATCAAGGTCCTGGCTGATGGCATTGATGCGGTTGCGCAGCGCCAGCGGGTCGTTCTTGCGGCCTACCGGCGTGCCGCAGTCGACAGACAGCACCGCTGCGACTCCGAACCGCTGGAGCAGCGAAGGTGGGGCAGACTTCGCGGCTGAGAGTTCCGCATGCTCGAATGGCGCCACGTGGGCTACAGGGGAGCTGGACGACAGGCGGACAAGGGCGTGGACCGCATGCGCTCCGTTACCCGTAGTCTCCAGCTGGCGCTGCTGCTGCAGCGCCACCACTGCCTGCGCGCGTTCCCCGGCAGGCACGTCGTCCAGCACTTCGCGGAGCTGGCTTGCAGTGATCATGCCGCCCTGGGCCGATACCTCAGCGATGATTCGGCGTTGCACTTCACTGCGCTGGTCGTCCGTGAAAGGCGTGTTGTTCATGACTTTTCGTTCCCTCAAGTTGGTTCAGTGGTGGGTCTGGATGGTGGTGGGGGTGCAGACCTCCCATTCGATCTGGCAGCCGTGGAACGGAGCGGCCATCACGGTGCGCTTCACCATCTGCCCACCGCCCTTGCGGACGTGCTGCACGCCGACCAGGAAGGCGTGGTCGCGCGGCGGGTCAATGACGATCAGCGGCTTGCCGCCGTTGATCGAGATCGAGCGCGGGACGCAGCCGTGATCTGCCAGTTGGCCGACCGCGCCCTGAGCGGCCTTCAGCAGGTCGAAGAAAGTGGGGACAGCCTTGGTTGCGATGCTCATGCCGGGATCTCCCTCGGGAGGTTGTTGAACTGCTTGGATGCGTTGGCGAGCTGGAGCAGCTCGCCAACGGTCAGGGAATCAACAGGGGTGCCCCGCGCGGCAATTGCCTGGACAACGTGGCAACGCTGGCGCAGCGCTTCCTCTGCGCGGAGCTGGCTGATGGCAGCGACGGCGCTGATGAGGTCAGCGGTGATGCGAGGAATGCGCCTTGCCATTAGCCCAGCACTCCCAGCTCTTGGGCTGCGTACTTGATCGAGTCGCAGCAAATACGACGGTTGTTCGCTTTGGCATAAATCGCCGCCAGGCGCAGCACCTTGTTCAGAACCCGCAGCGCGCCCGGTGTCGCGGCGATCGAGCGGATCTGCTCCTTGCACGGGGTGTCTTCAATGCCCCAGGCCGCGATGATTGCGTCGGCATCCGCTACGGTCGCCTTCTTCAGCACGATCTTCTTGCCAATCCGGCTGTACAGACGGTCCAGGTATGCGGCGCGGTTTCCACCGCTCATCTGCTGATAGACCCTCTCGTTGCCGCACAGCACCAGGCCGATCCCCGCCTGGTCGTTAATTGCACGGACCTGGTCCAGTGCCGGCACCGAAAGGTGCTGCGCTTCGTCCAGCACCAGCAACCCATTGGTCCCGCGCGCCTTGGCGAAGATCGCCCGCTGCAGGTAGGCACTGGAGTTGGTCAGGTCGCGCAGCCCCATGGCCAATGCGATTTCCTGCAGGCAGGTCAGCACGCTGCCGGTGGCGGGCGTCAGCTCGACGTGCCAAACGTTCGGGTTCGACTTGCGGAAGCGCTCGATGGCCTTGGTCTTGCCAACGCCTGCGCCGCCGCAGATCAGGACCACATCAGCGGCCATCTGGGCATACTGCAGCCCGGCGATGATCTTCTCGCCAGTCTGGGTCCTCACCCATTCCGGGCCTTCGGGGAGCTTGCCGGTGCTGTTGCGTTCTTCCAGCGCTTTGAGCCAATTGGTCAGCTTACGGCCGACGTTCTGCAGGTTGCCGTTGTACGAGCCGCCGAGGAACTGAGACACGGTGGCGGTGCTGAGGTCGGCCTCGCGGGCAATGCGTGCCTGGGAGTAGCTCTTATCGTCCTCTGCGACTGCACGGATGCGATCGCGCAAATCGGACAGCTGCTCCGGGGTGATCTCTTCGAGCTGAGCGGTCGGCAGGGCGGAGACATTCATGGTGCGGATTTCCTCGGGAAGGTAGGGTTGCTGCGGTGTCAGTGGCTTTCGTTTCAATTTGGCGAGGAGTTTTTTCCGCCTTTCCAGGCCCGCACCAGGTGCAGTGCCGCGAGGGTTCACCCTCGAATCGACGCCGGACTGGATGCGGGCCTGGGATCGATACCGAGCCGGGTGGGAGCCTTCCTTGGCGAAGCGCTCCAGGTAGGCGCGGCGCTTCATAAATCCTGTTTGCACTTCGATGGCATGCATCACGCTTCATCCTCCGGAGCCTTCCAGAGAGAGGTCGCATTGCTGCGGCTGGCCATGCTCCCCATCAACGTGATGAAGGCACTCTCGTTGTCGTCGGTACCCGTGCGGCGGTACTCCGCGTCAGGCACGGCTGCTGCAGGTGCCTTGCGGCGGCCAAACATCGGTGCAATGACGCCGGTCGGGGGCAGTTCTTCGGGCATCGGAGCCGGCAGCTGCGCGGCGACCTTCGATGCGTCCATTCGGCGCTCTGCCGCCAGCTGCTGCCGGGTTGCCGTCCGGTACTGCTTCTTGGCGCGAGCGTGTTCACGTGCCGCGCCCGTATCGGCGAAGCCAACCGCCGCGATGCACTCGGCCTGGCCGATGTAGACGTTCGCCAGGGTGTAGGCCTGCACCGCCTGGTGCAGCTGTTCCGGGTCAAAGCGAAGCATCAGCTTCTGGCCGGCGTAGGGCGCGATCGCCTCACTCCAGTAGCGGTTGCCCGAGAGGCGTACAGACCCGTCCCGCCGGTCGCCAGTGACCACATCCGTGGAGAGCAGTAGCTCCCGCAGTTGCTCAGGCGTGGCTTTGCGAATCGGTGCCTTGGCGTAGCTTTCCTGGAAGGCCGCGTCGAAGCTTCTACCTGCGGCCGTGCGCGTGCGGCGGCCCTCGCGGGCGTTGTGAGCCGCGATTTCTTCGTTGACCACCCGCACGAACTCATCCAGATGGATGGCCTTGCTGCCGTAGTTCTCCGGCTTGGCATCCGGCTTGTTGCCGGTGTACGCGCCTGCGAAGGCTGGATGCTTTGCGATGCGATCGCAGAGGTCGCGCCAGGCGCGCTCGATGGGCTTGGCTTGGCCGTGGTACGGCGTGGCCCAATGGATCTCGCAACCCATTGCGGTCAGGACGCCCGTGGGGTCGTCATCCCGAACTTTGAAGCGGAAGCGGTTTGCAGTGCCGCCGGTCAGCATCTTGGAAGCGAATCCGCGACCGTTGTCCAGCCAGACCTTTGACGGGATGCCGTAGCGCTCCATCACGTCACGGAAGGCGAAGCGCGCCAGGTCCGCAGACTCAGTTTCCGCAATCCGATAGCCCAGCAGCTTTCCGCTGTAGAGATCCTGGACGCCGACCATGATCGGTCGCGCCACCGTGCCATCTGGCCACTTGGCGAACACGTCGAACTTGTGGCCGTCGCTGTTGACCGCTTCCAGGGCGTGGAAAACCGAGCGGTCGCGTTCCTGGGTCGGGAACGTCTGATCGAACTTCTCCTGGCCCTGTCGAGCCAGGATCAGCACAGCACGCGGCAGCTCGGCTTCAATCCGTCGTTGAAAGGTTTTCAAACACGGCAATGCCGGCCATTCCTTGATGGTGGCAATGCGCTTGACCCGGTCGTAGCAACTGCTGGCCGTGGGCGCTTCTACGCGGAGGTAGTCGGCCTTGAAAACGTCCCAGGCTTCGGAGGGGATTTCCGCCTTGGCCGTTCGCCCCGCGTAGCCCGGGACCAGCAGTGCAAGCCGGTGATGCTTGTCCACCTTGGACACCAGGGCAGCCCAGCGGCCGAGACTGGCGACGCTCGCCCCTCGCAGGTTTTCGCGCTGCAGCTGGACCGCGACCAGGGTGCGGGCATCCATCACCGGCCGCCCGTCAACCACCAGACGCTCGACCGCCTGCAGGGCGCGCAGGCGCCGTTGGGCCTCCTCCTTCAGGTGCTGGGGAACGGCCTCATAGCGCTGCCAGGCCGAGGCGATCGCGGCGGCGCTGGAATGACGCGCGTTAGCCGGGCGCGATACCTGGGCCGCAGGCTGAGAGGAAAGGGCCACGGCCGCCTGGACGTCCGCCGGGAGGCTGGCCAGGGAGAACATCCGTTGCTGGCCACCTCGCACGTTGCGGGACTCAAAGGGCCAGTTTTCGCGGGAGGCCCGGATTTCGAGGGCGCGCTTGGACTTGGCCAGCGCAGTAGCGAGAGAAGCCAGATCGAGGGTGCCCCGATTCGGCAGCGAACCGTCTGCCATTACGCGGACCTCTCGCTGAGGTTACGAAGGGCGCGTAGGCGCTTGTTGGCCCCGATGCGCTGACGCTCCATGCGGCCGATCTCCGCGTCCAGGGTGTCGGCGCCGAGCAGCAGCTGGCCACCGATGTTCTCGGCCTGCCACTCGGCCAGTTCGCTGCAGCCGCAGACGACTTGGAGCACCGGGGCGATCCAGAGGGGGATATTGAAGGTCTGCCGGCTCGGCGCGGTGTACCCGTCCAGCATGGCCTTGGAGATGTGCTGGCCCGTCAGGCGACTGGCTCGGGCGGCGACTTCATAGCGGTCCAGGCCGGCGGCGTGGGCGCTTTCCAGCATCTGGCCGACCATGACGCTGACGATCTGGCGGTAATCCATGCTTCCAGCGGTCTGGGCGATGGGTTTCGGGGCCAGAAAGAAGTCATTGGGGAGGTAGTTCTGGCGGGGGTGACGATTCATCCTTGCGTCTCCTGCTCGTTGGTGGCGCGACGGCGCCTGGGGAAAGCGGGTGTAGATAGATGCGACCTTCATCGGGAGGCACCAATTTGTGGATTGCGGCCTGCGCGCAGGCTGCTAGGCTTTGCATCAGGGGGCAGCAGCGGCTTGCGGCCTCCCTGGCCACGGTTCGTATTGCCGGCGGCGTCGTATCGGGTGGGCCAGATGGCCTGGGGCGTTTCACCAAGCGCTTCAGCAATCAGGGCTTCTGCCTGCGGATACGGCCGACGGAGGGCGGTAGCGAGGCTGTTAGCGTTGGTGTAGCCATTGAGTAGTGCGAGCTGACGCAGGGAGATGTTCCTGCGATGCAGCGCCGCTACGATGTCGGCGGGATGCCGGTCCTTCGCGGGACCGGCTTTTCTCGGGGCATTCGTTGCTGACACGTCGTACCTGTCCGTTGAGTGATGACTACGAGGCAGATCCTAAACCCATTTGGGTTCTTGTCAACACCGGTTTGGGTTTCGCGCTTTGCGAAATGGAACCCAATTAGGTTTTACGGCCAATTGTTTGTGATTAATCAGATACTTACGGGAAGTGCGAAACGATGAGCAGCTCTGAAAATTCTCTTCGCACTTCAGGCGCGGAAAGCGCGAAACCCGATTGGGTGTCGATCGGTGCGCGATTGATGACCATTCGGGGGTCGATGACCCAGGGCGACATGGCAAAGCAGCTCCGGGTGTCTAAGAACACCTATGGCCGGCTGGAGAGAGGCGTGCGCGAGATAGGCGCCGACTGCCTGAGTCAGCTTGTCGCGAATGGCTGGAATTCGAACTGGATACTGACTGGCGAAGGTCAGGAGCGCCAAAATTCGCCGGAAATCATCAATAAATCCAATGTCTTACCCCAGTCTCAGGTGGTGAGTCTGTCGTCTGTGAAGATCGCCACGCAGCTGCTGCAGGAGGCGCTTGATGACGCAAATGCCGACCTGGCCCCGGCCCAGCACGGCGAAGCGCTGATTCTCCTGGCGCAGCTGCTGGAAAAAGGACTGCCGGAGGCCGAAGTACGGCCGTTTGCCCGGCAGACAGTCGGGATGATCACCACAGGGGCAAGGAATGGAGCAACAGCGGCAGCTGGTAGGTAGGTTGAGGGCAATCTTGAGGGACGCAGTCCCCAGAACCCCTTGGGCCGAAAGGACTTTGGAGCCGACCGCCGTATCGGCGCACATCCGGCGCACACGCGCGAAGCTCGAAATCCAGGATCTCGCAGCCCGGTATGGGTGGCAGCGGGAAGTGGACAGGGCCTTGGCGCGGCTGGACGTCCCCTCGCTGAAGTATCCGAGCGCCGACCAGCTTGATCACGTCCTGGAGCGGTTGCGGTGGCTGGAAGAATGCATCCATACCCCGTGTGATCCGCCGGATTCGCCGCCCGCGCGGTAACGCCCCTTTAAACGCCGATCGAACGGCCGTCATCATTGACGGCCGTTTTGCATTTCATGTGTCCCGCGCCCTACGATCAGGAGCATTTCGCAAACCGGGACTATATCTAATGGTAGAGGTCGCTCAGCTGCTGAA
This sequence comes from Stenotrophomonas sp., assembly GCF_050737075.1. Lineage (GTDB taxonomy): Bacteria > Pseudomonadota > Gammaproteobacteria > Xanthomonadales > Xanthomonadaceae > Stenotrophomonas. Next base: position 19,781 of record NZ_JBOHXV010000017.1, read on the forward strand.
ACCCACGCCTGACGCGGCTTTCGTCCCATTTCGTCCCGTTTTGTTCCGTTTTTTCCCCGTTCTCAATCCCTAAGTCCCCCAACACTGGCGTACGTATCACCGCTGGCGTCCACCCAGCCAAGCAATGGCAGTGTCGCCGACAGTTCCGTAGCGCGCGCCTGCGGGGACACCACCATCTCGCGCCGGGTACCCACCGGCTCCAGCTCGGCCAGGCGCGCCGCGCGATCGTCGTCGGTACTGAACAGATCATCGGGGCCGGACGCCGGCGTCGTGGTGTCGGTCGCGATCTTGGTCGCCTGCACCCGGACCTGACCGTCGGTATCTCGGGAAACCTCAAGCGCATACCTCTCCCTGCCGTACGCCCAGGAGGTCGTCTTTTCCGTGCGGATCGACGCCCCGGCCGCCGGCAGTTCGGCATCCCTGCCGGCTACCCCGGTCAACATCGCCATTCCGGCAAGCGCACCCATGTACTGGGCGCCGCGGACGGCACGCAGCTGGTTGCCCGACAGCGGTGCAGCACCGGCCTTGTCCGGCGCGGTGTTGAGGAAGGTGGCGCGCTTGCAGATCGTGAGCACGATCGGCACCCCTTCACCGTCCCCGTGCCGCACCAGCATGTCGCCATTGGCGAACTGCTCGATCACCGCATGGTCCGCGGCGCCCCCGGCAGGCAAGGCTTGGGTGATGCTGATCCGCGCGCTCCGCTCGATCAGCGCCTCGAGGGTCTCAGGCCCGTCGGCAGCGACGGCAATGGACGGGAAGGCAGCACCGGCAACCAGCAAGCACGACAACGAAGCACACTTCATCAACATTCCTTTGCAGAAGGCAGTGCGGCAGGCACGCCATAGGGAGCCGCATGATACGCCAGCCGCAACACCACCTCCCGCAAACGAAACGTCCGGCCAGGAGCCGGACGTCGGTTATTCCGTTTCGGCAGGCGCTTATTCTTCTTCCTGCTGGCCGCCCTGCTGGTTGCGCTCGCGTTTCTGGTCGGCATCCTGCTGTTGCTGCTGGCCCTGGCGCTGCTTGTCGCCCTGCTGGTCTTTCTGGTTCTGCTGGTTCTGTTGGCCTTGCTGCGGATTCTGCTGGCCCTGCTGCGGATTCTGCTGGTTACCCATGACTGTCTCCGAATGCTCGGCGTCGAAAGTGATGCCGGTAAGTCCACACTAGGCAACGCCCCGTTACCGCAGCGTGCGTTCAAGCAACCAGCGCATAGACACCTCACACATGTCGGTAAACAGTTCATTACCCGGCTCGCCGCCGTCACATCTCTGTCGCAGCGTGGACATGCGGGTCGGTGTGATCAGGGCGTCGCGTCGAAGATCACGGTGACATCACCCCGATAGTGACTTCCCGGATGCGCCAACATGGTGGTGACCGCCTCGCCGTTGACCGCGAAGTGCAGGCGCGAGGGGCGGCGAATGACGAATGCATCCGCGGTCAACACCGGCGGGACCATGGTCGTCGTCAATGCCACCCCCACCGCATCCGCCCCGGTCGCTGCATCGTGGAAGCCCGGCAACGTGAGCCGGATATCCAGCGGCGCAGCCTCGGCATCCACCGTCATGTTGCGGATCGCGCAACGACCGTCCGCAAGCGGATACTGGCATTGCAGTGACACGCTGAACTGCCCCGAGCTGCTCAGCGTGAACGGCAGCTCGCGTTCCAGCCGTGCCGGCACGATGCCGTGATCGCTCCACTGGGTCCACCCGCCCTTCGGCGCGAGCACGGCGCGATCGCTGCCCGGCGGAAGCTCGAGCCGGAAGGCGTGCTCAACATCCAGCCGGAAGTGGACGTTCACCAGGTTGTCGTCCAGCGCCACGCCGTTGCCAAGATCGAAATCCGCGCCCTCGCCGGTGCCGCCCACGCGAAACGTCGTCATGCCGGTATACAGACCGCTGCGCATCGCCAGCGGCGCCGGGGTGGTCAGCTTGTAGGTGAAGTCGAACTCGGTCATCAGGTAGTTGTTGGTGCTGAGCCAATGGAGCGCGCATGCGACCACGCCCTCGCCGCCATCGCGGCGCAGGAACATCCGCATGACGGTACGGTTCTGGGCACTGGAATTTTTCAGGCCCAGGTTGCAGTTGTTCGGGTTCCCAACCGACGCCGGCTCCGACGGTCCATCGCGATCCTCATCCACCAGCCGCATGGCCGCGCCGATGATGTTGAACCCGAGATCGAAGCTGTGCAGCCCATCCTCGGAGGTAACGCGCACCGTACGGGCCGGAGGCATGCCGATGTAGAAGCCGTTCCGCCCGTAGTTTGTCTGGCGAATCGCCTGCTTGGTGCCGCGGATCTTCGTATCGATGCTCCACCAGTTGTTGTTGATGCACGCCGACTGGTGGGTACCCACGCAGACGCCGGACCAGGGCGTGGTGTTGACGAACTCGCGCTGGTTCGGGTTGTCGATGTCTGGCTTGAAGTCGGCGGTGATGTAGATGTCGGCCGCGCGCGCAGTGGCCGCACAGGCAAGCAGGACCAGCACGCCCAGCGCAGGCTGAAGATGACGTCGCACGATGGTTGAAAACAGGTAACGGATCATGGTGGTGCTCCAGCAGCCGGGGCGCGCTGCGCGGTGATCGGGGACGGTGGGCACTGCAGGATGCCGGCCAACCAGGTATCGCCCTGGGGGCGCGTGGTGGTGCCGTCGAGCTGGAAGCTGCAGCCGGCCACGTTCGGATGGCGTATCTCCAGGGTCGGCTGCCGCGCGCTCATCTCCAGCGCGAAGAATCCGTCGGCCTCGGCAACGCTGCGTCCGGCGTGGTTGATCACGTGCGCACCGGCCAGCGGCAGGCCCGCGGCATCGCGCAGGTGCCCCATCACGGTGAAGGTGCTGAGGACCTCGACCGCGGCGTACGCCACCCCGCCCTTGTTGAGGTGGTAGTCGAGGGTCGTCGGCTGGATCGTGGCCGCCGGGGCCTCGCGCCCCGGGAAGTCGATCTGCAGTGCCCCGCTGCGGTAGGCGGTCACCGGCAGGAAATTGCGGCCAGGCTGCAGTGCGTAAGAACCGCCGCGGCTGTCGTACGCGCGCAGTGCGACGCCGGCCAGTTCCGTTCGCACGTCCACGATCATGCCGGTATCGGCACCGCCCACCTGCCCGGCACCGGCGACCGCCAGCCGGCCTCCGCCGATGGCCAGGGTGCTTTCCAGATTCAGGCCACCACTCAGGCCACCGCCCAGCGATGAACGCTGCGCATGCGCGTCGCCACGCAGCGCCGGGTGCTCGACCAGCGCGTTCGCGCTCAGGCCGAGCCCGTCGCTGTCGAGCGTGGCCTGCCCGGCCATGCTGCGCAGCACGCCCTCGCTGTAGCTCTGCTGGGCGGCTGCACTGGCATACAACTGGCGTCCACCATCGGAGGCGGCGCGGCTGCCCAGGCTGCCGGCATAGCGACGCCCTTCGCGACCAAGCGCGATGTTCAGGGTGAGGTCGATGCCCCGGTTGCGCCGCATGCCACTGCTGGCATTGGCCGGGCGGTCGAACACGGCCGCGCGCCAGGTGGCGGCGCTGCCAAACAGGGACTGGCGTCGGCTGAACGACAGGTCCACCCCAACGCCGTTGCTGATGCCGGTGCTGTGCGACACGCGCGCCGCGATATGGCTGCTGTCGCCCACGCGATGATTCGCGCTAAACGCGCTAGTCCGCAACCAGCCCGCGTGGGTCGGTGGCGTCGGTGCACCCGGTGGCAGCGGCAGGAACGCGTCATCGCCGGGACGCCGGCGCTCCTGCCAGCTTCGGTTGTGCGACACGATCACGTTGCCATGGCGATAGCGCCACAGCCCCTGCAGGTCGACGCCACTGCCATGCTCCCCGGTATACGCGTTCGTATACACGTTCGCGCTGTCGTTGACCTGCCAGTCGACCGAGCCGGCAACCGCACGCGCGCCTTCCATATGCTGCGCGGACAGGCCAACCACCGCACGCGGATGGGCGAGGTAGTTGAGAATGCCGCCTGCGGCGAGGCCACCTGCGCCGGGATCGTCGCGGCTGGCCAGCAGGCTGTGCTGCACGCCGGCGTAAGCGCTGTAGCGCCAGCGGCGGCTCGGATCGCGCCAATGGCCCGGCTTGTGGATCACGTGGGTCTCGCGGGACGTCTCGCGGCCGTCCTCGATCACCCGCAGTTCGACCTCGTAGATGCCGCCCGGCAGGCGCCGGGTATCGAGCGCCTGCAGGCCGGGTTGCAGCGGCTGGGTCAGAATCAGGCTGCCGTCGCGGACTACCTCCACGCTGCCCTCGCGATTGGCCGTGACGTACACCGGGTACAGGCTGGGCGCACGGGTTTCCCGCACCAGGCTGTCCGACGAGCCGGCCATCATGCCCACGGTGGTATGCCGGCCCGAGCCGGGACCCCGCGGCTGCCGGGCCACCCCCTGGAAGTTCGGCAGGAAGTAGCCGACCCGCAGGAAATGGTCGCGCAGTTCGCGCTGTGCATGCAGGCCCTGCACCGCATGGCGCCACCCAGCGGCCTCATCGCCGCTGCGGTCCAGCTGGTAATGGCCCGCCAGGGTCCATCGGCCCAGGCTGCCCTGCGCATGCACCGCGTAACGGCCGGACCCATCAATGCCCTCGCCTGCCTGGGCATTGAGCTGGTGGCGCAGGATGAGCCCACGGCTGCCGCCAACGGGCAGCGCATGGTGCCGCATCTCGGCGGCCGCGCGGCCGCCGGTATCGGTGGCGATGGACAGCAGCGAGCTCTCAAGACTGTAGTGCAGTGCCACCAGGCCCTGCTCGCAGAGGTGGCTGCACGCCCCCAGCAAACGCGGCGTGGCAAGCACCTTCAACCAGCGCTCACGCTCGGCAGCCGGCTCGCGGCTGGCGTGGCTGTCGGTGAAGTCCAACAACGACAGGGTGTTGTCGCGCGAGAGCACGGCCCGTGCATCGCCCAGGTAATGGCCATCGCGCTCGACACGCACAACAAGCGGTACGCCGAAGAAGTGGTCGCGAAAGTCGTCCGGCAAGCCACCGGCCTGGTCAAGCAGCGTGAGGCTTTCCAGCGCAGCCGGCGCCGCCAGCACCGCGGCACTGCCGCACTGGAGCATGACGGCGGTGGCGAGTGGGAGCAGACGCGGCAACATGGTCGTTCCTGTACTTGAGACGGAGGGCGCGGGGGCGCCCCTCCGATGGCAGCAGGCGCTGCCGTGGCACTGCCGGTGGCAGTGCGTGCGCTTACGGCGTGCCGCTTTCGAACATCATGAAAAAGTTGCCCTGGTAGTTGCCGTGCGCGTAGCCACCTGCATCGGCGTCGGCGGCGACAATGGCCACGGCCGCGCGCTTGCTGGCGGCGGCTTCAACCGGGGTGGCCACCTCGACGGCATTGCTGGCGCCGACCTGCAGGTCCTGCCCGGCGACGCTGACCGTCAGGTCGATCGCGTTGCCGGCACTGGTCAGCATGGCGTCGGTGGTGAGGTAGGCGTTGATGGCGCCCAGCCCGCTCTTCATGTCGACCTGCTGCTGGATCGAATCCAGGCGCTGGGTGGCAATGTTCCAGCGCATGCTCTGGGTCTGCCCGGCCCAGTCGCCGACCGGCGAGATCTGCAGGCCGGTGGCCGACGGCACGACCGCTTCCACGGTGACCTGCAGCGGAAACTGTTCAGTGGCAGCGATCGCGGCGGCCGGGGCGAGGATCAAGGCGGCAACGGCGGCCAGGACGGTGGTTTTCAAGGTCATTGCAGTACATCTCCGAGGGTGGAATCGGCTCCGGAGGGAGCCAGGGGGCTGAGCAGGACGTCCTTGCGGGCATCCCCCTCAATGATCTGGAAGCGGTACACCTGATCCGCATGCCGCGTGAAGCGTTCGGTGCGCTGCGGCAGCAGGTGGATCTTTCGCGATGGCGAACACCTGGCCGCCTTGTCGGTCGCACTGCACTGGCGCACGTCGTCAAGCACCACGGTGGTGTTGCCGGCATTGCGCAGCTGCACGTGCCCGTCGCGTGTATCGGTCTGCACGCTGTAATGCGGCTGATCGGGATGCACGATCACGAACACGCCGTAGCCGGTGAGCACGTTGACGCCGGCCGACAGCTCCCTGCGGTAGTTGTCGCGCTGCGCATCGGTCAGGGCGAACTCGTCTTCGGACCGCGGCAGCACGGGCACGAAGCGCACGCGGTAGTAGCGTTCCGCGCTCCGGTCGCCCTGCACCAGCAGGCGGGTGGCCTGCTGCCCCTGCGCCGGCACGATCAGGCGCGAGGGACTGGCGATGAGGCCTGCGGCCGCACCCGAGGCGGTCGTGTCGACGGACACTTCGTGGAACGTACCGTCTGCGGCGTAGCGCACTTCCGTGATCTGCACGCGTACGAACGCCGTGGCCTCGCCGGTGTTTCGAACGCGCTTGAGCAGTGCGCGCTTGCCAGGTTCCGCGTATTCGTACATGGCGCCGACGTGGATCGACGGTGCGGCGGCGCCGCACACGGCGGGCAGCAACGCGGCCACGGAAAGCAGCAGAAGGCACTTCATTGCAGAGCTCCATGACGTGACGGCGGCGCTGCTGCCGGCGCAGTGCACCGGCCCGTCGCCAAGGACTGCGAACATACGCCCACGTCTGGAGCTTCCGAATGCAATTCGCTTCAATGACCGCTGCAACAAATTGCGGCTGTACGCAGACGGTTAGCTACGCAGGCCACAAACGAAAACGCCCCGCGATGCGGGGCGTCTGCTTCCATCGATGCGACGTACTGCGTCGCGCTACTGCGGCGCGGCCGCCTGCCATGCGGCCACTTTTGCGCGCGTCTGCACCAGCAGCGCGTCCAGCGCCTTGCGGTCGTAGACCTGGCCGCGCAACACCACGGTGTTGATCGCGCGCGTGGCCTGGATGTCCTGCAGCGGGTTGGCGTCCAGCAACACCAGGTCGGCCGCCCTGCCCTCGGAGATACCGCCGTAGCGGTCCAGCGTGCCGAACCAAGCCGGGCCCGCACGGGTCGCCGCCGACAACGCCTGCGCCGGCGTCAGGCCTTCCTTGACGAACAGGCTGAGCTCGTCATGCAGCCCGATGCCGGGATAGTTGTAGGAATTGAGAAACCCCGCATCGGTGCCGGCCATGATCGTCACGCCGGCCTGCTGCAGCATCGGCAACACGGCCGCGACCTGGTGGTAGTTCTGGTGCCGCGCGGCGATCTGTTCCGGCGTTGCCTTGGCGGCACGCTCCACACGCCAGGCATAGGTCGCCTGCAGCTTCGGGCCGATGTAGGCCAGGTAGGGATCCTGCGCGTGACTGTCCTGGTCGAGGAAGTCGAGGATGCGGCCGCCGTTGAGGGTGGGCGTGACGTACACACCCTTGGCGGCGAAACCGCGATAGGCGTTCATGGCCGTGTCGCGGTCGAAGCCGGCGTCCAGCCGCCGATTGGCCTCGGCGCGGTCGATCCGCTTGGCAGCGAAATCCGCCGCGATGGCGGCCTCGTCCTTGACCCCGGCCTTGTAGGCGTAGTCCAAGTGCTCGATCGAGCTGATGCCTGCATCCACCGCCTGCTGCACGGTCAGCGCCATCGGAATATGCCCGGACGCACGCAGGCCATTCGCGCGCGCGCCACTTACGGCAGACAGGAACAGCGCCGGCGACAAGGTGCTGTCGGTGATCTTGACGAAGTCCACCCGGTCGCGCTTCAGGCGCGCCAGGGCCGCGTCCAGGTCCGCCTGGCTGCCCACTTCAAGCGTGCCCTTCCAGACCGGCTTGATGCCTTCGATCTTCGCCCCGGAACTGAACAGCTGGGGCCCCTCAAGCGTGCCGTCGGCGATCTCGCCGCGCCATTGCAGCACCTGCTCGGGCAGGTCGCCGGAGCAGTCGCGGATGCTGGTGATGCCGTGCGCGATGTACAGCGGCAGCAGCGCCTTGTTTTCCTCGATCAGCTCCGGACCGCCACCGAAGTGCACGTGCATGTCCCACAGGCCCGGAATCAGGAAGCGGCCCTTGCCATCGATGCGCCGCGACGCGTTCCACTGCGTTGCGATCACGCGGTCCTCGCCGACCGCCACAATGTCGTTGCCACGCACCACCACGGCCTGGTCGGCGTGGGTAGTGGCATGTTCGACGTCCACCACGGTGGCATGGCGGATGATCAGGTCAGCCTGCTCGGCAGCAAGGGCGACAGGCGCCAGCGCAAGCAGCAGTGGGACGGTGGAAAGCACGATGGATTTCATGGCAGCCGCAGAACAGGAAAGACCACCGCACCTTACGGCGCGGTGGTTGGCATTCACCAGTTAAATTTCATCATGTACGGCATTCACTATTCGAATGCAGCTCACACCTCGCCCTGCATGGCCGGACGGGCCTGCACCTGCGCCAGCCAGGCCGCGACGGCGGGATGCCCCTCGACCCCGGCCCCGACGTAGGTGCCGTAGCCGACCACCTGCGCAACCACCAGATCGGCCAGCGAGTACTGCGTGCCCAGCATCCACGCCCGGCCAGTCAGGCGCCCCTCAAGTACATCCAGCAGGCCCTTGGCGTCCGCAGCGGCGGCGGCGGCGTGCCGCGCGTCGCGAAGCGTTTCATCGGCGGTCGCCAGGCGCAGTCGACCGATCACGGCCATGTAGGTCACGTAGGCCCACGCACACGACGACATCGCCTGCAGACGCGCCGGCGTGTCGGCCGCCGGCCACAGCCCTCGGGCCACCCCGAAGCGCTCGCCCAGCCACAGATGGATGGCCAGGCCTTCGAAGATGGGCGTACCGTCCACCACCAGGCACGGCACCTTGCCGTTGGGATTGATGGCCAGGTATTCCGGCGTGCGCTGCTCGCCGTTGCGGATGTCGATCCTCACCCGGTCGTGGGGAACACCCAGCTCGGCCAGCGCGCAGGCGACGGGGGTGGCGCTGGACATCGGGTGCCAGTAGAAGACGACGGACATGTGGAACTCCTTGTGGTTGTCGGTGTGGAAAGGTGCGCCGCCGGGGGCCTTGCACCGTGGACACAGGCTTGCCACCATTGCGGACAGATCCTGTCCTCGACAGGCGCGACCCTGCACCCATGCTCACCACTTCCGCCCGCCTGCTGCGCCTGCTCTCGCTGCTGCAATCCCGACCGCACTGGCCCGGCAACACGCTGGCCACCGACATCGGTGTGCACCCGCGCACGCTTCGCCGCGATATCGAGCGCCTGCGCGAACTCGGCTACCCGATCCAGGCCAGCAGCGGCGTGGCCGGCGGCTACGCCTTCCGTGCCGGGCGCGCCTTGCCGCCGCTGCTGCTGGACGATGAAGAGGCCTTGGCCGCCGCGCTCGCACTGCGCATGGCGGTGAGCGGCACCATCAGCGGCATCGAGCAGACCGCCATCACCGCAATGGTGAAACTGGAACAGGTCATGCCCGCGCGGCTGCGGCGCCGGCTGGATGCACTGCGCACGGCGATCCTGCCGATCGACCAGAGCGGCCCGCTGGTCGACGCCCGGCTGCTGGCCACGCTGGCCAATGCGTGCCGCGACCAGCTGCAGCTGCGCTTCGACTACGCCGACCGCCAGGGGCAGCCCAGCCACCGGCAGGTGGAACCGCAGGGCGTGGTGCATGCCGAACGCCGCTGGTACCTGGTGGCGTGGGACACGCTGCGCGTGGATTGGCGCACCTTCCGCATCGACCGCATGACCAGCACGCCCGAGGTGGGTGCGCACTTCCGCCCCCGCCCCTCGCCGGCCAATGGCGACCTGCGCGCTTTCGTGAGCCAGTCGCTGTCGCTCGGCCCCTACGGTGACGAGGCGCGCGTGATCCTGCACGCGCCGATCGAAACGGTGCGCGAGCGCATGCCGAGTTCGGCGGGGTTGCTGGAGGTGGTGGACGCGCAGCGCTGCCTGCTGCGGTGTGGCGGGCATCCACAGGGGGCCGTGGTGTACTGGCTGCTCGCATTGGAACTGGAATTCGACATCCTGGGGCCGCCGGCCCTGCACGTGATGATGCGTGATGCGGGCGCGCGGCTGGGGCGCAGCCTGGCGCGCGCCGAGGCGGTCGTTGCCGACTGAGCCGGGGCGCTTTGTCCCGTACATCGCTGCGTGCTAAAACGGTCGCCATTCGTTTTCCGGATAGTGCAATGCCCTCCAGTGGCAATATCAATCGCACGCTCTTCGAGCTGGACCTGCTGCGTGCCATGGTGATGGTGGCCGACTGCGGCAGCTTCACCACCGCGGCGGCGCGGCTGCATTCCACCCAGTCCACCATCAGCCAGAAGATCCGGCGGCTGGAGGCCATCGCCGGCCACCCGCTGCTGATCCGCGGCAACCGCGATGTGCACCCGACCGATGCCGGGCAGACGTTGCTGGGCATCGCGCGGCAGATGTTGTCGCTCAATGACCAGATGCGCGAGGCCTTGGCAGGCGCCACCGTCGCGGTGACCGTGCGCCTGGGCGTGCCTGAGGATTTCGTCAACGCGCGCACCAGCGAGCTGCTGGGGCGCTTCAACCGCCGCCATCCCCAGGTGAAGCTGGAAGTGACCAGCGGCCTCAGCCGCGACCTTGCCGCGGCCTATGATCATGGCGAACTGGACCTGGTGCTGGTCAAGCAGCGCCGCAACAGCCGCCAGGGCGTGGCGTGCTGGCCCGAGCCGATGCGCTGGGTGGACAGCGCCCGCACCCCCTGCATCGGCCTGGACCCGGTGCCGCTGGTGACCTTTCCCCCACGCGGCCTGTATCGCGACGAGCTGATCGCCGCAGTGGAAGGCATGGGCCGCCGCTGGCGGATCAGCTTCACCAGTTCCAGTCTCAGCGGCATCCAGGGCGCCGTCGCCGACGGCATGGGCATCAGCCTGCTGCCGGCCCGCGCCATGACCCGCGAGCATCGCGCCCTCACCGCACGCCAAGGCCTGCCACCGATAGACAGCATCGAGATCGCGATGCTGCATCGAAGCAACGCCGAACCGCTGGTGCTCGAACTTGCATCACAGTTCATGCGCCTGCTGCAGCGCGAGCGGCGCTGACCCGCGCCACGGCAACCGGCGCGTGCCAGCGACCCCAGAGAGTGACGCGGCTCTCGTCCCGGTTATAGGAATAGTCCTAATCTGACGTCAGGGCATCTTCCGCGGACAGCGAACCAGAGAGAATGGCGCAGACCCCATGACTGCGTGCCTACTTTGTCTCCACGCCCTCCAGGCCCCCTGCTCGGACCGGTCCGCCCACCGGTGCTGAAGATCGCGCTGCTGGACGACCATGACGTCGTCCGGCGCGGCAGCGTCATGCACCTCGCCACGGATGCGCGCCTGCAGGTCGTGGGCAACCACGCCCGCAGCCGGGCACTGATCAACACATTGATGCAGCACGTGGTGGACGTGGCCGTGATCGACTACGCGCTGGCCGAGGGCGACCTGCAGGGCATGGAGCTGTTGCGCCTGCTGCGCCGCCGGTTCCCGCGCGTGAAGCTGCTGATGTTCTCGGCCAACGTGCACCACGTGATGATCTCCAACACCATTGCCGCAGGCGCGGCCGGCGTGGTGTCCAAGGGCGAGTCGCTGGAGGCACTGGCCCGTGCGGTCGGCCGCGTCGCGGCGGGCCACATCCACCTGCCGATCAACTACCGCGACGAACACGAGGCCCATCGCCTGTCGCCGAGCGAGCGCGAAGTCCTGCAGATGTGCCTGAGCGGCATGACGGTCACCGACATCGCACTGAAGCGGCACCGCAGCATCAAGACCATCAGCACGCAGAAGCATGCGGCGTTCCGCAAGCTGGGCCTGCGCACCGATCGCGACCTGTTCACCCTGCGCCATCAACTGGCGGTCCTGTGAGCAGAAGCGACTGGGCGCGCGCCAGCACGCTGCTGGTGGTGCTGGCCGCCGTATTGCCACCGGTGTCGACCACGGCCGCACCCACCACGCGGGTGGTGCGGGTGGCCACCGACCCCTCACAGCACCGGCTGCTGGCGACCGAGAGCCGCGCCGCGCGCGATTCCAACCTCATCAGTGGTTATTCGGCTCTGGTCGCCGAGCAGACCGGCCTGCAGTTCCGCGAGCAGCAGGTCGAGTCCACGCAGGCCGCCCTGCAGGACCTGTGCGATGGCCGCGCCGACCTGATGCTGCTGCTGGGGCCGCTCGAAAACGCCCCCTGCGCCGCGCTGGCGACCTCGCCCGCCTACTACCGGGGGCAGACCCTGCTGGCCAGCCGCCACACCGTGCCCAACCCGCCGGACCTGGCCGACCTGCGCCGGGTGGCCGTGGTCCGCGGCAGCCGCCACGATGAGTGGATGGCGGCCTACTACCCGCACCTGCAGGTGGTGGCACTGCCGACCCTGCGCGAGGCGCTTGCGGCGGTGGAAACCGGCGTGGTGGACGTGGCCGTGGGGCTGGACGTGGTGATGCGCCCGCTGGTCCGCCGCGACCATGGCGACAGCCTGCTGCTGCATGGCGGCCCGAGTACCCTGCCGGGCAGCCTGCACCTGGTCGTGCGCCATCAGGACCGGCCGCTGCTGGAACAGATCCACCAGGCCATGCGCTCGATCAGCCCGCAGGAACACGCGGTGCTCATGCAGCGTTGGACCAAGGCGACGTATCTCAGCGGGCCGTCGTTTGCGGTGCTCTCGCGGCACTTCGGCTGGGAGCTGCTGACGATGGGCATGATCCTGGCCGCGCTGCTGGTGACCGGCTTCTGGTTGCGCCGCGCGCAGCAGTCGGCCCGGCGCAGCGAGCGCCAGCAGGCGCACTTCATCGCCATGATGAGCCACGAAGTGCGCAATGCCGCGCAGGCACTGGTGACGTCGGTGGACCTGCTCCACCAGTCTGGGCTCGACCAGGGCCAGCGGCAGCTGGTCAATGCTGCGCGTGCGGCCGGCAACGGACTTCGCCACCTGCTGGGTCACGCACTGGACTACTCGCGCCTGGCCGCGGGCCAGTACCACCCCACTCCGGGCTGGGAAGACGTGCGTCAACTGGCGCGCGAATGCCTGTCGGTCGTGCGCCCGGCGGCGGAGGGCAAGGGCCTGGTGCTGGCCCTCAAACAGACCACCGACCCGATGCCGCGGGTATGGATTGACGGCGACGCGCTGCGCCAGGTCCTGAGCAACCTGCTGGGCAATGCACTGAAGTTCACCGACCAGGGGCACATCGAGGTCAGCGTCGGCCTGCAGCTGGATGCCAACAGCGCGCACCTGCTGCTTGCCGTGCGCGACTCGGGGATCGGCATCGCCAGCGAGCACCAGGAGGCGATATTCAAGCCGTTCGCGCAGGCGCACGGCTCCCATTCGCGGCACGTTGGCGGGGCCGGCCTGGGCCTGTCGATCTGCGCGGATCTGGTCCGCGCCCTCGGCGGGCAGCTCACGCTGCGCAGCGCTCCGGGCCAGGGCAGCTGCTTCGAGGCATGCATCCCCGTCGTGATTGAAGGCGCCGGCGCCCGCCCGGCGGGGCAGCCGCTGGCCGGGCGCACCCTGCTGCTGGTGGAAGACCATGCACTCAATCGCAGCATGGTCAGCCGCCACCTGGCGGCACTCGGTGCGTCGGTCACCAGCTGCGCCGACGGCGCCACCGCGCTGCGCAGCCAGGCCAGCGAACCGTGCGGCGTCGTGCTGCTGGACTGCGTGCTGGACGACATGAGCGGCTACGAGTTGGCGGTGCTGCTGCGCCAGCTGGAGCAGCAGCGCGGCGCGATCCCGGCCCAGTTGATTGCGTTGTCGGCCAACGACTCAACGGCCCATGTGGAACGCTGCCGCGCCTGCGGCATGGATGCCGTGCTGTACAAGCCACTCGATACCCGCCAGCTGCTGGAGGTACTGCGGGTGGACGACACCGCGCCACCCGTATCGACGGCGGCCATGGGTGCCGAGCCCGGCGCGGATCCGATGTGGCTGCAGTTCCTGCAGTCGCTGCAGGAGGAGCAGACCGCCCTGCAAGACGCCCTGCGCCAACAGACCGCCGAGCCCCTGCGCCACCATGCGCATCGTCTGGCCGGCATTCTGCGCATGCTGGGACAGCCTGCGCTGGCGGCGATCGCCGGTGACCTGTACGAACTCGAATTGGACGGCCCGAGCGACTGGCAGGAGGCCGAGCGCCTGCTGGGCTACCTGCGCCCGGCGGTGGCGCTGATGGTGCGTGGCGAGGTTACTTCAGCTGCAACGGATACCGCTGCCACAACACATGCACCAGAAACCCGGTCAACTCCGGATCCTTTCCGCTGATCGCCGCGCGGATCTTGTCCAGCAGCACCATGTCGCTGCAGGTACGCACATCCGCCTTGCCGGTCTGGCCGGCGCGCCGCTTGCGGTAACGGGCCGCGCGCTGCGCATCGGTCATGGCGTAGCCGAACGTGGGCGGCCGACCGCGCTTGCGCGGCAGCATCAGCTCCAGGGTGCCGGGATCTTCTTCATCACGCATGACAGACGGGGGGAACGCAAACGGGGGGCGAACAATATCGTGAGAGTTCACAGAAATCCAGCGGATTTCTGTGAAGTCCCGCGCCTGCGGCGCGGGACGAACGGGCATGTTTCCTAAACCCCGCGCCGTTGGCGCGCCCCCTTCAACATGAAGGGGGCTCCTCGCCCGAGGCATTGCGGACCTTCGGGCGACATCCGTACGGGAATCGGGCGGATCTGCGTGAGCTCGTAGTGCCAGGCCATGCCTGGCAACCTCAACCAACCTTCACCGTGCGACTTGCCACTCCGCCAACCTTGCGCCCAGCCACACCAGCGCAAAGCCGGCAAAGAGGCTGATGCCGAGATAGGCGGGCATGACCCAGCCGCGTCCATTGCGGACCAGCAGCACGGCTTCGAGCATCATCGAGGAGAAGGTGGTCAGGCCACCGATGATGCCGACGATGGCGAAGGCGCGCCAATACGGCGCTGCGCTGCCCCGGGTCTGCAGCCACACCACGACATAGCCGACCGCGAACGCGCCGATCAGGTTCACGGTGAGCGTGCCCCACGGGAAGCCGTTGCCGAACTGGCGCAGCATGGCGTCGCCAACGATGAAACGCAGCGCAGCGCCCAGTGCGCCGCCGGCCATCACCAGCCCCAGCTGCTGCCACCACGCACCGAAGCCGCTCACTCCTGCCCCTTGCGCGCCCGCGCCTGCTCGCGCTCGGCACGCAGCCGGTCGAGCTTTTCCTTGAGTTTGATTTCCAGGCCACGCGCCACCGGCTGGTAGTACACCCGCTCGCCCATCGCG
This sequence comes from Stenotrophomonas sp., assembly GCF_050737075.1. Classification (GTDB taxonomy): domain Bacteria; phylum Pseudomonadota; class Gammaproteobacteria; order Xanthomonadales; family Xanthomonadaceae; genus Stenotrophomonas. The sequence goes on from NZ_JBOHXV010000017.1 coordinate 34,829, forward strand.
TCCGGGAAGCCGGTCTGGTCGAGCGCGATGCCACCCTCGGCATCGTGGTCGTACTGGTAGGTCTTGCCGTAGCCCAGCTCTTTCATCAACTTGGTCGGCGCGTTGCGCAGGTGCAGGGGCACCTCCTGGGTGCCGGTCTCGCGCACTTCCTGCTTGGCCTGGTTGAAGGCCGCATAGCCGGCGTTGGACTTGGCGGTGCTGGCCAGGTACAGCACCAGCTGGGCGAAGGCCAGTTCGCCTTCCGGGCTGCCCAGCCGCTCATAGATGTCCCACGCCTCCAGCGCCATCGACTGCGCGCGCGGATCGGCCAGGCCGATGTCCTCGATGGCCATGCGGGTCAGCCGCCGGGCCAGGTAGGACGGGTCACAGCCGCCATCGAGCATGCGCGTGAGCCAGTACAGCGCGGCATCCGGATTGGAGCTGCGTACCGACTTGTGCAGGGCCGAAATCTGGTCGTAGAACTGCTCGCCGCCCTTGTCGAACCGGCGCGTACGGTCGGCCAGCACCTGCACCAGCATCTCCGGGCTGATCCGCCCGCCCTCGCCGCCAGCCAGTTCGGCGGCGATCTCCAGCAGGGTCAGGCCGCGACGCACATCGCCGTCGGCCGCAGTCGCGATCTCCAGCAGCGCCTCGGCACTGACCTGCAGTGATTCGCCGCCCAGGCCGCGCTCCGGATCCAGCAGGGCACGCTCCAGCGCCTCGACGATGTCGGCCGGCGATACTGACTCAAGCACGTGCACGCGGCAGCGCGACAGCAGCGCCGAGTTCAATTCGAAGGAGGGGTTTTCGGTGGTCGCGCCGACAAACACAATCGTGCCGCGCTCGATATGTGGCAGGAACGCGTCCTGCTGGGCCTTGTTGAACCGGTGCACCTCGTCCACGAACAGCACCGTGCGGCGCCCTTCGGCGAAGCGCTGCGCGGCCTCGGCCAGCACCACGCGCACCTCCGGCAGACCGGACAGCACCGCCGAGATCGCGCGGAATTCGGCGTCGGCGTAGTGGGCCAGCAGCAGCGACAGTGTGGTCTTGCCGCAGCCCGGCGGCCCCCACAGGATCATCGAGTGCACATGCCCGGATTCGACCGCGCGGCGCAGCGCGCTGCCCGGCGCCAGCAGGCGCTTCTGCCCCACCATCTCGTCGAGGGTCTGCGGGCGCATGCGCTCGGCGAGCGGGCGCATGCTGTCGCGATCCACCGCCAGCAGATCCGGCCCGTTGAATGTCGTTCGGTTTCTAGCCACGTGTCATTGTAGAGCCGGGCCATGCCCGGCTGCACTTATTCCCCGATGACGTCGGTGCCCTTCGGCGGCGCGAAGCTGAAGGTACCGGCCGCGAAGCCCGGGTTGCGCTTCCAGCCACTGAAGTTGATGACCGTGCGCTGGCCGACCGCATCCACTACTTCCATGCGCGCCAGGCCCTGGGCATTGAAGCCCAGCGCCGCGTACTGGAACGAGGTCTCGGTCTCACGCTTGGGGCTGAGCGACAGCCACTGCAGGCCGTCGCGGGCAGCGGCCTCTTCACTGACGTCGTACTGCTGGTCCAGCAGCTTCGGGTTGATCAGCGCGGTCAGCGGGCTGTTCTGCTCTTCGGCGCCCTGCGGGCGCTTGGTGGCCTGCTCCAGGTCCTTCTCGTACACCCACACGTTCTTGCCGTCGGCGATGATCAGCTGTTCGTGCGGCTTGATGTACTCCCAGCGGAACTGGCGCGGCGCCGACAGCGCCACACGGCCGCTGGTGGTTTCCTTCACCTTGCCCTTGCTGTCGAACACCTGCTGGCTGAACTGCCCGTCCAGGCCCTTCAGGCCCTGGCTGAAACGGTTCAACTCGTCGCGGGCGCCGGCCCATGCACTGGCCGATCCCACGCTGGCGCAGACCAGGGTGGCGGCAACGAGATAGCGGCGGAGGGAGCTGTGCATGCGGGGATCCAGGGACGAGGATGGAGATGGCCGACAGTGTGCCGATGCCATCCTGAATGGGCAATCAGGGGCCGGCCTGAACCGTGCGCAGGTCGCCGTAGACCACCTGCCCGCGGAAGCCGCGGCGGACCTGCTGGTACAGCTCGCGGAAGGCAGCATAGTCGCCCGGCTGGCACAGCGCATCCGGCCCACGCACCGCGTTCTGGTGCAGCCGGTGACGGGCCACGACCGCCTGCCCCTCGCGCGACCACGTCAGCGCGTACTCGCCGGCCGCATTGCGGAACTGCAGGTTGCGCGGCATCGCCACGATCGGCACGCCGGACGGGAACTCCAGCCGGTAGGTCTCCTCGCGCTCGTTGTCGTTGCAGTAGAACGGGGTGTCGTTCCCGGGCGCGGAGGTCGTGGTGTAGATGTCGCGGAACGAGTCGCCGCCCGGCGCATCCGGCAGCGTCATCCCGCCGACCACACCGAAGTCCACGTAGTCGCTGGCGTGGAAGTCGTAGCGGTAGTTGAACGGACGGGTCAGATCCTGCGGGTCGCCCAGCAGGGTGAGCGTGCCACTGCCATCGAAGCCCGACGAGGCCATGATCGACTCCTCCACGCGCGCGCGGTTCTGCGCATTGAGGCGCGCGAACGAGCTACGCAGACCGATCTCGGCAACTTCGCGCGGCTGCTGCACGGTCTGGCCCGAGAGGCTGCCAGTGGGGTCGAAGTGGAACGTGACCTCGAAACCGCTGCCGTTGCGTGCGGCATTGTTGTCCGGCGTGCGGGCCACGGTGGCCTGGCGGGTGTGCAGCACCGGCGCGCTCAGGTCACCTTCCGGCAGCTGGCCGAACCGCGCATAGGCGCTGGTGGAGTCCAGATACAGGTCGAACTCCGGGACATAGGTGATGGCGTGATTGAAGCGCCCCAGCAGCGGAATGGCCGGCAGGGTGGGCCCGCCGCCGGCGCCGATCAGCACCGGGGTGCTGTCGATGCCACGGGCGGCGAGCAATGCCTCCAGAATCACCACATGGTCCTTGCAGTCGCCGTAATGGTTGTCGAGGATGCTCTGCGCCGGGTTGGGCTCCAGCCCGCCGTTGCCGAGATACACCGCCACATAACGGATGTTCTGCGAGACCCAGCGGTACAGCGCGGCGGCCTGCTCGCGGCGGTCGTCGATGCCGCGGGTGACTTCGTCGGCCAGCGCCTGGATGCCCGGCGTCACGCGCGCCGCCTCGCCACCCTTCACCTGGTAGGCGCGTGCCACCTGTGACCAGTCGCGGTAGGTGCTGGCCATGATGGTGGGGCTGAATTCCCACGCGGCCGCCGACCAGTTCTGCACCTGCATCGGATCCGGGCGGCGGTAGCGCCATGTCCAGCTGGCCTGGCCGTCACGGCGCTTCGGCGACGTACCGCCCTCCACGCCGCGTGCCTGCACGTACATGGGCAGGTTCAATGGTGCGGTCAGGGTCACCTGTGCATCGTCGTACTGGGCAAACACGCTGAAGGTTTCCCACAGGCCGAAGTAGCCCGGGAAGTACGGCGTGGTCTGGGTGCGACGGGTCTGGTAGACCACCCGCGTGCCCGGCGCCAGGTTCGGGAACACCACCACCCGCACCTTGCGGTCGGCATACATGGCCGCCGCCGCGCTGGAATAGCTTTCCTGGGTGTAGATGCGGTCGGCCGGCACGTCGCGGCGCTGCCCGTCGGCGGTGAGCGTGTAGGCCGACAGCACCTCCAGCGTTTCCATCTTCTCGCTGTAGCTAAGCCGCACCTGGCTGAACTGCTCGACCGCGGCCTTGGTCTTGAGCAGGATCTCGTATTCCTCGGTCTGCACGTTGCCGGCGTCCGGCCGCACCACGTAATCGGCCCGGTAGCGCACGAAGCTGTAGTTGTTGCTGGCCTGGGTGTCGCTGGCGGGGGCCGGCGACGCGGGGGTGGGCGCGGGGGCCATGGCTGGCACCGGTACCGGCACCTGGACCGGTGCGGTGGTCTGGGCGCAGAGCTGCAGCGGGAGCCATGCTGCTGCGCACACCGTCATCCATTTCATGCGGTTCATGTCGATCCTTGGGTGTGCATTACGGATGGTGCAGCCACCCATGGGGTGGCTCTACCGCTTGTGTGGCCAGGTGCCCCGTTATTTGGGGGGCGGCGGGGCCAGCACGCTGCGGTCGCCGTTGTGCTCGGGCGGGCTGACCACGCCGGCCGCTTCCATCGCCTCGATCAGGCGCGCGGCGCGGTTGTAGCCGATCTTGAGCCGGCGCTGCACGCCGGAGATCGACGCGCGGCGGGTCTCGGTCACGATGCGCAGCGCCTCGTCGTACAGCGGGTCGGACTCGTCGCCTGCCCCGCCACTGGCTTCGGGCAGGCCACCGGCGCCGACCACGACGCCATCGCCCATCATCTGCACTTCATCCAGCACGCCGCTGATGTAATCGGCCGGCCCGCTGGCCTTGAGGTGCTCGACCACGCGGTGCACTTCCTCGTCCGACACGAACGCGCCGTGGACACGGTCCGGCAGCGCGGTGCCCGGCGGCAGGTACAGCATGTCGCCGTGGCCCAGCAGCGTCTCGGCGCCGGACTGGTCCAGGATGGTGCGCGAGTCGATTTTCGAACTGACCTGGAAGCCGATACGCGTAGGGATATTGGCCTTGATCAGGCCGGTGATGACGTCCACCGACGGGCGCTGGGTAGCCAGGATCAAGTGGATGCCCGCCGCACGCGCCTTCTGTGCCAGGCGCGCGATGAGCTCTTCGACCTTCTTGCCGACGATCATCATCATGTCGGCGAATTCGTCGATGAAGATCACGATGAACGGCAGCGTCTCCAGCGGCCGCGGCGCCTCGCCCAGTTCCGGGTTCGGCTTGAACAGCGGGTCCATCAGCGGCTGGCCGGCGTCCTCGGCGTCCTTCACCTTCTTGTTGAAGCCGGCCAGGTTGCGCACGCCCACCGCGCTCATCAGCTTGTAACGCCGCTCCATCTCGGCCACGCACCAGCGCAGGCCGTTGGCGGCCTCCTTCATGTCGGTGACCACCGGTGCCAGCAGGTGCGGAATACCCTGGTAGACGCTCAGTTCGAGCATCTTCGGGTCGATCATCAGCATCCGCAGGTCTTTCGGCGAGGCCTTGTACAGCAGGCTCAGCACCATGGCGTTGACCGCCACCGACTTGCCCGAACCGGTGGTACCGGCGACCAGCAGGTGCGGCATGCGCGCCAGATCGGCCACGGTCGGGCGGCCGGCGATGTCCTTGCCCAGCGCCAGGGTCAGCGGGCTGGTGGACTTGTCGTATTCCTTCGAACGCAGCAGCTCGGAGAGGTAGATCATCTCGCGGGTGACGTTCGGGATTTCCAGGCCCACCACCGACTTGCCCGGAATCACATCGACCACGCGCACCGACTTCACCGACAGGCCGCGGGCGATGTCCTTGTCCAGCGAACTGATCTGGCTGACCTTGATGCCCGGCGCCGGCTCGATCTCGAACCGGGTGATCACCGGGCCCGGATAGGCGCCGACCACCTGGGCCTCGATGCGGAAGTCCTTGAGCTTGAATTCGATCTGGCGCGACAGCGTCTCCAGCGTCTCCTCGTCGTAGCCCTTGGGCTGCGGCTTGGGATCGTCCAGCAGTGCCAGTGGCGGCAGGTCCGAGCCATCGCCATTGACCCCGCGGAACATCGGGATCTGGGTCTCGCGCTTGGCGCGGTCGCTCTTCTCCAGCACCGGCTCGGGGCGCGGCTCGATCTTGACCGGCTCGCGCTTGGCGCGCACCTCGGCGTCGACCTTGCGCACTTCCTGGCGCTCCTCGCGCATCGCGCGGGTCTGCTGCCATTCGTTGGCCTGCTCCTTCTTCTTGTTGAGCAGGGGCGGCAAGGCCAGTACCGCGCGGCCGATCTTCTCCATCACCACGAACCACGAAATGCCCGTGGCCAGGGTGATCGACGCCAGCAGCAGCACCAGCACGAACATGTTGGCGCCCAGCGCGCCGAAGCCGGCGCTGAGCGAGTTGCCGACCAGCCGACCGAGGATGCCACCGGCATGTGCGACGTCGCCGCTGAACAGCCGCAGGTGCAGGAAGCCCGTGCCGGCAATCAGGAAGCCGACCAGACCGACCAGGCGCAGCGCCGGGTCCAGATCGTGCTCGCCCTTGCTCTCGCGCTTGAGCCCGAACATCGCGAACCAGGCCAGCGCGCCGAGCACGATGGGCAGCACGAACGCGATATAGCCAAACAGCTGCAGCAGCACGTCGGCGATCCAGGCGCCTACGCGCCCGCCCATGTTGTGGATCGGCGCGACCACGCTGCCGGTGTGCGACCAGCCGGGGTCGGCGGCCGAATAGGTGAACAGACTGGCCACCAGGTACAGCAGCGCCGGGGCAATGGCGATCAGCCCAAGATCGCGCCACAGGCGCTGCTTGCGCGGGTTTTCGACCGGCGCCGCAGCCGCAGCACGGCGCGACGCCGCTTTGCCGTCGGGAGACTTGGTTCGTTCCGGGACCTGCTTCGCCACCTTAGACCAGACCTTGGGAATGCACTGTTAGTGCTTGATAATAAACGACTGACGCCCCCCAAGGTAGGTACCGACCTTGGTCGGTACACCCGGAGGCGCCGGCAAGCGTCAAATCCCCGGCGCGCCAGCGATCGACCACCCCACCGGGTTGCGCCGTTCCACCGCTCGCCTTGAATCAGCCCGCCCCTGCCGCCACTCTATGACCTGTCTTGGACGCCCGGCAATGTTCCGCCAGCGCCCCGCCCCGTCATCTCTTTGCGAGTCTACATGAGCAATTCCAAGCCTTCCCGCCACCAGAAGCTCGTCATCCTCGGCTCCGGCCCCGCCGGCTGGACCGCCGCGGTCTACGCCGCGCGTGCCAACCTGAAGCCGGTCGTCATCACCGGCCTGCAGCAGGGCGGCCAGCTGATGACCACTACCGAGGTGGACAACTGGCCGGGCGACGCGCACGGCCTGATGGGTCCGGACCTGATGGCACGCATGCAGGCCCATGCCGAGCGCTTCGAGACCGAGGTGATCTTCGACCACATCCACACCGCCGACCTCTCCAAGCGCCCGTTCACGCTGATCGGCGACAGCGCCGAGTACACCTGCGACGCGCTCATCATCGCCACCGGTGCGACGGCCAAGTACCTGGGCATTCCGACCGAAGAGGCCTTCAAGGGTCGCGGTGTGTCGGCCTGCGCCACCTGTGACGGCTTCTTCTACCGCGACCAGGACGTGGTCGTGGTCGGCGGCGGCAACACCGCCGTGGAAGAGGCGCTGTACCTGTCCAACATCGCCCGCAAGGTCTACCTGGTCCACCGCCGCGACACGCTGAAGGCGGAAAAGATCATGCAGGACAAGCTGTTCGCCAAGGTCGCCTCCGGCAAGATCGAGACCGTGTGGCACCACCAGGTCGAGGAAGTGCTGGGCAACGAGGCCGGCGTCACCGGCGTGCGCGTGAAGTCCACCCTGGATGGCAGCACCCGCGACATCGACGCCCACGGCTTCTTCGTGGCCATCGGCCACCACCCCAACACCAGCCTGTTCGACGGCCAGCTGACCATGAACAACGGCTACCTGGACATCCGTTCGGGCCTGGGCGGCAACGCCACCGAGACCTCGGTGGAAGGCGTGTTCGCCGCCGGCGACGTGGCCGACCAGCATTACCGCCAGGCGATCACCTCGGCCGGCTTCGGCTGCATGGCCGCGCTGGACGCCGAGCGCTACCTGGATGCGAAGGGCGAGCTGGGCTGAGCCCAGACGCCCCGCTTCAGCCCAAAAGGCCGGCGAGAAATCGCCGGCCGTTTTTTTGCGCCGCACTCCAGTTACGCTGCTGGCGGCGCACCCGGCCTGGAACAGGTCTGCTGGAACTCGACCGGCGCCGTCGCCACACCATCCACATCGCGCAAGACCACGCTCCAGCGGGCCGTGCCGGCCAGATTGCCCGCGCAGCGCATCACTACGGCGATGGGTGCATTCGGATCATCGAATGTGGTCCTGCTGGGCCTGCAGGCGCCCGGACTGCTGCAGTTGGCGGTCGTGAACTCCATCGTGACCGGGAACTGCGGATGGCCGGCGAAGGGTAGCGCGATCTCCTGCGATGCACCCGTAGCCAGCGAGACATCGGGAATGGGCTGCAGCACGAAGGGCTCGCAGGATTTTCCGTCACGGAACAGGCGGTACCCCTTCTCTACGCCTTTCATCGACGCAGAACGAAACGCGGGATCCTGAAGCGCTGCCGCATCGTCCGGGTTCGAGTGGTACGCGACTTCAACGATGACCGACGGCATCCTGGCAAGCCGGTTCTCCCCCTTACTGACGAACACCGGGCGCGCCGCGAATGGGAACGCTGCATAGCTGGGTATGCTCCGCACCTGCTCCTGCATGCTGCACAGCACCGCCGACGCCAATCTCGCATCTTCGGGCCTCCCCGGCTGGGCGACGACCTCGACACCCCTCGGCTGGGGGAAATCATTCCCGTTCGTGTGCAGGTGGATTGCTACGTTGGAACCAAGGTGGTTGGCCAGAAGCGGACGACTGTTGATGTCCTCATCGTAGTCGCGGAGGCCAGATCCAATCGCCTTTTGAGTTCCAGATCCGTGTCTGCTGCGGATACATTTCCTTGATGTGATATCGGGCGGCAAGCTTCCACCATTCCTGACCACTCTCGGCGTGTACGCCATTACTGCCCACGCGCGGGCGCACAACACGAACCGACGCGCGCTCCTCCAGGAGTCGCTGGAGCTCGTCGGCGTAGGAGGGCGTAATGAAGTCCTCCTGCACCCCTTGGGGCGATGGCCGCTGGACCCGCCAATCCCGGTAGCCATGGTGAAAATACAGCCCGTGTGATGCTGCGACGAACGCTACGCCCCCTTCATCTGCGCGCACTGCCATTCCTGCCCTCGCTTCCCGCTCCTCTTCCACCAATTCTGGAAAGTGCTCCTCGATGGAGCGCCCGTCGAACAGGAAGCGCACTTCGGAAACATCCAGTGCCTTACCCGCCAGAAAAACAACGCTGGTGCGGAACTGATCGAGCTGATCCTCGAACCCGGCACCGTAATCATCCGGCAGGAACGTCGCAGGCAGCTGCACTGTGACGACCCCACTCTCCGTATCGGCAGATGCGATGGCCACCCCCTCCCGTTGCTGCCCTTCGATCAACTCGATGGCATCGAGGATGCGCTGGGCCTCGACCGTGAGAACAGCATCCAGCTCCGCATCGCGGACGTGCTGAGATGCGACGGGCGCCACCATCACCTGTGGCAATGGGTTGCCGGAACCAACCGCTGGCACTGCCTGTGACCCAGCAGCGCCGCCGGCCACCAGCATCACTCCAAAACTCGCCGCAATCAGCGGTAGGTGCTTTCTTACCATCGTGCCTCTCCTTGAAAGTCGTTGGCGCATCACCGGATGCGTTCGCGCAATCTGCGCGCTTCACGCCCTCGGTTAAGCGCGCCAACGCACGCTTTTCCCGCGTCACCGAACAAAGTTCTGATCGCATTCCAGAACCCCATCGACCTCGCCTGAAATCACCCCTTTCCGATCGCCCTGCCCTATCCTCTAGCCATGCCCGATCCACGCTTTCTCCATCGCCTGTCCGACATCCCCGCCGCCGACTGGGACGCCCTGCACGACGGCCGCAACCCGTTTGTCAGCCACGCCTTTCTTTCCGGGCTGGAGGAGCACGGCTGCCTGCGCACGGAATGGGGCTGGCGCCCCCGGCACTTCACGCTGTGGGACGGCGAGTCGCTGCGCGCGGCCATCCCCGGCTACCTGAAGGACAACTCGCACGGCGAGTTCGTGTTTGACCATGCCTGGGCCCATGCCTACGAGCGGCACGGGCTGGCGTACTTCCCGAAATGGCTGGGCGCGGTGCCGTATTCGCCCGTGACCGGACCGCGCCTGCTGGCCGCAGACGACACCACGCGGCAGCACCTGGTCCAGGCGCTGCGAAGCGAGGTTGCACGCATGGGCTGGTCGTCGGCCCACATCAACTTCCACCCCGCCGCCGACGACCCGGCGTTCGGCGCCGACTGGCTGCTGCGCGAGGACATCCAGTTCCAGTGGCACAACCCGGGCCACTGGCAGGACTTCGACGGCTTCCTGGCCGCGATGGACCACAAGCACCGCAAGAACATCCGCCAGGAACGCGCGAAGCTGGCCCGCACCGGCGTCACCTACCGGATCGTGCATGGCGATGAGGCCACCGAGGCCGACCTGCAGGCCATGCACCAGTTCTACCTGCAGACCTTCAGCGAGTACGGCAACTCACCGGCACTGACCCTGCCGTTCCTGCACCACATGGCCAGGGTGATGCCGCGCCAGGTGGTGATCTTTCTGGCAATGCTCGACGACGCGCCCGTGGCCGGCGCGCTGTGCCTGCGCGGCGGCGACACGCTGTATGGCCGTTACTGGGGCGGCACCACCCTGCCCGGCCTGCACTTTGAGACCTGCTACTACCAGGGCATCGCCTACTGCCTGCGCGAAGGCCTGAGCCGGTTCGAGCCGGGCGCGCAGGGCGAGCACAAGCTAGCACGCGGCTTCCTGCCGCATACCGTGCGCAGCCGCCACTGGATCGCCGAGCCGGACTTCGCGGCCGCACTGGCCGGCTGGTGCCGGCAGGAACGCGCCGAGGTCGCGCAGTATGCCAACACGCTGGCCGCGCACAGCCCGTTCAAGGCCCCGGACGCCGTATGAGCCGACACCTGCCGTGGTTGTTGGAGGACCGCCCCGATGCGCCGTTCCCCCCGGCTGAAACGGCCCTGCGAGATCCGGATGGGCTGCTGGCGGTAGGCGGCGACCTGTCCCCGGTGCGGCTGCTCAACGCCTACGCCGGCGGCGTCTTCCCATGGTTCTCGGAGGGGCAACCGCTGCTGTGGTGGTCGCCGGACCCGCGCATGGTGTTCCGCACCGATGGCGTGCATCTGTCGGCACGGTTTCGCCGCAGCCTGCGCTCCAGCACCTGGACCCTGCGCGCCGACACCCGCTTCGGTCAGGTCATGGAAGCCTGCGCAGCCAGCCCCCGGCCCGGCCAGGACGGCACGTGGATCACCGCCGCCATGGTCGAGGCCTATGTGGAGCTGCATGCGCTGGGCTACGCGCATTCGGTCGAGGTATTCGACGGCGACAGGCTGGTGGGTGGGATCTACGGTGTGGCCATCGGCCGGATGTTCTTCGGCGAAAGCATGTTCAGCGCCGCCAGCGGTGGCTCCAAGGTGGCGCTGGCGGGGCTCGCCCACCGCTTGCGCGCGTGGGGCTGGCCATTGATCGATGCGCAGGTGGAAAACGACCATCTGCTGCGGATGGGCGCGGAGCATTGGCCGCGGGAGCGTTTCCTGGGGGTGGTGCGCGAGCAGGTGAATGCCGTTGAGCCGGCCGGGACCTGGACGGAGCGGTTCGGGGCGTTTTCCGCCGCGTCGTTGGCCTGAGTCGCCCGATATTGTGAAGGCCGGCCAACGGCCGGCGCGCCCGCCGCACGGGCAGTTAACACAAACTTTGCATCCAAGGGGAAGTGCGCGTAAAATGCCCGCTCTTAAGGCCAGCTCGGCCGTTTATTGAACTGCACAGGACTACATGTCGAAAGACGACTCCATCGAGTTCGAAGGCACCGTCAAAGAGACGCTGCCTAACACCACTTTCCGCGTCCAACTGGAAAACGGGCACATCATCGTCGCCCATATTTCCGGCCGCATGCGCAAGAACTACATCCGTATTCTGACGGGCGACAAGGTCAAGGTCGAAATGACCCCCTACGACCTGACCAAGGGTCGCATCACCTACCGCATGAAGTAAGCGGTACGGGGCGACTTCCCAACAGAAGTCACGCCTGAAGGCCGGCTATACGCTGGCCTTTTTGCGTGGGCACTATTCAGCCACCCGGCCCTGCCAAGCGGCACCCTGACCCTCTTCACCCTGCCGACGGTCAGGCTGCCTTGGTGCAGATTCGTCCGCGACCGTACTGGCGCATGGTGGCGTCCGATCCACTCCGGATCGTCATCGCCTGGCTCTGTCATGAAGACCTTGATTACCGCGTGCCTGCTTGCCGCCTCCTGCCTGGCCGGCGCGGCATCGGCCCAGACCGCACCCGCACCGGCCGCGCAGCCCGGGTCGGACTGCATCACCCTCTCCAGCGACCAGCTGCTGGTCCGCAATGGTGCCGACAGCAGCATTCTGCTGCGCAACGGCAGCGACCATTACATCGTCCATTTCGCCAACTCCTGCAGCAGCGCGAGCTTCTCGCGCACGCTGAAATTCGTCACGCCCGGCAACGAGGGCCAACTGTGCGGCGCCCGCGCCAGCAAGCTGCGCACCGACCAGCAGAGCTGCGCGGTGAGCACCCTCGAGCCGATCACCGCCGAGGCATTTGCGAACCGGGCGCGGCGTTGAGCACAAAAAAAGCGCCCGTTTGGGCGCTTTTTTGATCGCGTCACCACCAACGGTGGTGACCTGCCCTTATTCCACCGTGGCCGGCAGGCGACGCTCCGGCTCGGCCTGGGTCTCGACGAACAGCTCGTCGTCGCGCACGTCGATGCTGACGCGCCCGCCGTTGACCAGCTTGCCGAACAGCAGCTCGTCGGCCAACGGACGCTTGACCTTGTCCTGGATCACGCGCGCCATCGGGCGGGCACCCATCAGCGGGTCGAAGCCGTGGCGGGCCAGCCAGTCGCGCGCGGTCGGGGTGGCCGACAGGCTGACGTGCTTTTCCTGCAGCAGCATCTCCAGCTCGATCAGGAACTTGTCCACTACGCGCAGGATATGCTCGAAGCCCAGCGGCTGGAACTGCACCACCGCATCAAGGCGGTTGCGGAATTCCGGCGTGAAGCTCTTGCGGATGATCTCCATCGCGTCGGTGGCGTGATCCTGCCGGGTGAAGCCGATCGAACGCCGCGAGGCCTGGGCCGCGCCGGCATTGGTGGTCATCACCAGCACCACGTTCTTGAAGTTGGCCTCGCGGCCGTTGGTGTCGGTCAGCACGCCACGGTCCATGACCTGCAGCAGGATGTTGAAGATGTCCGGATGGGCCTTCTCCACCTCGTCCAGCAACAGCACGCAGTGCGGGGTCTTGACGATCTTCTCGGTGAGCAGGCCGCCCTGGTCGAAGCCGACATAGCCCGGAGGCGCACCGATCAGGCGGCTGATCGAATGCGGCTCCATGTACTCGCTCATGTCGAAGCGGACCAGCTCGATGCCCAGCTGCAGCGCCAGCTGCTTGGTCACCTCGGTCTTGCCCACGCCGGTGGGGCCGGCGAACAGGAAGTTGCCGATCGGCTTTTCGGGGTTGGCCAGCCCGGAACGCGCGAGCTTGATCGCCGACGCCAGGGTCTCGATCGCCGGATCCTGGCCGAAGATCACCATCTTCAGGTTGCGCTCCAGGTGCTGCAGCACATCCTTGTCGGTAGCGCTGACCTGCTTGGCCGGGATGCGCGCCATCTTGGCCACGATCGTCTCGATTTCCTCGATGTCGATCAGCTCCTTGCGCTCACCCTCGGGCAGCAGCCGCTGGCGCGCGCCGGCCTCGTCGATCACGTCGATCGCTTTGTCCGGCAGCAGCCGGTCGCCGATGTGCTTGACCGACAGGTCGACCGCCGCCTGCAGCGCATCGTCGGCGTAGGTCACGCCGTGGTGCGCCTCGTAGCGTGGCTTGAGGCCCTGCAGGATTTCATAGGTCTCGCCCACCGTCGGCTCGACGATGTCGATCTTCTGGAAACGACGGGCCAGGGCCCGGTCCTTCTCGAAGATGCCGCGGTATTCCTGGAAGGTGGTCGAGCCGATGCAGCGCAGCTCGCCCGACGCCAGCGCCGGCTTGATCAGGTTGGAGGCGTCCATGGTGCCACCCGACGCCGAACCGGCGCCGATGATGGTGTGGATCTCATCGATGAACAGCACCGCATTGGGCATCTTCTTCAGCGCGGTGAGCACGCCCTTGAGCCGCTTCTCGAAGTCGCCGCGGTACTTGGTGCCCGCCACCAGCGCACCCAGGTCGAGCGAGTAGATGACCGCATCGGCCAGCACGTCGGGCACCGAGCCTTCCACGATGCGCTTGGCCAGGCCTTCGGCGATGGCGGTCTTGCCCACGCCGGCCTCGCCCACGTAGAGCGGGTTGTTCTTGCGGCGGCGGCACAGGACCTGGATGGTGCGTTCGATTTCGTCGCGGCGGCCGACCAGCGGGTCGATCCGGCCATTGCGCGCGGCCTCGTTGAGGTTGCTGGCGAACTCGGCCAGGGCATCGCCCTTGCCTTCGCCATCGCCCCCTTCGGCCCGCCCCTCGGCATCGGCCGACGGCGGCACTTCGCCATCCTCCCCCAGCTTGGCGATGCCATGGGAGAGGTAATTGACGATATCCAGCCGGGTCACATCCTGCTGGTTGAGGTAATAGACCGCGTGCGAGTCCTTTTCGCCGAAGATGGCGACCAGCACATTGGCGCCGGTGACCTCCTTCTTGCCCGAAGACTGCACGTGGTAGACGGCCCGCTGCAGCACGCGCTGGAAGCCCAGCGTGGGTTGCGTATCGCGGCCATCGTCTTCGGCCAGGCGCGAGACCGAGGCCTCGATGGCCTGCTCCAGTTCCTGGCGCAGGCGTTCGGCGTCAGCCCCGCAGGCCTTGAGCACGGCTTGGGCGGACGGGTTGTCGAGCAGTGCCAAGAGCAGGTGTTCCACCGTCATGAACTCATGCCGGGCCTCACGGGCGCGCTTGTAGCACTGACCGATGGTGTGTTCGAGGTCTTTACTGAACATGTTCTACTCCGGCGGCAGTTGAGAACAATATGCGGCCTTGCAGCGCAATTTCCATCACCCTAGCGGATCGGTGCGTTCAGATGGCGTTATCACTTCCACGATCATGCCCCAGACACCGCCAGCATTGGCAGTCCACCCGTGATGGCGACGTCATTGACCCATTGCAGGCACCCCCGCCCGCAGGCGGCCCCCGGTACCCTTTCCCATCATGGACGGGCTGAAGGGCTTGGAACGGCCACCGGTCGGCTTCGGCGGGTCTACACGTCGGATGCATTGTCCCAGCCGTTGATCCGTTCGCTTCGGATACTTGTGCCGCGCTGCGCGCGGTGTCCGGCCAACGTTATGCCCGCCGTCCTGGCGGGCACCCTTCGGGCCGGCGCGTTGCGCCGTTGGGAATGGCTCCTGCCATTCCCTTCGGGGCTACGAATTGGCACGGGCCCATTGGGATCGGGATCAATCAACCGGGGCGGCGGGAACCCGATTTACCCGGTCTTTTCCATCGTGCACAGCAGCGGATGCTGGTTCATGCGCGAGAATTCGTTGACCTGGGCGACCTTGGACTCGGCCACTTCGCGGGTAAACACCCCGCATACGCCGCGGCCACGGGTGTGGACGTGGAGCATCACCTGGGTGGCCTTGTCCAGGTCCATGGCGAAGAAGCTCTGCAGCACGGTCACCACGAAATCCATCGGGGTGTAGTCGTCGTTCAACAGCATGACCTGGTAGAACGGCGGCGGCGCGACCTCCGGCCGGGCCGGTTCCAGCGCTACGCCGTGGTCGTGATGAGGTTCTTGGGAGGGCTCGCGGGGCATCCGGACATTATAAACGCCGGACCGGCCAGATTGGACGTTGCCCCCCTGCCCCCGTCACAATCCACTCATCCGTACACACTTTCACAGGGATTTCATGAAAAGGATCGCCACCGCGCTGCTGCTGACCGCCACCGTCTTCGGGGCCCAGGCCGCTGCGCCCGACAAGGCCGTCGGCCGCGTGCTGGACACGCTGAAGTACCCCTATGAAGTGGACGAGGACGGCGACTACAAGATGGTCTTCGACGTTGAGGGCGACCGCACCCAGCTGGTGTTCGTGCGCTCGGCGGTCGAGGAATTCGGCAAGCACAGGATCCGCGAGATCTGGTCGCCGGGCTACAGCGCGCCGGGCAAGCAGTTCTCGGCCGCCGTGGCCAACCGCCTGCTGGAGGACTCCCAGGACGCCAAGCTGGGCGCCTGGGTCAAGCAGGACCAATTGGCCATGTTCGTGGTCAAGGTCGATGCCAACGCCAGCGCCGACGCGCTCAGCGACGCGATCGACGCGGCCATGCGCACCGCCGACGCGATGGAAGCCGAACTCACCAAGACGGACGAATACTGAGGTGAACGCCGCGCAGGACCCGCGCTGGGCACCGCACGTCACCGTGGCCACCGTCGTGGTGCGCGACGGGCAGCTGTTGCTGGTGGAGGAATCCATTGACGGCCGTGCCGTGCTCAACCAGCCGGCCGGCCACCGGGAACCGGGCGAAAGCCTGGCGGCAGCCGCCGTGCGCGAGACCCTGGAAGAGACCGGCTGGACGGTGGCGTTGACCGCCTTCATCGGTACCTACCAATGGACCGCACCGGACGGCACGCCGTTCCTGCGCTTCGCCTACGCGGCCGAACCGGTCTCGCACGACCCGGCGCGTGCGCTGGACGCCGGGATTCTGCGCGCGCTGTGGCTGGCACCCGAGGCCCTGCAGGCCGATGCCGCGCGCCTGCGCAGCCCGCTGGTGTGGGCGGTGGTGGCCGACTATCTGGCCGGCCAGCGCCACCCGCTGTCGCTCGTGAAGGAGACCGCATGAGCACGCCGCGGATCATGGTGGGCGTCTCCGGCGGCGTGGATTCGTCGGTGGCGGCGTGGCGCCTGGTGCAGCAGGGCGAGCCCGTGGCCGGCTTGTTCATGCAGAACTGGGCCGATGACGGCAGCGGCGACTGCCGCGCCGAGGACGACCGCCGCGACGCCGTGGCGGTCTGCGGCCTGCTCGGCATCCCGTTCCATTTCCGCGATTTCTCCGGCGAATACTGGGCGGGCGTGTTCGAGCACTTCCTGGCCGAGTACGCGGCCGGGCGCACCCCCAACCCGGACGTGCTGTGCAACCGCGAGGTGAAGTTCAAGCACTTCCTGGATGCCGCCCGCGAGCTGGGCGCCGAACGCATCGCCACCGGCCATTACGCCCGCGTGGCGCAGCTGGGCGGGCGTTGGGCACTGCTGCGCGGGGCCGACCGCAGCAAGGACCAGAGCTACTTCCTGCACCAGCTGGGGCAAACCCAGCTGGCCGCCACCCTGTTCCCGATCGGCGACCTGCAGAAGAACGACCTGCGCCGGATCGCCCGCGATGCGCGCCTGCCGACCCATGCCAAGAAGGATTCCACCGGCATCTGCTTCATCGGCGAGCGCGACTTCCGCGAGTTCCTGGGCCGCTACCTGCCGGCCCGTACCGGCGAGATCCAGGACCCGGACGGCAACCGCATCGCCGAACACCCCGGCGTGTTCTATTTCACCCTGGGCCAGCGCGAGGGCCTGAACATCGGCGGCGTGCGCGGTCGCCCGGCGGCGCCGTGGTACGTGGTGGGCAAGGACGTGGCCAGCAACGTGCTGTACGTGGACCAGGACCGCGAGAGTCCGTGGCTGCAGTCCACCCGGCTGCATTCCGAAACCGCCCACTGGATCGCCGGCGCCCCACCCGCGCGGCAGTTCGAGTGCACGGCACAGACCCGTTACCGCCAGCCCGACGAGCCCTGCACGGTGCGGGTGCGCGACGATGGAACGCTGGAGGTGCGCTTCGCACGCCCGCAGCGCGCCGTCACCCCTGGTCAATCCCTGGTGCTGTATGACGACGAGGTCTGCCTGGGTGGCGCGGTGATCGCCGCCACCGACGCGCCGCTGGAGCAGCGCCTGCGCACCACCCCTTCCCCCTTTGAGGTATCTGCTGCATGAGTTTTTCCGTCGACGACCGCGTTCTTGCCCTGGCCGGCATCGCCCAGGCGCTGCAGCAGGTGCGCCGCATCGCCGAAACCGGCCATTCCGAGGCCAGCGTGGTCCGCACGGCGATCGACAGCGTGTTCAGGATCGACGCCGACAGCCCGCAGGCGATCTACGGCAGCGCCACCAACGTGGCGCCGGGCCTGCGCCTGCTGCACAACTACTTCCGCAACCAGGGCCAGGACGAGATGTTGCCGCGGCTGGCGCTGGCGGTGCTGCAGCTGGAGCGCCGCTTCGTCCGTGAGCAGGCAGTGGTCGATCAGGTCAGCCAGGGCATCGAACGCGCCCAGCGCCAGTCGGTGGAGCTGGGCGACAGCGCCCATCCGGACGTGCTGGCCGCGCTGGGCGGCCTGTATGCCGACACCATCAGCCACCTCAAGCCGCGGGTGATGGTGCAGGGCAACCCGCACTACCTCGGCCAAGCCGGCGTGGTCGCCGAGATCCGCGCCCTGCTGCTGGCCGCCGTGCGGTCGGCGGTGCTGTGGCGGCAGACCGGCGGGCAGTATTGGGATTTCCTGATTTCGCGCAAGGCGATGATCGAGGCGGTTGACCGTCAGCTGCGCTGACGGGTAGAGCCACGCCATGCGTGGCTGCGGACGGCAGGCGCACGAAAAATGTGCGCTGTGCCTAAAGCAAACGGGGGTACGGCCGATACATCCTCCGTGCACCTCCCCGAGAACGTCCATGTACTCACGCATTTTCACTAGTCTGGCCGCCCCCCTGGTCCTGACCCTGCTGCTCCCCTTCGCCATCGGCTTCGAGTGGCCCGCCGCTCTGCGCTGGGCGATCCTGACCACGATGACGCTCAGCTGGCTCGGCTTCGCGTGGTGGACCGCCCGCGCCCAGACCCAGCGCTCGCCCGAGCATGCCCGCATGATGCGGGAGCAGGACCAGCTGCTGACCGATCTGCGCGCCTTTGTCGGCAACGAAATCGACGGGTCGCGCGGCGAGATCGAACGCGCCCGTGACCTGATCCGCCAGGCCGTGGCCGGCCTGGGTGGCAGCTTCGAGGCCATGAACCGCAAGTCCCGCCAGCAGAGCCAGGCATTGGCCCGCATCGTGGACCGCGCCGGTGATGACGGCGGCGCCGGGGTCGACGTGGCCCGCTTCGCCCAGCATGCCAGCCACCGCATGGAACAGCTGGTGGAAGCACTGGAACAGGTCAGCGGCCAGAGCAGCACCACCGTGCAGCACATCGACCAGATGGCGCAGCACCTGGATGGCATCTTCGCGCTGCTGGAAGACGTCAAGTCGATCGCCGACCAGACCAACCTGCTGGCCCTGAACGCCGCCATCGAAGCCGCGCGTGCCGGTGAAGCCGGTCGAGGCTTCGCCGTGGTCGCCGACGAGGTCCGCAACCTGTCCGAGCGTTCGACCACCTTCAACGAGCAGATCCGCAAGCTGGCGCACAGCTCCAAGGACGCCATCGCCAAGGTGCGCGAGACGGTCTCCAACATGGCCTCCCGCGACATGGACCGCTCCCGCGAAGCCCGCCACGAAGCGGCGCAGATGCTGGACAACGTGGCCCAGATCAACGCGTCGCTGGGCGACGGCATGCGCGAGATTTCCGAGTGCGGCCGGTCCATCGACAGCAGCGTGGCCGAAGCGGTGCGCGCCCTGCAGTTCGAGGACATCGCCACCCAGGCCCTGGGCGGCGTGCACACCCACCTGGACCGCCTGACCTCGATCAACCGCGAAGCCGTGGCCCTGCAGGAACTGCTGCACCGCAATGGCGGCGTGTTCGACGCCGAGGTTGCCAGCGCCCTGCAGCGCACCGGCAGCCGCCTGCGTGAAATGCGCAGCGAATGGGAGCGTCCGCCGCACAAGCCGGTGAGCCAGCAGAGCATGGCCGCTGGCGCGGTCGAGCTGTTCTGACCCTTGATCCGTGCCGGCAACGGCATCCACGACGGCCCCGGCACTCCCGGGGCTTTCGTGCGTTCACCCCGCCCCCGCAGATGACCGCCTCATGTTGTTGAATACCCTTTCCAGCCATGCAACAACCGCCAGCAACAGCCTGGCGGCCGAAGGCGTGGCCGATGGTGTTCGGGCGCCTGCGGCACCGCTCACGCCGCCCAGGGGGCGCGCGTTGCTGGTGGCGCTGGAGCAGCTGGCGCAACGGGAGCTGGCCGCGCTTGTCGCCGCGCAGCCGGATGCGGCCGTGGCGAATCCCGACCCCGCGTTCGCGGCATTGGCATGGGACCTGGGCCTAAGCGGAAACGAGGTCGAATCAACGGCGTCCCTGCTGGGCACGTAATGAAACGAACCTCAATCCTGTTGGGCGCGTAACAATTCGTAGAGACACGCCATGCGTGTCCGCCGCGCGCAGCGCGGGACAAGCGTCCGAAGCCGCTCGATGACGGCTCGCGACCAACCTACCAATGTTTAGACGTACCGAAGCCAACGGTAGCGCCGGGCTCTGCCCGGCGGCTCTTCGTTCCGGCGTCATGAACATCTGACGCGCTTCTTCGGTTGGGTATACACCCGGATGCATGATCGCGAGCCGTGTTTGACGGGCTTCGGATGCTTGTCCCGCGCTACGCGCGGCGGACACGCATGGCGTGTCTCTACGAACCGTTACGTGCCCAACAGGATTGAGGTTCGTTTCATTACGAGCCCAACAGGATTGAGGTTCGTTTCATTACGAGCCCAACAGGATTGAGGTTCGTTTCATTACGTGCCCATTGAGATCTAGAGCAGAACCGCGCGCGTTTGGGTTACGGAGCCGCCAGAATCCGCGCTGGATCCAGCGTCGCCGCCAGCAGCTGCTGTTGCCCCTGCACCCCGCCCTTCAACCATTGCGCCAGGTCGCGTGGGGTCAGCGGCCTGGAATACAGGTAGCCCTGGATCTCATCGCAGCCCTGGCGGCGCAGCATCGCCTCTTCCTGCTCGGTTTCCACGCCCTCGGCCACCACCTTCATGCCCAGCGCGTGGCCCAGGTGCACGATCGCCTGGGTCACCTCGGCGGTGCCGGCGTCGTGCAGCATGCCCTGCACGAAGCTGCGGTCGATCTTCAGCCGGCCCACCGGGAAACGGTTGAGGTAATGCAGGTTGGAGAACCCGGTACCGAAGTCATCCACCGCCAGCGGCACGCCATGCCGTTCCAGCACGTCGAAACAGTGGCGCAGTACCTCGGTGTCACGGATCAATGCCGATTCGGTGAGCTCCAGCTCCAGCCGCTGCGGCGGCCAGCCATGGGCATGGCAGGTGTCGATCACCCGTTCGGCGAAGCCGCGGTCACGCAGCTGCACGGCCGACACATTCACCGCCACACGGTCGAACTCCAGCCCCGCCCGCGCCCACACCGCCGCCTGGCGGCAGGCCTCGTTGAGCACCCAGTCGCCGATGCGGACGATCTCGCCACACTTTTCGGCAATGGGAATGAACTCGGCCGGGCTGCAGTAGCCGATCCCGGGGCGGTGCCAGCGCAGCAGGGCCTCGATCGCCGGGGGCTGGTCGTGGGTGGCATGCAGCAAGGGCTGGTACGCCAGGCTGAACTCCTCGCGCTCGATCGCCCCCATCAGGGCGTGTTCGATCTCCAGCTTGCGCTGGATGCGCAGCAGGGCGTCCTGGCTGTAGTACTGGTACGTATTGCGCCCGGCTTCCTTGGCGGCGTACATCGCCGCGTCGGCCGCGCGCAACAGGGAATCGAAATCGGTGCGGCCTTCATCCAGCATGGCGATGCCGACGCTGGCGCCGACCTTGAGCGTGGTGTCGCCGCGCTGCAGCGGCTCGGCCAGCGAGGCGATCAGCTTGCGCGCCACATGGCCGGCGTCTTCCGGGTCGGCCAGGTCGCGCAACACCACGATGAACTCGTCGCCGCTGAAGCGGCCGAATAGATCGGCGTTGCGCAGGTTCTGGTGCAGGCGCGAAGCGGCGGCCTTGAGCAGCGCATCGCCGGTGGCGTGGCCGAAGGTATCGTTGATGGTCTTGAAGCCGTCCAGGTCGATGAACAGCATGGCCAGCGCCGCGCCGCGGTCGCGCGCTTCCTCGATCGCATCGGCAGTCTGCTCGCGCAGCAACATGCGGTTGGGCAGGCCGGTGAGCAGGTCGTAGTGCGCCAGCAGCTCGATGCGCTCGTTGGCCTCGCGTTCGCGGGTGATGTCACGGAACAGCACCACGAAGCGCGTCGGCAGGCCGTCGCGGTGGTCCAGCTCGATCAGTACCTGCACCCAGATGCGCAGCCCGGATTGCCGATAGAAGCACAGGTCCAGCTGCTCCGGCAGCCCGCCCTCTGCAATCCGCGCGAGCGCCGCTTCGAAGGCCTCGCGCGAATCCTGGGTGTACAGGGCCAGCGCCTGGTCTAGGCTGATGGGCTCCTTGCGCAGGCCGTGGATGCGATAGCACTCCTCGGTCCACTGCATGTGGCGGGTGCTGACTTCGATCTCGCAACCGCCGATCCGGCCCAGTGCCGAGACGCGGTTGAGCAGCTCGGTGCGCCAGCGGATCAGCGCATCGGTCTGGTGTTGTTCGGTGATGTTCTGTACCTGGCCGAGCAGGCGCTGCATGCGCCCGTCAGGGGTCAGCAGCGGCTGCATCCACAGCCGCAGGTGCAGGGCACCCTCGCCTTCGCGCAGCAGCTCCAGCTCCAGCGTGGTCGGCTTGCCATCGCGCAGCATGCGCCGCCAGGCACGGCGCAGCAGGCTGCGCGAGCGCGGCTCGAGCCGGCGCAGCCAGCGCCGCCGGCCAGTCAGCGGATCATCGCCCACATCGAGCAGGCTGCGGAACTCCGGCGACCACCAGAACTGGCGGTTGTCCGGGTCCCACGACCAGCTGCCCATGCTGGCGATGCGCTGCGCCTCGCGCAGGTGCACCTGCTGCTCCAGCAGCAGCGCCTCCATCTGCTTCTGCGCCTGGATGTCGGTATGCGTGCCCACCATGCGCAGCGGCTGGCCGTCCACGGTGCGCGCCACCACCCGGCCACGGTCCAGCACCCAACGCCATTCGCCGTCGGGGTGACGCACGCGGTACTGCGCCGCATACACCTCGCCTTCGCCGCGCAGGTGCGCGTCCAGCGCCGCCCGTACGGCCGGCTGGTCGTCCGGATGCACCGGCGCCAGCAGCGCCTGGCCTGCGTTGGCCCGGGCATATTCGTCATGCGGCGCCGGCGCGTCGTTCCAGCGCCGGGAATGCGTCACCGCATCGCTGGGCAGGTCCCAGTCCCACAAGCCGTGCCCGGCATGGTCCAGCGCCAGTTCCCAGCGGCTGCCTGCGTAGTTGGCCACCGGCTCGGGAACGCTCAGGGTGAAGGCCAGCAGCTGGCCATCGGGGTCGTGCACCGCGCGCAGCCAGCCATCGAAGCGCCCACGCGGGCCGCCCGGCAGCTGGCAGGGAACCAGCCCGCCGTCGGCCGCCAGCAGGCGCAGATCCTCCAGCAGCTCGCCATAGGCCGCCACCGTGGCCGGCAACCCATGCTCGCGCGCCGCGGGATTGGCAGCCAGCGGGCGTCCGCTCCGGTCCAGGATCACCAGGGCCGATGCCAGGGGGTGCTGCAGCAGACTCGCAATGATCCCTTGGTCCACGCGGTAAGACTCCGATAACGCTCCCGACGCCCGGGAACGAAATCGTTAGCGGCAATTGCGGCCGATAGTTGAGTCCTGCGTGCGCCAGGGGTGGCACAGCCACTACTATGGACCGCCCGCCCTGCCCCGGATTCCGCCGCACCCCATGCCTGCCGCCCCGCCTGGTCCCTCCGCCGACCAACGTCCGCTCGCCAAGGCCCTGCGCCGCGACCGCTGGCGGGTGGTGATCGGCTACCTGGTGCTGGCCCTGGTGTGGATCCTGTGCAGCGACGCGGCCGTGCAGATGCTGGCCTCGGATCTGCCCACCGCGGCACGCTGGCAGACCGCCAAGGGGGCGTTCTTCGTCATTACCAGTGGCGCCCTCATCTACCTGCTGCTGCGCCCACTGGCCCATCATGTGCTGCACACCCACGCGCAGCTGGAGCAGTCCGAGCAGCGCCACCGGCAGCTGTTCGAGGGCAACCCCGGCCCGATCCTGGTCTATGACCTGGACACCCTGGAGATCCTGGACGTGAATCCGGCGGCCTGCAGCCTGTTTGGCTGGAGCCGCGAGGAATTCACCGCCATGTCGATGACTGCGCTGTGGCCGCCCGGCGACGAGCCGGCGCTGGCGGCCAAGCTGGAACAGATCCGCGCCCAGCCCGAGCAGCTGTGCGTGATCACCGCCGACCTGCTGCTCAAGGACGGCAGTCCGCGCCGCATGGAAATGCGCAGCAACTACCTCGACTACGACGGTCGCCCGGCCCGGCTGCTGATCGCCATCGACCGCACCCGCGAAGACCAGGCCCTGCGCCGCCGCGACCAGGCGCTGACCCGGGTCGAGGAAGCCCACGAAATGGCCCGCATCGGCGCCTGGGAAGTGGACCCGGCCACCGGCCTGGGGCGCTATTCGAACCAGGTCTACCACCTGCTCGGCCGGCGCCCGCCCGAGGCGCGCCGCTGGCATCCCTTCGAGGAACTGCTGGTGCCTGCCGACCCGTCCACGGCGGCCCTGAGCGAGCAGCTGCTGCAAGACATGCGTGGCGAGCGGGTACAGATCGACGTGCTGCTGCCGCTGCTCGCAATGGACGGCCGCGCCCTGATGGTGCACCTGCGCGCCGAAAGCGGTACCGACGACGCCGGCCGCCCCCGGGTATTGGGCACGCTGCAGGACGTGACCGAACGCGAGCAGTCGCGGCGCCTGCTGCGCGAACGCGAGGAACAGTTCCGCGAACTCGTTCGCGTGCTGCCGGATGGCGTGGTGATCCTGTCCGACGAACACGTGCTGTATGCCAACGCCTGCGCCGCGGCGCAGTTCGGCTACGGCCAACACACCCTGCTGGGCGAACCGCTGGCGGCGCTGGTAGTCAGCTCGGACCTGCCACGCGTGCGCGCGCAGTTGTTTGCCACCATTCCGCTGCCCACCACCGGCGGCAGCGAGGTCATCGGCATGCGCCGGTTCGATGGCCAGTGCTTCCAGGCCGGCCTGGCGGTGGGCGACGTGCGCTATGGCGGACGCAACTGCAAGCTGCTGATCGTGCGTGACCTGAGCGAGCCCGAGCGCATCCGCGAGGCGCTGGAGACCAGCAACCGCGAACTGCAGGCGATGGCCGGCCGGCTGTTCTCGCTGCAGGAGGACGAGCGCCGCGCGATCTCGCGCGACCTGCACGATGACATCGGCCAGGCCATCACGGCGATGAAACTGTCCGCCTATGCCGCACAGGACGAGGCCGACCCGCGCCGGCGCGGCGAGGACCTGGAGCAGATCATCCAGCTGGCCGATGCCACGGTGGGCAAGCTGCGCGACATCTCCACCCTGCTGCGCCCGCCGCAGCTGGACGCGCTGGGCCTGGAAGCGGCGCTGCGCTGGCAGGCGGGCATGCTGTTCCGTTCGGCGCCGATCGAGCTGCTGGCCGACATCCAGTCACTGCCCCGGCGCCCGCAGGGCGACATCGAGCAGGCCTGCTTCCGCATCGCACAGGAGAGCCTGACCAACGTGCTGCGCCACGCGCGCTCGAGCCAGGTCAGCCTGAAACTGCATGACGTGGACGACCACGGCCTGCACCTGCAGGTCCGCGACGACGGTGAGGGCTTCGACCCGGACGGCCCGCGCGGACTGGGCCTGATCGTGATGCGCGAGCGCGCGCAGAGCGTCGGTGGCACCCTGAAGATCGAATCGGCGCATGGTGCAGGCACCCTGGTCGACCTGTACCTGCCGTACCGCATCGACGGTACGGCCACCTCCGATACCCTGGAACACTGAGTTATGTGGAACCCTTCCCTGCCCCTGGTCAGCATCGAGGACGCCCCGCCCCGCCTGGGTGCCGGCAATCCCGAGCTGCAGGCGATGGTCAACGAGGCCGCCTCCGGCGGCACGCCGCTGATGCTGATGCACGTGGACATCGACCACTTCGCGTCGGTAAATGAAAACATGAGCGCCGAAGTCGGCGACCAGGCGCTGGTGCTGGTTGCCCAGCGCCTGCAGCACCACCTGCGCGGCCGCGGCAAGCTGTGGCGCCACGGCAGCGACGAGTTCCTGCTGGCGGTGCCGCGCACGGCCGACCTGCCGCTGCCCGATGACCTGGCCGAGGAGATCCGCCAGCAGCTGGAACTGCCGCTGTCGGTGCTGCCGTACACGCTGTTCATGACCGGCAAGCTCGGCGTCAGCCTGTGCCCGGAACACGCCACCGAGACCTCGCGCCTGCTCGACCACGCGGAGGACGCGCTGTACCAGGCGGCGCGCGAGGGCGGCAATGCGGTGCGCATCCACGCGGTGAACACGCCGTCGAGCGCGCACAGCGAGAGCATCATCGCGCGGCAGATCGTGGACGCGATTCCGAACGGCGAGCTGAAGCTGCGTTACCAGCCGCTGGTGAGCGCCCGCGACGGCCACGTGGTGGGCATGGAGGCGCTGCTGCGCTGGCAGTCGCCGACGCTGGGCATGCTGGTGCCGGAGCGCTTCATGCGCACGGCCGAGCGGCTGGGCATCATTGTGCAGATCGGCACGTGGGTGCTGGAAGGCGCGCTGAAACAGGCGAAGCTGTGGCGCGACCAGGGCTTCGACGATTTCACGATCGCGGTCAATGTCTCGACGCTGCAGCTGCTGCGCCCGAACTTCTTCGCGGAGGTGATGTCGTTGATGCAGACGGCGGGAGTCCCCGCGCAGATGCTGACGCTGGAGATCAACGAAAGCGCGCTGACCAACAACGTGAATTTCGTCCACGAGACGCTGGTGAACCTGCGCAATGAGGGCATCAGCCTGAGCCTGGACAATTTCGGCACGGGCGATTCCAGCCTGAGTGCGCTGGTCCGCTACCCGGTAGACAAGCTGAAGATCGACCGCAGTTTCATCAAGAGCGCGCCGGCCGGCAACCGCGAGGCGGCGATCGCGCGCGCGATCATCGCGATGGGCCACCAGCTGGGCATGACGGTGATCGCCAACGGAGTGGAATCGCAGGCGCAACTGGGCTTCCTGCGCCGCAACGACTGCGATGTGTTCCAGGGTTACCTGTTCGGCGAGCCGATGTCGGCCGATGCGGCAGGCATGACGCTGCGCCGGCGCTACCTGCGCCCGGAGGCGTTCGCCGAGACTCGGCCTGACCGCACGCTGCTGCTGCTGGACGACGAGGAAAACGTGCTGCGCTCACTGGTGCGCCTGTTCCGCCGCGACGGCTACCGGATCCTGGCAGCAGGCAACGTACGCGATGCGTTCGATCTGCTGGCGATCAACGACGTGCAGGTGATCCTGTCCGACCAGCGCATGAGCGACATGAGCGGCACGGAGTTCCTCGGCCGGGTAAAGATGCTCTACCCGGACACGATCCGCCTGGTGCTGTCGGGCTACACCGACCTCAACACGGTCACCGACGCGATCAACCGCGGCGCAATCTACCGTTTCCTGACCAAGCCCTGGAACGACGACGAGCTGCGCAAGCACATCCACCAGGCCTTCCGCACGCACGAAGAGCAGCGCCGCGCCAACACCGCACAGCCTGCAGCAATTTCCGCACCCGAAGCCGAATGACCTAACGCCGGGAGTTGCCAACCGCTCGTAGAGCCGGGCTTTGCCCGGCTGCTTCATGCATTCAGGCGAACAGCCTGTAGCCAACGGTTTCCTGGATTTGGCGGGACGGTGCGGGTTTACGGGGGACGCTGCAAGTACGTCCATGTAAGCTCAGTCGCCGCATCCATGCGGCTCATGCCCCCGCAAACCCACCCCGACCCGCCTTTGACAGTGTGCTGGTGGCCAATAGAGAAGCGGGGCGACCGCACGCACCATTGACCGCGCGCACTGTCCCACTGTCGGTAGGGTTGGTCGCAAGACAACTGCCGTGAACCGATCAACGTCCGGTAACGCGTGTGATTTGGCGAGACCACGAGGGCCGGCCAACGGCCGGCGCTACCGCTCTTCCCATGGCAACGACACACTGTCAAAGGCGGGTCGGGGCCGGTTTGCGGGGGCATGAGCCGCATGGATGCGGCGACTGAGCCCCCATGGATGGGTTCACGGCGTCCCCCGCAAACCGGCACCGTCCCGCCAAATCGCGGATATCGTTGCCAAACGGCTGTTCACCACGATCCAACAGCAGCCGGGCAACGCCCGGCGTCACAGCACATCACGCAATCACGGCATCCAAAAGGTCAGCGCGGCTGCTTGATCGGCAGCACCAGCCGGAACTTCGAGCCCTGGCCTGGCGTGCTGTCCAGGTCGATGCGGCCGTGGTGCTTGTTGATGATGCTGTAGGAGATCGACAGGCCGAGGCCGGTGCCGCTGCCGACCGGCTTGGTGGTGAAGAACGGATCGAAAATACGCTGGCGCAGCTCTGGCGAAATGCCGCCGCCGGTATCTTCGAACTCTACCCACACATGATCGCCATCGACGCCGGTGCGCACCGTGATCGTGCCGCGCTCGGCAATGGCGTGGCCGGCGTTGAGCAGCAGGTTCATGTACACCTGGTTGAGCTCGGACGGCAGGCATTCCACCAGCGGCAGCTGGCCGAACTCGCGGTGCAGCGTCACCTTGTACTTCAGCTCGTTCCAGATGATGTTGATCGTCGATTCCAGGCCGGAATGCAGATCGACCAGCTTCCACGACTCGTCGCGGCCGGAATACGAAAAGTCCTTCAGGTCGCGCACGATCCGGGTGACCCGCTCGATGCCCTCGCGCGACTCGGCCATCAACTGCGGCAGATCGCGGCTGATGAAATCGATGTCGAAACGGTTGCGGATATCGTCGATCTCCGGAATCAGCGCCTTCGGGTCCGGCGCGCGCAGCGCCCGCTCGTACGCCTCGATCACCGTGAACAGGCTGCGCAGGTATTCCTGCAGGCTGCCCAGGTTCGAGTGCACATAGCCGATCGGGTTGTTGATCTCGTGCGCCACGCCGGCGGCGAGCTGGCCGATGGACGCCATCTTCTCCGACTGCAGCAACTTCTCCTGCGTGCCGTTGAGGCGCAGATACGCCTGGCGCAGCTCGGCGTGGCGCTGCTGCAGCTCGCGCTCATAGTCCTCCTGGCCCTCGATGCGGCGGAACAGCGCCAGATAATGGCGCTGCCCGGCGTCGTCGTGCTGGTAAATGTGCGCGATCACCATGCGCTCGCCCACCGGCAGGCTGCCGTTCCAGTGCCCGTGCTGGCGTGCGTGTTCGAGCGCGTCGGGCGGCAGCAGCTGGCGCAGCCATTGCGCCGCGCCCACCTGCGGATCGCGGTCGGCCTGCCCGAGCATCTCGCGCACGGCCGCGTTGGCCACCGCTACGCTGCCATCTTCGCGGAACAGGAGCACGCCTTCGTTGATCCGCTCGAACAGCGCAAGCAGGACCGGCTGCGGGGGCAGCGGCGCGGTGACAAGGGAAGTAGACACGGTCACGGTCACATCGGGCAGCCAAACAAGGCGCCCACTATATCCGTGTTGGAAAGATCCGGCGCCGTGTGCGCCCTGCCAGCCTCAGGCAACGGCCAGCGGGCGGCGGGTGTGCATCGTGTTGGACTGGCCCTTGGCGTCGTACGCCGAGGCCTCTTCGCTACGGCCCAACTGGCGCAGCGCCCAGTTGACCTCGCGGCGGCGGCGCGCCAGCAGCACGCCGTTGGCGCGGTTGCGCTCGGCCAGCTCTTCCAGCTTCGCGTTCTGCCCCACCGGCAGCGCGGCTTCCAG
The DNA here is from genome assembly GCF_050737075.1 of Stenotrophomonas sp. Classification (GTDB taxonomy): domain Bacteria; phylum Pseudomonadota; class Gammaproteobacteria; order Xanthomonadales; family Xanthomonadaceae; genus Stenotrophomonas. The sequence continues at coordinate 64,110 of NZ_JBOHXV010000017.1, forward strand.
CGCACGCAGCGCGTCGAGCTTGGCACCGGTGGCGCGGATCAGGGCCTGCACGTCGTGCTCGACCAAGGCCTGGCGTTCCACGTCCAAGGCCTCGCTGAGGCGCTGCAATGGCTCGCTCATCGCCAGTTTCATCCCTGCAGCTGCTGGTCCAGCTCAAGCATGCGCGAGGCGATCGCGTCGGGATTGATCTTGTAGGTGCCGTTCTGCAGCGACTCGCGCACGGCCTGCACGCGGCTGGCGTCGATCGCCGGGGCCGTGCTCAGTTCGCGCTGCATCGCCTGCAGGCTGGTGGCTTCGCCGGTCAGCCGAAGGCTGTCGGCAGCTTCCACGGGGCGTGCCGGGGCATCGGTGCCGACGCTGGGCTTGGTCCCCGGCGCAATGCTGCGCAGATGGGCGGTTGCCTGCAGGTTGCCGTCGATTTTCTGGCTCATGGGTCTGTCCTGGAGTTGCGGTTCACAAGGGATAACGGCACGGGCACCGCCATCTTTAGGGGCTTTCGCGGTTTTTTTGCCGGTTTCCGCCCCGGATTCATCTTTCTGGTCAGCGCGTCACAAAAACGTCGCCACTGGCCGCCACGGTGCCCTGCACGATCTTGCGTGAAGACAGATTCTCTACCGAAACACGTTCATTTTCACCGGCATCGGCCAGCGCCTTGCCTGC
>NZ_JBOHXV010000018.1:0-62485 GCF_050737075.1 Stenotrophomonas sp.
GACTAACAGTCGGCTCTACCCGGTCGGCTCTACCCCGTCGGCGCCATGCCATCGGGTCCATGCCGTCGGGTTTTACCGCGTCATTTCCCCTGCGCGATCCGTGCTTCGATGTCGTGCGCCGTGACCGGACCCAGGAATTCCTTGGCGACCTTGCCATCGGGCGCGATCAGGTAGGTCATCGGCAGGCCGCGCGGAATGGCGAAGTCTTCCGGCGGGTTGTAGGTGTCCACGATCACGATGGGATAGGTGACCGGACGCTTCTGCAGGAACGCCTTCATCTCGACCGGCTCGATGTCCTCGAAGGCCAGGCCCACGACTTCGATCTCATCGCGCATGGCATGCAGCGCCGACAGCTCCGGCATTTCCTTGCGGCACGGTGCGCACCAGGTGGCCCAGAAGTTCACCACCACCCACTTGCCACGGTGCGCGGCCAGGTCATAGGTGCCACCGTCGACCGTAGGTGCGACCAGCCGGGGCTCATCGGCCGTTTTGCGTTCGGCGACCGCTTCCGCAGGCGTGGCCGGATCGGCTGCGGCCGGTGCATCGGCGGCCGCCGGTGCCGGTGCAGCCGGTGCCGGTGCAGCGGCGTCGGGCTGCGCGGCGGGCTTGTTGCAGCCGGCCAGGGCCAGCAGGCTCACGGCCAGCAGCAGGGGCTTGAGGGTCATCATTTCTCTCCAGGGGTGGAATAGATATCGCTGACGCGGCGCTTGAGCAGCTCGCGCAGGGGCAGGCGCAACGCGTCCAGCGCGGCCACCGAGGCGGTGCCGAGGCTGTCCTCGCGGTACGGCAGGTAGGCTTCCTTCACCGGAATGCGCATCTGCGTGGTTTCGTACAGATCGGCCAGCGTGAGTTTCTCCAGGTCGCGCGCCAGCAGCCACTCGCCCTGCTCGTCGCGGCGTACCACGCGGATCGCCTCCAGGTCACAGAGCATGGTCTGCAGCAGCGAGTCGGTCAGCATGGGCTCCAGCCGCAGGATCTCATCGTCATCCAGCCCGCGCCCGTCGACCCGCGCCTGCTGGAAGCGCCCGATCAGCCGCAGCAGGCCGTAGATCTCATAACCGGTGGGAAGCCGCAGGTCGGCCGGCTGGTAGCGGAACGCGGCGATCGACGAGGCCAGCGACGCGCCGAGCAGCACCGAGACCCAGCACAGGTAGATCCACAGCAGCAGGATCGGCACGAACGCCACCGTGCCGTAGAGCTTCTGGTAGGACTGGAAACTGCCCAGGTAGGCGCCCATGCCCCACTTCACCAGCTCCAGCATCACCGCTGCCAGGATCGCGCCGGGAATGGCATGCCGCCACTTCACCAGGTGATGCGGGACCACGCGGTAGACCAGCATGATGCAGACGAATTCGATCAGGATCGGCGCCAGCGTCAGCGAGGCGTTGGCCAGCAGGCGGCCTTCGCTGGTGCCGAACAGCGGCAGCGCGAACACCCGCGCCGAGACCGCCAGCGAGGCGGCGGCGAGCATCGCGCCCAGCGTCAACACCGTCCAGTACACCAGGAAACGGGTGAGCTTGGGGCGTGCCGAGCTGACCCGCCAGATCTGGTTGAAGGTGGTCTCCACGCTGTTGAGGGTGATCAGCAGCGACACCACCAGGGCGATGAAACCGGCGGCGGTGAGCTGGCCCGCACTGGCCGAGAACTGGCGCAGGTAGCCCTCGGCGGCACGCGCCGCACTGGGCACGAAGTTGGAGAACACATAATCGCTGAGCGTGTCGCTCCAGCGGTCGAACACCGGAAACGCCGACAGCACGCCGAACACCACGATGGCCAGCGGCACCAGCGCGAACACGGTGGTGTAGGCCAGCGAGGCGGCGGCCTGGAACAGGCGGTCGTCCAGGAAGCGGCGCCACAGGAAGCGGCCGAAGCTGGCCGAGCGTGCGCGATCACGCACGCGCTCCATCCACAGGTTGAGGGTATCCAAGGGTTCCATCGAGGCAAGGGTACCTGAAGCCGGGTGGAGGCAATGCCATACTGCGGCTCGACTGGACACAACGGAAGCGAGATGGCGGAGATTCTGGTGCTGTACTACAGCCGCGGCGGTTCGGTGGCACGGCTTGCGCGCCAGATCGCGCGCGGCATCGGCGAAGTGCCCGGCATGGGCGCGCGCCTGCGCACGGTGCCGCCGGTAGCGGCAGTGACGCAGACCGCACGACCGCCGGTGCCCGACGAAGGCGCGCCATATGTGAGCGTGGAAGATCTGGCCGAATGCGCCGGGCTGGTGCTGGGCAGCCCGACCCGCTTCGGCAACATGGCCGCGCCGGTGAAGCACTTCCTGGACGGGCTCGGGGCCGAGTGGGTCAACGGCACCCTGGCCGGCAAACCTGCCGGCGTGTTCACCTCCACCGCGTCGCTGCACGGCGGCCAGGAGTCCACGCTGTTGTCGATGCAGGTGCCGCTGCTGCACCACGGCTGCCTGATCGTCGGCATTCCGTTCACCGAGCCGGCGCTTAGCCACACCACCACCGGGGGCACGCCCTACGGCGCCAGCCACGTGGCCGGTGCGGACGACAACCCGGTGCCGAGCGAGGACGAGGCCATCCTGGCGCGTGCGCTGGGCCGCCGGGTGGCCGACATCGCACGGCGGCTGGGATGAGTGCGCGCGCGCAGAAGGGGATCCTGGCCGCACTGCTGCTGGCGCTGGCGGCGGTATTCGCCGTCTGGTTCGCGCATGACCGGCACTGGCTGGCCAGCCAGCTGGTCTTCACCGCCCCACCCGTGCTGCTGGCCATTGGCGTGCTGACCGGACGCGGCAACGCGATGTTCTGGGCCGGCGTGCTGGCCCTGTTCTGGTTCAGCCATGGCGTAATGAGCGCCTGGAGCCACCCGGAAACCGCGCTGTGGGCCTGGCTGGAGCTGCTGCTGGCGCTGGCGGTGATCGGCGTTTCCTGCGCCCCCGGCCTGCGCAGGCGGTTCGGCAGGAAGCGTTGAGGCCGCCAGGGCAGCGCCCGGTGCCAGCGGATCGCGCGGTATCATGGCGTCCGGGCGCGGGTCGTTGCCGCGCAGCTCATCGTCAACCAGGATTGCTGCAATGGAAGAACTACTGATCATCACCACCGGTGGCACGATCGACAAGATCTACTTCGACGACAAGTCGGACTACCAGATCGGCGATCCGCAGATCGGGATGATCCTGCGCGAGCTGGGCGTGACCTTCCGTTTCAACGTGATTCCGATCCTGCGCAAGGACTCGCTGCACATCACCGATGAGGACCGCGAACTGATCCGCGCCACCATCGCCGCGCAGCCCACCCGCCACGTGCTGGTCACCCACGGTACCGACTCGATGGTGCAGACCGGCCAGGTGCTCAAGAGCATTGCCGACAAGACCATCGTGATGACCGGCGCGCTGAGTCCGGCACGCTTCCGGGGTTCGGATGCCGAGTTCAACATCGGCTGCGCGATCGGCGCGGTGCAGTCGCTGCAGCCGGGCGTGTACATCGCCATGAACGGCCGCATCTGGAATCCCGAACACGTGCGCAAGAACGTCGCCGCGAATCGATTCGAGGAGGCTTGAGGCGGGAACCGCCTCAAACCTCGGTAGCAACCGACCGTTGGTCGGGCGACCTTTGAATACGCTTTTTGTTCATCGTACCGATGAACAAAAACGCCCCGGCCGAGGCCGGGGCGCTGCCCATTGGAGAGGGGCTGGGCTCAGTACTGCGCGGTCAGGGTCACACCGGAGAAGGTGCTGTAGGCCTTCACCCGGACGTGCCAGGTGCCGGCTGCCGGCGCGCTGATGGTGCAGGTTTCATTGTTGCCGCTCAGGTACGGGCGGCAGTTGTACACGGTGTCGGTCGGCGCACTGCCCGAGCGCACGTACAGGTCGGCATCGCCGCTACCGCCGGCAATGCTCACCTTCAGCTGCGTGCTGCCCGACGGCACGGTGACGGTGTAGGCCAGCGATGCCCCCGCGGCGGCACCCAGGCCGGTGACGGGCACGTTGTTCTGCAGCACGGTGCCGGTGCCCGGGTTCGGGTTGGTCCCGCCCAGTGCCGCCGTCACCGCCGCATCGGCATCGACGATACCCGCGCCGCAGCCGCCGCTGCAGGCACCCGGCAGGGCCCGGGCGGTGTTCTTCAGCAGGGTTTCAATGGCCGCCGGCGACAGCGCGGTCGGCGCGACCGACTGCACCAGCGCGACCACGCCGGCCACATGCGGCGCCGCCATCGAGGTGCCGTTGTAGGACGCGTACGAGGCAGCGCCCGGCACGGTGGTGCCGCTGTTGAGCGTGGACAGGATCGCCTGGCCCGGGGCCGACACGTCGATGCCTGCACCGTAGTTGGAGAAGCTGGCACGCGCACCGGCCGAGGTGGTGGCGGCCACCGCGATCACGTTGGCGCAGTTGGCCGGCACCGACGAGGACACGTTGGCATTGCTGTTGCCCGCTGCCACCACCACGGTGGTGCCGCGCGAGACCGCGCCGTTGATCGCGTTCTGGTAGGTGGTCGAGCAGCTGCCACCGCCACCCAGCGACATGTTGATCACTTCGGCGGGGTTGGCGTTGGCCGGCACGCCGCTGACGGTGCCGCCGGACGCCCACACGATCGCATCGGCGATGTCGGAGGTGTAGCCGCCGCACTTGCCGAGCACGCGCACCGGCACCACCTTTGCGTTGTACGCGGTACCGGCCACGCCGGTGCTGTTGTTGGTCACCGCGGCGATGGTGCCGGCCACGTGGGTGCCATGCCAGCTGGAGTTGGACGCCGGAATGCCGGCGCCGCATTCGTTGGCGGCGTACCAGTCGCCTTCGTCATTCGGGTTGTTGTCGCGGCCACCGCCATCGCGCGCCATGGCGGCGTCGCTGATGAAGTCATAGCCGGGCAGGATGTTGGCATTCAGATCGGGATGGTTGGTGATGCCGGTGTCGATCACCGCCACGACCACGCCGGTGCCGGTGGCCTTGTCCCACGCCGGGCGCACGTTGATCGACGCATTGCTGGTGCCGAAGCCCCACTGCTCGGACAGGCGCGCGTCGTTGGGCACGAGGGTCGCGTGCATCAGCTGATCGACCTCCACGTATTCCACGTTGGGGTCGGCCGCCAGGCGGCGCATCAGCAGTTCGGACTCGGCCGCATCCAGCGGACGGTCAGCCTTGACCACGGTCGAGCCGATGGCCAGCTGGCGCAGCTTCTGCAGGCCCAGCGCGCGACCCTGCGCGGCCGGAACCGCCGACGCCGCCGCCTTGAGCGAGCTGGCCAGCGCGGTCGGGGTGGCCACGTCCGTGCTGCCGTCCTTGTACTTGACGATGAAGCGCTGGTGGGTGGGTGCGGAGGACAACCCGCTCAGCTGCACATCGCCGGCGAAGGCCGGCGCGGCCAGGAGCAGGGTCGAAAGAACCGAACCACTGAGTACAACCAATGCACGCTGGCGCAGACGCTGCGAATCATGAGACATCGGATTTCCCTTTAGGACTGAAAGATGCCGTCGATGCGGCGGAGGTCGGCGCGATCCGGTCGCTTTGGAGAGATGGCGCGGATCGAACCTGAAAGATGGATCGGTTTCCCCTTACGAACCGCCCGACCCCGGACGCTAGTGGTTTCGACCCACCCCAACAACGTTTCAGCCCGCTTTCAGGCTTGTGAAAGTTTCGATCTGAGACATTCAGGGTCAAGGGTTTGTGAATGTGAAGAAACTTTTTGATAGGCCACGTGCCTGCATCGCGGCATTCCGTGTCCTGCGTCACTGTCTTGTGCGTCAATGGCAAGACATGGCTTGCGCATCAATGCGTTACGGGCATTTGGATCGTTTAGACGCGGGGTCGGCATGCACCGCGACAGCCACCCATGGGGTGGCTCTACCGCCGCGCGCCACCCGCATGTAGAGCCACCCCATGGGTGGCTGCACGGTAGAGCCACGCCCTGCGTGGCTGCCTGTCGAGCGCCCATGAAAAAGGCCCGCATGTTGCCAGGCGGGCCTTGGACGTTCAGCGGCGGCGCGTCAGATCACGCGTCCAGGCGCACCAGCCAGCCATGGCGGTCCGGTAGGCGGCCGTACTGGATGTCGGTCAGTTCCTTGCGCAGCGACATGGTCACTTCGCCGGCCGGCGCGTTGATGTCGCCCACCTCGAAGCCCTCGCCCTTGAGCTGGCCGATCGGGGTGACCACCGCGGCGGTGCCGCAGGCGAACACTTCGGCGATCTCGCCGGAGGTCACGCCCTGCTTCCACTCGTCGATGGTGACCTTGCGCTCCTCGACCTTCATGCCGCGGTCGCGGGCCAGCTGCAGGATGCTCTCGCGGGTGATGCCTTCCAGGATGCTGCCCGACAGTTCCGGGGTCACCAGGGTGCCGTCCTTGTAGACCAGGAAGACGTTCATGCCGCCCAGTTCTTCCAGGTACTTGCCTTCGACCGGATCCAGGAACAGCACCTGCGAGCAGCCCTGCGCCTGCGCCTTCTGCTGCGGCAGCAACGAGGCGGCGTAGTTGCCACCACACTTGGCCGCGCCGGTGCCGCCCTTGGCCGCACGCGCGTATTCGGTGGACAGCCAGATCGACACCGGGGCCACGCCCTTGGCGAAGTACGGGCCAGCCGGGCTGGCAATGACGTAGTAACCGGCCTTCTGCGCGCCACGCACGCCCAGGAAGGCCTCATCGCCGATCATGAACGGGCGGAAGTACAGGCTGGATTCGTCGGCCGACGGCACCCAGTCGGCGTCCACGGCGATCATCTGCTTGAGCGACTCGACGAAGATGTCGACCGGCAGCTCCGGCAGAGCCAGGCGCTGCGCCGAACGCTGCAGGCGGCGGCCGTTGGCGTCCGGGCGGAAGGTCCAGATCGAGCCGTCGGCATGGCGGTAGGCCTTGATGCCTTCGAAGATTTCCTGGCCGTAATGCAGCACGGCGGCGGCCGGGTCCAGCTGCAGCGGGCCGTACGGGCGCACGCTGGCATCGTGCCAGCCGGTGTCCTTGTCCCAGCGCACTTCCACCATGTGGTCGGTGAAGTGCAGACCAAAACCGGGGGCGGCCAGGATGCGCTCGCGCGCCTCGCTGCTGCGCGGCTGGGCGGAACGGGTGGTGGTGAAGCTCACGGAAGACTGGGACACCGGATATTTCCTGTTCTGGTTACGGGGAACACACGCCGCCAAGACGCCTGCGGCGGATCAATTACAGCATGCCGGTTTCGAGGCGGGCAGCCTCGGACATCATGTGCTGGTTCCACGGCGGGTCGAAGACCAGCTCGACATCGGCCTCGGCCACCGTCGGGATCATCTCCAGCTTGCTGCGCACGTCGTCCACCAGGATATCGCCCATGCCGCAGCCCGGCGCGGTGAGGGTCATCTTGACGTCCACCTCGCGCTGGCCGTCGTCCAGGTGCTTGAGCTCCACTTCATAGACCAGGCCCAGGTCGACGATGTTGAATGGGATTTCCGGGTCGAAGCAGGTCCGCAGCTGCTGCCACACCAGCTTTTCGACCTCCTCGTCGGAGGCGTCGGCGGGCAGTTCCAGCGCGGGCACCGGATCCTTGCCGATGGCGTCACCGTTCTTGCCGGCGATGCGGAACAGATTGCCTTCGACAAACACGGTATAGCTGCCACCCAGGGCCTGGGTGATGTAGCCATAGCTGCCGGCCGGCAGGGTGACAGTTTCGCCCTGCGGGACCATGACGGCCTCGCAGTCGCGTTCGAAGTGGACGGGTTCGCTGCTACGGGAGTACATGTGGATCGATATGGGGGTCGCGGCCAATTCCCGCAAGACGGCCATTTTAGCCCAGTGGCCGCCCACGCGCCGGTCACCCCGCAAGCCGGTATCCTGTGGCGACTCAATGGAAGAATGCATGTCGCCCACGTCTGCGCCCGCCAGGTCGGTTCACTGGCTCTGGCCCCCGCTGTTGTTGATCGGAGTCGTCACGGCCACGCTGGCCTGGTTGTTCATCGCGCTGCTGAGCGGCCGCCAGTCAGGCTGGATGGCCGTCCTGGCGGCACTGGAACTGGGGTTCATGCTGCGCCTGGGCAGCCTGGGCGCCGGCCCGCTCCGGGTCGGGATCACGCTCGCCGGCACCCTGCTGGTGGCGCTGGCGGCCAACTGGGGCATCGCCTCGGCCTACCTGGGCGGCTCGCTGGGGCTGGATCCGTGGAATTCAGCGTTGCGGATGGGCCCGTTCATGGCCTTCACGCTGCTGCAGTTGGCCAACGGGGCTGCCGAGCTGTTGTGGCTGGGTGTGGCTCTGGTCGTTGGATGGTGGGTCGCGCGGTAACGCCAACGCATTCTGCGCTGGCGCTCCCACGGTTCGCTGCGCAAACCGCGGGCCCCGCGCATCACCATTCCCCCATACCCCCGCCGCTTCGCGGCCGCCCCCTGACTCAGGGGGCTATTCCCGCACGCATGCCGTCAGTGCCCGCCGTCGAGGGCTTTGAGCTCGCTGACCAGCGCGCTGGCCGCACCCGCCCCGTCGCCGTAGAGCATGCGCGCGTTGTCGGCATAGAACAGGGCATTCTCGATGCCCGCAAAGCCGGTGCCCTTGCCGCGCTTGATCACCACCACGTTGCGGGCGTTAACCACGTCCAGGATCGGCATGCCGTAGATCGGGCTGGCCGGGTCGGTGCGCGCGACCGGATTGACCACGTCGTTGGCGCCGATCACCAGCACCACGTCGGTGGTGGGGAACTCCGGGTTGATGTCGTCCATGTCCGCGATGAGGTCATAGGGCACCCCCGCCTCGGCCAGCAGCACGTTCATGTGCCCGGGCATGCGCCCGGCGACCGGGTGGATGGCGAATTTGACCTTGATCCCGCGCTCGATCAGCCGCTGCGCCAGTTCCCACACCTTGTGCTGGGCCTGGGCCACGGCCATGCCGTAGCCGGGCACGATCACCACGCGTTCGGCGAACGCCAGCATGGCGGCCACGTCGCTGGCCTCGATCGGCTTCTGCGCGCCGGTGATTTCCTGCGCCGTGCCACCCCCGCCGAAGTTGGAGAACAGCACGCCGCTGATCGGCCGGTTCATCGCCTTGGCCATCAACCGGGTCAACAGGATGCCGGCGGCACCCACCATCATGCCGGCGATGATCAGCGCCTCGTTGCCCAGCACGTAGCCCTCGAAGGCGACCGCCAGGCCGGTGAAGGCGTTGTACAGCGAGATGACCACCGGCATGTCCGCGCCGCCGATCGGCAGCGTCATCAGCACGCCCAGCGCCAGCGCGACCACGAAGAAGCTGACGATCGCCACCGGGCTCAGGCTCACCCCGGCCCAGATGCCCAGGCCGAACATGGCCACGGCCACCAGCAGGTTGAACGCCTGCTGGCCGGGGAAGGTCACGCGCCGGTCCAGCCGACCGTCCAGTTTGGCCCAGGCAATGATCGAACCGGACAGCGACACCGCGCCGATCGCCGAGCCGACGATGGCCAGCACCAGCACCGTTGCCGACGGCTGGCGCGCGGCCAGCTCGGCCAATGCCTGCTCGCTCCAGTGGCTGGTATCGCGGTTGGCCAGGAACGAGAACCGCAGCAGTTCCACCGCGCCGATCGCCGCGGCCGAACCACCGCCCATGCCGTTGTACAGCGCTACCATCTGCGGCATGTCGGTGATCGCCACGCGCTTGGCCGACCACCACACCACGCCGGTGCCGATCGCCACCGCCGCCAGGATCAGCGGCACGTTGTGCAGTTCGGGCAGGAAGAAGGTCGCCACCGTGGCGATCAGCATGCCCAGCCCGGCCCAGCGGATGCCGCTGCGCGCGGTCATCGGCGAGGCCATGCGCTGCAGGCCCAGCAGGAACAGGGTGGCCGCGACCAGGTAGCTCACCTGCACCAGCCACTGCAGCAGTTGCGCCGTGGTGACGTTCAAGGTGCCTTCTCCCCGTCACCGCGCTTCTGGCTGGGCTTGAACATGTCCAGCATGCGCTCGGTCACCACGTAGCCGCCGGCCGCATTGCCCGCGCCGAGCACCACGGCGATGAAGCCGATGATCTTCTCCAGCGGCGTCTGCGCGTGGCCCAGTACCACCATGGCACCGATCAGCACGATGCCGTGGATGAAGTTGGACCCGGACATCAGGGGGGTATGCAGGATCACCGGCACCCGCGAAATGATCACGTGGCCCGCGATCGCGGCCAGCATGAAGATGTACAACGCCACGAACCCGTCGCTCATTGCAGTCCCTCTTCCAGGCGGTCATCCCGTCCCCTGCATCATAACCATGCGCTGAACCGTTCTGCAGGCCGGTCAACCAAAGCCGCGCTCACGCGTTGTCACCGTATCCCCCCTGCGCGAGCGCTACCCTGTGCTGGTGAGCTCCTCCCTTCCGACGATGCCTGCCGACACCGACGCCACGCTGCCGGTCTCGCTGGACGTGTTCCTGGCCGGCATCGGCCCGCGCGCGTTCCGCTTCGCCGAGGCCGGCCTGCGCCAGCGCGACGATGCGCTGGACGCGGTGCAGGACGCGATGCTGCGCATGCTGGCCTACCGCGACAAGCCCGCCGCCGAATGGTCGCCGCTGTTCTGGAGCATCCTGCGCCGCCGGGTAGTGGACCTGCAGCGTCGTCGCGGCTTCCGCCTGCGCTTCTGGCGCAGCAGCGACGATGCGGGCGGCGAGCACGACATCGACTGGGCCGACCCTGGCCCGGGCCCGGCCCAGGCGCACGAGCAGCGCGACCAGTACGCGCAGCTGGTGAAGGCGCTGCGCGAGCTGCCGGCGCGCCAGCGCGAGGCCTTCACCCTGCGCGTCCTGCAGCAGCTGGACGGCGCAACCACCGCCGCCGCGATGGGCTGCAGCGAAGGCGCCGTCAAAACCCATCTTTCGCGCGCCCGGCAGGCGCTGCAGCAGCACCTGGAGATCGAACTGTGAGCCGCCCGCTTCCCCCGTTGTCCAACGACGCCGCCCTGCAGCAGCTGCATGCGCAGGCGGTTTCCCAGCTTTCCCCCGCCACGCTGGCGCGGCTGCGCGCCGCGCGCCACGCCGTACCGCGACGTACCCGCGTGCACGGCTGGTGGCTGGCCACGGCGTGTTCGGCGGTGGTCGCGCTGGGGCTGGGCTACAGCTTCACCGTCCATCCGCCGGTGGCACCGCCGGTGCAGGTGGCGGCCAGCGCGGGCGATGACAACAGCGATATGCTCGACGAAAATCCCGATATGTACGTGTGGCTGGGCACGACCGACCTGGCAATGGAGTGATTCATGAAACCGCGACTGACCCTGGGGTTGCTGCTGTTGACGCTGAGCGCGACGAGCTGGGCGCAGAGCTCGGCACTACCCGAGTGGGACAAACTTAGCCCGCAGCAGCGCGAGGTGCTGATCGCACCGGTGCGCGACCGCTGGAACGACGCGCCGCCGCCGCAGCGCGAGCGCATGCTGCAGCACGGCCAGCGCTGGCAGAGCATGACCCCGGAGCAGCGCGAGCTGGCCCGGCGCGGCCGCCACCGTTTCGAGAACATGAGCCCGGAGCAGCGCGAGCAGGCCCGCGCACTGTTCGCGCAGATGCGCAGCATGAGCCCGGCGCAGCGCGATGAACTGCGCGAGCGCTGGGCGAAGATGAGCCCGGAGCAGCGGCAGGAGTGGTTGAAGGCCAACCCGGCGAAGGATCTGCCGCCGACTCCGAAGCGGTAGAGCCCGCTGGGTGGAACCGACGGGGTGGAACCGACTGGGTAGAGCGGACTGTTAGTCCGCTGTCGCGCGCAGCGCGACGGATCCACCCGAAGCCCCGGAGGCAGCGGACTAACAGTCCGCTCTACCCAGTCGGGTTATCACCAGTCGCGTTGTCCAGCTACCCCTCGCCCGCGTTATCCCGCCGCGACCCACCGGGTTTTGGCCAGCAACTCATCCTCCCAATCGAACGCCACCGCGCCCTCCTTCAGGAACAGCGCGACGAAGTTGTACAGGTTGCGCGCATACATCTCGCTGGCATGCACGGCGCCTTGGCTGGCCAGGTTGAGCGGGCCGTCCACGGTCACGCCGCCGACGTCGACGGTCTCCCCTGGACGGGTCGCCTCGCAATTGCCGCCGGTTTCGGCGGCGAGATCGACGATCACACTGCCCGGGCGCATGCCCTGCACCATCGCGCTGCTGACGATCTTCGGCGCCGGCCGGCCGGGCACCGCCGCCGTACAGATCACCACATCGACCAGCCGCAGATGCTCGCCCAGCCGGCGCTGCTGCTCGGCGCGCTCCTCATCGGTCAACGGCCGGGCGTAGCCACCCTCGCCCACGGCGCTCACGCCCAGATCCAGGAATTTGCCGCCCAGCGATTCGATCTGCTCGCGCGTCTCGGGGCGCACGTCAAACCCTTCCACCTGCGCCCCCAACCGGCGCGCGGTGGCGATGGCCTGCAGCCCGGCAACACCAGCGCCCACCACCAGTACCCGCGAGGGACGAATGGTGCCGGCCGCGGTGGTCAACATCGGGAAGAAGCGCGGCGCCAGCTGAGCGGCAATCAAGGTGGCCTTGTAGCCGGCCATGCCGGCCTGCGAACTGAGCACGTCCATGGACTGAGCACGCGTGGTACGCGGCAGCCGCTCCAGCGGAAACGCCTGCAGCCCGCGCGACTGGATCATGCCGGCCCGCTCGGCATCGGCCTGCGGATGCAGCATGCCCACCAGGGCGGCGCCGGATTTGAGCTGGCCCAGCCGCGCGGTTTCCGGCGGCTGCACGCACAGCACGATATCGGCCTGGCCAAGCCGCGCGTCATCGGCCAGCTGCGCGCCAACCTCGAGATAGGCAGGGTCGGGGAAACCTGCGCCGCGACCGGCCCCGGGTTCGAACCACACCGCTGCGCCCAGCGCGATCAGCTTGCGCGCCGTTTCGGGCGTCATCGCCACACGCTGCTCGCCGGGCGCGCGTTCCCTCACCACCAAAACCTCGACAGCCATTGCCTGTCCCCGATGATCGGTAAGTCCCGCCGATCTTAGCCTGATACGGTGGCCGGGGCACCCTTACCCATCAAGACCTGCCCCGCTGCTCCAGGATCGTATCCCTATAGAAGGCTCTCGATGACCTCCCCATCCTCAATGAAGAGGGAGCATGCCGAATCCGAGCACGCTTCAAACGCAGGCCAGCCGCAGGAACTAGAGGGCATTCTTCCTCATGACCCCATCCTCAATGATCAGCCTGCGCTCACCATCAAGAACACAGCGGATGTCCAGGCACCAGACCTGATTGGCAAGATCCAGTGAACGGCAGAGTGTATTGGTATCGAACTCCACCTGCGGAACTCCGCTCCCGAGCGACTCTGCAGCAGCCAATCGGTGCCACAGATCGCCAAGCTCAGGTGCATCACGGTCCGTGACAGTCTCAATATCCAGCATCAACCATCCATGCGTGGAGCATTCACTTTGCCTGATCAGCGATGAAATGGTACGTCCTTCAAGAATTTTCATGACTCGCCGTTACGTTCCGCACTTGATCCGGAGGTTCCGGACATCCTGTAATGACTGCATCCCAGGCCACGTCTCAGCCCACCAGCAAGCTCACCGAAGCAGCTACACACGCTGAGACACAGCACAGGATCAGCGAGTAGACCACTACTGTGGGCAGGTTGCAGTAAACGGCATATGCGACGTAGGCCTCCTTCGGTTGGCGGCCGCTAACAGCAGCTGCGACAGCCAACCACGCCAGTGCCATGACACAGCCGCCACCGGTTCCCAATGCCATCCCTCGCCAATCCTGATTCGGGAGCGCCCCGGTTTGGTAAATCGAGATTGCAGCAACCAAGCCACCGAGGAGAAGCAGATTTTCCGTCAAAATGGCACCCCGATTCTCGCGCAGCAGTGTTTCGCGGCACTTGCTACCGCAAACGTTGGGCGCCCAGCGAGATAGTGCCTGGAAGGTTCCCGTAATCGCGTATGCAAGAAGGATCAAAGGGAGGCACACGGTAATCGACGGCCACTTGGATCCGTACAGCAGCCGGCCTATTCCATGTGTTGCAATTGAGACACCGACGGCCTGCGAACAATAAATTAGCAATCGGCGCAACGCCGGCGTAATCGTCATTTGCTTCGCACCTCCTCAATGAGCGGCTTCAACTCACCGGACGCGCCAATAGCCATCCCAAAAGCATTTGCTGCGGCCGGAGCCTGGTTGGAATCCTTGAATCCTGGGGTGGCGTCCTTTATTCCTTGCAGCAGATTAGTGGTAGCGAGTCGATCTCTCTGCGTCATCCCTGCGCTCGCTGCCTTGGAAGCCACGCTGGGAATTGAAGATTCCGCAGCACCTGAACCTCCCGTTGCGCCACTCACCAGTGCGCCTACAGCCACTTCGGATGCGGACGCCGTTCGCCCCTCAAGCTGAGCGTTTACCTGTGTCGCCGAAGCCGCAACAGCAGCGTTGCCGATGACATTGGCGGCAACTGTTCCTCCGGTCGTTGCAGCACCATTCGCAATTGCGCTTACGCCACCGCTTAACGCACCCGCTACCGTTGCGACCGCTACCTGCGTCAAGTTGATGCCTGCAAACCTTTCAGACAACGTCCCTGTTCCCATCGCCATCTGCACACTGATGTTCACTACAGCGCCAACAGGAGCGCCCCATAGGCATTGAGGACAGCGCCCGTCCGGATCGGTGATGTGCCAAGTGACGCTGGTGCTGGCCAACGCCCTCATGCCACGGAACGCGGGCCGCGCGAGGAAAAGCATGGCGCAAGCTCGATGGCAAGATCTGCTCCTTGCACAACGACGCTGAACGGCTCACTCGGAGGGCAGGGGTAACAGTCTACGAAGATGATTCCGCGCGGTCGCTCCACATGGAAAAGAACAGAATCTTCGGTGGCTTCTGATACAGCCAGGAGGGAGATCGGACTAACCTCTTCCACCCTTGCAAAGCCAAGGTAGTCTTTGTCATGAAAGCCAATCCATCCACTTATTGAAGTCAGCTTCTCTTGAATGCAAGCCAGCAACTCTCCAGCTTCACTCTTACCCACGTAAGGCGCAGCCAAACCCGGAGCAAGCGCAAGGTTCTTGGGCCAATCGAAGTTCAATGACAACCCCTGTTTCACGTCAAAGTCGTCCAGAGCCACCGATACTCCTGTCGTCTTGGCAATGATGGACGCAAGCGCATGCCCATGCAGTCCACGCAAGCGGTCCAATTCCCGAGCCTTGAGGATGCCTGCGCGCTTCAGACGCAACTCATCAGCTCTTTTATTCTCTTCAGACACATCCTCACCCGAAAATAGTCAGCGCTTTGGATCAAAGTCAACTCGGATCTTATCTACATTTTGGATTCGAGGCCTACCCGCCGGATCGACCTGTCCGCCTGGCTTTACAGCCCCCGCCTCAATCTGCGGCATGTCGGCGTGGTCTCCCCGCGTGTCCCTAGAAATTTGGACTGACTTTGTCTCAGTTCCTCCGCCTGCCTTCGGGACCTCATAGCTCTGTTGTCGCCCCAACTGCGTGCCATCCGAAGCTCTTCCATTCGATTGACTGCTAGGTTGCTGGCTCGTAGGAATGCCAGCCTCGCGCTTTGCTTCACGATTTGCTGCTTGCTGACTCAACTTCCCAACTGCGTTGGTAGCGCTGATTGCAGCCTTGACTGGCCTTGCTCCAGGTATAGCGGCCGCAGCTGCCTCACCTGGTGACGTTCTTACTAGCGCTTCACCACGCGCCGGCGCGTTGGCCGGTTCGGAGTGAAGAATTGCCCCGGCGCCGAAGATGACCGGAGCCAGCCAGAACATCCTTCCATCCGGATCGGTGAACTTGTAAGGATTGTTGTTCGCGTACGCGTAGCGATTGAATAGCGCGCCTCTTCTGGCATCGACGGCGACCGGATCGACCGATAGAAACACTCCGATTGCAGGGTCGTAGTATCGCTGCTGCATGTAGTCCAGCCCGGTCTCACGGTCGTGGACATGACCGGTGTAGCCGGGACCATCGCTTGAGTCCCCACCTATACGAAGCCCGTATGGCTCGTATTCTCGGCGCTCGATGACCTCCCCTGCCTCATTGGTGACCGCGACCACCGACCCGAGTGCATCGGTGTGGTAGTAGATGACGCTCGTGGGCGATGCGTCGCAGAGCGACGCACCCAGGAGCAGCACGATACCGGACAACAGCCTGCCGACCCAGTTCACTGCCATTTCACGGACGATCATCGATGTACTCATAGGCTTGAATCAGGAAGGGAGACCAGGCGGAACACCCTGCGGCGTTGCAGGCGCGCACGGCGTGCTGTGACCAGCACGCGACGTGCTGAGGAAATCCGCCGTTGCGAACTACGACCGACGTGCTGCGTTCGGCACTGCTGAAGGCTGCTACAGCGCCATTCGCGTTCGTCAGTTCATGGCGCTCCACATGTGCCACGGCACTCCATTCGACACGACACCGCCTTGATGACCCGGACATGTGCTGCATGGCGATTTTCTTGCTGTGCGTGATCGTCGGCGTGCCTGGAGGAAGAAGCACGTCGACCACCGATTCCCGGGACCAGGGGCCGCATCCGTCTGCATTGCAGGCCTGTATGCGATATCGCCACGCGCCGGTCCACCTGCCCTGCAGGCTCGCCGACTGACCACCGCCGCTGTGCACAGCCTGCCAACCTCCGCCCGGCACCAGCTCCTGCACCACGTAGGCGTCCACATGCGCCAACGCATTCCATGTCAGGGCGTAGGAACCGGTGTGACTGCCGCCCGGAGCGCTCAGCGCCGGCGCGCCGTCCGGCCGGACAACCACGCGTACCGTGGCTTCCGCGGAATCGGCGCTGCAGCCGCCCTCATTGCAGGCGCGCAACCGATACCCATAGTTGCCGCTGAGACGATTGGAGAGCGTCACGGCGGTGTGCGCACCCGTGTACGCACGTACCCATCCACCGCCTCCGTAACGTTGATCCAGCTCGTACCGTCCCGCACCCTCGGAAGCAGTCCAGGCAACGGGCAACTGAGCACCGATGTTCGTGTGCGGCACGTGCAGCGAAGGCGTCGCCGGGGGATAGACCACGCGGGTTGCCTCGGAGAGTACCGGACTGCTGCATCCCCATGGATTGCATGAGCGCACCCGGAAACGATACGTCCCTGCCGGCACCGCAACGAATCCGTGAAGCAAAGCTTCGCCTCGATAGGACTCTGACCACGCCCCCTGTGATTCCATCTCGAGGAGGTAGGTCGTCGGCCCGGTCTCGCGGGGGCGCGGCGGCTGCCAGGTGATCGTGAAGTTGCCCGATGGACCTACAGGCGGCGCGGTGATGCCGGCAGGTTCACGGGGCGGGTTGGATACGAACGTAGATACTGCGTTGCTCGGCACGCTGCACCCGGCTGCGTTACAGGCGCGCACCCGATAAGTGTACTGATCGGGCACACGCCCCTCCACGGCCACTGACAGTGCGGTACCGGTGTAAATGGTCGTCGTTCCGGAAGCGCTCGCCTCGGAAACGTCGTACGACGCTGCGCCCTTCATACCACTCCACGTGACGGCGAAGTTCCCATCCGTACTCCAGCCAGGCGCTTCGGCTACAGGTGGCGCGGGTGCGGCAAGCGAGGTGGGCCGCGCCACCAGCCTTCCGTTGAGGTAGACGTAGTCGTGGGCAGCAGCCTCGCGGTTGTTTCGCTGGAATCGGAGCACTCCCTCGCTGTCATAGAAGGACAGAATGGCGCCGCCGGTCGCATTCACAGCACCGACGCGGCGGCCGTGACCGTCGTAACTGTAGGTCTCCAGCCCTGGAATGCTCCGCAATCGGTTGCCATGATCGAACAGGAAATCCCGCCCGTTGCGGCGCGACAGGTTGCCCTGCATGTCATAGCTGAGCCCGATGACGGTGGACTGAGTGGTGCGATCAATGACATTGGTCAGGCGATTGGCCCCGTCGTACACGTAGTCATGATCGCGTCCCGCGATTCCGACCCTGCGCAGGTTGTCGAGGACATCGTAGCCATAGCTTGCACTCCCGAACATCGGCGACTGCGCGGCGACGAGACGATCCAGTCCATCGTAGGTCAGGTCACGATTGCCACGACTGCCCGGTGTGCCATCGCTGATGGCGACCACGTTGCCATTTCCATCATAGTCGTAGCTGTCATCCAGCACCGCTGCGCCAGAGGCGCTGTCCCGCCGCCTCTCCGCCAGACCCCGCACGTTGCTGGTCAGGGTGTGTTCCACGCCGTTTCCATAGCGAAAGCCAGCAATGTCGCCACCAGGCTCATACCGGACGTTCGTCGCGAAGTCGGCTGCACGCGTGGGCATTCCCAGCGCATTGGGCGCGTAGTCGACGCGCAGCCCATCGGGATACTGATAGGCCGCAAGCGACGCATTTGCGTCGTACGTTCGATGCAACGCGAGCACCTCACCGCTGCCGGTCTCCAGGGACTCCCGCGTGAGCAGACCGCGCAGATTGTAGGTGTAGCGACTGGTTGAGATCGCGCCGTCGTTGTTTGCGGTCACGAAGCGAGGTAGACCATCCGGCCAGTAGCCCCACAACTGGTCACCGTTCTTGTCTGTAAACCGCAGGCTCAACACGCGCCCGACTGGATCGTAGGTCCTATCCACGCGTGACGGCGCGCCAGCTGCTTCCGCCTGCGAGCAGCTGGACGGGTCCGTCAGTGCCACCCCTGCGGCAGACCAGGCGAGGTTTCCTGCGGCGTCATAGGCCATCACGGTAGCGCCTGTTTCCGGTTCAATCTGCTTGCAGAGCTGCTGATGCGCGTCGTAGACGTACCGACGGGGGCAGCGCACTGGTTGAATCCGCATTGCGTCGTCTGATTGCCGTGGGCTTCCCCAGACCATCGCGTTCGATATCGACGAACGTGCCTTCCGGAAGCTCAACGGTGACAGGATGATTCTGTTCCGGCGTGTCCCACGCCATGAAGGTCGTGGTGGTTACCTGGCCACGCGGATTGAAGACCTGCTGCCGGTTTCCGGGAAGATATGTTGTGCGGGTCGTCAATGGTCCCAGTTCGCTGTCCTGCTCCTGCAGCACGATCCGCCCCAGCGCGTCGTAGCTGGTGCGGCTGCCGGGACCAGCAGCGTCCACGTGGTCGATGGATCGTGATGGCTGGGACGCAAACTGCTTTCGCCCCATCACATCGAACCGGGCGACAGTCTGCGTGAGCGTCCCTGCCCGGTCGGCGGCGTCCCAGGATTCCACCAGAAGTGGTTGCCAAAGGGCGTCTAGAAGGGTGCGCTTGCGCGCATTCCCTGTACTTACCGTGTGCCGCCAGTGGCCGCCACCGATGCCGTACTCTGCGGAGCCCACCTGTTCCAGCAGGAACTGAGTGTTGTTCCAGGGCTGCTCGTCGTCTCGGGGCTGGATCAGGGAGGTGAGCCTGCCCATCGCGTCGTAGCCGTATCCGCGCACGGCACCACGCCGGTCGGTCACCTGTCGGATCCATCCGTTGTCATCGATCTGGGCACGCTCCTCCGCCCCGTCCGCGTACTGGATACGCTGAGGGAATCCCCGCTTCCAGTCACTCAGCGTCGTCGTGTGCCCCAGCGGGTCCCGCAGGGTCGAAAGGCTTCCATCCCCCAGATAGGTACGTTCGTCCACCTGCCGTCCGAAGGCGTAGTGCCGCCACGGCAGATCCCGCGCATCGAAATCGACTCTGGACAGCACCCGCCCGGGAACGGGCGCCAGCTCGTCCACCTGTCGGGGCTGACCAAGGACCCATGAGGCGAGATTGTCGTGATATAGGGTGCGCTCGGTCCGGTCATACCTGCCGTAGTTGAGGCTGTTTGCCCGGGAAACCTGCGCCGGCCGCGCAAACGCATCGAACGCGTCCACCCGGCGAATGTACGTTTCGCCGTCCTGCTCGATCGCGGTCTCCTGCAGCGGGCGGACGATCCCGATGGACGCATCGTCGACCCCCCAGGGAAATCCGTAGACGTCGGGGAAGGGCTGGCTTTCGCGATCAGCATTGCTGATGTAGTGACTGGTCTCGCGACGAAGCAGTCCCGGCCCGTACGTTTCCGATCTCAGCAGCCGCCCGTTGTCGTCACCGAACAGAGTTCCGAACGTTTGCTTCAGCTCACTGCCGTCCGGCTGCTTCACCACTACGACCTTCTCGCGGCGACACGATTCGCAAGGCAGGGGCCCAGTGCCTTGAACGGGCCTGACATTTCGGTACTCGTAAGACCAGCGCCGAGGCGCAAGTCCAGCCCCGGTAATGGTTTTCGCCTTGATCGAATAGACGTCGAAGTGGTCGGGGAACAGCGGCCTGAATGTGTTCGGGTTTGAGTCCGCCACGCAGGTATTGGCAGGGGTGCCGCTACGCTTGTGACGGCTCAAGCCAAACTGAAATGCTCCGGTGGCCCCTGTCGGGTGGTCCATCTCCACGTGGAAGTTCACGATGGGTGCCGGCATTGCCGGACAGTTGCGCATGCTCACGTCCAGCGGCACGTACGTTGGCGACAGCGTGCCGGTGTAGCGATAGCGCCAGGAATGGCCGTCAGGCTGCTGCACCGAGGCCAGCCTGGGCTTCCCGTAGGGGTAGTTGTTGTCCGTGTTGGAGGAATACCGGTAGTTCCAGGTGCGGCCGTTCGCCGATGCAACAGCGATCTCCGCACCCTCCCAGCCGATCTCGATGCGACGCCCATCATTGGATTCGATGGCGACCAGCTTGTCCCCGCTGTAGCGCCAGGCCACCCAGTTTCCGAACCGGTCCTCCACCCGGCTGGCGGCCAGGAACATCTTGCTTCGGCCAATGTACCGGCCGTATTTGTTGACGCGCCCTGCCCGCTTCTCGATGGCGATATCGAAGGTGTAGCGCAGCCCGTCTGGCGTATGCAGAACGAATCCTTCGCCCTGACTGATCGGCTGCTCGGCGGTACAGCTGAATACATTCAAGTCGCGGGTGGACCACACATACGGTCCGCCTTGCGACGGAACCGGCGCACCGCTGTCGCCGATGTACATCATCACCTGATCGCCCGCCCCGGGCAGGTGCAGGTAGTTGCCTGACCAGATTTCATCCAATCCGTAGGTACGCCCCACCCAGGGCCACCAATTCTCGGAGCAGCGCCGCGTGGCGCCATTACCGCTGTCCGTCCACCGTCCGGTGCTCGTGAATACGCCGTAAAGATAAGGCACGTCCAGATCCCACTCGCCAAAGCCGCCGAAGAACTCCATCTGCTTCTTCGACTCGACCTTCAGGCGGCGCCGCAGCTGCACCGGTAGACCATTATTCCCGGGTAGATCAATGTCGGTGACGACAAATTCGGTACTGCCGTCGTAGAGGCTGATTTGATCGCCGAAAAGATCCGAGGTCAGCGGCGCGGCCATCTCCGATGCGCGGATGCGTTCGTTATATTCCTGCCATGGGTAGCGCCCACCGCTGGACTGCGATGACGCAGAATCGACAAGACCCAGCCCGATGATGACTACGCCAGCTCGCACCCAGCGCGCAATGGATGAGTAGCTTTCCATTTTTTGACTCTCCTCGACGAAACATCTCTCGGCCACGCGCGGAGATGCGCTTGAACCGGGAGATGGATAGCAAGGATTGGGAAGCCCTGGAGTCAGCGCCGCGATGGAGGTGGTCAACGCGACGCTGGATGGCGCGAATCAGTCCATTCGATCGCCGTGAGAAAGGCGGCGCTGCGTCGATCGCGACGCAGGCGCAATGAGAGAGGCGTGTCGTACCTGCCGCCCGCGGAGTAGGGGGCGACCGAGACCAGCGGTTACGCTGGCGATCAGCGCGGCCGGGCAAAGCCCGGCGCTACGTTCAGCATTGCGGCATCGTAACGGCCTCAGTGAACCGTAGCGCCCTTGGTATCCAGGCGGTCGATCACGCCCTGCATGGCGCTGTCGAAGGCGCCGTCGTCGATGTGCGCGCGCAGGCGGCCCAGGC
Source organism: Stenotrophomonas sp. (assembly GCF_050737075.1). Lineage (GTDB taxonomy): Bacteria > Pseudomonadota > Gammaproteobacteria > Xanthomonadales > Xanthomonadaceae > Stenotrophomonas. Next base: position 21,694 of record NZ_JBOHXV010000018.1, read on the forward strand.
GGACCATGACCGCCAGTTCTTCCGGTGATGCCACGCAGAAGCGTACGCCGCGGCGGTTCACGAACAGCAGGCGCTGCGAGATCGGGCTCACCCAGGACAGCTTGCCGGCCTGGACCTTGCCGTCCTTATCGACGAAATCGAGCCAGCTGCCGATCTCCAGGCCGCGGAAGCGGTCGGCGTCGGCATTGTCGAAATCGCTGACATCCACCTTGCCGCCCAATTCCACCCCGCCGCTTTCCGGCGCCGGCGGCGCGGGCAGCACCACCTGCGGCAGTTCGGGCAGCGCGCGCTCCAGTTCCGGGCGCGATTCGGCGATGGACTGCAGCGTGTCGTGCAGCGTGTCGATGGCGGCCGTGGCCGCGTCGGCGTGGACGCCCACACTGGCGAACACCTTGCGCAGCGCCGGCTGCCAGGCCTGCAGCCACGGCTTGCCGACGATCTGGCGGCGCGCCTCGGAAATTTCTTCCAGCACCCCGTCGGCGAGCGCGAGCGCCTCGCTGACCGATGCACCGTCGTCCCCTTCGCGCAGCACCGCCAGGGTGAGGTGGTGCTGCCACGGCTGGCGCAGGAACTCGCCAAGTGCCTGCGGCAGCGTGGTATCGGCAATGCGCCAGTCGAGTTCGGTGGCGGCGCGGGTGCGCGCCATCTCCAGCTTTTCCTGGCCACGCTGGGTTTCCGCCGCACGCCGCTCGGCGATCTCGATGCGGCGACGGTGCTGGGTAAGGAAATCGCGGAATTCTTCTTCCAGCGTCAGGAAGATCGCCAGGTTCTCGTTGAACTCGGCCACCAGGCGTTCGATGATTTCTTCGACCTTGCCCATCAGCACGCGCTCGGCCTGGCTCTCGCCCATGTTGCCTTCGCAGGCCTCGGCCAGCGAATTGAGCAGCTTGCGCGCCGGGTGGGTCTTCTGCACGAACATGCGGCGGTCGAGCATGGCGACCTTCACGAACGGCACCACCAGCCGGCCGATCAGCTCGCGCGAGCGGCCCTCCAGGTCGCGCTCGTCGAGCATTACATCGAACAGCATGCCGACCAGGTCGATCGCATCCTCGTCCTGCGGGTCCAGCCGCGCCTGCGCCGGATCGACGCCGAGCCGGGTCGCGCCCGACAGCACTTCGCTCTTCAGGCGCTGGGCCAGCGATTCGCCGTCCTCACCGATCGCCGCGCGCAGCGTCGCGCTCGGCGTGGCCTGCAGCAGCGACAGCACCGACATCATCTCGCGCTGGCTGAGCGGGCGCTGCTGCCCGACCGCCACGCTGGCGGCGGACGTGGCGTCTTCGCGGACATGGCGGGTCTGCTGCAGCAGCTCGTGCAGCGCCTCCAGCAGCATGCCCTGGTTGCCGCTGAGGCCGTCGCCGCCCTCGCTGGCGCTGTCATGCGCGGCCTGGGCCGACTGCATGCGGCCGCGGCTGGCGGCCCAGCGGTCGGCGAAGCGCCGTGCCCAGGCGGGGGCCGCTGCGTCGTCGGCGTTCTGTGCCTCGGGGTCGAGCGCATCGACCAGATCGTCCAGCTCCTGGCGCGCCGACGGCGGCCGCGGCGCGGGACGGCGCGGTGCCGACAACTGCGGCATCACACCGGCTGCCGCCAACTGCTCGTCCAGCTTCTCGTAACGCTTGCCGATCGGTGCGTGCAGGTCACGCTCGCACAGCTTGATCAGCACCAGGCGCACTTCCGGCGCCAGTTCACAGTCTGCGAAGGCCTCATGGATCGCCACGCCGATGTGTTCGGGGCTGATCGGATTGAGGTCGGCGTCCAGTTCCACGCCGCCGGCGATCCAGCCCAGGCGGCGGTCCAGCCGCCCCAGCACCGGCTTCCAGTCGCGCAGCAGCACGGTGGCGAAATTGCGTACCGCCAGGCGCGATTCGAGCACGTGCTCGGGCACCAGGCTCAGGCCGCCTTCGACCTGGCCGGCCAACGTGGCCTCGGCCGACAACGGCTCACCCCGCTCCAGCGCATCCCAAGCCCGACCCAGATGGCCGCGGAAGCCGCCCACGATATCGTCGCGACGGCGGCGCAGCTCGCGCATGCCGTCCAGGAACAGCAGTTGCGACGCGCCGGCGGTGCCGGCACGGTCGAACAGCACATCGTCAAAGCGTGCCAGCACGGTCGCGAACGACTCGACCAGTCCGGGAAGGGCGGCCTCGCGCGCAAGCTTCAACAGCGCCGGGTCGCGACCCGGCTGCCCCGGTACGTTGGGCGTGGCGATCATGCGAGAAGGCTCCCCACCTTCGCAGGTACAGAATGCAACATGGATACAACGGGCGCGGGCGTCCCCAAGACACCGGCACTCGGATGGTAGGTCGGCCCGCCGGTCAGGGACAGTGAAACAGTCCGCACTTTGAACCTCACGACCCGGGCACCGGCAGGCCTTGTATCGTAAGGCCAGCGCTCCCGGGAAGCGAGTACAGCGACGTGAAGGATTGCCATTAATTAAGTGAGGTTCATCACGTTTTGTCGCAAATGGGCCAGAGATTGCCCAAGTTCGTGTCACAAACTGCCGCGACTATAATCGAGGGCACTGCGACACCCACTGAGATCCCATGCTCGATTCCCCTACACTGCACGCTCTGGACGCCCGCCGTTCGGTTCCCGCCCTGCAACTGGGCGCCCCCGGACCCGACCCGGAAACGCTGCTGCGGATGCTGGCCTCGGCCGTGCGCGTGCCCGACCACGGCAAGAAGGTGCCGTTCCGGTTCCTGCGCATCGCCGGCGACGCCCGCCACCGCCTCGGCGCGTTCCTGGCCCAGCGCAGCCGCGAGCGCGACCCCACCGCGTCGGACGCGCAGGTGGAGAAGGATCGGCAGCGCTTCTCGCACGCCCCGCTGATCATCACGGTCATCGCCCGGCCCACGCCGAGCCCGAAGGTGCCCGAGCAGGAGCAGCTGATGACCGCCGGCTGCGTCTGCTTTGCCCTGCTGCAGGCCGCCCAGGCACTGGGCTTCGGCGCGCAGTGGCTGACCGCATGGATGGCGTTCGACCCGGCCGTGCACGCCCACCTGGGCCTGGACGGCGAGGAGCGGATTGCCGGCTTCATCCATATCGGCACGCCGAAGACCGAGGTCCCGGAACGTGAGCGCCCGGATCCGGCGGCGCTGCTGCAGGACTGGGAGGGCTGAGATGCGCCAGCCGCTGTACCTGGTCGACGCCAGCCTGTACGTGTTCCGCGCCTGGCATTCGATGCCGGATGAATTCCAGGACCAGCAGGGCTGGCCGACCAATGCGGTGCATGGGTTCGCCCGCTTCCTGCTGGACCTGCTGGAGCGCGAGCGCCCGCAGCACATCGCGATCGCGTTCGACGAGGCGCTGGACAGCTGCTTCCGGCACACGATCTACGCCGCCTACAAGGCCAACCGCGACCCGGCTCCCGATGCGCTGCGCCGCCAGTTCGCCCATTGCAAGGCGCTGTGCGTGGCGCTGGGCCTGACCGTGCTCGCCCACCACGAATACGAGGCCGACGACCTGATCGGCAGCGCCCTGCACGCGCGCCGCGACGCCGGCATGCGCGGGGTGATCATCTCCGCCGACAAGGATCTTTCCCAGCTGCTGTACGAGCACGACGAGCAGTGGGACTACGCGCGCAACCAGCGCTGGGGCATGGCGGGGGTCAAGGCCCGCCACGGCGTGCATGCGCACCAGATCGCCGACTACCTGGCGCTGTGTGGCGATGCGGTCGACAACATTCCCGGCGTGACCGGAGTGGGCGCCAAGTCGGCCGCGGTGCTGCTGGCCCACTTCGGCAGCATGGACACCTTGTATGAGCGCCTGGACGAAGTGCCGTTCCTGCGCCTGCGCGGTGCCGCGCAGATGGCCGTGCGCCTGCGCGAGCAGCGCGAGCATGCGCTGCTGTGGCGCCAGCTCACCACGATTGCCCTGGATGCGCCGCTGGACGCGGCCCAGGCCGATTTCAGCCGTTCCAGCGCCGACGCGCAGATGCTGCAGGGTCTATGCGATGCGCTGCGCTTCGGCCCGTTGACCCGGCGCCGACTGTTCACCGCCGCCGGCCTGTCCGATTCCTCTTCCACTGCCAGCGAGTTCGCATGAGTCACAACACGCAGGACCCCAAGGTCGTCTATGAAGGCAAGTACCAGCGCATGGTCGTCCGCGGTACCTGGGAATACAGCGAGCGCACCCACGCCGGCGGCCTGGCGGCGATCATCATCGCCGTGACCCCCGACGACAGCGTGCTGTTCGTCGAGCAGTTCCGCGTGCCGCTGCAGGCCAGCACCATCGAGATGCCGGCCGGGCTGGTGGGCGACATCGACGCGGGCGAGTCGATCGAAGACTCGGCGGTGCGGGAACTGGAAGAAGAGACCGGCTGGACCGCCGCGCACGCCGAGGTGCTGATGATCGGCCCCACCTCGTCCGGTGCCAGCAGCGAGAAGATCGCGTTCGTGCGCGCCACCGGGCTGCGCAAGGTCGGCGACGGCGGCGGCGATGCCAGCGAAGACATCACCGTGCACGAGATTCCGCGTGCCCGCGCCGCCGCGTGGCTGGTGGAGAAGATGGGCCAGGGCTACCAGCTCGACGCCAAACTGTGGGCGGGGCTGTGGATGATCGAGCACCATCTGGACGGCACCCCGCGTGGCTGATTCGCGCGCACTTCCGCTCGCCACGGGCCCGCTGCTGGGTGATTCCGATCCGGCACCGTTCACCGTACTGCACCCGGGCGGGCGTTCGCCCTACGTGCTGATCGCCGATCACGCCGGCCAGCAGGTGCCGGCAGCATTGGCGGACCTGGGCCTGCGGCAGGCCGAGCTGGACCGGCATATCGGGTGGGATATCGGAATTGCAGGCGTCACGCGCGCGCTCGCCGGCCTGCTCGATGCGTGGGCGATCACCCAGACCTATTCGCGGTTGGTGATCGACTGCAACCGACCGCTCGCGTCACCGACCCTGATGCCCGAGCGCAGCGACAACACGCTCGTGCCGGGCAACGTCGGGCTGTCACCCGCGCAACGCCAGCAGCGCATCGACGAGATACATGCGCCGTACCACGCACGCATCGCCGCCGAACTGGATGCACGCACGGAACAGCAGCGCCCGACGCTGCTGGTGATGATGCACAGCTTCACCCCGCAGATGAATGACGTGCCGCGCCCGTGGCACGCCGGCGTGCTGTACCACCAGGACACACGGCTGGCACACGCCCTGCTGCAGGCGCTGCGTGACGAAGGTGATCTGGTGGTGGGCGACAACGAACCGTATTCGGTCAGCAGCACCAGCGATTACGCGGTACCGGTGCACGGCGAAGGCCGCGGCCTGCTGCACGTGGAACTGGAGATCCGCCAGGATCTGATCGCGGACGCGGCGGGGCAGCAGGCGTGGGCGGAACGGTTGGCGCGGGTGTTTGCGCGGTTGGAATCCGTGCGCGGGTAACACCGACGGGGTGCGTCAACGGGGACCCCGCACGGGGTGCCGACGGGGTGCCGGTGGGCTAACGACGGGGTACCGGCGGGGTACCGGCGGGCTAACGACGGGTACCGACGGGGTAGAGCCGACTGTTAGTCGGCTGCCGTCGGCGGGTGTTGGGTGATTGCGCGGAGAACAGCCGACTAACAGTCGGCTCTACCCAGTCGGCTCTACCCAGTCGGCTCTACCCAGCCGGCTCCAATACAACCCCGCTTTTTTCCGGCCGCAACCACAGCGCCACGCCTACCCCGAGCAACGCGAACAGCGCCGCGCCGTATTGCGCGTTCACCAGCCCCTGCAGCGCTTCCGGGCTGGTCCCCGCGGCACCTGCACTGCGCCACGCATTGGCTAGCATCACCAGCACCGCCAACCCCAGCGCGCCGCCGATCTGCTGCGCGGTGGCGGCCATGCCCGAGGCCACGCCCTGCTGCGCGGCAGGCACGCCCTGCCCGGCCACGATCCACATCGCCGTCCACGTCATGCCCTGGCCGATGCTGAGCACCACGATGCCCGGCAGCAGCGCCCAGTAGGTGGCGCCAAAGGGCAGCGCCACGGCGACCGCGCCGATGCCGACCGCGCCGGCGCCCATGCCCAGCGCCAGCACCTGGCGCGGCGAACGCCGGCGCAGCATGTGCTCGCTGATGCGGATGCCGAAGGTGCACACCAGCGTCGGCGGCAGGAACGCCAGCCCCGCCTGCAGCGCGCTCCAACCGTAGCCATCCTGGAAATACAGCGCCAGGAAGTAGTACTGCACGCCGAAGCTGCTCATGAACACCATCGTCAGCAGCATCGCCGCCCGCAGGCTGCGCAGGCGCAGCAGCGAGAACTGCATCAATGGGTCGCGGCTACGCTGTTCGATCGCCACGAAGGCGGCCAGCAGCACCACCGAGGCCAACAGGCAGCCCAGCGTGCGCGGCGCGGCCCAGCCCCATTCCGGCGCCTGCACCAGCGTGGTCACCAGCAGGCTGCCGCCGAGGGTCACGGTGAGGCAGCCGGCAAGGTCGAACGAGCGCCCGCGCACCACTGCGGCATCGCGCGGCAGCCACCAGCCGGCCAGCAGCGCGCAGACGCTGGCGAACGGCACGATCACCAGCAGCACCGACGACCAGCCGAAGCTCTGGGTGAGCACGCCACCGAGCAGCGTGCCCAGCGCCAGGCCACCGGCACTTGCCATCGACCAGATCGCCAGCGCGCGGTTGCGCGGCGCACCTTCGGCGTAGAGCGTGCTGATCAACGACAACGTGGCCGGGAACAGCAGTGCCGCACCGATGCCCTGCACAGCGCGTGCGGCGATCAACACCCCGCCGCTGTTGCTGAGCCCACCGACCAGCGAGGCCAGCGCGAACAGCGCCATGCCGGTGCGATAGACCCGGCGCCGGCCGAGCAGGTCGGCGGCGCGCCCGCCCAGCAGCAGGCAGCCGCCGAAGGCCACGGTGTAGGCGCTGACGATCCACTGCAGCTGCTGCGCATTGATCTGCAGCTGCACGCCCATCTCGTGCAGGGCGACGAAAATGATGGTGGCGTCCAGCGCGATGATCAGCTGGGCCATCGCCAGCAGGGTCAGCGCCAGGCGTGGCGGGAAGGAAGATGGGGTGTGGGTCATGCCGGTCGTTGCAGGGGGAAGGCGGGCAGTCTCATTGATGACGGGCAACAAAGAAACCCGGATACTTCGATTTCTGTCATGCATTTTCGCATCAATCGGACGCCACGATGGATCTCAATGCCGTGCGCATGCTGGTGCAGGTTGCCGAAGCACGCAGCTTCACCGCCGCCGCTGGCCAGCTGGGCGTCAGCCAGTCGGGCCTGTCGCGCGCGATCGGTCGGCTGGAGGGCGAACTGGGCGTGCGCCTGCTCCACCGCACCACCCGCACCGTCAGCCTGACCCCGGACGGGCGCCAGTTCGTCGAGCACTGCACGCCGTTGCTGTGCGGCCTGGAGGACGCCGAGCGCAAGCTGGGCGACCGGCCGTGCACGCCGTCCGGCGTATTGAAACTGACCGCGCCGTCGATGTTCGGGCGCAAGGTGCTGGTGCCGCTGGCCGGACGGCTGACGGCCGCGTACCCGCAACTGCAGTTCGAACTGGTGCTCAACGACCGGCTGGTGGACCTGGTGGAGGAAGGCTTCGATGCAGCGCTGCGCACCGGGCCGATCGGCGACGTGCGCATGGTGGCGCGGCCGCTGCGGCCACTGCGCTGGGTGACGGTGGCCTCGCCGGCGTACCTCGCCCGGCACGGCGCGCCGGCCACCGTCGATGCCCTGCACGATCACACCTGCCTGGCCGTGCGCAACCTGCGTAGTGGCCGGCTGGTGGATTGGCAGTTCCGCGAGGGCGACGGCCTGCGCGACTTCACCGCGCCGGCGCGGATGGTGTTCGACAGTGGCGACCCCCTGGTGGAGGGCGCCCTGGCCGGCATCGGCATCGTGCAGGTCATGGATTTCGCCGTGGCCGACGCGTTGGCCGATGGGCGCCTGCAGCGCGTGCTGGAACCGTTTGAAGGGCGCACCCGTGCGTTGTCGCTGGTGTATCCGCCCTCGCGGCAGGCCTCGCCGAAATTGACGGTGCTGGCGGAGGCATTGTCCGCCGGCACCTGGTGACCGCCTCAGCCGTCAACCGGCGAAACGGTCCGTCGCGCGTACCAGCGCGTCGATGTTCTCCGCTTCGAACGCGGAATGGCCCGAGGCCGGGCTGATTTCCAGCGTCGATTTCGGCCACGCCTTGTGCAGTTCCCACGCGCTCTGCAGCGGGCACACCACGTCGTAGCGGCCGTGCACGATCACGCCCGGGATGTCGGCGATACGGTGCGCGTCGCGCAGCAGCTGCTCTTCCACCTCGAAGAAGCCGCCGTTGACGAAGTAGTGGTTCTCGATGCGGGCGAACGCCAGCGCGAACTGCGGGTCCTGGTGGCTGTTGACGAAGTCGTCGTCCACATGCAGGAAGCTGGTTGCGCCTTCCCACACGCTCCACGCCTTGGCCGCCGCCAGCCGGGTCGCTTCGTCATCGCTGGTGAGGCGGCGATGGAAGGCGGAAATCAGGTCATGCCGCTCCACGGCCGGGATCGGCTTGAGGTAATGCTCCCACGCATCCGGGAACAGGCGGTTGGCGCCTTCCTGGTAGAACCATTCCAGTTCCCAGCGGCGCAGCATGAAGATGCCGCGCAGCACCAGTTCGGTCACGCGGGTCGGATGGGTCTGCGCGTAGGCCAGCGCCAGGGTCGAGCCCCAGCTGCCGCCGAACACCTGCCAGCGCTCGACGTTGAGATGCTCGCGCAGCCGCTCGATGTCGGCCACCAGGTCCCAGGTGGTGTTGTCCACCAGGTCGGCATGCGGCGTGGAACGACCGGCACCGCGCTGGTCGAACAGGATGATGCGGTACTTGGCCGGGTCGTGGAACTGGCGCATCTTGTCGCTGCAGCCGCCGCCCGGCCCGCCGTGCAGCATCACCACCGGCTTGCCGTCCGGGTTGCCACACTGTTCGAAGTACAGCGTGTGGCGGTCGTCGACCTTCAGGCTGCCGACGTCGTAAGGGGTGATGGCGGGATACAGCGTGCGCATGTGCGGAACTCCAGAGGGAATGACGGCCGTCGCCGGCGCTCAGCCGGCGTGGACCCTCATTCTAGCGTTGCCGGCCACCGGCCCAGGCTCACCCGGTCGCGCTGTTCCAGATCCACCGCCGTAGCCACTTCCACGAAGCCACGCGCGTCGAGCAGCGCACGGATCGCCTCGCCCTGGTCCCAGCCATGCTCCAGCAGGAGCCAGCCGCCGGGGAGCAGGTGCGCGGGCGCGCCGTCGATGATCTGGCGGATGTCCTCCAGGCCGTCGTGGCCGGAAGCCAGCGCACTGGCCGGTTCGAAGCGCAGGTCGCCTCGTACCAGGTGCGGATCGTCGCTGGCAATGTAAGGCGGATTGCTGGCGATCAGGTCAAAGCGCTCGCCGGCCAGCGGCGCGTACCACGAGCCTTGGCGGAAACCGACGTTGGGCAGTGCGTGGTGGCGGGCATTGGCGCCGGCCACGGCCAGCGCGGAAGCGCTCATGTCGGTGGCCAGCACCTGCGCCTGCGGACGCTCACTGGCCAGCGCCAGTGCAATGGCGCCGCTGCCGGTGCCCAGGTCGGCCACCCACAGCGGCCGGTCGGCGGGCAGGCGTTCCAGTGCCAGCTCGACCAGCCGCTCGGTTTCGGGCCGGGGAATCAGGGTGGCGGGGCTGACGGCCAGGTCCAGGGTCCAGAAGCCCCGTCGGCCCAGCAGGTAGGCCACCGGCTCACCGGCGATGCGACGCTGCAGCAGGGCCGCGAAGGCCTCGGCGTCGGCCGGGTCGAGCACATCGGTGGCGTGGGCGAACAGCCAGCTGCGCTCTCGTCCCAGCACGTGCAGCAACAGCAGTTCGGCCTCGTGGCGGCCTTCCACGCCGGGCAGCTCGCGGGCGGCATCGGCAAGCAGCTGGCGGATCTCCTGCGGGGCGGCGGTCATGGCGGGTCTGGGCAATGGTGGGGGCGCAGTGTAGGCCAATGGCGGCACCGGCCGACCGGCCGCGACCCGATGTCGCACCCGCCGCCAGAGCCTGAATGTCTGTTCAGCTTCACGATCACGCGCATAAGCAACGGCTATCAGGCCGTTGATCGGCGAATTCACCAAATCCTTTGCGCGACAAGGGTTCTGTCATGAATGGCGATCAATGTTCATCCCGGAATCAGTCCATATCGATAGACTGTATCTATTGTATAGATGCAATCAATGGATTGTCCTTATCGGAAGTGAGCCGCTAACCTGTGTTGGTCGCTTCACCCATCCCCCTTCACCACGAGGAATACCGATGTCGCTCATCAACACCCAGATCAAGCCGTTCGAAGCCAACGCCTACCAGAATGGCGAGTTCATCAAGGTCTCCGACAGCACCCTGAAGGGTCAGTGGTCGGTCCTGATCTTCATGCCGGCCGCCTTCACCTTCAACTGCCCGACCGAAATTGAAGATGCTGCCGACCATTACGCCGAGTTCCAGAAGGCCGGTGCCGAGGTGTACATCGTCACCACCGACACCCACTTCTCGCACAAGGTGTGGCACGAAACCTCGCCGGCCGTCGGCAAGGCCCAGTTCCCGCTGGTCGGCGACCCGACCCACCAGCTGACCAACGCCTTCGGCGTGCACATTGCCGAAGAAGGCCTGGCCCTGCGCGGCACCTTCATCATCAACCCGGAAGGCGTGATCAAGACCCTGGAGATCCACTCCAACGAGATCGCCCGTGACGTCTCCGAGACCCTGCGCAAGCTGAAGGCTGCCCAGTTCACCGCCGCCAACCCGAACCAGGTGTGCCCGGCCAAGTGGAAGGAAGGCGAGAAGACCCTGACCCCGTCGCTCGATCTGGTCGGCAAGATCTAAGTCGCACCTCACTCCCCCTCCCGTCCAGACGGGGGTGGGGGTGAACCGAAGCCGGTGCCCCGGCGCCCGCTTCGGTTCACCCCTACGCCGCCCAGATGTACCGTAGTGGTACGTCGACGCTGTTCCTTTGCCTGAATCAAGGAGTTTTTCGATGTTGGATGCCACCCTCCAGTCCCAGCTGAAGACCTACCTGGAACGCGTCACCCGTCCGATCCAGATCACCGCCCATGCGGACGACGGGGCCAAGTCGCAGGAGATGCTGGAACTGCTCGAAACCCTGGTCAGCCTGTCGAACCAGATCACGCTGGACGTGCGCCGCGACGGCGCCGAGCGTACCCCCTCATTCGCGCTGACCACCCCCGGCCAGGACATCCACCTGGCGTTCGCCGGGCTGCCGATGGGCCATGAGTTCACCTCGCTGGTGCTGGCCCTGCTGCAGGTCGGCGGGCACCCGTCCAAGGCCACCGCCGAGGTCATCGAGCAGGTGCAGGCGCTGGACGGCGACTACACGTTCGAAACCTACTTCTCGCTGTCCTGCCAGAACTGCCCGGACGTGGTCCAGGCGCTGAACCTGGCGGCGGTGCTCAACCCGCGCATCCGCCACGTGGCCATCGACGGCGGGCTGTTCCCGGCCGAAGTCGAGGCGCGCCAGATCATGTCGGTACCCACCGTCTACCTCAACGGCGAGATCTTCGACCAGGGCCGCATGAGCCTGGAGCAGATCGTGGCCAAGCTGGACACCGGTTCGGCCAAGCGCGACGCCGCCAAGATCGCCGCCAAGGCCCCCTACGACGTGCTGGTCATCGGCGGTGGTCCGGCCGGTGCGGCGGCGGCGATCTACGCCGCGCGCAAGGGCATCCGCACCGGCGTGGCCGCCGAGCGCTTCGGCGGGCAGGTGCTGGACACCATGGCGATCGAGAACTTCGTTTCGGTCAAGGAAACCGAAGGCCCCAAGCTGGCCACCGCGCTGGAACAGCACGTGCGCGAATACGACGTGGACATCATGAACCTGCAGCGCGCCAGCGCGCTGGTGCCGGCCGGTGACGATGGCCTGGTGGAGATCAAACTGGAAAACGGCGCGTCGCTGAAGTCGCGTTCGGTGATCCTGTCCACCGGCGCGCGCTGGCGGCAGATGAACGTGCCGGGCGAGGACCAGTACCGCAACAAGGGCGTGGCCTACTGCCCGCACTGCGACGGTCCGTTGTTCAAGGGCAAGCGCGTGGCGGTGATCGGCGGCGGCAACTCCGGTGTCGAAGCCGCCATCGATCTGGCCGGCCTCGTGACGCATGTGACCCTTCTGGAATTCGATGAGAAACTCCGCGCCGATGAGGTGCTGCAGAAAAAGCTGCGCAGCCTCGGCAACGTCACGATCATCACCAACGCGTTGACCCAGGAAGTGCTGGGCGATGGCCAGAAGGTGACGGGCCTGGTCTACAAGGATCGCGTCGGCGGCGATGCGCACCGCATCGAGCTCGAAGGCATCTTCGTGCAGATCGGCCTGCTGCCCAACACCGAATGGTTGAAGGACGCCGTCGCACTGTCGCCGCGCGGCGAAGTGGTCATTGACGACCGCGGCCAGACCAATGTTCCGGGGGTATTCGCGGCAGGCGATTGCACTACGGTGCCCTACAAGCAGATCATCATCGCGATGGGCGCCGGTTCCACTGCGGCACTGAGCGCTTTTGATCACCTGATACGTACATCCGTTCCCAAGAGCAGTGGCGCTGTCGCCGAAGCTGCCTGAAACGTCGGGTTCCCGGTTCGCCGGGAACCTTTTTGCCTGCTGGGTAAACCACGCCATCACCCGGTCCATTACCGTCTAGAGGTACAAGGAAATGAACCTACGTGATCTGAAATATCTGGTGGCGCTGGCCGACCATCGACACTTTGGTCGGGCGGCTGCCTCCTGTTTCGTCAGCCAACCCACGCTGTCGACCCAGATCCGAAAGCTCGAGGATGAGCTGGGCCTGCCGTTGGTCGAGCGCGCACCGCGCAAGGTCATGCTCACCCCGGCCGGCGTGGAAGCGGCTGCCCGTGCCCGCACCATCGTGGCCGAAGTGGAACAGATGAAGGAGGCGGCGCGGCGCAGCATCGACCCCGAGGCCGGCACCGTGCGGCTGGGTATTTTCCCGACCCTGGGGCCGTACCTGCTCCCGCACGTCATCCCCAACATCCGCGAACGCTTTCCTCAGCTGGAACTGCTGCTGGTCGAGGAGAAAAGCGACGAACTGTTGAACCGGCTGCGCGAAGGCCGGCTCGACGCGGCGCTGCTGGCGCTGCCGCTGGACGATGACCAGCTGCACGCGGAATTCCTGTTCGAGGAGCCCTTCCTGCTCGCCGTGTCCGGCCAGCACCCGCTGGCGCGTCGCAACCATCTGGACGTCCAGGAGCTGTCGTCGCAGAAGCTGCTGCTGCTTGAAGACGGGCATTGCCTGCGTGACCAGGCGCTGGCGGTCTGCCGCCTGTTCGGCGCGAACGAGAAATCCGAGTTCCGCGCCACCAGCCTGGAGACGCTGCGGCAGATGGTCGCGGCCGATGTGGGCATCACCCTGCTGCCGACCCTGTCGGTCAAGCCGCCGGTGCCGCGTTCGGAGAACATCCGCCTGCTGGACTTCAGCGGCGACGACCGCCCCAGCCGCCGCATCGCCATGGCATGGCGGCGCAGTTCGGCCATGACCGGCTTCCTGGAACAGCTGGCCCAGCAGTTCAAGCGGCTGCCCCAGGGGCTGTTTACCCTCGATCCCGCCGACCACGCCATGGGCGCCGCCAACCGGCGCCTTTCGCGGGCCTGAGGCGGTCGCTGAACCGGCTGCAGCGATCCGCCCCGCGGACGGGTCGCATCCGCCTTCGATAGGCAGCACAATAGAACCAGGCGGCGCCAGAAGGCGCCGCCTTTTGCATGGGTCTTCCATAAACGTAAGGAGCTTTACATGTCCACTTCCAGCGGACTGCCGCCATCCATCGCCCCCATCACGGTGTCCAGCCGCGACATGGACCGCCTCGACGCGATGCTCGAGTCGCCGGCCATCCAGCAGACCCCCGCTGCGCAGGCCCTGATCCAGGAGCTGAACCGGGCGACCGTGGTGGCACCGGAAGACATGCCCGAAGGCATCGTCATGATGCATTCGCGCGTGGAGTGCGAAGATGAGGTGCATGGCGACAAGCATGAGCTGACGCTGGTGTTCCCGCGCGAAGCGGACGTCGACCAGGGCAAGGTATCCATCCTGGCACCGGTCGGTACCGCACTGCTCGGCCTGGCCGTTGGCCAGACCATGGACTGGGATGCACCGGGTGGCCGCAAGCTGCGCCTCCGCGTGACCGCTGTCCACAACCCGTCCCCGAATTGATCCCCCCTGGCGCGTATCGCGCGGGGTTTCCGTTTTGCTCCAGGAGTCGCAATGAGCACTGCAACGCCGTCCAAACTCACCCAGCTGCGTGACCTCTCCGTGGTCGTTGCCGACACCGGCGACTACGAGGCGATCAAGCGCCTCAAGCCGGTCGACTGCACCACCAATCCGACCCTGGTGAAAAAGGCGTTGGACCTGCCCGTCTACGTGGACCTCATCGAACGCGAGCTTGCCTGGGGCCGTGGCCAGCAGGGCGAGCGCGAGACCATCGTGCACGCCGTGGCCGACCGGCTGACGGTGGGCGTGGGCACGCTGCTCAGCTCGCTGGTGCCGGGCCGCGTGTCCACCGAGGTGGATGCGGACCAGGCGCATGACACGGCCGCGACGGTAGCCAAGGCGCGCCAGTTCATTGCGATGTACGAGGCGGCCGGCGTGCCGCGCAGCAAGGTGCTGATCAAGATCGCGGCCACCTGGGAAGGCGTGGAAGCGGCGCGCCAGCTGCAGGCCGAAGGCATCGACTGCAACCTCACCCTGATCTTCAACCCGACCCAGGCGCTGGCCTGCAGCGAAGCAGGCGCGTTCCTGATCTCGCCGTTCGTGGGCCGCATCCTGGACTGGTACGTGGCCAACGGCCAGACGCCGGCCAACATCGATGCCGACCCGGGCGTCGTGTTCGTGCGCGGCGTGTATGCAGAATTCAAGCGCCGCGGTTCGCCGACGGTGGTGATGGGCGCCTCGTTCCGCTCCACCGCGCAGATCGAAGCGCTGGCCGGCTGCGACCGCCTCACCATCTCGCCGGACCTGCTGGAAAAGCTCGACGCCGACCACGGCGACCTGCCGCGCAAGCTGGTGGCCGGCGCCGCCGAGTCGGTCGCAGTGACCCCCATCGATGCCGCCCAGTTCGCCACCGACCTGGCCGCCGACCCGATGGCCACCGAGAAGCTGGCCGCCGGCATCGACGCGTTTGCGAAAGACCTCGAAGCCCTGCGCCAGACGATTCGCGAACGGCTGTAAGCCGTAGTCGTTTGACGATGTAAAAGCGGGACGAATGCAGAAACTGCATTCGTCCCGTTTTCATTTGGAAACCCGCGAACGGGCCTGGGGCCGGTAGCGTCGGTTCCCGAACGACGGCACGCAACACCACCGCGCCCGGTAACGCATGAAAATGATCGGCACCGCCGTTGATGTTCCGTGACCACCGAATAACTGTCGGGGGTCGGCGGGGGTGGGTTTGCGGGACCGCAGAAAACATGGGTCCGGCGCATGCGCCGGACGGGTTGGGCACGACGCCCAACCCCGGCCTTGCCGTGTACGCAGGATTGCGTACACGCGCAAGTTTTCTACGAGCCTCCAAGGACGGATTCACGGCGTGTCCCGCAAACCCGCACCCGCCGGCCCAGCTCAGGCCATGCGCAGGCAACCGGCTGTTCGCTCAAATGCGTGAAGCGGCCGGGCAGAGCCCGGCACTACGGGCCGTTTCTTACGCTCCCACGCCGATCGGGCAGCTCACGCCGGTGCCACCAATCCCGCAATACCCGTTCGGGTTCTTGGCCAGGTACTGCTGGTGGTAGTCCTCGGCGTAGTAATACTCCGGCGCCGGGAACTCGATCTCGGTGGTAATCGCCCCCAGCCCGGCCTCGGTCAGGCGCTCCTGGTAGCCATCGCGGCTGGCCAAGGCCGCGTCGAGCTGGGCCTGCGACGTGGCGTGGATCGCCGAGCGGTACTGGGTGCCGGTGTCGTTGCCCTGGCGCATGCCCTGGGTCGGGTCGTGGTTCTCCCAGAACACCTGCAGCAGCTCGGCCAGGCTGATGATGGCCGGGTCGAACACCACCTCCACGATCTCCGTGTGCCCGGTCAGGCCGGAACAGACCTCGTCATAAGTCGGGTTCGGGGTCGACCCGCCGGCATAGCCGACCGAGGTCGAATACACGCCCGGCAGCGTCCAGAACTTGCGCTCGGCGCCCCAGAAGCAGCCCATCGCGAAACGGATGCGCTGCAAGCCGGCGAAACCGTCCTTGAGCGGGTGGCTGTTCACGTAATGCTGGTTGTGCAGCGGCAGCGCGTGTTCGCGGCCCGGCAACGCCTCGTCCGGCCGCGGCAGGCGCTGCTTGAACGCACCGATACCCAACAGGCCCTTGGCAATTCCCAACATGGCGGTCTCCTAGGCCGGCAACGGGCCGGCGCTTTCGTCTCCGTCCCATATGGGGTCGTCCGGGGGCCCGCCCAAGTCCAGCCCGGCCACGACCTGCTCGGCTTCCGGCCTTGCCAGGTCGGGCACGCAGACCCGGAGCACCCCGAACAGCGGCAGCTCGCCCATCCCACCCAGCAGCGACTCCCCGAACACGAACGCCGGTATCCCCGCCGCCTCCAGCGCGTGCTTGACCAGATGGGCGTCGAACAGGTTGTCGGCCTGGTAGATCACGTGCATGGGAAGCTCCCGTAGGTTCTGGGGGCAGCATACGCCGCCGGGAGGTCGGCCGGGCAGAGCCCGGCGCTACGTCTAGCGTGTCTCCCTTTGGGAGACACGCTAGACTGGCAATCTTTCTGCCTTCTGCCTGCGCCTCATGTCCGAGCCTATTGCCACCCCCACCGACGCCCTTCCGGAAACCCACGAAAAGCGGGATTTCATCCGTCAGATCGTCCGCGAGGACCTGGCCGCCGGCAAGCATGCCGCGATCAAGACGCGCTTCCCGCCCGAGCCCAATGGCTACCTGCATATCGGCCATGCCAAGTCGATCTGCCTGAACTTCGGCATCGCCGGCGAGTTCGGCGGCGTGTGCAACCTGCGCTTCGACGACACCAACCCGGCCAAGGAAGATCCCGAATACGTCGCCGCCATCCAGGACGACGTGCGCTGGCTCGGCTTCGAGTGGAACGAGCTGCGCCATGCCTCCGACTACTTCGACGCCTACTACCTGGCCGCCGAAAAGCTGATCCGCGACGGCAAGGCCTATGTCTGCGACCTGTCGGCCGAGGAAGTGCGCGCCTACCGTGGCACCCTGACCGAACCAGGCCGCCCCTCGCCGTGGCGCGAGCGCAGCGTGGACGAAAACCTGGACCTGTTCGCGCGCATGCGCGCCGGTGAATTCCCCGATGGCGCCCGCACCGTGCGCGCCAAGATCGACATGGCCAGCGGCAACATCAACCTGCGCGATCCGGCCCTGTACCGCATCAAGCATGTCGAACACCAGAACACCGGCAATGCCTGGCCGATCTACCCCATGTATGACTTCGCGCATGCCCTGGGCGATTCCATCGAAGGCATCACCCATTCGCTGTGCACCCTCGAATTCGAAGACCACCGCCCGTTGTACGACTGGTGCGTGGACAACGTCGACTTCGCGCACAACGATGCGCTGACCCAGCCGCTGGTCGAGCGCGGCCTGCCGCGCGAAGCCGCCAAGCCGCGCCAGATCGAGTTCTCGCGCTTGAACATCAACTACACCGTGATGAGCAAGCGCAAGCTGATGGCGCTGGTCACCGAACAGCTGGTCGACGGCTGGGAAGACCCGCGCATGCCGACCCTGCAGGGCCTGCGCCGCCGCGGCTACACCCCGGCCGCGATGCGCCTGTTCGCCGAACGCGTGGGCATCAGCAAGCAGAATTCCATGATCGACTTCAGCGTGCTGGAAGGCGCACTGCGCGAAGACCTGGACAGCGCCGCCGCGCGCCGCATGGCCGTGATCGACCCGATCAAGCTGGTGCTGACCAACCTGCCTGAAGGCCACGCAGAGACCCTGACCTTCTCCAACCATCCCAAGGACGAGGCATTCGGCACCCGCGAGGTTCCGTTCGCTCGCGAGCTGTGGATCGAGCGCGAAGACTTCGCCGAAATCCCGCCCAAGGGCTGGAAGCGGCTGGTGACGGGCGGCGAAGTGCGCCTGCGCGGCGCCGGCATCATCCGTTGCGATGAGGTCATCAAGGATGCCGACGGTGCCATCACCGAACTGCGCGGCTGGCTGGACCCCGAATCGCGTCCGGGCATGGAAGGCGCCAACCGCAAGGTCAAGGGCACCATCCACTGGGTCAGCGCCGTGCATGCGGTGCCGGCCGAGATCCGCCTGTACGACCGCCTGTTCTCGGTGCCCAACCCGGACGACGAGTCCGAGGGCAAGACCTACCGCGATTACCTCAATCCGGACTCGCGTCGCACCGTGACCGGCTACATCGAACCGGCCGCGGCTACCGCCGCGCCGGAGCAGTCGTTCCAGTTTGAGCGCACCGGCTACTTCGTCGCCGACCGTCGCGACCACAGCGCCACCACGCCGGTGTTCAACCGCAGCGTGACCCTGCGCGATACCTGGTCGGCCTGAGCCGTTCCGGCCGGTGCCTGGCACCGGCCCTGCCACCCCACCAGCGCGCCGCCCTGCCCTCCGGCAGGGTTGGCCGGCTGCGCGTGCGTGCCCGCGTTCAGCGCGGACACGGCAGCGCCACGCCCGGCCCGATACACTGCGCCCGCCCCACCCGAATACCAAGAGGTTTCCGTCCCGATGCTGTACGCGCAAGTCCACCTCACCCTGCCCGCCTGGATCCACGACCAGATCGACCAGGGCCGCGCCTATCCCGGCGACGCCGCCAAGGTCACCCTGGCCATTGAGCTGTCGCGCCTGAATGTCGAGGCGCAGACCGGCGGCCCCTTCGGCGCCGTGGTGTTTGGTCCGGACGACCGCATCATCGCCGTGGGCGTGAACCGGGTCGTGCCGCACAGCACCTCGCTGGCACACGCCGAGAACATGGCCTACATGCTGGCCCAGCAGCGGCTGCAGACCCCGCGCCTGAACGATGTGCTGTCGCCGGTCACCTTGGCCACCTCCTCGCAGCCGTGCTGCCAGTGCTACGGCGCCACCATCTGGGCCGGCATCGACCGGCTGCTGATCGGCGCCAGCGCGCAGGACGTGGAAGAACTCACGCCGTTCGACGAAGGCCCGCTGCCGGCCGACTGGATCGGTGAACTCAACACGCGTGGCATCGAGGTCGTGCGCGACATCGAGCGCGATGCAGCGCGCGCGGTACTGCGCCAGTATGGAGAAACCAACGGTGCGCATTACTGATTTCCACGCCACGGGCGTGCGCCGATGAGCGGCCTTCTGTGCCTGTGCCGGCAGGGTTTCGAACCCGAACTGGCCGGTGAGCTCTCCGAACGCGCCGCGTACGCGAACATCGCCGGCTATGCGCGGACCCAGCGCAACGACGGCTACGTGCTGTTCGCCACCGAGGAAGGCGCCGCGCTGTCCAAGGCCCTGCCGTGGCGCTCGCTGATCTTCGCCCGCCAGAAGCTGGTGGTGCTGGCCGAGCTGCCGCAGCTGGATGCGGCCGACCGCATCACCCCGATCATCGCCGCCCTGCAGGGCCAGCTGCGGTTCGGCGACATGTGGGTGGAGCATCCGGATTCGGATGAAGGCAAGCCGCTGGCCGGCCTGGCCCGCGCGTTCGGCAATGCGCTGCGCCCGGCGCTGCGCAAGGCCGGCCTGCTGACCGACAAGCCCAACACCGCGCTGCCGCGCCTGCACATCGTGTTCGTGGGCGGCCGCCATGCCTTCGTCTGCGTCGCCGATACCCGCGACAGCGCGCCGTGGGCGCTGGGCATCCCGCGCCTGAAGCTGCTGCCCGACGCGCCCTCGCGCTCGGCACTGAAGCTGGACGAGGCGCTGCTGACCCTGATGAGCCCGGAAGAACGCGAGCAGTTGGTCAAACCCGGCATGCGCGCGGCCGACCTGGGCGCGGCTCCCGGCGGCTGGACCTGGGTGCTCACCCGCCAGCACATGCGCGTGGTCAGCGTGGACAACGGCCCGCTGCGTGAGCACGTGCTGGAGACCGGCCTGGTCGAACACCTGCGCGCCGACGGCTTCCATTGGCAGCCGGAAACCCCGTTGGACTGGATGGTCTGCGACATGGTAGAGCAGCCGCGCCGCGTTGCCGAACGCATGGCCACCTGGTTCCGCGAGGGCTGGTGCCGGCACGCGATCTTCAACCTCAAACTGCCGATGAAGAAGCGCTGGGACGAAACCCGGCTGTGCCTGGAGCTGTTCGAAGCGCAGGCCGGGCGACCGCTCACCGTGCGTGCCAAACAGCTCTACCACGACCGCGAAGAGATCACGGTGCTGGCGTGGAGCGGGCGGTGAGAAGGCCCGGGCAGCGGCGCGGCTGGCTGCTGCCCTGAGCAGCGGTCAGTCTGCGCGCGGGCCGGAAAACTTCTGCAGGTTGTCCACCTTCATCAGCACGTTGCGCAGCGCCTCGATGGCCTCGTCCGTGGGCGCACCCTCCAGCTGCCTGCGCCAATCCCGCTCCAAGTGCGCCAGGTCAACCAGCTGCTGCCGAAAACCCTCCTTCGACGGCGGCAGGCCGCTGTTCGCCGCATCGCGAACGAAAGCCTGCAGCTTGTTGCCGGCATCCAGCGCAGGCCCACTGGCATAGCCGACGCCGTGCGGCCTGCCGTTCTCCACACTGTGGAGCAACTGCCCGAACTGGCCGATGGCCTCCTCGGGTGCGGTGACCATGCGCTGGGCCGTTTCTTCCGCAGCCTTGATCTGCTTTTCCGTGCGCAGCTTGTCCCAAAGGGCGCTGAAGGAGGGGAATGCTCTCGAAGGATTGATGGGCGGGGTCATGGCACTCCAGCGGGTCCTGAAAGACGAAGGGGCGAGGCCGATGCATCCGTTCCGCATCGACCGCGCGTTCTCAGTCTGCCGGTCGCATAGGCGCCGTCACTTTCAGTTTTCGATCACTGCAGGTGAATTGCGACACACGAACCGCCGGCCAGGCTCCACTCACGGCTTCAGCAGGTGCTTTACCGCGCGGGCCTGTTGAGCGAGCGCCTTGAGTTCCTCGTAGCGCTTGTAGTTGTGGCTCTCCACCTGCCCGCGCTCCAGCCTGGCCTTGTCGCGTTCGACCTTCAATCCGTGCTGGATGACGCGCATGTCCTTGAACGCCAGCTTGCGCGCTTCATGCGACACCGGCTGCAACGCCTCCTGGGCCTTTGCCGCCTCCTCGACGAAACGCAGCAGCGCGTTCTGCGCCCTCATCGCCTGGGTGGAGCGCGGCGTGTTGTCGACGCGGTTGACCACGTCACGGACCACCGTTGCCAGTGGCTGCGCAGGATCCTGCGGTGGAGCACCCCGCTTCGGGATGGGCTGCCAGCAGTACTTCAACTTGTGGAACAGTTGTTGGGCGGTAGATTCAGTCTTCATCGAAATCCCGGAGCGCTGGCGGAGGTGCTAACCCCCTAAGCGTCCCCCAGCCCCCCCAATACCGCTTCCACGTTTCCATCATGCGGCGCGCGGCAGCGCCTACAGCCCGGCCGCCCGCTTCCACAGTGCCGACACCAGCGGCGGCCACTTGCCTACGCAGCCCAGCGCGCGGCCGCGGGCCAGGGTCAGGTGCATCTCGTCGTTGGAGAACACCGTGTTGATCGCGTCAAAGCCGTACGCCGACACGGTATTGTCGCTGCGCCGCTCCCGCGCCCAGCGCTGCAGCCGGTCCGGCGACGCCCAGTCCTGGCGGCGCTGTTGCGCGCGCAGTACCAGCGCGTGCAGCGCCGCCACGTCGCGCAGCCCCAGGTTCACGCCCTGCCCGGCCAACGGATGCACTACGTGGGCGGCGTCGCCCAGGGTCAGCACCCGGCCCGCCACGTAGCCCGTGGCCAGCTGGCGCCGCAGCGGGAACGCGGCGCGCCGGGAGGTCAGGGTCATCTCGCCCAGGCGACCAGCGAAGGCGCGGGTCAGTTCTGCCCCGAACGCGGCCTCGTCCAGCGCGAGCACGCGCTCGGCCTCGGCGTCGGGCAACGTCCACACGATCGAACTGCGGCGCGTGCCGGTCGGCAGCACCGCCAGCGGCCCAGTCACCAGGAAACGCTGCCAGGCCGTGGCCTCGTTGTCGTGTTCGGTGTCGACATAGGCCACCACGCCGCGCTGGCCATACGCCTGCGCCGCCACCTGCAGCCCCGCCAGCCGGCGCAGGGTGGAATCGGCGCCATCGGCGGCAATGGCCAGCGCCGACTCCAGCCGACGGCCGTCGTCCAGGCGCAGGCGGACGCCGTCGGCATCCTGCTCCAGCGCGTCCACCCGCGCCGGGCAGCAGATCTGCACGCCCGCCGCCGGCAAGGCGGCCCACAGGCGGTCCACCAGCAGGTCGTTCTCGATGATCCAGCCGAGTTGTTCGCGCCCCAAGGTGTCGGCATCGAAACGCAGTTCGTCGCCGCCAGCGGCATCCCACACCCGCATGCGCCGGTAGGCACAGGCACGCGCGGCAACGATCGACGGCCACACGCCCAGCGTACGCAGCAGCTGCGCGTTGTCCGGGGCGAAGGCGTATACGCGCAGATCCGGTTGCTGCGGCTGCCAGGCCGAGGGCTCGCGCCCTTCCACCAGGGTCACCTCCAGCCCGGCGTCGGCCAATGCCAGCGCGCAGGCGGCGCCGACCACGCCGCCGCCGACCACGGTCACATCACGTGCGCGCCGGCTCATGCGCCCACTCCACGGCACAGCGCCGGCACGTCGCCGCGGAAACCCATCGCGCCGCCCACCAGCATCGACTGCATCGGCGTGGCCTGCGCGGCCAGCAGGCCCAGGCTGCGCAGCGGCCGCAGCAGCGGCGCGGCGTTGCTGGTCAACCGCGCCAGCCCACCGGAGAAGGCGATGGTCTGCCGGCGGTCCTCGTCGCGGCGCGCGACGTGGGCCTGCAACAGGGCGTCACTGCCGGCGTCGTCGGCCGTGGCCACCAGCTCGGCCAACGTCAGCGCATCGCGCAGGCCCAGGTTGAAGCCCTGCGCACCCAGCGGATGGATGGTCTGCGCTGCATTGCCCAGCAGCACGCTGCGTTCGCCGACCAGCGCGCGGGCCAGCACCTGGATCAGCGGGTAGGCACTGCGCGGGCCGCTGTCGAGCAGCCGGCCGGCACGCCAGCCGATGGTCGCCTGCAGGCGCTGCAGCCAGGCCGCCTCATCCAGCGCCATCACCGCGTCGGCCTGGTCGCGGGCGACGCCGTGCACGGCGCCGTAGTGGCGGTCGCCGCGCGGCAGCAGCGCGGTCGGGCCGGTGTCGGTGAAGCGTTCGTAGGCCGTGCCATCCGGCGCACGCGCCGCGCGCAGCCGCGCCACGAACAGGGTCTGCTGGAAGTCATGCTCGTCCACGTCGATGCCGAGCGCCTCGCGCACCGCGCTGCGGGTGCCGTCGGCGCCGACCACCAGCCGTGCCAGCAGGCAGCGCTCGCCGCTGTCGTCGGCGATGAACACCTGGCGATGGCCGTCCACGGTCGCCCCCAGCCGCACGAAGCGTGCCGGCCGGTAGCGGGTAAGGTGCTGCAGCGACTGCAGCCGGGTCTCCAGCGCCTGGCCGAAGTCGCGCGCCACCACCACCTGGCCGAACCAGGGCCGCTGGTACTCCGCGGCGTCCAGCTGCACCCGGCCGAAATCGCCGGCGCGGCTCACATGGATACGGGTGATCGGCCCGACCGCCGAGCCGAGCAGGGGCATCACCCCCAACGCGGTCAGCGCGTTGACCGTGGCCGCGGCAAAGCTGAGGTTGCGCTGGTCGAACACCGGCGGCAGCGCGCCGGCCGGCGCGGCTTCCACCAGGCCGACATCGCGCCCGGCCCGGTCCAGCGCGATGGCCAGGCTGGCACCGACCAGGCCGCCGCCCACGATCACTACGTCATGACGTTCACTCATGCCGCCCATTCTAGTGCGTGCGGCCCACCGGTAGATGAGCGCCGCGCGGCCGCCAGCGCCCCGCCGCCGCAGGCGCTAGAATGAATGCTGGACTCCCATCGCCAACGCCATGACCACCCACGCCCAACGCGCCTTCGTTCTGTTCGTGCTCGTGCTGCTGATGGCGGCCAGCCGGGTCAATCACTTCGCGGCGATCCCCGACGCATCGTGGGCCGTGTTCTTCATCGGCGGCTTCTACCTGCGCAGCTGGACGCGCTGGGCCTTCCCGCTGCTGATGGTGCTGGCGATCGTGATCGACGTGCTGGTGATCCGTGCCAGCGGTATCGGCTACTGGCAGCATTACTGCGTTTCGCCGGGTACCGCGCTGCTGGTGCCGGCCTACTTCAGCCTGTGGGCCGGCGGTGCGGTGCTCCGCAAGGGCTACCAGGGCGCCAGCTGGGCCGCGCTGGGCAAGGCCTCGGCGCTGCTGATCGCGGCCGTGGCGGTATGCCACCTGTTCGCGCAGAGCGGTTTCTACTGGACCAGCGATGTGGTCGCCGCGCCGACCGCAGCCGGCTGGCTGAAGAACTACGCCGACTGGTTCCTGCCCTACCTGCGCACCGCCGCGATCTATGTCGGCCTGGCAGCCGCGCTGCAGTTGACCGCCGAACAGGTGGTCAAGCTGCTGCAGGCCCGCCGCGACGCGCTGCGCTGAGTCGCCCCGCATGGGCAACCGGCTGTCGCGCATCTATACCCGCACCGGTGACGACGGCAGCACCGGGCTGGGCGATGGCAGCCGCGTGCCCAAGGACGCGCTGCGGGTGAACGCCTTCGGCACCGTGGATGAGGCCAATGCCGCCCTGGGCGTGCTGCTGGCCGTGCCGCTGCCCGAGGACGTGCGCGCATTGCTCACCACCGTGCAGCACCAGCTGTTCGACCTGGGTGGCGAGCTGTGCATTCCCGGCCACGCCGCGATCCAGGCCGCCGACGTGACCGCGCTGGAACAGCAGCTGGACCGCTACAACGCCGACCTCCCCGTATTGAAGGAATTCATCCTCCCGGCCGGTGGCGAAGCCGCTGCGCGTTGCCACCTGGCGCGCACCATCGTCCGCCGCGCCGAACGCGAGACCGTCAGCCTGGCCCGGCACGAGCCGGTTCGCGCCGAGGCGCTGCACTACCTCAACCGGCTCTCCGACCTGCTGTTCGTGCTGGCCCGCGTGCTCGCCCGCGCCAATGGGCACGGCGAAGTGCTCTGGCAGCACACCCGCCGCCACGGCTGAGCCGCCCTACCGCCCCGGAACCCTGTCCGCATGCTGGTTTTCACCCACCCCGCCTGTCTGCAACACGATCCCGGCCGCGGCCACCCCGAAAGCCCGCAGCGCCTGCAGGTGGTGCTCGACGCGCTGCAGGCCGCCTGGCCGGACCAGCTGGACTGGCGGCAGGCCCCGCCGGCCAAGTTTGGCGAGCTGGCCCGGGTCCACGACAGCGAACTCATCGACCTGGTGCTGGCGCCACAGACCGAGCTGCTGCGCCTGATCGACATGGACACCCTGACCTCGCCGGGCTCGGCCAGTGCCGCCCTGCATGCCGCCGGCGCCGGCGTGGCGGCGGTCGATGCGGTGATGCTGGGCGAAGACCCGGTCGCGTTCTGCGCGGTACGCCCCCCAGGCCACCACGCCACCGCCACCACGGCGATGGGCTTCTGTCTGTTCAACAACATCGCCATCGCCGCCGCCTATGCGCGCGACCGCTATGGGCTGGAACGCATCGCGGTGGTCGATTTCGACGTGCACCATGGCAATGGCACCCAGGACATCTTCGTGGCCGATCCGCGCGTGGCGTACTACAGCACCCACCAGGCCGGCTTGTTCCCCAACTCCGGGCTGCGCCGCGACCGCGGTGCCGGCAACCTGCTCAACATCCTGCTGCCACCGGGCAGCGGCAGCTTCCGCTTCCGCAATACCTGGGCCGATGAAATGCTGCCCGCCATCGATGATTTCCGCCCGCAGCTGCTGCTGGTCTCGGCCGGTTTCGACGCGCACCTGCGCGATCCGCAGGCCGACCTGATGCTGGAAACCGATGATTTCGCCTGGATCACCAGCGAGCTGCGGACCCTGGCCCGGCGCCATGGCGGGGGCCGCATGGTGTCCATGCTGGAGGGCGGCTACGACCTGCAGGCGCTGGCCGAATGCTCGGTCGCGCACGTGGGCGCGATGCTGTAGTGGGTCGCCCGGCAGAGCCCGGCGCGACGGCATTTCGATGAACCTGAACCCCCGGCCGCGACAAGCCTTCATTGCCCCTATGCAAGGGATGGGGCAAGCTACGATCCGTTTTCGCCCGAATCCGAAGCCCGCGTGCGCCGAGCCCTCCGTCTGCTGCCCCTCCCCCTGAGCATCGCCATCTGCCTGCCGGCCATGGCCGACGACAAACCGGTGAACTGGGGCCTGTGCCCGGTTACGGATGTCCTGCCCGTGTTCACCGACGCCCCCGTGGCGGACAAGGCCGCGGCCGAAACCCGCGACCAACAACCCACCGATATCGAAGGCGACACCCTGTTCGGGACCAGCACGGTGCCCCAGTACCAGGGCAACGTGGCGCTCAAGCGCGGCGACCAGTTCCTGGGCACCGACCACCTGAGCTTCGACACCGAGAGCGGCAATTACATCGCCGAAGGCAACGTGCGCTACCAGGACTCCTCGATCCGCATGGTCGCCAAGCGCGCCGAGGGCAACCAGGAGTCGGACACCCACAAGATCAGCGACATCAGGTACCAGCTGGTCTCGCGGCGTGGCAATGGCGACGCCGAGTCGATCGACCTGCAGGGCGCGGTGGGCCAGATGCACCGGTCCACCTACACCACCTGCGACCCGTCGCAGCCGGTGTGGAAGCTGACGGCCCCGCAGATCGACGTGGACAACGACGAAGGCTTCGGCACCGCGCGCAACGCGGTACTTCGCATCGGCAAGGTGCCGGTGCTGTGGGCGCCGTACTTCAAGTTCCCGATCGACGACCGTCGCCAGACCGGCCTGCTGTACCCGCAGATCGGCATGTCCGGCCGCAACGGGTTCGATTACGCCCAGCCGATCTACTTCAACCTGGCGCCGAACTACGACGACACGTTGACCCCGCGCTACATGAGCAAGCGCGGTTTCATGCTCGACAACGAGTTCCGCTATCTCTATGGCGGCGGCCGTGGCGAGCTGCAGACCGCCTACCTGCCCAACGACAAGCTGCGCGACCGCGACCGTGGCCAGGTGGAGTTCGAGGGCTACCACAACATCAATTCCCACTGGCAGACCCGCGCCAACATCGCCTGGGTCAGCGACGAACGCTACACCGAAGACTTCTCCAGCAAGCTGCTCGGGGTCACCACCTCCAGCCTGCAGAGCCAGATCGGCATCTACGGCACCGGTGAGAACTGGACCGGCGGGCTGATGGCCGACTACTGGCAGCTCACCGATTACACCCTGACCGAGGCCTCGCTGCCCTACTCGCGCCAGCCGCGCCTGTTCGGCACCTGGGACAAGCCGCTGCTGCCGTGGCTGGAAGTGGGCGTGTACGCCGAGGCGGTGCATTTCACCCATGACGACGCCAACCAGAAGTTTGGCGCCGACGGCGACTACGAGCGCAACGGCCTGGTAACCCCGTATTACAACGGCTCGCGCCTGGACGTGAAGCCCTACGTGACCATGCCGTTTGCCGGCGCGGCCTGGTATGTCACCCCGACCCTGGCCTACCGCTACACCGGTTACCAGCTGGACCGCGGGCTGGCCGACCAGACCCGGCTGCAGGCATTGCGCGACGCGAACGTCGACCTGAGCACCCTCACCCCGGACCAGCTGCGCGGCAACACGTCGCCGCACCGCAGCGTGCCGATCGCCAGCCTCGACGCGGGCATGTTCTTCGACCGGGAAACCGAGATCGGCGGCACCTCGTACCTGCACACGCTGGAACCGCGCCTGTTCTACCTGCGCACGCCGTACCGCGACCAGAGCGACCTGCCGATCTTCGACACCCGCGACTTCACCTTCAGCTGGGGCCAGCTGTTCCGCGACTCGCGCTACACCGGTGCGGACCGCCAGAACGACGCCAACCAGCTGACCATGGCCGTCAGCACCCGCTTCATCAACCAGGAAACCGGCCGCGAGCGCTTCTCCGCCAGCATCGGCCAGATCCTGTACTTCGACGATTCGCGGGTGACCGTGCCCGGTACCGCCTCGCAGGTGGAAGAGGGCAAGTCCGCCTGGATCGCCGACGCCAACTACGCCATCAACGACCGCTGGAACCTGGGCGCCACCTACCAGTGGGACCCCAAGTACAAGCGCGAGGACCTGGCCAGCGTGCGTGCGCGCTACCTGATGTCCAACGACGGCATCGTCAACCTGACCTACCGCTACCGCGTCAACGCGGCCGCCCCGGTCACCGCGACCAAGGAAGAACGCACCCTGCTGGAGCAGGTGGACCTGTCCTTCCTGTACCCGATCAACGAGCGCTGGAGCGTGGTGGGCCGTTACTACTACTCCATCGCCGACAAGGCGCCGCTGGAAATCATCGGCGGCGTGCAGTGGGACAGCTGCTGCCTGGCCGTACGCGCCCTGGCCCGCCGCTACGTGCGCAACCGCGAGGGTGAGCTGAACAATTCCTTCCAGATCGAGTTCGTGCTCAAGGGCCTGAGCTCCATCGGCCAGAACACGGACCGCACTTTGCGCCGTGCTATTCTCGGCTACTACCGAGACGACCTCTATCTCGTGCCGCCCAGCAACACCGGCGTCCCCACGCGCGAAGACTACGATCCGAACCTGATCCCATGACCAAGACCTTCCCCGTCCTACTCGCTTCCCTGATCGCCGTCAGCACCGTCTCCGCGCCGTTGCAGGTGCTGGCCCAGCAGTCCCAGTCGCTGGACCGCATTGCGGCCATCGTCGACGAGGACGTGGTGCTGCAGAGCGAGCTGGACCGCGCCATCGTGAACATCAAGGCCCAGTACGCTGGCCGCGAAGGTCAGCTGCCGCCCGACGACGTGCTCAGCCGCCAGGTGCTCGAGCGCCTGGTGCTGGTCAAGCTACAGGTGGCCCGCGCCGAAGGCAGCGGCATCAAGGTCAGCGACCAGGAGCTCAACCAGGCCCTGAACGCCATTGCCCAGCAGAACGGCTCCAACCTGGACGCCCTGCGCCAGCGCCTGGCCGCCGATGGCGTGGATTTCAACGACTTCCGCAGCTCGGTTCGCGATGAAATCACCGTGCAGCGGCTGCGCCAGAGTTTCGCCCAGAGCCGCATCAGCGTCAGCGAAGGCGAAGTGGATGCCGCGCTGAAGCAGGAAGCCACCGCGGGCACCCAGTACCACCTGGCACACATCCTGATCGGCCTGCCCGAAGCGGCCACGGCCGACCAGATCAGCACCGGGCAGAAGAAGGCCGACGGCGTGAAGGCGCTGCTGGACAAGGGCGAGCTGGACTTCAACGCTGCCGCCGTGCGCTATTCCGACAGCCCCAACGCGCTGGAAGGCGGCGACCTGGGCTGGCGCTCGCTGGACGAAATTCCCAATGCGTTCGCGCAGATGATGGCCAGCATGAAGGCCGGCGACGTGGTCGGCCCGCTGCGTGGCCCGAGCGGCTTCCAGCTGCTCAAACTGGTGGAAGTGCGTGATGCCAGCGCCGCCGCCGGCGGCCAGACCATCACCGAATACCATGGCCGCCACATCCTGATCCGTGTCACCGACCAGCAGGACAACGCCGCCGCCAAGGCCAAGATCGATACGATCCGCGCCCGCATCGCCGGCGGTGCCGACTTCCAGGCCGTAGCCAAGGAATCGTCGGAAGACACCAACAGCAAGGGACAGGGCGGTGATCTGGGCTGGTTCCCGGCCGACGCGTTCGGTCCGGACTTCGGCAAGCAGGTCTCCGGTCTCACCGATGGTGGCGTGAGCCCGCCGTTCCGCACCGACGCGGGCTGGCACATCGTGCAGCGCGTGGCGTCCCGCCAGACCGACGCCGGCACCGACAACAAGCGCTCCCAGATCCGCGAGACCATCGGCCGTCGCAAGCTGGAAGAAGAGTACAACCGCTACCTGCAGGAACTGCGTGGCGAAGCCTACGTGGACCTGCGCACCAACGCCCCGGCCGCCGCGGCCCCGGCACCTGCCAAGCCCTGAGTCCGGCACGATGATCCCGCAGCTCGCTCTGGTACCGGGCGAGCCCGCCGGGATCGGCCCGGAACTCTGCCTTCGCCTGATCCAGCAGCCGCGCACCGATTGCCGGCTGCTGGCCTTCGCCGACCCGGGCACGTTGCGCGCGGCCGCCACGGCGCTGTCGCTGCCGCTGAATCTGCTGCCTGAAGATGCCATCGCCCGCCAGCCGGGCGATCTGCCGTTGCGCGAGGTGCGCAATGCGCAGCCGTCGCGCTTCGGCCATACCGACCCGGCCAACGCCGCTGCGGTGATCGCCGCCCTGCTGCAGGCCGGCCAGGCCTGCCTGTCCGGGGAACTGGACGGCGTGGTCACCGGACCCGTGCACAAGGCCGTGATCAACCAGGGCGGCATCGCCTACAGCGGCACCACCGAACTGCTGGCCGACCAGGCCGGGGTCGAGGTGGTGATGATGCTGGCCAACGACATTGTCCGGGTGGCCCTGGCGACCACCCACCTGCCCCTGCGCGCGGTGGCCGATGCCATCACCGCCGAGGGCCTGGGCCGCACGCTGCACACCGTGCACGCGGCGATGCAGCGCCAGTTCGGCATCGCCACGCCGCGTATCGCGGTGCTGGGGCTGAACCCGCATGCCGGCGAAGACGGGCACCTGGGACGAGAGGAGCTGGACCTGATCATCCCGCTGCTGGAGCGCCTGCGCGCCGGCGGCATGGACCTGGTCGGCCCGCTGCCGGCCGATACCGCGTTCCTGCCGGCCAAGCTGGCCGGGTTCGACGCGGTGCTGGCCATGTACCACGACCAGGGCCTGCCGGTGCTCAAGTACAGCGGCTTTGAACAGGCGGTCAACATCACGCTCGGGCTGCCCTATCCCCGGGTGGCGGTCGACCACGGCACCGCCTTGGACCTGGCCGGGCGCGGCCTGGCCGACCCTTCCAGTCTCCTCGCCGCCACCGGACTGTGTGCCCGGCTGGCGCGGCAACGTAAGATGGCAGCATGACTTCCCCGTATTCCTCTTCAGCCGCCGGGTTCACCGCGCCGGCCAAAAAGCAGCTCGGCCAGCACTTCCTGGCCGATCGCAGCTACATCGACAAGATCGTCATGGCCGTCAACCCGAAGGACGACGACCGCCTGGTCGAGATCGGCCCCGGCCAGGGCGCCATCACCCTGCCGCTGCTGCGCCGTCATCCGCGCCTGACCGTGATCGAGTTCGACCGCGACCTGATCGCGCCGTTGACCGCCGCCGCCGCGCCGCTGGGCGAGCTGACCATCGTGCACCGCGACGTGCTGCAGGTGAACTTCACCGAGCTGGCCGGCGACGGCCAGATCCGCCTGGTCGGCAACCTGCCCTACAACATCTCCTCGCCGATCCTGTTCCACGCCATGGAGCACGCCGCGGTGATCCGCGACATGCACTTCATGCTGCAGAAGGAGGTCGTGGACCGCATGGCCGCCGAGCCCGGCAGCAAGGTCTATGGCCGGCTGAGCGTGATGCTGCAGGCCTGGTGCAAGGTCACCTCGCTGTTCGTGGTGCCGCCGGGCGCCTTCCGGCCGCCGCCGAAGGTGGATTCGGCGGTGGTGCGGCTGGTCCCGCGCGACCCGTCCACGGTCGACATCCACGACCGCAAGCGCTTTGCGGACGTGGTCCGCGCCGCGTTCGGGCAACGCCGCAAGACGCTGCGCAATGCACTCAACGGCGTGGTCAGCGCCGAGCAGTTCGAGGCCGCCGGGGTGCGCAGCGATGCGCGCGCCGAGCAGTTGGCCGTGGCCGAATTCATTGCGCTGGCCAACGTGCCGGTTCCGCCGGCCGAGTAGCGCCATGCGCGTGACGCCCCCTGCCCGGCGCTCACCTCACTCTGCACAACACCCTCTAAACTGCCTGCATGAACGACGCTGCAAACTACGCGATCTCCGTCGAGGTCGCCCCGCGTTTCCTCGATGACCAGTCCATCCCCGAGGACGGGCGCTTTGCGTTCGCCTATACGATCCGCATCCACAACGGCGGCCGCGTCGCGGCACGGCTGGTGGCGCGCCACTGGCGGATCACCGACGGCAATGGGCGGGTGGAGCATGTCGACGGCGACGGCGTGATCGGCGAGCAGCCGCGGCTGCGCCCGGGTGAAGACTTCCGTTACACGTCTGGCGTCATGCTGGAGACCGAACACGGCACGATGCAGGGGCATTACGACATGGTGGCCGACGACGGCACCGAGTTCGCTGCACCGATCGCGCCCTTCGTGCTCACCGTTCCGCGCACACTGCACTGATGGAGGCGCACGCATGAGTGTCTGGGCCATCGGCGATCTGCAGGGCTGTTACGACGTCACCCAGCGCCTGCTGGAAAAGATCCGCTTCGACCCGGCGGTGGACAAACTGTGGTTCTGTGGCGACCTGGTCAACCGCGGCGGACAGTCGCTGGAGACGCTGCGGCTGGTCCATTCGCTGCGCGAACACAGCGTGGTGGTGCTGGGCAACCATGACCTGTCGCTGCTGGCCGTGGGCGCGCGCACCGAGGAAGAGCAGCGCAAGGTCAACCCGGACCTGCTGCGCATCGTGCAGGCCGAAGACCGCGACGAACTGCTCGAATGGCTGCGCCTGCAGAAGCTGGTTCACGTGGACCGCGAGCTGGGCTGGATGATGGTGCACGCCGGGCTGGCCCCGAAGTGGACCACGCAGCTGGCCGAGAAACACGCGCGCGAGGTAGAGGTGCAGCTGCACGGCAGCGGTTACCGCAAGCTGTTCCGCAACATGTACGGCGACAAACCCGGCTGGTCGCCCGGCCTGGGCGGTTACGACCGCTCGCGGGCGATCATCAATCTGCTCACGCGGATGCGTTACTGCACGCCGCGCGGCCGCATCGGGATCGAGGACAAGGGCACGCCGGGCACGCAGGAACAGGGCCTGTACCCGTGGTTCGAAGTACCGGGTCGGGTCGAACGCGATCTGAAGATCGTGTGCGGCCACTGGTCGGCGCTGGGCCTGACGATCACGCAGGGCGTGCATGCGATCGACACCGGTGCGGTGTGGGGCGGCAAGCTCACGGCGCTGCAGCTGGATACCGAGGAACTGCGCGTGGTGCAGGTCCCGGGCCGCGACGTACCCAAGCCGGTAACGCCACCGCGCCCCCCGGCACGGCGCCCCGCCAACGAAGGCGGCCAACCCGGCAACAACCGGCCCCCGCGCCAGCGCGAGGGCCAGCCGCGCGACCGCGGCCAGCGCCAGCAGCAACAACCCCGCCCGCCGCGCGAACCGGCAGGCAACAACGGCAACGACGGCAACAACACGCCAACCACGGCGTAGCGCAACGGCCAGAGCCTTGGACTGTGAATGTCTCTGGTTTGGGCCGGCGGCGGTGGGGGTATGGGGCACGCTGCAAGTACGTCCATGTAAGCTCGTTCACGCCATCCATGGCGCTCTACGGCCCCATACCCCCACCCCCACCGACCCTTCGATAGTTGCGTCGGTGAGTCACTCTGAAGCGGTAGAGCCGGGCTCTGCAGCCAGGCATGGCCTGGCTCTACGGCGTCGCGCGCGACGCCATTGTTTCTTGATTTCCAATGGCCACCAGCCGACTGTCGAAGGGTCGGTGGGGGCAGGTTTGCGGGGGCATGAGCCGCATGGATGCGGCGACTGAGCTTACAGGGATGTACTTGCAGCGTCCCCCGCAGGCCTGCCGCCGCCGGCCCAAGCCAGACACATTCGCAGAGCAGGGCTTTGGCTTTGGCTTCGGCCTTACGCCTTACGCCTTCCGCACGTAATCCACGAAATCGAACGCGAACGCGTGTTTGGCGTCGGCGGGATGATGCTCGCGGGTGGTTTCGACCCACTGCTGCGGGTCGACGGGCGGGAAATGGGTGTCGGCGTCCACCGACGTCTCCACCCAGGTCAGGTGCAGGTCCGTGGCCTGCGCCATGGCAAGACGGTAGATCTCGCCGCCGCCGATCACGCACAGCTCGTCCGCGCCGGCTACCGCCGCGAACTGCAGGGCCTCGTCGATGGACGCCACCGCCTGCATGCCCTCGAACGGCACCTGGCCCGAGCGGGTCAGCACCAGATTGGGCCGGCCGGGCAACGCGCGGCCCAGCGACTGCGCGGTCTTGCGACCCATCAGGATCGGCTTGCCGATCGTCAGCGCCTTGAAGCGCTTGAGGTCATCGGGCAGCTGCCAGGGCAGCTGGTTGTCATGGCCGATGCCATGCGCCTGGTCCAGCGCCGCAATCAACGAGAGCTTCATGATTCGTCCGCGTCCATGCGCACCGCATCGCAACGCTCCTGCGCGGCGCGCACGTCGGGCAATGCCTTCTGCAGGCGCGGATCGGCCTCCATCGATTGGTCGGCCTGTTCGGTGAGGCGGGCCAGATGGGCATCCTGCGCGGCCTGCAGGCCGGGCGCGGCCATGATCTCCGCGCTCAGTCCATCAATATCGCCGTCAGCGCTGCGCTCCAGGAAGTTCTGCAGCTGGGCCGGCGAATACGCCTGCGCCAGTTGCTGCTCGAACGTGCGCTGGTACGCCGGATCACTGAAGGCGCCCTGCATGAAGCGCACCAGCTCGCTGGACATGCTCGCTACCGCACTGCGCATGCCGGGCTCGCAGGCCGCCGGCAGGTCGCCCGGCATCAGGCCCGCGCCGGACGCACCGGCCATGGCCGCCACGTCGTCGTTGACCTGGCGCTGCACGATCTGCGCATTGACCTGGGTGGCCAGCGGCACCGACGGCGCGGCCGCCTGTGCCGCAGCCGGCAACAGCATCAACAGCGCAACGCGCAGCGTCCTGCCCGCCATCCGCCTCATACCGCCACCGGCGCCTTGATCGCCGGGTGCGGGTTGTAGCCGTCGATGCGGATGTCGTCGTACTGGAAACCGAACAGGTCGGTGACGTCCGGGTTCAACCACAGCGTGGGCAGCGCGCGCGGTTCACGCGAGAGCTGCTCGCGCGCCTGCTCATAGTGGTTCGAGTACAGGTGCGCATCGCCCAGCGTGTGCACGAAGTCGCCCACGCCCAGCCCCGTGGCCTGCGCCACCAGATGGGTGAGCAGCGCGTAGCTGGCGATGTTGAACGGCACGCCCAGGAAGATGTCGCCGCTGCGCTGGTACAGCTGGCAGCTCAGCTTGCCGTCCACCACGTAGAACTGGAACAGGTTGTGGCAGGGCATCAGCGCCATCTGCGACAGCTCGCCCACATTCCACGCGCTGACCACCAGCCGCCTCGAATCCGGGTTGCGCTTGATCTCGTCCACCAGCCACTGCATCTGGTCGATGCTGCCGCCGTCGGCCGTGGCCCAGCTGCGCCACTGCTTGCCGTAGACCGGACCGAGGTCGCCGTTGGCATCGGCCCACTCGTCCCAGATGCGTACCTGGTTGTCCTTGAGGTAGCCGATGTTGGTGTCGCCCTTCAGGAACCACAGCAGCTCATGGATGATCGAGCGCAGGTGCAGCTTCTTGGTGGTGACCAGCGGGAAGCCGTCGTTGAGGTTGAAACGCATCTGCCAGCCGAACACGCTGCGCGTGCCGGTGCCGGTGCGGTCGGACTTCTCCGTGCCGTGTTCCAGCACGTGTTCCAGCAGGTCCAGGTAGGCCTTCATGCCTTGCTCCCGGCAGCGGTGGAGGTGGTGGGCAGCACCGGCTGCAGTACCGGCGCGCGGCGCGACAGCGCCAGCAGCACCAGGCCGAAGGCCACCAGCGGCAGGCTCAGCAGCTGGCCGCGGGTGAACCAGTCGAAGGCCAGGTACACGCCGTTGTCGGGCATGCGCACGAACTCCACCGCGAAGCGGAACACGCCGTACATCAGCGCGAACAGGCCGGAGATCACGTAGCGGTGGCGCGGGGTGGCCGACACCGCCCACAGCACCACGAACATCACCAGGCCTTCCAGCAGCGCTTCATACAGCTGCGAGGGATGGCGCGCGAACTGATTGAGCGCACCGGTGGCGAACTGCTCGCGCAGCGCCGGCATGTCCAGCTGGTTCAACGGCGCCGGCAGGCCACTCGGGAACACCACGCCCCACGTGCCGTCGGTGTACTTGCCCCACAGCTCGGCGCCGATGAAGTTGCCGATGCGGCCGAAGCCCAGGCCCAACGGCACCAGCGGCGCCATGAAGTCGATCGTGTCGCCCAGGTGCAGGCGCTGCTTGCGCGACCACCACCACGAGGCGAACAGCACGCCGAGCAGGCCGCCGTGGAAGCTCATGCCGCCATCCCACACCTTGAACAGCAGCAGCGGGTTGTGCAGGAAATCCGACAGCGCATAGAACAGCATGTAGCCGACGCGGCCGCCCACCACCACGCCGAGCATGGCGTAGAACAGCAGGTCGGAGAATCCGTTGGCATCCACGCCCGGCAGGCGCCCGGCCGCGATCCGCCGGCGGCCCAGCCACCAGGCCGCCGTGAAGCCGAGCAGGTACATGATGCCGTACCAGTGCACCTTGATCGGCCCAAGCGAGATGGCGATGGGGTCGATATCGTGGAAATAGATCATGGGCGATGCCTTGCAGGTAAGCGGCTATTCTCGGGCCAGCGCCGCCCCACCTCAACCAAGCAGTTGGGGTGTGTTGGGCAGGGCGTCATCCTTGGACCCGCTGCCGGGCGGGTAATGCCCCGCCAGTATCTCCGATACCTCGGCAATGGCCAGCAGCACCGCGTCCTGCAGGGCCCCGCCGCGCAGCTGCTCCTGCATGTGCGCGCAGACCGCCTGCCACTGCGCCTCGCCCACCTTTTCGCGCAGGCCACGGTCGGCCACCAGCTCGATGGCGTGGTCGGCCAGCAGCAGGTACACCAGCACGCCGTTGTTCTGTTCGGTGTCCCAGGTGCGCAGCTGCGCAAAGGCGTGGTCGGCGCGCTGACGGGCGCTGACGCCCTGCCACAAGGCCAGCAACGGCAGTTCCGCTTCCACCGCGAACATCACCTGGCCGCCATGCAGGCGCTCGCCTGCGGTGATCGCGTCGGTGATGGCCTGCAGGCTGTCCGCCGGGAAGGTGCGCCGCAGCGAGGGCGCGAACAGGTGGCGCAAGGCGCGCATCACCAGCCCCCCGAGGCGCCGCCGCCTCCGGAACGCCCGCCGCCGCCGCCCCAGCCGCCACCGCCGCCGAAGCCACCGCCTCCTCCACCACCCCAGCCGCCGCCACCGAAGCCACCGCCGCCCCAGCCGCTGTTGCGGGCAAAGCGGCCGACCCGGCCGGAGGAGAACCCGACGAACAGGCCGATCAGGCCGGCCAGGCCGCTGGCCAGCCACAGCGAAGTGAACAGGAACGCGGCCACGGCCGCCCCGCCCCCGCCCAGCAGCGCGCGCACCGGGCGCGGCAGCCAGCCCAGCAGGGCGCGGGCGAAGGTGCCCACGAAGAAGCCGATGACCAGCGCCAGCGTGAAGCCGTCGCCTCCGCTGCCGCGCTCGGCGCGGTTGTCGCTGACCGGCGCCGGCAGTTCCTCGCCGTCGATCAGCTTGACCAGCGCGGCGCTGCCGTCGACCAGCCCGCCGGCGTAGTCTCCGCTGCGGAAATGCGGGGCCAGGTATTCCTGGATAACGCGGTTGGCGATGGCGTCGGGAATCGCGCCCTCCAGGCCGTAGCCCGGTTCGATGCGGACCCGCCGGTCGTCCTTGGCGACCACCAGCAGCACGCCGTCATCCCCGCCCTGGCGGCCGATCTTCCACTGCTCGAACACCCGCTGGGTGTACTGCTCGATGGTTTCGGGCTGGGTGCTGGGCACCATCAGGATCTGCAGCTGGCTGCCCTTGCGCTGCTGCAGGGCCAGCGCCTGGGCCTCCAACGCCTGCTTCTGCGCAGCATCCAGGGTGCCGGTGGTGTCCACCACCGGCGAGGTCATCGGCGGAATGGCCGCATCGGCCTGCGCCCAGGCGGGAAGCGCCAGGCACAGGCACAGCAGCAACAGCGCGCGCAGCAGCAGGCGGGTAGTCACCGGGTTACTGCGCCGGGGCCTGCTGCGGCTGCGGCTGCGGCGCGGGGGCCGGCGCCGGGGCCTGCGAGCCGAACTTCACCGCCGGCGGCTGCGAGATCTGCGCTTCGTTCTCTACCGTGAAGTTCGGCTTTTCCTTGTAACCGAAGATTTTGGCGGTGATCAGCTGCGGGAACGAGAGGATGTAGGTGTTGTAGTCCTGCACCTGCTGGATGTAGCGGCCGCGGGCCACGGTGATGCGGTTCTCCGTACCTTCCAGCTGCGCCTGCAGGTCGCGGAAGCCCTGGTCGGACTTCAGGTTCGGGTAGTTCTCGGTGACCACCAGCAGCCGCGACAGCGCACCGCTCAGTTCGCCCTGCGCCTGCTGGAACTGCTTGAGAGATTCGGCATCGTCGGCGTTGACGTTGACCTGGCCGACCCGGGCGCGGGCATTGGTCACATCGGTCAGCACCTGGCGTTCCTGGTTGGCATAGCCTTCCACGGTCTGCACCAGGTTCGGAATCAGGTCGGCGCGGCGCTTGTACTGGTTGAGCACCTCGGCCCAGCCGGCCTTGACCTGCTGGTCCTTCTGCTGGATCGAGTTGTAACCGCAGCCTGACAACAGGCTGGCCAGCAGGGCCAGCAACATCAGTCGGGTGGACGTACGCATGGCCGGCTCCGGATCGGGGTTGTCGGAGCCGGAGAATGCCATGAATAGGGGTTAATAGCCCGTAACGGCGCGGGGCCGACGCAACGGCCGGCCCCGCATCCCCGGGCGGCTGCCGACAACGCGTCGGCTCACCCCCCGGTAGGTACCGACCGTTGGTCGGTACACGGCGTTACCAGTTACCGGCACCCGGCACATGGTGCGCCAGCGCGCGGCGGCGCATCAGCAGGTTCAGCCATTCCACCAGCACCGAGAAGCCCATGGCCGAGTAGATGTAGGGCTTGGGCACGTGCACGCCCAGGCCGTCCAGAATCAGCACCGCACCGATCAGCAGGATGAAGGCCAGGGCCAGCATCTTCACGGTCGGGTTGGCGTCGATGAAGCGGCCCAGCGGGTTGGCCGCCAGCAGCATGACCGCCACCGACAGCAGGATCGCCGCGACCATCACCGGCACGTGGTCGGCGATGCCGACGGCGGTGATCACCGAGTCCAGCGAGAACACGATGTCGATAACGGCGATCTGCGCGATGACCATGCCGAACACGGCCGAGGCCTTGGTGGTGGTGGGGTCTTCGTCTTCGCCACCGGTGATCAGCTCGCGGATTTCCATGCTGCCCTTGATGAGCAGGAACAGTCCGCCGAGGATCAGCACCAGGTCGCGGATGGAGATGCCCACGCCGGCCACGGTGAACAGATTGGCTTCCATGTGCGCCAGGTAGGCCAGCGACACCAGCAGCAGGATCCGGGTGATGCAGGCCACGGCGATGCCGAGCTTGCGCGCGAACGGGCGGCGCGCTTCGGGCAGCTTGCTCACGGCGATGGAGATGAACACCAGGTTGTCGATGCCCAGCACGATCTCGAGCGCGCTCAGGGTCAGCAGGGTCAACCAGACGTTGGGATCGGACAGCAGCTCAAGCAACATGGATACATCCTTACAGGGGGGAATGGCGCGCGATGCGCGTCAGAAAATTCGCGGGGCGAGGACCAGGCCCCAGCACAGCAGTACGTTCATCATCAGCACGAACACCGCCGCCGAACCCATGTCCTTGGCGCGGCCGGCCAGCTCGTGGAATTCCGGGCCATAGCGTTCGATCACGGCCTCGATGGCCGAGTTGGCCAGCTCCATGGCCAGCACCAGCAGCATCGAACCGATCATGAGGGCACGCTCGACCGGGGTCTGGCCCAGCCACAGCGCCAGCGGGGCCAGCACGATCAGCAGGTAGACCTCGAGCCGGAACGAAGACTCGTGCAGCCAGGCGGCCCGCAGGCCCTGCCAGGACCACACCGCGGCCTTGAAGATGCGCTTGGGGCCGCGCGGCATGTGCCCGATTTCATCAGCCACGCAGGGAAACCCCGCAGCGGGAACGGGGGCAGGACGGCAGATGCGGGGCACGACAAAGGGTCATGGGCAGCGCGCTAAGCGGTTGAGAATGGGGCATTTTGCCACAAGGGGCACGCGCCGGCCCGGCGCCGGGGGCGGCGGCCCGGCCTAGAATGGCCGGACGCACTACAGGAGTCCCGCATGTCCCAGCGTTTCACCCGCCCCCTGCTGCTCGCCCTGGCGCTGACCGCCAGCCTGCCCGCCCTGGCCCTGAAGCAGCACCCGGTGCCGCCCCCGCCGCAGGTCCCCGCACAGGTCTCGAACGTGGCGTGGGCCGGCGATATGGCCGCCTTCGCCAGCGCCGACGCAGCCACGCCGCCGCCGCGCGGGGGCATCGAGTTCATCGGCAGTTCGTCCATCCGCATGTGGGACACCCTGGCGACCGATTTTCCGGGCCAGAAGGTCTTCAACCGTGGCTTCGGCGGTTCGGAAGTGCGCGACAGCACCTACTACGCCGACCAGATCGTGATTCCGTACGCGCCGTGCAAGGTGTTCTTCTACGCCGGCGACAACGACCTCAACAGCGGCCGCACGCCCGCGCAGGTACGCGACGATGTGGTGGCCTTCGTGCAGCGGGTACACCGCGACCTGCCGAAGACGACCGTGGAAGTGATATCGATCAAGCCCAGCCCATCGCGCGCGCAGTTGCTGCCGGCGGTGCAGGAGGCCAACGGCTTGATCCAGCAGGCCTTGGCAAAGGTGCCCAACACGGGCTACACCGACATCTACACCCCGATGCTCGGCGAAGACGGCCAGCCGCGCAAGGAGCTGTTCCGCGAAGACATGCTGCACATGAAGCCGGAAGGCTATGCAATCTGGCGGGACGCGTTGGCGCCGAAGGTTCGTTGCGGTGAAGCGGTGAAGCGGTAACGCCGTAGAGCCGTAGAGCAAGAGCCGCGGCCTGGGTGTCTGGGGCTGGGCCGGTGGGGGCGGGTTGGCGGGACAC
>NZ_JBOHXV010000019.1:0-62463 GCF_050737075.1 Stenotrophomonas sp.
CTGGTGCCGGGCAGAGCCCGGCGCTACGTTTTCAAATGTTGGACCTGATGACCGCTCCCGTTCTCGACATCGCCAGCCTCGGTGGCCACACCATGGGCACCACCTGGCAGGTCAAGCTGACCGCGCCCGTTGGCCGCGACCTGCACCCGCTGCATGCGGGCATCCAGGCGCAGCTGGATGCCGTGGTGGCGCAGATGAGTACCTGGGAGGCAGGTAGCACCATTTCCGAATTCAACCGCGCAGCGGCCGGCACCTCGCTGCCGCTGCCGGCACTGTTCGCCGAGGTCGTCGAGGGTGCGCTGGATATCGCACGGCGAAGCGACGGCGCGTTCGATCCCACCGTGGGCCCGCTGGTGTCGCTGTGGGGCTTTGGTGCCCACGCGCATGCGCAGCGCATGCCCGACCCTGCCCTGCTCGCCGCCACGCGCGAACGCTGCGGGTGGCAGCGGCTGCAGTGGCACAACAACATGCTGCTGCAACCCGGTGGCCTGGAACTGGATCTGTCGGCCATCGCCAAGGGCTTTGCGGTGGATCTCATCCACCGCTGGCTTCGCGATAACGGCGTTGCGGCAGCACTGGTGGAAGTCGGCGGCGAGCTGCACGGCTACGGCCGCAAGCCCGACGGGCAACCGTGGCGCGTGCTGGTCGAAGCCGGTCCCGAGGAAGAGGCCGAGCTGTCACATCCGCCCCGCGTGCTGGCGCTGGACGACCTGGCCGTGGCCACCTCCGGCGACCGCTGGCACCAGTACACCCATGACGGCGCGCACTACAGCCACACGCTGGACCCGCGCGTGGGCACACCGGTAAGCCGGGCCGCCGCCGCGGTAACGGTGGTGGCGCGCGACGCCATGCACGCCGATGGCTGGGCCACCGCGCTGACCGTGATGGGCGCCGAGGCCGGGCTGGAGTTCGCCACGGCAAACAGTCTTGCCGTGCGCTTCATCACCCGCAGCGCGCGTGGCATCGAGGAACACCTGAGCCCGGCGTTCGAACAGCTGCTGGCGCAGCAGGCGGCCGCATGAGCGCCCGCCCCTCGCGCGCCGTGCTCGGCAACGTGCTGGTGATGTTGCTGCTGGCACTGCTGGGCTGGCTGCTGCTGCGGCTGCACCTGCAGGAACCGTGGTGGCTAAGCGCGCCGCTTGCCTCGCAGTGGCGCTGGGCGGCCGGCAGCCTGGCGGCCTATGCCGTGTTCTGCGCGCTGCTGTGGTGGCGCGGGCGCCGTCGCGATGACGCCGCGGCCGAGGGCGAGGCGGCGCCGCTGCTGCTGGCCTGGGCCAGCCAGACCGGCTTCGCCCAGCAACTGTGCGAGCGCAGTGCCGAGGTGTTGCGCGCTGCCGGCGTGGCGGTGCGCGTACGCGGCCTGCACGAGCTGGATGCGCCGCTGCTGCAGCAGACCCGCCGCATGCTGCTGATCGCCAGCACCACCGGCGAGGGCGACGCCCCCGACCATGCCTTGCCCTTCCTGCGCCGGGTGATGCCGCAGGACCTGGCGCTGCCGGAACTGCACTACGGCGTGCTGGCGCTGGGCGACCGCAGCTACGGCCACTTCTGCGCGTTCGGCCACCAGCTCGATGCCTGGCTGCGCCAGCACGGCGCACACCCGCTGTTTGACACGGTGGAAGTGGACAACGCCGACCCGGCCGCCCTGCGCCACTGGCAGCAGTTGCTGGGCCAGCTGGGTGGCGGCGCGACCGACCTGCCGGACTGGACGCCGGCGCAGTACGCGCACTGGCAGCTGCACGAACGCCAGCTGGAAAACGCCGGCAGCCCGGGCGCCGCGACGTGGCGGGTGGGCCTGGTACCGGCCGACGGCGTGCTGCCCGCGTGGCAGGCCGGCGACGTGGTGGAGATCGGGCCGCAGCATGGCCCGGCCGATGTCGAGGCATGGCTGGCCACGCACGCGCGCGACGGTGACGCCCTCATCAACGGGCAGCCGCTGCGCACTTACCTGGCCCGCTCGCACCTGCCGGTGCTGCCCGATTCGGTACCGGCCGATGATGCGGCATTGGTGGCCACGCTCAAGCCGTTGCCGCACCGCGAATATTCCATTGCCAGCATGCCGGTCGAAGGCCAGGTGCTGCTGCTGCTGCGCCGGCTGCTGCGCCCGGATGGCACCCCGGGCCTGGGCAGCGGCTGGCTCTGCGATCACGCGGCGCCGGGTGGGCGCATCGACCTGCGCTTCCGCAGCAACCCCAATTTCCATCCTCCCGCGCACGACGTGCCCTTGATCCTGATCGGCAACGGCACCGGCATTGCGGGGCTGCGCGCACATCTGCGCGCACGGGTGGATGCCGGTGTGGCGCGCAACTGGCTGCTGTTCGGCGAGCGCACCGCCGCGCATGATTTCCATTTCGGCGACGACCTGCAACGCTGGCAGCGCGACGGCATGATCGCGCGGCTGGATACGGTGTTCAGCCGCGACGGCGGCGAGCACCGCTACGTGCAGGACCGCCTGCGCGCGGAGCTGGACACGCTGCGCCAGTGGGTGCGCGAGGGCGCCACGATCCTCGTCTGCGGCAGCCTGCAGGGCATGGCCCCGGCGGTGGATGCGGTGATCGAGCAGGCGCTGGGCCGCGAAGGAAAAGAGGCATTGATCGTGGCAGGCCGCTACCGCCGCGACGTGTATTGATCGCGCAAGCGGTGTGCCGATCGAGGCGGCCTCGGTAGAGCCGACTGGGTAGAGCGGACTGTTAGTCCGCTGATGTTCGCGCAGGGCCGGAAGCAGCGGACTAACAGTCCGCTCTACCCCGGCGGTTTTATCCGGCGTCACTCCCGCTCAAACGAATGGCGAGCAACTCGCCACCGCCACGCAACGCGTAGCGGCGCCGCGGTCCTGCCGCCAGCCACGCGGTATCCCCCTGCTGCAGCGGCGGAAGATCAGGCTCGCCCTCGAACTCGGCCTGCCCGGCCAGCAGATGGATCGCCCACGCCGTACCGGGTTCGGTGAAGAAGAACATGCTGCCCACCAGCGGCCGGTGCAGCAGCTCGGCCTCGATGGCCTCGCGCCGCCACATCAGGTTGAAGTCGTGCGTCACCCCATCCACCAGCTCGCCATGCACCTCCGCCTCGCCCGCGAAACGCAGTCGATCGTGCGGCGGAAGCAGCGTGTGCAGGGCGCCGTCGGCGAAGCGCAGGCGCAGCCCTTCGCCGCGCAGCAGCACCAGTTCGCGTTCGATGCCGGAGAAGGATGAAAACGCGGCGTCCTGTTCGATCTCGGCAATCGACAACCTTACCTGCCACGCATCGCTGTCGGGCACGCGCAGGATCTCGCGGGTCCAGCCCAGGCCGTTGCGCCAGCGTTCGCGGCGGTACTCAAAACTCGGAATGACGCGCGTGGCAGCGCTCAGGGCAGTGGTCTCTGACATGCCGGCATTGTGCCTCAGCCGGCGCTGCCACCGCAGTCCGGGCCGAGCAGCTGTGAGCGTTCCAGCCACGCCTTGTCCGGGTAATAGGCAAACACCAGCGCTCCGTCGCGCAGGCTGTCGATCAACGGCCGTGCCACGGTGAGGCGCACCGCCGGGCAGCCCAGGCTGCGGCCCAGCCGCCCCTGCAACCGCGCGATGGTGGGGTTCACGTACGGCGCACCGTGGATGACGATCGCCCGGTCGCGTGCCTTGTCGTTGAAGCC
The DNA here is from genome assembly GCF_050737075.1 of Stenotrophomonas sp. Lineage (GTDB taxonomy): Bacteria > Pseudomonadota > Gammaproteobacteria > Xanthomonadales > Xanthomonadaceae > Stenotrophomonas. The sequence continues at coordinate 3,629 of NZ_JBOHXV010000019.1, forward strand.
CGGCTCCAGCCCTTCCAAACGCAGCGAATAGCCGTTGCCGCCCATGTAGGTCTCCTTGGCGGTGAACGCGCCCAGGCTGGACATGAAACTGCCATCGCGATTGGAGAAACGCTCGGTCTGGTTGCCGCCGCTGTTGCGGCCATGCGCCACCCACTCCTCGAACAGCAGCTTCTGCCGCGTCAGGTCGAACACCCACATGCGCTGCTCGGTGGACGGACGCGAATAGTCGATGACGCTCAATCGACCCGGATCGATGCCCAGTTCCGGCCGCCGCAGCGCGCAGGTCATGGCCCGCGCCGCCAGCTGCAGGACCTTGCGGTCCGCATTGGGTGCGGCACGCGCGAGCATGTCGGCCAGCTGCGCCGGGGGCAGCGCGCGCGGTGCGGGCGTGGGTGCCGCGCGGGCGGTGCCGGCCGGCGCGGTCAGCACCAGCCCGCACAGGACAACGGGAGCAAGGGAAAGCAGGCGCATCAAGACGGTACCGGCGGGGCCATCCCTACAAGGTGGACCCACCCGCGTCGGATTCCAACACCGGCTGCAGATTCTGTTCATCCGCCACCGGGCGCACCGCCGGCAGGCGGGTCACCAGCAGGGTGGTGCCCGGCACCAGCGCCTTGTACAACTGAGTGGCGAAGCTGGGCGGCAGCGCCAACGGCAGGCTGGGCGTGGCCAGCAGGTCCGGGCTGGCGTTGCCTGCGCTCTGGCCGAGCAGCGGGTAGGCGGTCCACTTGTGCAGCTTCTGGGTGGCATCGAGCGGGCTGGCGGTGTCCGAATAGCCCTGCTGCATGACGAACAGCGTGGTGCCCTCGAAGGCCGGCAGCGCCTTGGCTTGCAGCCGCGATTCGCCGATCAGCACGCCGTCGCGCAGCACGTACAGGCGCTGGTCGTGCAGGCTGACCAGGATGCCCACCTGGCCGGCGGGTGCGGCGCTGTCGTTCCAGTAATGGTCCGGTGCGTCGGTGGTCTCGAGCAGCGCCTTGCCGGTGCTGTTCACCGGGGCCAGCACCGCCGGGTAGGCCAGCGTCATCGGCGCGGATTTGGCATCGGCCACCACCACGGTGTCGCCGCGCTTGGTTTCGCCGAACAGCTTCTGCGCGAAGGCCTGCGGCAGCCGCACGCAGCCGTGCGAGGCCGGGTGCCCGGGCAGGTTGCCACCGTGCAGTGCGATGCCGTCCCAGGTCAGGCGCTGCATGTAGGGCATGGGCGCGCTGTTGTAGAGGTTGGACTTGTGGTCCTTGTCCTTCTGCAGGATGGTGAACACACCGGTCGGGGTTTCATGCCCGGCCTTGCCCGAGCTGATCGTGCTCAGGCCGATGGCGATGCCATTGCGGTACACGTAGGCGCGCTGCTCATCCAGGCTGACCACCAGCACGATCGGGCCGGCGGGGGAGATTTCCGGATGCCAGAGGAACTGACCGGGCTTGAGGTCGGTGGGGCCGGGCTGCGCCTGGGTTGCTGCGGGCGCAGGCGGGCTGGCGGCGAGCGCAGGAAATACAGCCGTGGCCAATAGGGACGCAAGTCCGACGGTGAGCAGCGTGCGGCGTGTGAGCATGTGGCCTTCCTTCGGGTGGGTCGAGGACACGCATGGCGTGTCGCTACGCATGATGCACGATGTGGAAAAACGCCATCGTCCTGCGCACGTAGAAATTCGTAGTGCCACGCCCTGCGTGGCAACCGCGCGCAGCGCGGCACAAGCATCCAACACCGCATCACCGCGGCATCGGCCAACCCACCGGAGTTGAAACCCACCGGCGTTCAAACCAACCGAAGCCAAACACCCCCGGAATTCCCCCCCCCAAAAACAAAATTGCCCGGTCACACATCCCTGTGCAGACCGGGCAATCATCACATCCGTGTCGGCTTCCCGCCTTCCCCCTGTGCGTCCTGCCCAGTGTGGGTGCCGGCCATGCTCCCTGCACTCGGCCGTATATCTTTCCGCCATCCCTCCCCTTCCCGGGTCTAGATGCCACCGTCCTGGCGGATCCGCGCCATTCCTTCCGCGCCGCGTCCCTGCGTGCCGCCTCCGTGCGGCTGTCGCGGCGAGCAGGCGTCGTGCCTGTCCGCCATGACCGGCGTCATGCCGGTCGCGACCCATCCTGTTGGTCAGCGCCTTGGTACGGGTGCCGGAACTGCCCTCCTGGGCGGTTCCGCCGTGGGTGCCGTCCTGGCCCCCACCGTCATCCGTCGTCGATTCCGTTCGACCGTTGCTGTCCCTATCCCCTTCACCCGTGCCAGGTCCTCGACCCGGAGGAAAGGTCCGCGTTGTCGCCGGTACGCGACGATCGCCTGGGCCTTGTGCGGCCCCACGTTCGTCAATCCCTGCTGCAGCGTCGACGCATCTGCCGTATTGATGTTGATGCGGTCGGCCGCCAAAGCGGCTCCGGTCAACAGCAGTCCCAGCGCAAGCGCCTTCCACGAAATCCAAGGCCCCACCGTGTAGCTCCCTGTGACCCGGAACCGACTCCTGCCGTCATCCCGTCGGAGCAGTCAGTGTCCCTCGCCACATACACATAGCCTATCGTCCACATCACCTTCACACAGCCAGCCAAATACCTGACGTGGTGTAGGGAAATACCTACCCTGCGCGCAGGCGTAGAATGTCGGGATCAGATCAATGCCTTCGGAGTTGCAGATGGACAGCGCCAAACTCGGCCAATTCGTCAACGAAAAGTGGGACAACGAAATCGTCCCGCAACTGGTCGAATACATCCGTATTCCCAACAAATCGCCGATGTTCGACGCAGATTGGGTCGCAAACGGCTATATGGAACAGGCCGTCACCCTGATGGAATCGTGGGCCAAGTCCCAGAATCTGCCGGGCCTGACGGTGGAGGTGGTGCGCCTGGAAGGCCGCACGCCGCTGCTCCTGCTGGAAATTCCCGCCACCGGCGCCGAGACCGGCGACGACACCGTGCTGCTCTACGGCCACCTGGACAAGCAGCCGGAAATGACCGGTTGGGACGACGACCTGGGCCCGTGGCTGCCGGTGCTGCGCGACGACAAGCTGTACGGCCGCGGCGGCGCCGATGACGGCTATGCCATCTTCGGCTCGTTGGCCGCCGTGTTGGCGCTGCAGGAACAGAACCTGCCGCACGCGCGTTGCGTCGTGCTGATCGAGGCCTGCGAGGAATCGGGCAGCTACGACCTGCCGGCCTACGTGGACCACCTGGCCGACCGCATCGGCAAGCCGTCGCTGGTGGTGTGCCTGGATTCGGGCTGCGCCAACTACGACCAGCTGTGGTGCACCACCTCGCTGCGCGGCCTGACCGGCGGCAACTTCTCGGTGAAGGTGCTCAACGAGGGCGTGCACTCCGGTGATGCCTCCGGCGTGGTGCCGTCCAGCTTCCGCCTGCTGCGCCAGCTGCTGTCGCGCATCGAGGACGAGAACACCGGCCGCATCCTGATCGACGGCATGCACGTGCAGATCCCGGAAGAACGCCAGGTGCAGGCCAAGCGCGCGGCCGACGTGGTGGATACCGAGATCTTCGAGAAGTTCCCGATGGTCGACGGCCTCACGCCGATGAACGACGACCTGACCGAGCTGGTGCTCAACCGCACCTGGCGCCCGGCGCTGTCGGTGACCGGCGTGGATGGCATGCCGCCGCTGGCCTCGGCCGGCAACGTGCTGCGCCCGTACACCGCAGTGAAGCTGTCGCTGCGCCTGCCCCCGACCGCCGATGGCAAGGCCTGCGGCGAGCTGCTCAAGGAAGCCCTGCTGCGCGACCCGCCGAATGGCGCCGAAGTGAAGCTGGACCTGGAAAAGGCCTCGTCGGGCTGGAACGCACCGGACATGGCGCCGTGGCTGACCCAGGCGATCGATGACGCCAGCCAGACCTTCTTCGGCAAGCCGGCGATGTACATGGGCGAAGGCGGCTCGATCCCGTTCATGGGCATGCTGGGCGAGAAGTTCCCCGGTGCGCAGTTCATGATCACCGGCGTGCTCGGCCCGCACTCCAACGCACACGGCCCGAACGAGTTCCTGCATATCCCGATGGGCAAGCGGGTGACCGCCTGCGTGTCCAAGGTGATCAGCGAACATTACGCGGCCAGCACGCGTGGCGAGACCAGCGGTTCGCCGGTGGCCGCCGACAGCGGCACCCGCCACGGCGGCCACGGCTGCTGCTGAACCAGGGCGTTGCACGCGGAGGGACGCAGCCTTTTGATAGGCTGCGTCCATCTCCTGCAGGAATCATGCGATGGACGGTCTGTTCGGCAGCTCCAGCTGGCTCTACATCATCCTGGTCGGCTTCATCGTCGGCCTGTTCGGGCGTTTCTTCATGCCCGGCAACAACCGCATGGGCTGCCTGCTGACCATCGTACTCGGCATCGTCGGTGCCCTGGTCGCGGGCTGGTTCGGCCAGTACATGGGCTGGTATTCACGCGGTGAACCGGCCGGTTTCATCGGCGCCACCCTCGGCGCGATCGCCGTGCTGGCGGTGCTGCGGCTTTTCAGCAGCAAACGCTGACCCTCACTCCCTCCTTCCCTTCCACGCGCGCCATCCGGCGCCGCTTCGACGTACCTGTCCATGAACGATCCTGCTTCCGACCCGCTGCGCGCCGACCAACGCCGGCAGTGGACCGTCGCCGCACTGGGCGACCCCGACCTGCACCTGGACCGCGCCTCGGTCGATGCGGGTTTCCGCAGCTATTGGCGTGCCACCAGCACGCGCGGCAGCCACATCGTGATGGACTCGCCGCCCGGGCTGGAAGACGTGCGCCCGTGGCTGCGCATGCACGACCTGCTGGAACCCAACGGCGTACGCGTGCCGCGCGTGCTCGCCCGCGACGAGGAACAGGGCTTCCTGCTGCTGGAAGACCTGGGTGGCCCGACGCTGGCGCGGCACATCGACGACGACAACGCCGATGCATGGATGGATGCGGCGTTCGCGCAGCTCATCCGCCTGCAGTCCATCCCGGTGCCCGAGGGCATGGGGTCGTTCGGCGAGGCGCTGCTGCAGCGTGACGCCGGTCTGTTCGACGAATGGTTCCTGCAGCGCCACCTGGGCCTGACCCTGGACTGCGGCGAGGTGGAGACCCTGCAACTGGCGCATCGCCTCCTGATGGACAACGCGCTGCAGCAGCCGCAGGTGCTCACCCACCGCGACTTCATGCCGCGCAACCTGATGCCAATCGACGGCGGTCCGGCCGTGCTCGACTTCCAGGACCTGGTGCGCGGACCGATCGCCTACGACCCGGTGAGCCTGTTCAAGGATGCCTTCCTGAGCTGGCCGCTGGAACGCGTGGATGCCTGGCTGGCGCGCTACCACGCACAGGCGCAGGCGGCCGGGCTGCCGGTACGGCCGTGGCCGCAGTTCCTGCGCGACGCCGACTGGATGGGCGTGCAGCGCCACCTGAAGATACTGGGTCTGTTCGTGCGCCTGCGCGACCGCGACGGCAAAGGCCACTACTTCGACGATGCGCCACGCTTCATCCGCTACCTGGATGAAGTACTGCCGCGCCATCCGGAACTGGCGGGCTTGAACACCCTGCTGCAGGAGCGGATCAAGCCGGCGATGGCCGCGCTGGCATTGCCGGTATCGAGCCGCGCATGAAGGCGATCATCTTCAGTGCCGGCAAGGGCGAACGCATGCGCCCGCTCACGCTCACCACGCCCAAACCGCTGCTGGTGGCCGGTGGCAAGCCGCTCATCGTGTGGCATCTGGAGCGATTGGCAGCGGCGGGCTTCCGCGACGTGGTGATCAACACCTCGTGGCTGGGCGACCAGTTCGAACCGGCGCTGGGTGATGGCAGCCGTTGGGGCCTGCGCCTGCACTTCATCGACGAAGGTGCGGTGCCGCTGGAAACCGGCGGCGGCATCCTCAATGCGCTGCCACTGCTGGGCGACGCGCCGTTCCTGGTGGTCAATGGCGATGTGTGGACCGACGTGGACTTCGCCACGTTGCCGAAGCAGCCGCAGGGCGATGCGCATCTGGTGTTGGTCGACAACCCAGTGCAGCATCCGCGCGGGGATTTCATCCTGCGCAACGATGGCACGGTCAGTGATGCAGTCGATGCACCGCGTCTGACCTATGCCGGTGTGGGCGTGTACCGCCCCGCGATTCTCGACGGATGGCGCGCCGTGATCGGCGACACCGACGGCGCCGCAGCGAGCCCGCCGCAGTTCGGCCTCGCCCCGTTGATGCGCCACGCGATGGCAACCAACCGGGTCACCGGGCAGCATCATCGCGGAACATGGACCGACGTAGGCACACCCGAACGCCTGGCAACGCTGGACGCAACCCTGACGTCGGATGCCACGCGCCGGTAGGGTTGGATCCCAATCAACTGCCGATAACGCCGATCGGCGCGACGAACGCATGACCACGGCCGAAGCCCACGCCGTTTGAGGTCATGCCACAAAAGAACGTTGCCCGGTTACGTGCAGTCGATTGGGATGCGACCCTACGAGGGGCTACCCTCACAACCGGTGCGAGCCTTCCTCGACCACCTGCCGCAAGAACGGCACGGTGATGCGCCGCTGTGCCGCGAGCGACTCGCGGTCCAGCCAATCCAGCAGGCTCACCAGACTGCCCAGTTCGCGCCCGGTGCGGGTCAACAGCCACTCGATGGCCGGCTCGTCGATCGACAGCCCGCGCCGCGCCGCACGCTCGCGCAGCACCGCCGCGCGGCCTTCGTCGTCCAGCGGCTGCAGCACCACGCGCACGCACTGCTGCAGGCGCGAACGCAGGTCGGGTAACACCAGGCCCAGCTGGTCCGGCGCGTGCTGCGCGGTATACAGCAGGGTGATGCCGGCACTGCGCGCGCGGTTGTGGAAATCGAACAGCGCCACTTCGTCCTCGCGCTGCCCGGCCACCGCGTCCAGCCCATCCAACGCAACCAGGTCGCGGCCTTCCAGCGATTCCAGCGCGGCGCGGGTGCGGCCCACCACTGCCTTCAGCGGCAGGTAGGTCGGCTGGCGGCCGGCCTGTTCGGCCAGCGAACACATGGCCAGCGCCTGGTGGGTCTTGCCGGTGCCGGCCGCCCCCTCCAGGTACACCCAGTGCTGATCCGCGCCCACGGCGATCGCGCGCAGCTGCGCCAGCGCACCGTCGGGTGCGCCGATGAAGGTTTCCAGTCGCTCGTCCTGCGGGTAGCGCAGGGCGAGCGGCAGCTGCGGAACAACGCTCACTTCAGATCCGGACCCTTGGAGGTATCGACGATCAGGGTCGGCTTGTCGATGTACGAATCGAGCACGATCGCGGTCGGCTCACCGGCATACAGCTCGCTCTCGCGGTAGCGCAGGTGCGCATAGCGCAGCAGCACGTTGGTGACCGCCGCCACCGGCAGCGCCAGCAGCATGCCCAGGAAACCGAACAGCTGGCCACCGGCCATCACCGCGAAGATCACCGCCACCGGGTGCAGGCCGATCTTGTCGCCGACGATGCGCGGGGTCAGCACGTAGCTTTCCAGCAGCTGGCCCACGGTGAACACCACGCCGACCAGGATCAGCAGCTTCAGGTCGAAGCCCTGCGCCTGTACCAGCGCAGCCAGCACGGCCATGACGATGCCGGTGGTGGCGCCCAGGTAGGGAATGAAGCTGATCAGGCCGGCAATCAGTCCGATCAACAGACCCAGCTTCAGGCCGACCAGCGACAGGCCGACTGCATAGATCAGGCCCAGCGCCACCATCACCAGGAACTGGCCACGGATGAACGCGCCCAGCACCTCGTTGGACTCGCGCGCCAGCTTGGTGATGGTGCCCACGTGGTTGCGCGGGATGGTCGAGGCCACGCGTTCAACCAGCTTGTCCCAGTCGCGCAGGAAGTAGAAGGCCAGGATCGGCAGCAGCAGGATGTTGACCACCCAGGTCACCATCGCAAAGCCCGAGCGCGAGACGTAGCCGAAGAAGGTCTTGGCGAAGCCGCCCGCCTGTTCCCAGTGGCTGCGCACCCATTCGATCAGGCGGTCCGGCTCCAGCCACGGCATGATTTCCATCCCGGTCTTCTGCTCGAACCACGGGATGGCGTTCTGCATCAGCCATTGCTGGGCCTGCGGAATGGCCGCGATCAGGGTCGAAATCTGGCGCTCGATCATCGGCACCAGGATCAGCAGCGCGGCCGTGATCACCAGCACCATCGCCACGAACACCAGCACCACGCCGGTGTTGCGCGAGCGGCCGGTGGCCTCGATCCGGTCCACCAGCGGGTCGCCCAGCCAGGCCAGCGCCAGCGCCAGCACGAACGGGGTCAGGATCGGGGCCAGCAGCCACACCACCCAACCGATCGCCAGGGCCAGCAGGATGTACTTGACGCGGCGCAGGAACTGCGCGATTTCGGCTTCCGGGGTGAGGATCATCGCAGGCGGTACTCGTTGCTGGCAGGCGGCGGCGGGGTGCCGGGCGCAGCGTTCTCATCGATCGGCACCGGCAGCGGGGCCAGCGGCACGATGACGCCGTTGTCGCCCAGCATGCGGTTGAGCCCGGCCAGGCCGGCAGTCATTTCCAGCGAGAGCTCCAGGCGGTTGCCCGAGGCGCGCAGCGGGGTGATGTTGCGCACCACCGGGTTCTCACGCAGCCCCGCGGCCAGGCGCATGTAGTCCTCGGCGCTGTCCAGGCCGGTCACGGCGATGGTGTAGGTGCCGGCGGCACCGGTGGCCGCGCCGGCCTTGGCATAACGGCGCACCAGCGCATCGGCGGTGCCGTCGGCACCACTGGCCATGGCGCGGCGCGCGTCGGTGTCCTTGACCGTCCACTTGTTCAGTTCCTTGCCGCCGTCCACGAACACCCAGTCGGCGACCCAGCCGCCGCTCTTGTCGCGGTACAGCTTGCCCACCAGCTGCATCGGCGGGGCATAGCGCGACGAGGCGCGGGCCACCGCTGCGGTGTCCTGGCGCCAGATCGCCCCGACCAGGGCCTGTTCGGCGGCGCTGCCGGTAGGCAGGCCCAGCTTGTAGCCGCGCTCGACGGCGCGGTTCAGCAACGGGCGGGCCGCATTGGCCTGCCCCACCGTGACCAGGCGCGGGCCACTGCCGTCATCGATGGCCAGCCAGATCACCGGCTTGGGCCGCGGCTGCGGCCACAGCGGCAGGCCCAGGGCCGAGATCAGCCCGTCCACGTCGTCCTGGCGGAACCGGGCCACCAGCATGGTGCGGTAGCTGGGGGCGCCGCTGGCCGAGGTGCTCTGGTCCTGGCGGTAGTCATAGCTGGCCACGTAGTTCTTGGCATCGCGCAGGGCCTGCATCACCCCCGGGCGGGTCATCACGCTGCGGTCGCCCGACAGCTTGGCCAGCACGTTGCCCAGCGCGCGCGCCATTGCCCCGCCGCGATCGGAATCGCTCTGGCTGTTGACCGGCACTTCGGCCTCGTAGGCCCCGCTGGCCGTAGCCACGTCGCCTTCGGTGCGCATGCCGCTCTGGGCCATCGTGGCCACCGGCAGGCACAGCGCGAGGATCATCATTACAAAGAGGCTGCGGCGCATCAGGACTTCCATTGAGCGTATCCGGGGGGAATTGTTGCCCGAATAGGGCCTGCGCGCCAACGTGGCCTGTTAAAATCCCGCTTTCACCCCAGCGCAGCGCCGACGCCCGTGACCAATTCCCCGTCCAACCCCTCCCCCCTGACCTACCGCGACGCCGGCGTCGACATCGACGCGGGCAACGAACTGGTCGAGCGCATCAAGCCGCTGGTAAAGCGCAGCTTCCGGCCGGAGGTGATGGGGGGCCTGGGCGGTTTCGGCGCCCTGTTCGACCTGTCCAGCAAGTACCGCGAGCCGGTGCTGGTGTCGGGCACGGACGGCGTGGGCACCAAGCTGAAGCTGGCACAACAGCTGGGCCGGCACGACACGATCGGCATCGACCTGGTCGCCATGTGCGTGAACGACGTGCTGGTGCAGGGCGCCGAGCCGCTGTTCTTCCTGGACTACTTCGCCACCGGCAAGCTGGACATCGACACCGCTGCAGCGGTCGTGGGCGGCATCGCCAACGGCTGCACCGAGGCGGGCTGCGCGCTGATCGGCGGCGAAACCGCTGAAATGCCCGACATGTACGCCCCGGGCGAGTACGACCTGGCCGGTTTCACCGTGGCCGGCGTGGAGAAGAGCGAGCTGAAGGACGGCGCCAGCGTGGCCAATGGCGACGTGCTGATCGGCATCGCCTCCTCCGGCCCGCACTCCAACGGCTACTCGCTGGTGCGCCGCATCTACGACCGCGCCGGCCGCCCGGCCGAGCTGGAGCTGGAGGGCGGGGTCAAGCTGGTCGACGCGCTGATGGCGCCGACCCGCCTGTACGTCAAGCCGATCCTGGCGCTGCTCAAGACCCACGGCGCGGCGATCCACGGCATGGCCCACATCACCGGTGGCGGCCTGACCGAGAACATCATCCGCGTGGTGCCCGAGGGCCTCGGCCTGGACATCGACGCCTCCTCCTGGACCCTGCCGCCGGTGTTCCAGTGGCTGCAGCGCGAAGGCGCGGTGGCCGACAGCGAAATGTGGCGCACCTTCAACTGCGGCATCGGCTTCGTGCTGATCGTGGCCCCGGACCAGGTGGCCAGCGTGTCGGCCGCCGTCGAGGCCCAAGGCCTGGCGCAGTGGACCATCGGCAAGGTCACCCCGGCCGATGGCGCCGAACGCGTGCGGATCGGCTGATCGACCAGGAGAACGGCATGGACGCACCGCTCCCCCACGCAGCCCCGACGCTGTCGCTTGAAGACGCCTCGCAGCTGCGGCTGCTGTCGATCTTCCACTACGTCGTGGCCGGCCTGACGGCGGTGTTCTCGCTGTTTCCGCTGATCCATGTGGGCATTGGCATCGCCACGCTGACCGGCGCGATGCCGATCAACAGCAATGGCGGACCGGCGTCGCCCGGTGAGACCCAGCTGTTTGGCTGGATCTTCATCGTGATCGGGTCGGTCGTGATCCTGTGCGGGCTGACCCTGGCCGGCTTCATGGCCTATGCCGGGCGCTGCCTCGCCCGCCAGCGCCGGCATACCCTGTGCCTGGTGGTTGCAGCGCTGTCGTGCATGCTGATGCCGCTGGGCACGGTGCTGGGCGTGTTCACCCTGATCGTGCTGCTGCGCCCGGCGGTGAAAGCCGCGTTCGACGCGCCAGCCCCCTTCCAGCCCTGAGGTTTCGATGTCTTCCACGCCCCCACCCCTGCCCACCCCGGGCGGCTGGACGCAGATCCAGGTCGGCTCGCACCTGCACACGCTCAAGATCCTGTTCTACGTACTGGGCGCGGTAGAGCTGCTCATTGCCCCGCTGTTGCTGCTGGCCGCCGTGGCCGGGTATTTCAGCGAGAGCAGGAGCGCCAACCCCGATGCCTCGCCGGTGCTGCTGCTGGTGCTGCTGGGCCTGGCCGCGCTGGTCTACGCCGCGTTGGGCACGCTGAGCATCATCGCGGCGCGACGGCTGGCCGCCCGCCGGCAACACCGCCTGTGCATGGTCGCCGCCGGCCTGGCCTGCCTGGCCGGCGCGCTCGGCATCGCGCTCGGGGCGTACGCGCTGTGGGCCCTGCTGCGCCCGGAAGTACAGGCCAGCTTCCTGCCGCCGGAAAGCACGGTCATCGCATGACCACCCGCAGCCGTATCGCGGTGCTGGCATCAGGCCGTGGCAGCAACCTGCAGGCCATCATCGATGCGATCGCCGCCGGCCAGCTGGACGCCGAGGTGGTGGCGGTGCTGTCGGACAAGCCGGAAGCCTCGGCACTGCTCAAGGTCGCGCCGGAGCGACGCTGGGCGCGCTCGCCGAAGGATTTCGCCGACCGGCCCGCCTTCGACGCCGCGCTGGGCGATGCCCTGGCCGGGTTCGCGCCGGACTGGGTGGTCTGCGCCGGTTACATGCGCATCCTGGGCGAGGCCTTCGTGCAGCGCTTCAGCGGCCGGCTGGTGAACATCCACCCCTCGCTGCTGCCGTTGTACAAGGGCCTGCACACCCACGCCCGGGCGCTGGAGGCCGGCGACGCCGAGGCAGGCGCCAGCGTCCACTTCGTGGTCCCCGAACTGGACGCCGGCACGGTGCTGGCCCAGGCCCGGGTACCGGTGCTGCCCGGCGACACCGCCGAACAGCTGGCCCAGCGCGTGCTGGCGGTGGAACACCCGCTGCTGATCGCCAGCCTGCAGTGGCTGGTGGCCGGCCGCGTGGCTGAACGCGACGGACAGCTGCAGGCCGACGGCCACCCCCTGTTCAGTCCGCTGCGCCTAGATTGCGGCGGAGAGCTGCACCGATAGCCGGACGCACACGCGCCGCTGACCCGGACGCTGGCATCCTCCCTCCTCCCCCGCTCCTGCGCGCGCATGAAAACGACCCTGTCCAAGCCTGTGCTGCTGATTGCGTCCCTGCTGTGCACCGTCGCCCTGGCGCACGCGCAGGAACCGCCGCCGCCGGAACTTCCCGTGCTGCCGCCCCCGGCGGTGTGGGATGCGCCGCCGCTGGAGCCGTTCACCGCCACCTACCAGGCCTTCTACAAGGGCAAGGAAGCCGGCGATGCGACCATGCGCGTCACCCACACCGGTGGCGACCAGTGGCGCGTGGACATGCAGGTGGTGGGCCGCCGTGGCTTCGCCAGCGTGCTGGGCCTGAACCTGGAACAGAGCACGGTGTTCGAGAAGCAGGGCACCACCTATGTGCCGCTGAGCCAGGCGACCGTGCGCAAGGGCCTGTTCCTGGGCAAGAAGGTCACCGGCACCTACGACTGGAAGGCCGGCACCGCACAGTGGCTGGGCGACCTGAAGAAAGAACGCACCCAACCCATTCCGCTGCAGCCGGGCGACCTGAGCGCGCTGCTGATCAACCTGGCCATCATGCGCGACGCGCGGCCGGGTGCGCAGTTGCAGTACCGTTATGTCGACGTCGGCCGGGTGCGCCAGCACACCTACCAGGCCGCGGCAGACACCGAGAACGTCCAGGTCGGCGAGCTGTCCTACAACGCGCTGCGGGTCTACCGGACCAACGGCGGCAACGACGAAACCATCCTCTGGATCGCCAACGGGGTGCCTACCCCGGTGCGCCTCCTGCAACGTGAAGACGGCGAAGATCGGATCGACCTGCGCCTGATCGAATACCAAGGAGTTTGAGCATGACCATTCTGAACCGCCCGCTGTCCTGGATCGCCGTTGGCGCCCTGGCCCTGACCAGCCTGCCCGCGATGGCGCTGGAGCCGTTTACCGCGCAGTACCAGGCCAACTACATGGGCGTGCAGGCACCGGGCACCATGACGCTGGCCAAGGCCGACGGCAACACCTGGAAGTACAGCCTGGACGTGCGCAGCCCGATGGCCGCGCTGAGCCAGAACACGGTGTTCGACGAAACCGGCGGTGGCCTGCGCCCCCTCAGCAGCAAGGACAGCTCGGCGCTGCTGGTCAAGAAGCGCAACGTACAGGCCAACTACGACTGGACGAAGAACCAGGCCACCTGGACCGGCGACATCAAGCCTGACCGTGCCGGCCCGGTCGCGCTGAAGGCCGGTGACATGGATGCGCTGCTGATCAACCTGGCGATCGCACGCGATCTGGCCGCCGGCAAGCCGCTGAAGTACCGCATGGTCGACGAAGGCCGCATCAAGCAGCTCGGCTACAAGGTGGAAGGCAAGGAAAGCGTCACCGTGGGCGGCAAGTCCTACGACGCCACCAAGGTCTCGCGCGTGGACGGCAAGAAGGAGCAGATCGTCTGGATCGTGAAGGACTTCCCGGTGCCGGTGCGCCTGCTGCAGCGCGAGGACGGCAGGGACGCACTGGACCTGACGATCAAGTCGTTCAAATAAGGCATTGCGTGCCCACCAACGGTGGGCACCTACCGGTGACGCGACCGGCAGGTATCGACCGTTGGTCGATACGCTCAAAAAAAACGCCCGCATCTGCGGGCGTTTTTTATTTCGCGGGCGTTTCTGCCTGGAACACCGTCTTGCAGTCCACGCGGATCTGCTCGCCGGTCTTGCGCCAGTAGAACGCGCTGCAATGGCGGTTGCCTTCCTCGGTCTTGGTCACGCCCACGGCGTAGAACGATTGCAGCACCTCGCTGCGGCTCACCGTGCCGTCGCCGTTCCAGTCCATGTCCTGCTGTTCCAGGCCCTGGGTGATGGCGATGCCGGCATACCAGGCGTAGCCCAGCCACCCCAGCACCACCAGCACCAGGATCAGCAGCGCCTTGCGGCGACGGGTGAACTGCCCGCGCAGGATCATGCCGCGACGCGCCGGATGGTGGCGCCCAGCGACGACAGCTTCTCTTCGATGTTCTCGTAGCCGCGGTCGAGGTGGTAGATGCGGTCGATGGTGGTATCGCCATCGGCCATCAGCCCGGCCAGGATCAGCGACGCCGATGCACGCAGGTCGGTCGCCATCACCGGTGCGCCGCTCAGCTGTTCGGCGCCACGCACGATCGCCGTGTGGCCTTCCACCTGGATGTCCGCGCCGAGGCGCAGCAGTTCGTTGACGTGCATGAAACGGTTTTCGAAGATCGTTTCATTGATCACGCCCACGCCATCGGCCACGCAGTTGAGCGCCATGAACTGCGCCTGCATGTCGGTGGGGAACGCCGGGTACGGCGCGGTGGTCAGGTTGACCGCACGCGGGCGCTTGCCCTGCATGTCCAGCGTGATGCTGTCCTCGGTGGTCTCGATCTTCGCACCGGCCTCGACCAGCTTGGACAGCACCGCGTCCATGGTGTTCGGGCGCGCGCGGTTGACCGTGACCTTGCCACCGGTCATCGCCGCGGCCACCAGGAAGGTGCCGGTTTCGATGCGGTCGGGCAGCACTTCATGGCGGCCACCGGACAGGCGCTCAACGCCTTCGATCACCAGGCGGGCGGTGCCCAGGCCTTCGATCTTCGCGCCCAGTGCGATCAGGCAATGCGCCAGGTCGGTGACTTCCGGCTCCATCGCCGCGTTGTCCAGCACGGTGGTGCCTTCGGCCAGCACGGCCGCCATCAGCACATTCTCGGTGCCGGTCACGCTGACCATGTCGAAGGTGAAGTGCGCGCCCTTCAGGCGCTTGGCATGGGCCTTGATGAAGCCGTTCTCCACCACGATCTCCGCACCGAGGGCCTGCAGGCCCTTGATGTGCTGGTCGACCGGGCGCGAGCCGATCGCGCAGCCGCCGGGCAGCGACACTTCGGCCGCGCCGAAGCGGGCCAGCAGCGGGCCCAGCACCAGGATCGAGGCACGCATGGTGCGCACCAGCTCATAGGGGGCCACGTGCTGGTTGACCGGACGCGGATCGACCACGATCGCGCTGCCGCGCGACAGGGTGCCCTGGTCGATGGTGACCTTGGCGCCCAGCTCGCTGAGCAGCTTCACCGTGGTCACCACGTCGTGCAGGTGCGGCACATTGGTGATTTCCACCGGCGCATCGGCCAGCAGGGTCGCGCACAGGATGGGGAGGACGGCGTTCTTGGCGCCGGAAATGTTCACTTCACCGTGCAGCGGCTTGCCGCCGGTCACTACGATCTTGGCCATGGAGTCCAGGAAAATAAGAAGAAAAGGGTAGAACTCAACCAGCTTCCGCCGGCGTAACAGTCTTGAGCGCCAGCGCATGAATCGCCCCGCCCATCAGCTCGCCCAGCGTGGCATACACCATGCGGTGGCGCGCCAGCGGCAGCTTGCCGGCAAAGGCGTCACAGACCACGGTGGCCTCGAAATGCACGCCGTCATCGCCCTGCACGTCCGCGCGGGCGCCCGGCAGGCCGGTTTCGATCAGATTGCGGATGGTCTCGGCGTCCAACGGGCTTTCCTAATAAAATGAGCGCTCATTCTACTCTTCCGCGTGGCGCCCGCATGACTGTATCGCCCCTGCCCCCCCAACCCGCCGACCCCGCAGCACTGGTCGCCAGCGGCCGCCGCGTGTTCGAGATCGAGCGCGACGCACTGGCGGCGGTCGCCGAACGCCTGGGCGCCGACTTCAGCCGGGCCTGCCAGCTGGTGCTGGAAAGCCAGGGCCGGGTGGTGGCCACCGGCATGGGCAAGTCCGGCCATGTGGCGCGCAAGATCGCCGCCACGCTGGCCTCTACCGGTACCCCGGCGTTCTTCGTGCACCCCGGCGAGGCCGGGCACGGCGACCTGGGCATGATCACCGAGGCCGACGTGGTGCTGGCGCTGTCCTACTCCGGTGAATCGGACGAGGTGCTGATGCTGCTGCCGGTGTTCAAGCGCCAGGGCAACCGGCTGATCGCCATGACCGGCCGCCCGGGCTCCACCCTGGCCCAGGCCGCCGACGTGCACCTGGACGTAAGCGTGCCGGCCGAGGCCTGCCCGCTGGCCCTGGCCCCCACCTCCAGCACCACCGCCTCACTGGCGATGGGCGACGCGCTGGCCGTGGCCCTGCTGGACGCACGCGGCTTCACCGCCGACGACTTCGCCCGCTCGCACCCGGCCGGCAGCCTCGGCCGCCGCCTGCTGCTGCACATCACCGACGTGATGCACAGCGGCGACGAGCTGCCCCAGGTGGGCGAAGACGCCAGCCTGAGCGAGGCGCTGGTGGAAATGAGCCGCAAGCGCCTGGGCATGACTGCCGTGGTGGACGCCGGGCAGCGCCTGATCGGCCTGTTCACCGACGGCGACCTGCGCCGCGCGCTGGACAGCGACCTGGACGTGCGCAGCGCGCGGATCGTCGATGTGATGACCCGCCAGCCGCGCACCATCGGCGCCGACCAGCTGGCCGTGGAGGCCGCGCGGGTGATGGAAACCCAGAAAATCAACGGCCTGATCGTGGTCGATGGCGAGGGCCGCGCGGTCGGCGCCCTCAACATTCATGACCTGTTGCGGGCCCGGGTGGTTTAAACCACAGTGACCCTCCTCCATTCAGCCGACTACCGCTCCTGATGCCCTACTCCCCGCTGCCCGGATTCCCGTCCCACCTGCATGCCGTCGCCGGCCGCATCCGGCTGGCCTGCTTCGACGTGGACGGCACGCTCACCGATGGTCGGCTCTACTACGACCGGGACGGCAACGAGAGCAAGGCGTATTACGTGCAGGACGGACTCGGCCTGAAACTGCTGCAACACCATGGCATCCACCCCGTGCTGATCACCGCGCGCAACAGCCTGTCGGCACAGAAGCGCGGCGCGGACCTGGGCATCGACACCCAGATCGCGGTCGGCGACAAGCTGGCCAGCGTGCGCGCCCTGTGTGAACAGCACGGGATCGGCCTCGACCAGGTGGCGTTCATGGGCGACGACCTGCCCGACCTGGCGCCGCTGTGCGCGGTTGGTCTGGCGGTCGCCCCGGCCAACGCGCACCCGTGGATCGCCGAACGCGTGCATTGGCAGACCCGCGCCGATGGCGGCCGCGGCGCCGCGCGTGAACTGTGCGACGTGCTGCTGGCCGCGCAGGGCCACGTGGACGCGGTGCTGGCGAGGTTCGGCGCATGAGCTGGCGCAACGCTCTGGGTGGGCTGCTCCTGGTGGCCGCATTGCTCAGCGGCTGGTCGCTGCTGCGCCACCGCGACAAGGCACCGGTCGCCGCGGGCGACGATGCCAGCAAGGATTACGTGCTGCACGATTTCCAGATCATCGCGCTGGACGAGCAGGGCCGCGAATCGACCACCCTGCGCGCGCCGCTGCTGGAACGCACCCGCAGCGACGAGACGATGACCATTCAGACCCCGTTGTTCCTGCTGCCCGACCGCGACGGCAACCATTGGGAGCTGCGCAGCGACACGGGCTGGGTCAGCGCCACCGGCGACAAGCTGCGCCTGACCGGCAACGTCAGCGGCGACAGCCCGCGCGTGCCGAGCATTCCACCCACCACCTTCCGTACCGAGCAGATGGATGTGTTCCCGAAGGAGAACCGGGCCACCTCCGACGGGTTGGTGACGATGACCCGGCCGGGCATGGTGCAGTCCGGTGTCGGCTTCGCGCTGAATTCCAGCGACAAGACCTACCAGTTCCTGAGCCAGGTCAAGAGCCGCTATACCCCACGTCAATGATCCGCCCCCCCCCATTCCAACGACGGCACTGGCCGTTCCCCCGCATCTGGCAGGAAAGCCCCACGTCATGAAGATCCTCTACGCCGCCGCATTCGCCCTGAGCCTGCTGGCTCCCGCCGTCGCCGTGCAGGCGAAGACCTCCGACCGCAACCAGGAAATGACCATCGACGCAGGCGCGCAGGCCGGTTCACTGGTCGGTGACGGCGTCACCACGCTGTCCGGCGGCGTGGTCATCACCCAGGGCACCCTCGACCTGCGTTCGGCCCAGGCCGACATCCACATGAAGGATGGCCAGGCGGTGCGCGCGGTGTTCACCGGCAAGCAGGCCAAGATGAAGCAGCAGTTGGACGACGGCACCTGGATGGAAGCCCAGGCCGACAAGATCGACTACGACATCATCAAGGAAATCGTCGTGCTCACCGGCAATTACACGGTCAAGAGCGCCCAGGGCACCAACTCCGGCGGCACGATGACCTACAACACCGCCACCGGCCAGATGAACAGTGGCGGCGATGGCCAGCGCGTGCGCACCGTCATTCCGCCCAAGAACAAGGGCGCCGCTCCGGCGGCCGCGCCGGCGGCCACCAAGACCACCGTCCCCACCGCCGGGAGCAAGAAGTAATGCTCGTCGCCAAAGGCCTGCGCAAGCGCTACAAGCAGCGCGAAGTGGTCAAGGAATTCGGCCTGACCCTGGACGCCGGCGAAGTGGTGGGCCTGCTCGGCCCCAACGGCGCCGGCAAGACCACCTGCTTCTACATGATCGTGGGTCTGGTCGAAGCCGACGCCGGCAGCATCGTGCTGGACGGCAAGGACATCACTGCCGACCCGATGTACACCCGCGCCAAGCAGGGCGTCGGCTACCTGCCGCAGGAACCGTCGGTGTTCCGCAAGCTGACCGTGGCCGACAACCTGCGCCTGGTGCTGGAACTGCGCGAAGACCTGGACAAGGACGGCCGCGAGAAGGAGCTGAATTCGCTGCTGGACGAACTGCAGATCAACCATGTGGCCGACCAGCTGGGCGCCAGCCTGTCCGGCGGCGAGCGCCGCCGCTGCGAAATCGCCCGCGCGCTGGCCGCCAAGCCGCGCCTGATCCTGCTCGATGAGCCCTTCGCCGGCGTCGACCCGATCTCGGTCGGCGAGATCCAGCGCATCGTCACCCACCTCAAGCAGCGTGGCATCGGCGTGCTGATCACCGACCACAATGTGCGCGAAACCTTGGGAATCTGCGACCGCGCGTATATCCTCAACGAAGGCAGCGTGCTGGCGCAGGGGGCACCAGACGCGATCCTGGAAAACGCAGACGTCCGCCGCGTGTACCTTGGAGAGACCTTCAAGCTCTGACCGCCGGCCGCTGCAGCGCCTTCCCTCCGTTCGGCACAGGCATGAAAGCACGGCTGCAGACATCGCTGGGACAACAACTGGTCATGACGCCGCAGCTGCGTCAGGCCATCAAGCTGTTGCAGATGTCCAGCGCCGAACTGGAGCTGGAAATCGCCGAGGCCGTGGAAACCAATCCACTGCTGGACTGGGCCGAAAACGCCGAGCCCACGCTGGATGCCGCGCCCGGCGCCGATGAGCGCCCGCCAGAAGTGGCCGAACGCGACAACGGCGGCGACAGCGATGCCCCGCCGACCGGTGCCGATGACTGGGCACCCGGCGAAGGCGACTGGAGCAGCGGCAGCAGCGGCGGCTCGTTCGATGATGACGACAACGGCACGGCCGCCGAGCGCGTGGCCGAGACCGAGAGCCTGGCCGACCACCTGCTGTGGCAGCTGCACCTGTCGCACCTGTCCACCCGCGACCGCAACATCGGCGCGGCGCTGATCGACGCCTTCGAAGACGATGGCTACCTGCGCGAACCGCTGTCGGCCATCGCCGAGACGCTGCTTCCGGCCATTCATGCCGATGAAGCCGAAATCCTCACCGTGCTCCACCAGATCCAGCGCTTCGACCCGATCGGCGTAGGCGCGCGCAGCCTGGGCGAATGCCTGCAGCTGCAGCTGGACGTACTGGACCCGGAGACCCCGGGCCTGGCACTGGCCCGTCGCATCGCCGACGGCCCGCTGGAGCGCCTGCCGCGCAGTGGCGTGAACGGCCTGGCCCATGAGCTGCGCGAGCCGGTGGCCGCGGTGGAAACGGCCGTGCAGCTGCTGCGCACGCTGGACCCGCGCCCGGGCACCCAGATCGGCGAACTGGCCCACGACAGCTATGTGGTGCCCGACTGCGTGGTCTGGCGCCAGAACGGCACCTGGCGCGCCGCCCTGGCCGGGCATGCCGGCCCCCGGGTCGTGATTCACCGCGGCTATGAGCAGATGATCCGCCGCTGTGGCGAAAGCGACGCCGGCTACCTGCGTGCGCACCTGCAGGAGGCCCGCTGGCTGCTCAAGGGCCTGGAGGCGCGCGGCGAGACCCTGCTGCGGGTGATGCGCTGCCTGCTGCAGCAGCAGGCCGCCTTCCTGGAGTTCGGCGAGCAGGCCCTGCGCCCGCTCACCCTGCGCGAGGTGGCGGGCGAGCTGGGCCTGCACGAATCGACCATTTCCCGCGCCATTGCCCGCAAGTACGTGCGCACCCCGCGCGGCACGCTGGCGCTGCGCGCCTTCTTCGCCTCGGGGATCGACACCGACAGCGGCGGCGAGGCCTCCAGCACCGCCATCCAGGCCATGATCCGGCGCCTGATCGACGACGAGAACCCGCGCAAGCCGCTTTCTGACGCCAAGCTGGCTGACCTGCTCAAGACCTCGGGAATACCGGTGGCGCGACGCACCGTGGCGAAGTATCGTGAGGCCATGAACATTTCCGCCTCGCACGAACGAGTACGCATCGCCTGACGCTCCACCGCGCCGGGCGGGAAGGTTCATTGGCACATCCGAAGAGGAGAAGCACCGATGGAAATTCAGACGTATGGCAACAACGTGGAAGTCACCCCCGCCCTGCAGAGCTACGTGGAGGAGAAGGTTGGCCGGGTCGGCAAACACTTCGACCAGCACTGCCAGATCCGGGTGACGCTCAAGCTGGACAAGACCCAGCATCACGTGGACGCCGACGTGACCCTCGCCGGAAAAGCGCTTCATGCAAAGGCCGACGGCCAGACCATGTATGCCGCCATCGACATCCTGGCTGACAAGCTCGACCAGCTGGTGATCAAGCACAAGGAGAAAAAGCACCTGCATGCCCCGGTTCCGGCTCCCTTGGGTGACAATGGCGCCTGACGCCCCCGCTCCCCCCTTTCCATGCCTTTGACTGATCTACTGGCGGCCGTGCGCACCCAGGTGCTGCCGGCCGCCGATCGCGACAGTGTGCTCAAGGCGGCCGCCCGGCTGCTGGCCTGCCGCGAAGCCAATGCCGACCTGCTGTACCAGAACCTGTGCGAACGCGAGACGCTGGGCAGTACCGCCATCGGCCACGGCATCGCCATCCCCCACGGCCGCGCGCCGCTGCTGGAACGCCCCCGCGGCGCCCTCCTGCGGCTGGAGACGCCGGTGGACTTCGGCGGCGACGAACCGGTGGACCTGGTGTTCGCCATCGCCGTGCCCAGCCACTACACCCATCAACACCTGATGCTGCTGTCCGAGCTGGCCGAGCTGTTTTCCGAGCCGGCCATCCGCCAGGCGCTGCGCGAAGCGCGCGACGGCGCGGCACTGCGCCAGGTGATCGAATTCCCCCCGCCGGCGAGCGCCGCATGAATACCAGCATCACCGCGCGTGAACTGTTCGAACAGCAACGCGACCGGCTCGGCCTGCGCTGGGTCGCCGGCCAGAAGGGCGAGCGCCGCGAGCTGGAAGCCGGCAACACCGTGTCGCGGCGCCCGTCGCTGGCCGGTTACCTGAATGCGATCTACCCCAACAAGGTGCAGATCCTGGGCACCGAGGAGCTGTCCTGGCTGGACTCGCTGGACTCGCGCCAGCGTTGGGAAACCATCGAACGCATCATGCTGTCGCACCCGCTGGCGCTGGTCATCACCCGCAACCAGCCCTGCCCGGAAGACCTGCGCGCAGCCGCCGACGAATCACAGACGCCGCTGTGGATCTCGCCCAAGCGCGGCCACGAGCTGCTCAACCACCTGTCCTATCACCTGGCGCGCACGCTGGCGCCGCGGGTGATCCTGCATGGCGTGTTCATGGAGATCTACTCCATCGGCGTGCTGATCACCGGCGAGGCCGGGTCGGGCAAGAGCGAGCTGGCGCTGGAACTGCTTAGTCGCGGCCATCGCCTGGTGGCCGACGACGCCCCCGAATTCACCCAGATCGCCCCCGATGTGCTCGACGGCACCTGCCCCGAACTGCTGCAGGACCTGCTGGAAGTGCGCGGGCTGGGCGTGCTCAACGTGCGCGAGATGTTCGGTGACACGGCGGTAAAGAAGAACAAGTACCTTCGGCTCATCGTGCACCTGACCAAGCCCATGACCGAACCCACCCCACACGGCTACGAACGCCTCACCGGCGATTCCGGCACCCGCCACGTGCTGGACCTGGACGTGCCGCTGATCACCCTGCCGGTGATGCCCGGCCGCAACCTGTCGGTGTTGACCGAGGCGGCCACCCGGCTGCACATCCTGCGCACCAAGGGCATCGACCCGGCGGCGATGTTCATTGCCCGCCACAGCAATCTGTTGGAACGCCGTACCCCATGAACACTCCTGCCCCCGTACCGACCGCCGCCACCCTGATCATCGTCAGCGGGCTGTCCGGCTCCGGCAAGACGGTCGCCCTGAAGACCTTCGAGGACCTGGACTACTACTGTTCGGACAACCTGCCGATCAACCTGCTGCCGGACTTCGTGCGCAGCCTGCTGGCCGGCCACGATGCCGACGCGCCGCGCCGCCTGGCGGTGGGCATCGACGTACGTGGCCAGAGCGACCTCAGCCAGCTCTCGCACTGGCGCGAGGATGCCAATGCCGCCGGACTGGACGCACAGCTGCTGTTCTTCGATGCCACCGATGAAGCCCTGCTCAAGCGTTACGCCGACACCCGCCGCCGCCACCCGCTGAGCCAGCTGGGGCTGTCGCTGCCCGAGGCGATCGCCCGCGAACGCGAGCTGACCGCCCCGCTGCGCCGCGCCGCCGATGCGGTGATCGACACCACCACGCTCAACGTGCACCAGCTGCGCCGCAAGGTGGTGACCGAGTTCGCACTGAGCCACGGCAACAAGCTCTCGCTGCTGTTCGAATCGTTCGCGTACAAGCGCGGCGTGCCGGCCGAGGCCGACTTCGTGTTCGACGCGCGCGTGCTGCCCAACCCGCACTGGGACCCGGAACTGCGGCCGATGTCCGGTCGCGAGGCGGGCGTGCGCGACTATCTGGATGCCCAGCCGGACGTGCAGCGCTATGCCGCCCAGCTGGTCGACTTCCTGGACACCTGGCTGCCACGGCTCGGTAACGACACCCGCAGCTACGTCACCGTGGCCTTCGGCTGCACCGGCGGCAAGCACCGCTCGGTGTACCTGGCCGAGCGTCTGGCCCGGCACGCGCGCGACCAGGGCTGGCCGGAAGTGGCCACGTTCCACCGAGAACTGGATTAGCCCAGCAGATGTGGTCAACGGACCAACGGTCCGTTGCTACCGTGGTGTATCCCCAATTCATGTTGGGATGTTAACGTTCGACAATGACCTGTGGCATTCTCCTTGTAACTCATCCCGGCGTAGGCACGTCCCTGCTGGACGTAACGACCCGGCTGCTGCGGCACCTGCCGCTGAAGACCGAAGCTTTCGAAGTACCGTTCGACGCAGACATGGATGCCCTGCTCCCGCTCGCCTCGGCCGCTCTGCGGCGGGTCGACAGCGGTGAGGGCGTGCTGATCCTGACCGACCTGTATGGCGCCAGCCCGAGCAATCTGGCAGCGCAGCTGGCCCGCCTGGGCACCCCGGCACGCCGGGTCTCGGCGCTGAGCCTGCCGATGTTGTTGCGAGTGATGAATTATCCGGAACAGGGACTGGATCAACTGCCCGCCACTGCGGCGGCGGGCACTCGCAATGGAGCGATTGTCGACGATGCTTGAACGTGAACTCACCGTATCCAACCGCCTGGGCCTGCATGCCCGCGCCACTGCAAAGCTGGTGCAGGTGCTGGCGCCCTTCCGCTGCAACGTGACCATGGCCGCCAAGGGCCGCGAGATCAACGCCAAGAGCATCATGGGCGTCATGCTGCTGGCCGCCGGCCAGGGCACGCCGGTCACCGTGCGCATCGAGGGTGAAGACGAAGCGGCGGCCATGGACGCCGTGGTCTCCCTCTTCGAGCGGCGCTTCGACGAGGACAGCTGAGCATGCCGGGGCTGCCGTCGCGATCGGGCTCCAGCGCACCGGCACGAACCGCGTCCGGCGCGCTGCTGCTGACCGGCCACGGCGCCTCGCGCGGCAACGCGCTCGGCCGGGCGCGGGTGCGCCTGCCGCATGCACTGGACGTGGCCGAACAACGGATTCCCCCGGCCAAGATCGAGGCCGAACTGCAACGGCTGCACGAGGCCGTCGACGCGGCCCGCGCGGAAATGCACGACCTGCGCCTGCGCCTGCACGGCGCGCTGAACCAGGAAGTGGGCGAATTCCTCGACCTGCACGCGCTGCTGCTGGACGACCCGGAACTGCTGTTCGGCCTGGATGAGCTGATCCGCAGCGGCCCATACAGCGCCGGCTACGCGCTGCGCGTGCAGCGCGACCGCCTGGCCAAGGTCTTCGACGGCATGGACGATGCCTACCTGAAGAGCCGCATGGACGACCTGGACCATGTGATCGGGCGCATCCACGCATTCCTGCAGAAGCGCCCGCCGGACGTGAAGGGGCTGGCCGGGGAAATCCTGGTCTGCGACAACATCGCGCCGTCCGAACTGGCCCAGCTGCAGGCCCACGGCGTGGTCGGCATCGTCACCGCCGCCGGCAGCGCGCTGTCGCACAGCGCGATCCTGGCGCGCAGCCTGCACCTGCCGCTGATCGTCAACATTCCCAACCTGCTGCAGAAGATCGCCGACGGCGACGTGCTGGGCATCGACGGCAGCACGGGCCAGATCACTGTCAACCCGCTGCCGCCGGACCTGCGTGATTACCGCGCGCGGCTGCGCGACCAGGCCCGCGAGCAGCGCGAGCTGGGCCGGCTGCGCAGCAAGCCCAGCCGCACCCGCGACAACGTCGACATCGCGCTGTTGGCCAACGCCGAATCGCGCGAAGACGTGACCGAGGCGCATGCGCTGGGCGCGCACGGGCTGGGCCTGTACCGCACCGAATTCCTGTTCCTGCAGCGCGACGAACTACCCGACGAGCAGGAACAGTTCGAAACCTACCGCGACGCCGCGCTCGGCATGAGCGGGCGGCCGGTGACCATCCGCACCCTCGACCTGGGCGCAGACAAGGCCGACCGCACCGGGCTCACCCTGAGCAACGAGGAAAACCCGGCGCTGGGCCTGCGTGGCGTGCGCCTGTCGCTGGCGCGGCCGAAGGTGGCCGATACCCAGCTGCGCGCGATCCTGCGTGCCTCGGCGTACGGCAAGCTGCGCATCCTGCTGCCGATGGTGAGCACCCGCGAAGAACTGCTGGCGGTGCGCCGGCGCTTGAACAAGCAGGCCGAACTGCTGCGCGCCGACGGCCACGAAGTTGCCGAGAACATCCCCTTCGGGGCGATGATCGAAGTGCCGGCTGCGGCGATCGCGCTGGAGAGCTTCATCGATCTGGTCGACTTCCTGTCGATCGGCACCAACGACCTGGTCCAGTACCTGCTCGCCGCCGACCGCAACAACGAGGCGGTGGGCGAGCTGTACTCGCCGCTGCACCCGGCGGTGCTGCGCCTGCTGGCGCACATCCTGCGCACCGGCCGCGAATACGACGTACCGGTCGCGGTGTGCGGTGAAATCGCCGGCGACCCGCGCATGACCCGCCTGCTGCTGGCGCTCGGCCTGACCGAGTTCAGCCTGCACCCGGGCACGCTGCTGGAAGTACGCCGCGCGGTGCGCGACAGCGACCTGTCCGCACTGCAGGCGGCCGCACCGAAGCTGCTGGCCGCACGCGACCGGCGCGGCATCGAGCGTTGGATCGACAGCAATCAATAACCATCTGTCATCCATCCAAGCGATAATGACGCGGTGACCACCCCCTCTGCCGCATCCTGTCCGGGATAGCGGCCTTTTTTCTTTTTGCCGCGGGAGCTGTGCATGGCCGAAGCCGTACGCCACGACAAGACGGCGCGCCAGTTGCGACTGTTGTCCGACGCACTGGACAGCGGGCGGCTGGGTCCGGTGCGCCGCCTGGTCAACACGCTGGCGCCGGCCGAGATCGGCAACCTGCTCGAATCGCTGCCGCCGGGCAAGCGCGAAGTGGTGTGGGGGCTGGTCGACCCGGAAGACGACGGTGAGGTGCTGGTCCACGTCGGCGAGGAAGTGCGCGAAAGCCTGCTGGCCGACATGGACCCGGACGAAATCATCGCCGCGGTCGAAGACCTGGACATCGATGACCTTGCCGACCTGGTCGAAGACCTGCCGGACACGGTCATCGACGAAGTGCTCAAGTCGATGGACCGCGAGAACCGCGAGCGGCTCGAGCAGGTGCTGTCCTACCCGGAAGACACCGCCGGCCGCCTGATGAACCCGGACGTGGTGACCGTGCGCGCCGACGTCAACGTCGACGTGGTGCTGCGCTACCTGCGCCTGCGCGGCGAACTGCCCGACCACACCGACCACCTGTTCGTGGTCAGCCGCCGCCACCAGTACCTGGGCCGGCTGTCGCTGGCATCGCTGGTGACGCACGAAGACAACACCCCGATCAACCGGCTGATCGACGATGAGCAGCCGGCCATCGACGTGGGCGAGAACGCCGACGAAGTGGCCCGGCAGTTCTCCGATCATGACTGGGTCTCCGCCCCGGTGGTGGACGACAACAACATCCTGCTCGGCCGCATCACCATCGATGACGTGGTCGATATCATCCGTTCGCAGGCCGAGCACCAGGCGCTGGGCGCCGCCGGTCTGGACGAGGAAGAAGATCTGTTCTCGCCGATCAAGCGCGCCGTGCGCGGTCGCGTGGTGTGGCTGGGCATCAACCTGTGCACCGCGTTCCTGGCCGCCACCGTGATCGGCCAGTTCGAGCTGACCCTGCAGAAGGTGGTCGCGCTGGCGGTGCTGATGCCCATCGTGGCCGGCGTCGGCGGCAACGCGGCCGTGCAGGTGCTGACCCTGATGGTGCGCGGTATCGCGCTGGGCCAGGTGGGCCAGAGCAACGCGCGCATCCTGCTGTGGAAGGAATCGCGGGTGGCGTTGATCAACGGCACGATGATCGGCACGGTGGTGGGCATCATCGCCTTCATCTGGTTCCGCAGCTACCTGCTTTCGCTGGTCATCGCCCTGGCCCTGATCATCAATTTCTGCGCGGCCGCGTTGGCCGGCGTGCTGCTGCCGCTGATGCTCAAGCGCATGAACATCGACCCGGCCGTGGCCGGCACGGTGGTGGTCACGGCGGTCACCGATGTCATCGGCTTCTTCAGCTTCCTTGGCCTTGCTACCCTGATCCTGCTGCACTGACCCGGTAACCACGACATGGCGCTGACCCTCGACAACTACTTCATCGCCGGCTGGCGCGAGCAGGTGCATACCTGCCCCGCCTGCGAGTGGCAGGGCACCTCGCGCCAGATGAGCATGGAACTGCACGAAGACGAGGCGGAGTTCGACTGCCCGCAGTGCGAGAACCCGATCCTGCTGGTGCTCCACCCCAGCCTGGCGCAGATGCAGGCCGCGGCCGCCGAGGGCCACCCCGAGGCGATCGAACACCTGGCCATCCTGGCCTCGGCACCCCGCCCGGACTGATGCACTGCAAGATGCCGCGCGTCGCATGGCGGCCTAGACTGAAAACGATTCCAATCGAGGACAGGCCATGGCACGGCAGCGGATGCGGGGGTGGTGGGTGGTGCTGGCGGTCCTCTCCATGAGCGGATGTGCGTCGACCCCTGCGGCCGACACGGGGCAGTTCGTCAAACGCACGGTCACCGTCGACGGGCGCCAATCGCGTTACCAGGTGTTCGTGCCGCGCGATGCGCAGGCGCAGCGTGGTGCGCTGCCGGTGGTGTTGTTCCTGCACGGCTCCGGCGAGCGCGGCAGCGACGGCAGGCAACAGACCCATGCAGGCTTGGGACCGTACCTGCGCGAGCATGCCCGCGACTTCCCGGCGCTGGTGGTATTGCCGCAGGCGCCGAAGGACGAGGAGTGGTCGGGGATCAACAACCGCATCGCGCTGGCCGCGCTGGATGCCACTGTTGCCGAGTTCGGCGCCGATCCCACGCGCCAGTACCTGACCGGCATGTCGATGGGAGGGTATGGCAGCTGGAACATCGCGCTGGACAACCCCACCCGCTTCGCCGCCATCGTCCCGGTATGCGGCGCGGTGCTGGCACCGCACGCGGTGCGCGCCTCGTTGTTCGTGGAATCGGTGGCGGCCGAGGCCGATCCGTATGCCGCCATCGCGGCGCGGTTGAACGCCACGCCGATCTGGATGTTCCATGGCGCGCAGGACGATGTGGTGCTGCCGGAAGACGACCGCCGGCTCAAGGCCGCGTTCGACCAGGCCGGCGCGAAGGATGTGCGTTACACCGAATATCCGGAGGGTAACCACAACGCGTGGGACGCTACCTATGCGGATGCGGCGATGTGGGAGTGGCTGTTCACGCAGAGGCGGTAGCTCACCCCAACAACGTCTCCAGCACCGCCATGCGCACGGCCACGCCGTTGGCGACCTGGCGCAGCACCCACGACTGCGGGCCGTCGGCCACCTCATCGGTGACCTCCACGCCGCGGTTGATCGGGCCCGGGTGCAGCACGGCCGCATCCTGACCAGCACGCTTCAGGCGTTCGGCGGTGAGCCCGTACTGGGCGTGGTACTGCTCGATCGAGGGCACCAGCCCCTCTTCCATGCGCTCGCGCTGCAGGCGCAGCATCATCAGCGCGTCGGCACCTTCCAGCATCGCGTCGAAATCATGGCCGACGACGCAGCCCTTCAGCGTCTCATCGTCCGGCAGCAACGACTGCGGGCCACACACGCGGATCTCGCCCACGCCCAGCGTGCGCAATGCATGCAGGTCGGTGCGGGCCACGCGCGAGTGCTTCACGTCGCCGACGATCACCACCTTCATCTTCGAAAAATCACTGCCCTTGGCCTGGCGCAGGGTGAGCATGTCGAGCAGGCCCTGGGTCGGGTGCGCGCTGCGGCCATCGCCGGCATTGATCAGCGCCGTCCCTTCGCCCGCCACGGCAGCCAGTTCGGCCACCGCGCCATCGTCCGGGTGACGCACGACGAAGCCGCGCACGCCCATCGCCTCGAGATTCTTCAGCGTGTCGCACGCCGTTTCGCCCTTGCGCGCCGAGGACGTGGACGCATCGAAGTTGAGCACGTCCGCGCCCAGCCGCTGGGCGGCCAGCTGGAACGAACTGCGGGTACGGGTGGACGGCTCGAAGAACAGCGTGCACACCGCCGAACCACCCAGCACATGGCGCTTGTTGCCGACCCGGCCGACCGCGGCGTCGCGGATCTGGCCGGCGCGGTCGAGCAGCGCCAGCAGGGTTTCGCGGGGCAGACCCTCCAGGGTCAGCAGGTGGCGCAGGCGTCCGTCGGAATCGAGTTGCGAGGCAGTCATGGGCAGGGTCTGAGGGTCAGGAAACGGGAGTGGCGTCGTCGGGCGAGGACAACCAGCGCTCGATGATCACCGCCGCGGCCACCGCATCCAGGGTGGCCGCGTCGCGGCGACGCTTGCGGCCTTCGGCGCGTTCGACCGCGAACCGGCGTGCCGCTTCGACCGAGCTGGAGCGCTCGTCGATCAGCACCACCGGCAGCTTGAAACGTTCCCGCAGCTGGCGGGCAAAGCCCTGCGCGCGCTTGCGGTTGGGCTGGTCCTGGCCGTCCAGGGTGAGCGGGTCGCCCACCACCAGCCCGTCCGGACGCCATTCCTTGATGAGGCGTTCGACCGCCATCCAGTCCGGACCCGCGCTGTGCACGTCCACGACGGCGATGGCGCGGGCATGGGTGCCGAACGAACTGCCGATTGCCACGCCGATCCGGCGCGAGCCCACGTCGAAGCCCAGCACCGTGCCGTCGCGACGTATGCCGCCGGGATGGGCATTGACGGGCAGGGGCGTGGTCGGCTCAGACATTGCCGCTGTAATCGGTCAGGCGGAACAGATCCACGCCGATGCGCGAGGCCGCACCCTGCCAACGCTGTTCCAGCGGCGTGGCGAACAGCAGGTCGGCATCGGCCGGCACCGTCAGCCAGCTGTTCTCGGCGATCTCGTTTTCCAGTTGGCCTTCGCTCCAGCCCGCGCAGCCCAGCGTGACCAGCGCGTTGCGCGGGCCCTCGCCGCGCGCCATGGCTTCCAGAATGTCGCGCGAGGTGGTCAGGAACACCCCCTCCCCGACCTGCATGCTGGACTCCCAGCTACGCGCATCGTCGTGGATCACAAAGCCTCGCTCCGGGTGCACCGGGCCGCCATTGAGCACGATCTGGCCCCGCAGTTCAGGGTCGTCGGCCTGGATCTCCATCTGGGCCAACACATCGCCCAGGGTGTATTCCGACGGCTGGTTGACCAGTACCCCCATGGCACCGCTGGCATCGTGCTGACAGACCAGCGCCACGCTGCGTGCGAACGTGGGATCGGTCAGCGACGGCAGCGCGACCAGCAGGTGATGGGCAAGGGAAGTGGACAGCTCGGACATGGGCACATTCTAACCGCTGGGCATCGGCACGGGCGTGAGCCCTCGGCTACGATGCCCGCACCCAAGCAAGGATGCGCATGATGAATCACCACCCGCCCCTCCCCCTGGCCTCGCGCAGCACCATCGTATTGATCGCGCTGCTGCAGGGCCTGATGCTGTACACCGCGCAGGAAGCCGCCGACAGCTGGCCGTTCAACCACATCTGCGGGCGCTATTGCTGGTACAGCTGGGTACTGACCATTCCCACCGCGGTGGCGCTGACGCTGGTGGAGCTGCGCGATCGTCGGCTGTGGCTGCACGCGGTAGTGGGCTCGGCGGTGGTGTTGGCGCTGGCCACCTGGATCGGCTGGAACCTGGGCGGCGGCGCCACCGGGCTGAACGATGAAGTGCTGCTGTGGCCCTTCTCGATCAGCATGGCGATTGCGGTGTTCGTCACCCTGCCGTGGTGGCAGTTCCGGCTGCAGCACGGCCATTGGCGCGCCAGCTACGACGCCTTGTTCGAACGCGCCTGGCAGAACGGGCTGACCCTGGCGCTGGCCGTGGCCTTCACCGGTTTGACCTGGCTGCTGCTGTGGCTGTGGTCGGCGCTGTTCCAGCTGGTGGACGTGCGCTTCTTCCGTGATCTGTTCCGCGAAGATGCCTTCATCGCGCTGGCCACCGGCTCGCTGTTCGGCTTCGGCGTGCTGATCGGCCGCACCCAGCACCGGGCCATCCAGGTGACGCGGCAGGTGCTGTTCGCCATCTGCCGCGGCCTGCTGCCGCTGCTGTCCTTCATCGCCGTGCTGTTCGTACTCAGCCTGCCCTTCACCGGGCTGGACGCGCTGTGGCGCACGCGTTCAGCCACGGCCCTGTTGTTGACCGTCTCGCTGCTGCTGGTGGCGTTCGTCAATGCGGTGTACCAGCACGACAGCGAGCGGGCGCCCTACCCGCTCTGGCTGCGCCGCCTGGTGGATGCCAGCCTGCTGGCCTTGCCGGTGTATGCCGGGCTTGCGCTGTACGCCCTCGGCCTGCGCATCGCACAGTACGGCTGGACCCTGGAACGCTTCTGGGGCGTGCTGGTGGTGCTGCTGGTCTGCGGTTACGCGCTGGGGTATGCACAGGCGGTATTGCGTCGGCGCGGTCGTTGGCTGCAGCCGGTTGAAACGGTCAACCGCTGGATGTGCTGGACGGTGCTGGGTGCGGCCCTGCTGGCCAACTCGCCTGTGCTGGATGGCGTGCGTATCAGCGTGGCCAGCCAGACGGCGCGACTGCAGGCGACGGCACCCGCCATCCGTACCAAGGACGTCCTGGCCCTGCGCTTCGAACTGGGGCGGCGCGGCGTGGAGGCACTGCGTGAACTGCAGCGCGACCCACGCGTCAGCAGCGATGCGCGTGCGGCGAAGGTCGTCGTCGCGGTGCTGGCGCAGGAAGCGCGCTGGAGCAGCAACGGCCTGGATGACATCGACGACGGCATCCGCGACCTCGGCGCCCTGCGTCGCCAGGTCAGCGTGCCCGGCAGCCTGCCGGCACCGGACGCAGACTGGTGGCAGGCACTGCTGGACCGCAAGCTCCACACTGCGGAATGCCTTGAGCTGGGCGCGAAGTGCGTCGCCCTGCGTCGCGACCTGGACGGAGACGGCGTCGATGACATCCTGCTGTGCCGGGTGCGCGAGCGCATGGCGCCGAGTTGCAGCCTGCATACCCGCGAAAATGGCCTCTGGCAGGATGCCGGAACGCTGACGTTCTACCGCGACCGTTATGGGGATGACGCCAAGGCCAGCACGGACGCACTGCTCGCCGGGCAGATCGAACTCTCCCGTTCGCGCTGGCCCCGCATCGCGCTTCCCGGTGGCAGCGCGCAGAATGTCGACGAACCCGCCCGCAAGGAGCAGCCATGAGCGGCTACTGCCTCATCGCCCCCGGCCACCCGGTCCATGGGCACTACCACGACCACGAATACGGTTTCCCGCAGCGCGAGGAGCCGGAGCTGTTCGAGCGGCTGGTACTGGAAATCAACCAGGCGGGGCTCAGCTGGGAGACCATCCTGAAGAAGCGCGCGGGCTTCCGCGCCGCCTATGACCAGTTCGACGTGGACACCGTGGCGGCCTACGGCGAGCGGGATGTGGAACGGCTGCTCAATGACGCCGGCATCATCCGCAACCGGCTCAAGGTGCACGCGGCGATCCACAACGCGCAGGTCATCCAACAGCTGCGGGCGAGCCATGGCAGCTTCGCCGGCTGGCTGGATGCGCACCACCCGCGCGACAAGGCCGACTGGGTGAAGCTGTTCAAGAAGACCTTCCGCTTCACCGGCGGTGAGATCACCGGCGAGTTCCTGATGAGCCTGGGCTATCTGCCGGGGGCGCATGCAACCGATTGCCCGGTCTACAAGCGCCTGGCGAAAATCAAACCGCCGTGGATGGTAAAACCGCGCTGAAGGCGGGCCTCACACGCCCATGTAACGCCCCGGCCGGTGGTTGAACATCAGCACCAGGCTGAGCACCACCGCGCCGATGGCCGAATACATCACCTTGTCCGGCGAGAGCACGAAGAACGCCACGCCCATCAGCAGCGTGTCGAACGACATCTGTACCTTGCCGGCACTCCAGCCACGGGTGCGCTGCAGGTACACCGCCAGAATGCCGATGCCACCCAGACTGGCGCGGTGGCGGATGTAGAACAAAATGCCCAGCCCCGCCAGCGCGCCACCGACCAGCGCCGAGTACAGCGAGCTCATGTGCGCGAAGTCGGCCCAGCGCGGCAGCAGATCTGTGAGCAGCCCGCAGGCAGTCACGGCGGCAAAGGTCTTCAGGGTGAATTCCCAGCCCATGCGCCGCACCGCCACCCAGTAGAACGGCAGGTTGACCAGCACGAACACCAGGCCGAAGTTCCAGCCAAACGCGTAGTGCGCCAGGAACGCCAGCCCGGCCATGCCGCCGATCATCAGGCCGCCCTTGGCGAAGATCGCCAGGCCCAGCGAGGCCACCAGGGTGGCCAGGATCATGCCCTGCACGTCTTCGGCAACCGAGTGGCGCAGCGCTTTTTCATCGGCCACGGTGCCGGCGCTGTCCGGTGGCGGGGTCAGCGGACCGGCGGTGACCAGATGGCCGTCGGCGTCGTCGCACGGCGCGGAGCCATGGGATTCAAGGGACATGGGGGGTGGGGCCAGACACGTGGGGAGCGGTATTAGACACGATCGGCGTGACAGTTGCAGGTGAAATCGATTCATCCCGCAACGTTTGCCGCGTTCAACCTGCCCGGTCCTTCATGTGATGGGCCACCAGCGCATTGGCATGCCCGTGCCCCAGGCCGTGCTGTTGCTTGAGGAAGGTCACCAGCGCCATGTGGGTGAGACCGCCTTGGGTGGCCAATAGGGCCAACCAATGACCTACAGGCTGCCCATAGGTCTTCTCGATTGAGGGGAAGTACGACGCAGGGCCTTTGACGGGGGTGGTGTCGCTCATGACCTGTTCCTCTGGGTGGGTTCAGTCATTACGACGTTTGACCGGGCATGGAATCGACAGGCGTGACCACCAACGGTGGCCACCTACCGCCCCAGCCGGTAGCGCACGACCGTTGGTCGTGCGCTCGCCCTCAGCGCGTGACCTGCTTCTGCCGCTCGGCGTTGTAACGGTCGCCCACGATGGCGATGCCGTCCAGCGCCGCCGCGATCTGCTGCAGGTCGGCCTCGCCCAGCACCAGATCCACCGCGCCCAGGTTTTCCTCCAGGCGATGCAGCTTGGTGGTACCGGGAATCGGCACGATCCACGGCTTGCGCGAGAGCAGCCAGGCCAGTGAAACCTGGGCCGGGGTCGCCTGGCGGGCGCTGGCGATCGCGCCAATGGCATCCACCAGCGCCTGGTTGGCGCGGCGCGCCTCCACCGCGAAGCGCGGCAGCGTGCTGCGGAAGTCAGTGGCGGCAAACTCGGTGTCGGCCGTGATCGCGCCGGTCAGGAAGCCGCGGCCCAGCGGGCTGAACGGCACAAAGCCGATGCCCAGCTCTTCCAGTACCGGCAGCACGGTCTGCTCCGGCTCGCGCCACCACAGGGAGTATTCGCTCTGCAGCGCCGCCACCGGCTGCACCGCGTGGGCGCGGCGGATGCTGTCCTCGCCGGCCTCGGACAGGCCGAAATACTTGACCTTGCCCTCGGCGATCAGGTCCTTGACGGCGCCGGCCACCTCTTCGATCGGCACGTTCGGGTCGACCCGGTGCTGGTAGAACAGGTCGATGCGGTCGGTCTTCAGCCGCTGCAGGCTGGCCTCGCAGACGGCGCGGATGTTCTCCGGCCGGCTGTCCAGCCCGGCATCGGCGTTTGCCCCCTTGAAGCCGAACTTGGTGGCAATGACCAGCTGGTCGCGGTACGGCGCCAGGGCCTGCCCCAGCAGTTCCTCGTTGCGGAACGGGCCGTAGACCTCGGCGGTGTCGAAGAAGGTCACGCCGCGTTCGACCGCCGCGTGCAACAGGGCGATGCCGGCGCTCACATCAGGGGCGGTGCCGTAGGCGTGGCTCAGGCCCATGCAGCCCAGCCCAAGCGCGGAAACGCGCAGGCCGCTGTTGCCAAGAATTCGTGTCTGCATGTGGTGCTCCTTCCGGCGGGGGCCGGGTGGTGGATGGGGGCGGCACCGGGCTGCTGCCCGATGCGACCCCGCCACGATACGCCCGCCGTTGGCGGCGATTGCATAGCGCCGCACGCTGTGGGTAATGAACAAAATTCATTAATCCCATCGAATCAACGCAGGTACCCCTGCCCGATCAGGGCCGCGCCCACCGCGCGTCGTCGGACCCGGGCACTGCCGGCGGCGCCGGCGGCAGCGGAGGCGGCACCGGTACCGGCACCGCCACGGTGGCCTGCGACCACACCGGCTCGGCGACCCGCGCCGTTCCCGTCTTGCGGATGCGGCCGATATCCGCGCGGCGCAGCACGTAGGTGCCGGCCAGCATGTCGCCCAGGCGCTGGCGGGTACCGGACAGCAACACCACCACGCCGGCCGGAATGGCGCCGAACAGCAGCGGATTCACCTCGATCAGGCGCAGCAGGGTGCGCACGATAGCCTGCCACCAGCTGGGTCGCTCGCCGCGGATGTTCACCACCCGGGTTCCGGTCGCCAGCTTCCCCAGCGAGCCACCGTACCGGGTTTCCATCACCGGGAAATAGGCCGCGATCAAGGCCAACGACAGCCAGATGACGACCTCGCCGACGGCCTTGTCCAATGCCACCACGGGGGTGAACAACACCGCCAGCAGCAGCGCGGAGTCGATGATCGTGGCCAGCCATCTCGCGGCGATGATGGAGGAGGTGTAGCCGGCGGCGATCGTGGCCGCGCTGGAGACCGTGTCATCGCTGCCGAAGGCGATGCCTGACATGTCGGGCCCGTTGGACGCGACAGGGCGCGCAGGCGCGCGGTAAGGATCATGCAGTTCCATATGCATTCTCTTCAGTTGCAGTGCTACCGGCGCGGTGCCGGCCCCTTGAAGCACCACCTACGACAAGGGCGCGCCGGCATTGCACCGCGCGCGCCCTGCTTCCGTCCCCGCACCCTCAGCGGACTTCGGAGATCTCCACCCCATCCAGGCCCTGCGACAGCGTGCGGGCATCGCCGCCCTGCGAGAGCTTGATGCGCAGGCGCACTTCGTTCTGCGAGTCGGCATAGCGCAGCGCGTCTTCGTAGCTGATCTCGCCGGCCTGGTACAGCTCGAACAGGCTCTGGTCGAAGGTGCGCATGCCCAGCTGCACCGACTCCTTCATCACTTCCTTGAGCTTGTGGATTTCGCCGTCGCGGATGTAGTCCTGCACCAGCGGCGTACCCAGCATGATCTCCATTGCGACCTTGCGCGACTTGCCGTCCGGCGAGGGCACCAACTGCTGTGCAACCACGCCCTTCAGGTTCAGCGACAGATCCATCAGCAACTGGTTGCGGCGGTCTTCCGGGAAGAAGTTGATGATGCGGTCCATCGCCTGGTTGGCGTTGTTGGCGTGCAGGGTACACAGCACCAGGTGACCGGTTTCGGCGAACGCGATGGCGTGGTCCATGCCTTCGCGGGTACGCACCTCGCCGATCATGATCACGTCCGGCGCCTGGCGCAGGGTGTTCTTCAGCGCCGCGTCCCAGCTGTCGGTGTCGATGCCGACCTCGCGCTGGGTGATGATGCAGCCTTCGTGCTTGTGCACGAATTCGATCGGGTCTTCGATGGTGATGATGTGGCCGGTCGAATTGAGGTTGCGGTAACCGATCATCGCGGCCAGCGAGGTCGATTTACCGGTACCGGTCGCGCCCACGAACAGGATGATGCCGCGCTTGGTCATCGCCAGCGTCTTGATGATCGGCGGCAGGCTGAGTTCTTCCACGGTGGGAATGCGCGTTTCGATCCGGCGCAGCACCATGCCCACCTGGTTGCGCTGGTAGAAGCAGCTCACGCGGAACCGGCCCACGCCGGACAGGCCGATGGCGAAGTTGCACTCGTGGGTCTTTTCGAATTCCTCGCGCTGGGCCGGCGTCATCACGTTCAGCACCATGTCGCGGCTCTGCTGCGGCGTCAGTGGGGTCTGGGTGATCGGCGAGATCTTGCCGTTGACCTTGATCGCCGGCGGCATGCCCGCGGTGATGAACAGGTCCGAGGCCTTCTGGTGCGCCATCAGCTTGAGGAACGAGGTGAAGTCGATGGTGGTGCTGGTGGTGTTCATTGCGGTGTGCTCCGGAGACCTTGCCGAGGGCCGGGCAACGCCCGGCACTACCGAATCTGTCACGCCGGGCCGAGCCCGGCGCTGCCGTTATTCGAAGATACGCTTGTCCTTGGCGTATTCCTTGGCCTGGTTGCGCGTGATAAGGCTGCGCTTGACCAGGTCCTGCAGGTGCTGGTCCAGGGTCATCATGCCCATCTGCTGGCCGGTCTGGATCGCCGAGTACATCTGCGCCACCTTGTCCTCGCGGATCAGGTTGCGGATGGCCGGGGTGCCCACCATGATTTCCCACGCAGCGGTACGCCCGCCGCCGACCTTCTTCAACAGCGCCTGCGAGATGACCGCACGCAGCGATTCGGACAGCATCGAGCGCACCATCGGTTTTTCACCGGCGGGGAACACGTCGATGATGCGGTCGATGGTCTTGGCCGCCGAACTGGTATGCAGGGTG
Organism: Stenotrophomonas sp.; assembly: GCF_050737075.1. Lineage (GTDB taxonomy): Bacteria > Pseudomonadota > Gammaproteobacteria > Xanthomonadales > Xanthomonadaceae > Stenotrophomonas. Next base: position 41,253 of record NZ_JBOHXV010000019.1, read on the forward strand.
CCGAACACCAGGTGGCCGGTTTCCGCCGCGGTCAGCGCCAGGCGGATGGTTTCCAGGTCGCGAAGTTCGCCCACCAGGATGATGTCCGGATCTTCACGCAGTGCCGAGCGCAGGGCTTCGTTGAAGCCGTGCGTATCGCGGTGCACTTCGCGCTGGTTGATCAGGCACTTCTGCGAGGTGTGCACGAATTCGATCGGATCCTCGACGGTGAGGATGTGGCCGTATTCGTTCTTGTTGATGTGGTCGATCATCGCCGCCAGCGTGGTCGACTTGCCCGAACCGGTCGGGCCGGTCACCAGGATCAGGCCCTGCGGCTGATCGATCAGCTCGCGGAAGATCGGCGGCACCGCCAGGTCTTCCAGGGTCAGCACCTCGGACGGAATGGTACGGAACACCGCACCGGCGCCGCGGTTCTGGTTGAACGCGTTGACGCGGAAGCGCGCCAGGCTGGGAATCTCGAACGAGAAGTCGACCTCGAGGAATTCCTCGTAATCGCGGCGCTGCTTGTCCGACATGATGTCATAGACAAGCGCGTGCACCTGCTTGTGGTCCAAGGCCGGAATATTGATGCGACGGACATCGCCGTCCACGCGGATCATCGGCGGCAGGCCTGCCGACAAATGAAGGTCCGACGCTTTGTTCTTCACGGAAAACGCCAACAGCTCGGCGATATCCATACGCTGCTACTCCCCATAGACTGCTGCGACTGGAAGGATCTTTCCCCGAGCGGCAGTATAGCCTCCCTGATCCACCTGAAAATCCTCTTTCAAAAGCTGCCCCCACCCGTGACCGCCCTGCCCCTGCCTACCCTGCTGCTGAACCTGCACAACGCGGCCACCGCCGCCGGGCGGCCAGACCCCCGCCTGCTGGCGGTGTCCAAGACCCAGCCGGCCGAGGCCGTGGCCGCGCTGGCGGCGCAGGGCCAGCGCGCGTTCGGCGAGAACTACGTGCAGGAGGCAGTCGCCAAGATCGACGCGCTGGCGGCACTGGGGCTGGAGTGGCACCTGATCGGCCACCTGCAGTCCAACAAGGCCGAGCTGGCCGCGCAGCGCTTCGACTGGGTGCAGAGCGTGGACCGCCTCAAGCTGGTGGCCGCGCTGGCCGCGCACCGGCCGGCCCGCCTGGCGCCACTGAATGTGCTGGTGCAGGTCAATATCGACGATGAAGACAGCAAGCATGGCTGCTCGCCGGATGCGGTGCCGGCGCTGGCCGCCGCCATCGCCGCCGAACCACGGCTGTGCCTGCGCGGGCTGATGGCGATCCCCGCCCCGTGGCCGCAGGTGGAACGCCGCGCGCAGGCCTTCGAACGCATGCACGCCCTGTTCCTGGCGCTCGCCGCCGGGCACCCGCAGGTCGACACGTTGTCCATGGGCATGAGCGGCGACTACGCCGAGGCCGTTGCCCATGGTGCCACCCTGGTCCGCGTCGGCACGGCCCTGTTCGGCGCCCGCACCTGACCGCCCCCTGTTCCACGACCAAGGAATTCGCATGACCGCTGCATCCATCACCTTCATCGGCGGCGGCAACATGGCCCGCAGCCTCATCGCCGGCCTGGTCCGCCAGGGCACCGCCCCCGCCCACATCCACGTGGCCGAACCGGTGGCCGAGCTGCGCGCGCAGCTCACCGCGGACTTCGGGGTGAAGACCTATGCCAGTGCGAGCGAGGCCGCCGCGCAGGGTGGCGTGTGGGTGCTGGCGGTGAAGCCGCAGGTGCTGCGCGACGTATGCGCGGCACTGGCCGACATCGCGCAGGCCCAGCGGCCGCTGGTGGTGTCCATCGCCGCCGGCATTACCAGCCCGCAGTTGGAGCGCTGGCTGGGCGGCAACGCGGCGGTGGTGCGTGCGATGCCCAACACCCCGGCGCTGCTGGGCGCGGGCGTCACCGGCCTGTTCGCCACGGCGGGCGTCAGCGATGCACAGCGCGCACAGGCCGATCAGGTGCTGCGCAGCGCCGGCCGCACCGTGTGGATCGACGATGAGGCACGGATGGATGCGGTGACCGCGGTCTCCGGTAGCGGTCCGGCTTATGTGTTCCTGCTGGCCGAAGCGATGGAGGCGGCCGGCATCGCCCAGGGCCTGTCGGCCGACGCGGCGCGCACACTGGTGGTGCAGACCCTGCTCGGTGCCAGCCGCATGCTGGACGAATCCGGCGAGGCGCCGGCCGAGTTGCGGCGCAGGGTGACCTCGCCCAATGGCACCACGCAGGCGGCAATCGAGAGCTTCCAGGGTGAGGGGTTCGAGGCGATGGTCGCGCACGCGATCGACGCGGCGACGCGGCGTGGGCAGGCGTTGTCTGCGGCCAACGATTGATTGAACGTTGTGGGTTGGTCGCGCAGCGGGGCAGAGCCCCGCTCTACGTGACGTTGTCCAACAAAAAATCGACAAAACTGGCCAGCTTGGGCCGCGGCCGCCGATCCGCCAGATACACCAGATGCAGCGGCCTCGGCTCGGGCAGGTAATCGCCCAGCACCGGCTGCAGCCGCCCGGCGGCGATATCGTCCGCCAGTAGAACCGCCGGCTGCAGGATCAATCCCGCCCCGGCCAGCGCCGCCCGGCGCAAGCCATCGCCGTCGTTGCACAGCAGCCGCGAATGCGCCGACCAATCCTGTTCCGGATGCCCGCGCAGCCGCCACCCGTGGCCGCCGCGCCAGGCCAGGTGGGTAAGGCACTCATGCGCGTGCAGGTCCGACGGATGCAGCGGAACACCGCGCCGCCGCAGGTAGGACGGCGCGCCACAAATCTGCATGGCATACGGCGGCAGCGGCCGCGCCACCCACTCGGCCGAGCCCAGCTGGCCCATCCGCACCACCGCATCGAACTGCTCCTCGATCAGGTCCACCCGCCGGTTGCTCAGGTCCAGCTCCACGCTCACCTGCGGGAAGGCGGCCAGGTAATCGGCCACCAGCGGCGCCAGCACGCAACTGCCCCAGGTGACCGGCGCACTGATCCGCAGCACGCCCTGCGGCTGCGCCTGCAGGCCTTCCACGCTGGCCTCGGCCTGCTGCACCTGCTCAAGCACGCTGCGGCAGCCCGCCAGATAGTTGCGCCCGGCGTCGGTCAGGCTCTGCCGGCGGGTATTGCGCTGCAGGAGGCGCACGCCAAGGTGCGCTTCCAGTTGCTGCAGATACTTGCCCACCATCACCGGTGACACCCCCATCTGCTGGGCGGCAGCGCTCAGGCTGCCCCGGTCGACCACGGCCACGAAGGCCTGCATGCAGCGCAGCGTATCCATTCATAACTCACGGTTAGCAATCTGCAAAGCATACGCCGGTTACCAAACCTCCGTGGGCGGCGCAGACTGGCGATATTCCCCCTTTACTGGAGTGAGCAGCATGAAGATCCTTCTCGTAGGCGCCAGCGGAACGCTTGGCCAGGCCGTCGCAGCGACCCTGGGCGCCCACCATCAGATTGTCCGCGCCGGTCGCCACGGCGGCGATGTGCAGGTGGACCTGACCGACGATGCCAGCGTGCATGCGCTGTTCGAGCAGGTCGGCACGGTGGACGCGGTGGTCGCCACCACCGGCCGCCTGCACTTCGGGCCGCTGGCCGACATGCAGCCGGCGCAGTTCAACCTGGGGCTGCAGGACAAGCTGCTGGGGCAGGTCCGTTTGGCGCTGGCCGCGCAGCACCATCTCAGCGTGCGCGGCTCGATCACGCTGACCAGCGGCATCGTCAGCGCGCAGCCGATCCGCGATGGCGCCAATGCGACGGCAGTGAATGCAGCGTTGGAAGGCTTCGTGCGCGCCGCCGCGTGCGACCTGCTGCCGCGCGGGCTGCGCATCAACGTGGTGAGCCCGAACGTGCTGGTCGAATCGATGGATGATTACGGCGCGTATTTCCCGGGGTTTGAGCCGGTTACCGCGCATCGGGCGTCGTTGGCGTATCAGCGCAGCGTGGAGGGGGTGCAGAGCGGGCAGGTCATTGCCGTGTGGTGACCCGGTACCGCGGGGACACGCATGGCGTGTCGCTACGTGTGGCGTAATCCGGCACCGCGCTCAGCCACGCAGGGCGTGGCTCTACGCTGTGGGGCGATGAATCAGCGCGCGGTAGAGCCACGCCCTGCGTGGCTGCGCGCGGCGCGTCACCCCCAGCGCTGCGGCCCATCGCCCTGCTCGCCCAGCGCGTCGCCCGGGTTGGCCAGCCGGCAGCGCTTCAATGACAGGCAGCCGCAGCCGATGCAGTCGGTCAGCTGGTCGCGCAGCAGCAACAGCTGCTCGATGCGCTGGTCCAGTTCGGCGCGCCACAGCGCCGACATCTTCGCCCACTCCGCGCGGGTCGGGGTCTTGTCCTGGGGCAGCGCCGCGAATGCCTGCGCCACCGCTTCCAGCGGCATGCCCACGCGCTGGGCCACGCGGATCACCGCCAACCGGCGCAGCACCTCGCGGTTGAAGCGGCGCTGGTTGCCTGCCGTGCGCAGGCTGCGGATCAAGCCCTTGCGCTCGTAGAAATGCAACGCCGACACCGCAACCCCGCTGCGGCGCGACACCTCGCCTACACTCAGCTCCTGCGCGATCACGCTTGACCTCAACCATGGTTAAGGTCGCATCGTGCGGGACCGCGCCGCGCACTGCAAGCGACGCGCATCCTTCGTTGCCTGGAATCCGCATGTCTTCCGATGTTGCCGCCCCCACCGTGCCCACCGTCGCGCCCGATGCACCGCCGTCGATCCTGTCCCCGGCGTACCGCGCCACCACGATCGGCATGGTCGCGCTGGTCTCGCTGCACGCCTTCGAAGCGTTGGCCGTGGCCGCCGCCATGCCCACCGTTGCCCATGACCTCAATGGCCTGCGCCTGTACGCGTTGGCCTTCGGCGGCACCTTGGCCACCAGCGTCATCGGCATGACCCTGGCCGGGCGCTGGAGCGACCAGCAGGGCCCCGCGCGGCCGCTGTGGCTGGGCCTCGGCTGCTTCATCGCCGGGCTGCTGCTGGCCGGGTTGGCCCAGCACATGGCCGTGCTGGTGCTCGGCCGCCTGCTGCAGGGGCTGGGCGCCGGCGCGATCTCGGTGGCGCTGTATGTGCTGGTGGGGCGAACATTCCCCGAAGCGATGCGGCCACGCGTGTTCGCCGCCTTCTCCGCCGGCTGGGTGGTGCCTTCGCTGATCGGCCCGGCGATCAGCGGGCTGATCGTGCAGCACGTGGGCTGGCGTTGGGTGTTCCTTGCGGTGCCGGTATTGGCCATTCCCGCCGCACTGCTGTTGCGCCCTGCGCTGCGCGAGGTACGTGCGCTGGACAGCGCGCCGGCAGCACCGACCACACACGTGGTGCGCTGGGCAGTCGGGGCCTCATTCGGCGCGTTGTTGTTATACGTGGGCGGCCAGCAGGTGGGCTGGCAGGCTGCCGCGCTGCTGGTGCCGGCGTTGGCGTTGCTGGCCGTGTGCAGCTGGCGGCTGCTGCCACCCGGCACGTTGCGGCTGCGGCGCGGGCTGCCCAGCGTGATCGCCCTGCGCGGCATTGCCGCTGCCGCCTTCTTCGGCTGCGAGGCGTTCCTGCCGCTGCTGCTGCAGCGCGAACGCGGGCTCAGCCCCTTGCTGGCGGGCGTGGCGCTGAGCATGGGTGCGCTGGGCTGGTTCAGCGGTTCCTGGTTCCAGGGCCATCAGCGCCACGGCTGGTCGCGGCGGCAGCTGCTGCATGTGGGCGCGCTGTTGATGTGCGGCGGCATCATCGCCACCTCGCTGACGCTCCAGCCCGGCGTACCGCTGTGGCTTGCGCTCGCCGGCTGGACGCTGACCGGGCTGGGCATGGGGCTTATCTACCCGAGCCTGTCGTTGCTGACGCTGTCGTTGTCGCCGCCGGCCCAGCAGGGCGCGAATACCTCGGCGCTGCAGCTCAGTGAAGCCTTGGGCGTGGCCACCACGCTGGCGGTGTCCGGTTCGTTGTTCGCGCTGCTGCTCAACACCGATGTGACGCTGGGCTATCTGCTGATCTTCGCGATCATGCTGCTGCTCGCGGCCGCCAGCGTTGTGGTGGCGCGGCGGGTCTGATCAAGGCGACACTTCCTCCAGGTCCTCCCTGAGGATCCGCCGGATCTCCAGCACCGCCTGCGGGGTTTCCTGCACGCTGTGCCCGGAGATGATCACCTTCTCCGATACCGCGCCGGGCAGGTGCGCGCTCCAATACGGCACCAGCCCATCGTCGGACTGCTCCAGCGGCACGCCCGGTTTGCGCTGCGCGATGATGGAGTGGTATTTCAGCCCCGGCATGATCGGCAGTGCGCTGGATGCCTTCACGAACGGATCGCTGGCCTTGAGGTTGTCGATGCTGTTGGGAATCTGCAGCTTGGTCGCCTGCGCCGACTGCACTTCGGACTGCTGCAGGGTCTGGAACACATCCTCGAACTTACCCAGGATCGTGATCGGCAGGCGCACCAGGCGGCCGATGAAGCGCCCCACCCGGTTACCCGCGATGTCCGTTCCTTTGTGCGGGGCGGCGATGAAGATCGCGCGCTCCACGTTCGGCTCCGCGTCGAAATGCAGCAACGGCCCCAGCTTGGCCTCCACCCGCTTCAGGCGTTCGCCCTTGAGGTCGTAGTTGGCCAGCAGCTGGTTCCACAGCGTGTCGCCGGAACTGGTCACCAGCAGACGCGCCAATACCCCGCCCATGCTGTGGCCGATGAAGACCATGTCCTTCGATGCCGGCGAGGTGCCCTTCGGATCGAAATGCTTCAGCGTGTTGTCGAAGGCCTGGTCGATCTCGTAGCGGTTCAACGCGATCGGCGCGTTGGTCGGGTAATACACCTGCCACACCTGGAAGTGCCGGCGCAGCTCCGGGTCGCCGAGGATCTCGTTGGCGACGTTCACCCACGCCTCCGGGCTGCTGCCCAGGCCGTGCAGCATGAAGATGATGCGGCGGTTCGGGTCCCACGGCTGCATCAGGTACATGTGCGGCTCGGCAATGCCCTGGCTCAACCCGAACAGCGTGCGCAGCGACTGTGTGGCAAAGCCCGACTGCGCCAGCCACATGCCATAGGCCGCCGTGAAGTTGCCGGCCAACGGCACCTTCTCGCCGTGCAGGTCCACGCGTTCGGTGGACTCGGGCGAATACACGTCGAACAGCACCTGGGTGGTGTCCAGCACCTGCTGCAGGCTGTCGCCCTTGAAGCGCAGCAAGGCGGTGGCATTGATCGCCGACATCTCGCTGTACTGCGGAATCTCAACCTTCTCGCCGTCCACCGCTGCGATCAGTTTGGGCGGGTCCATCACCACCACCAGCTCGGCGCCGAAGCCATCGCGCCGGTAGGTGCTGCGCAGGCCGGCGAAGCTTACCGACGAGGCCGACACCATGGTGCTGGGGATGCTGGTCAGGCGCAGTTCGTCGAAGTCCGAGGTCAGCGTCCAGCGCTCGCCGGCCACCGCCGCGTTGTAGTCCTCGCCTTCCAGCGCGCTTTCGCGGCTGCGCTTGAACACCACCGTGGCGGTCTGTTCGGCGGCGTAGTTGTAGTAGTCGCGCACCTGGGTCTGGCGGTCCTCGAAGGCCCGGTCAGACGGCGTGCGCCCGCTGAAGAACAGGTAGGCATAGGCATACCGCGCCGCTTCCAGCCAGGCGTCCAGCGCCGCGTCGGACATCGGCGTCTTCTCACGGTCCTTCGGCTTGGGCGTCAGCGCCAGCGCGTTCTTCACCCACAACTCGGACAGCGTCGAGAGGCGCTGCTCCTCGGGCAGGTCGCGGGTCTCCTTCAGGGTCTTCTCGCAGGCGCCGATGTCCTTCTCGCACAGCGCCACATCCAGCCCGATCACGCTCAGCGTTTCCTGCGAGGCCATGCTGAATTTGCCAGAGGTGAGCACGTCGCCGCGCTTGCTGGCCAGGTAGTCGGTCGGCTTCACCTGTTTCATGGTGACCATCGCGCAGCCGCTGGAAAGCAGCAGCGACAGCAGCACCGCCAGCAGCGGCACTCCGCGGTGCTGGGCCCGGCTCATGGCTGCGCCTCCGCGCCGACGCCGGGCACGCCCTGGCGGATCAGCTGCGAGAAGCGTGGGTCGTTGCCGGCCGCGCGCGCACGGTCGGTGATGCGCCCGCGCGCCTTGAGCGTGGGGAAGTCCACGCCCGGCGCGAGCACGCCCAGGTCGCGCGCGTATTCGGCGAAATAGCCCGATGCCAGCAGCCGGTAATCCAGTGGCAAGCCCGGCGCGATCTGCTTGGCCAGTTTGTACACGATGGTGGTGCAGTTGCTGGTGAGCGTGTTGTAGAACGCCGGCGCGGCGTCCAGCTTGCGCGCCTCGCCCAGGTAGGAAACAAACAAGCCCTTGAGCTGGTCGCGGGTCATGCCCTGCAACCGGTAGAGATAGACGTCTTCGCCGCGCACGTTGCTGCGCACCCGCACGATGTCGGTTTCCTCGGCCGCAACCAAGGTCATCTCGAACTTGCGGAAGAACCCGCCCAGTGCCGAGAAGGATTCGCCGCGCTCCTTGCGGATCTCCAGCGAGAACACCAGCTGGCGCCCGTCGGCGAAACCGAACGACACCAGCGTGTGGGCGATCGTCGGCCCCATCCAGTAGGACAGGATCAGGTCGGCCGAGCGCAACTGGTCCAGATCGTATTCGCGGCGCTCCCAGCGCGCGTCGTGGTCGTCATCGGTGCGCCAGGTGAAGTTGCGCACGTTGTCGAGCACCACATGCTGGCCATCGAAGCTCACCACCTTGAGACGCTGCGCCACGTCGTCGGCCCAGACCCGGTCCTGGCGCGGCGTCAGCAGCAGCCACCACACACCGGTGGCCACCAGCGCGAGCAGGAACACCGCCCCCGGCCAACGGCCGACGCGGGCCCGGCCGACTGCCACCGCCGTGATCATCGCGAAGCCGGCCCATACGGCCATCAGTACACCGCGCAGCCAACCCGGCCCCGGCAGCTGATACGCCAACATGCCTGCCACCCACAGCGCCGCCACCAGCATCACCACTGCCAGCGCCCATCGTCCTGCTGTCTTCACGCATCGTTCCGTCGGTTGGTTGGGGCGCTAGTTAGCCACAACCGCGCGTGTGCAGCATGTCTGCCTGTTCAGGTTAGGGCGTGAAGGCGGGAAACGCCGGTGCACCGCCTGTTCAGCGACGTCCGCCGGATACCTTCTGCCAGGGCGCCATGCCCTTGCGGCCGTGCAGCAGCGGGCGCTTCAGCGGCGCGCGGCGCGGCATCGGGATGCCGACACCGGGGGCCGCGCTGTCGTCGCGGCGCAGGTCCTCGGCACGCTCGCCGACCAGCAGCGCCGCCACTTCTTCCAGCCCGTTGCGCATCGCTCTGGCGGCTGTCTGCAGGGTATTCATGGGGGCGTCTCCGGATCTGGCGTGGGGACGGTCTACGTTATGGCCCGCCACGCGTAGGCGCCGTGCAGGGGATGTGGCAGGAAGATGAAGCCGCCCGTCCACGCTTCGCAGCTGAGAGTCATTTGCGTTCGCATCCTCACCTTCGGATAATCGCGGCCTTCGCTCCTGGGGATTCCCGTCATGCCTGCCCTGTCGCGCCGTTCCTGCCTGTTGCTGCTGGCCCCCACCCTGCTGGCCTCTGCCCTGGCCCATGCCCAGGACACCGACAGCGCCCGCACCCTGGACGCGGTGACCGTGGTTGCCGACCGCGCCAGCACCGCGACCAAGACCGATACCCCGCTCACCCAGACCCCGCAGGCGATCAGCGTGGTGACCAACAGCCTGTTCACCGACCGTGGTGCGCAGAACCTGCAGGAGACCCTGCGCTACAGCGCCGGCGTCACCGCCGATGCCTATGGCCTGGATACCCGCAGCGACGGCAGCACCGTGCGCGGACTGGACCCGGTGCAATATCTGGACGGCCTGCGCCGCAGCTACGGCTTCAACCCGATGGCGCGTACCGAGGTATACGGCCTGGAACGCGTGGAAGTCCTTCGCGGCCCGTCGTCGGTGCTGTACGGTGCCGGCGCCACCGGCGGCATCATCAATGCCATGACCAAGCGCCCCACCTTCACCGACGTGGGGGGGGAGGTAGGCGTGCAGCTGGGCACCTTCGACCGCAAGCAGTTCCAGGGCGATGTGGGCGGCGCGCTGAACGACGCAGGCACCCTGGCCGGTCGCGTGGTCGGCCTGGTGCGCGATTCGGGCATGCAGACCGACTACATCAGCGACGACCGCGTGTATCTGGCGCCGTCGATCAGCTGGCGCGGCGAGCGCAGCACGCTCACCGTCCTGACCAGCTACCAGCACGACAAGACTGCCTCCAGCCAGCAGTTCCTGCCGGTGGCGGCCACCCTGCGGGCGCCGCCCGGCACGCCGCGGCTGGACCCGTCGACCTTCCTCGGCGACCGCGACTTCGACAAACTCGATTCCACGGTCTACAGCGTCACCGCGTTGTTCGACCACCGCTTCAACGACACCATCAGCCTGCGCTCGGCCGTGCGCTACCTCGATGGCAGCACGGAATTCCGCGAGCTGTATCCGGACACCTACAGCAACCCGACCGACCCGTTCATCGACGCCGACCGCCGCGTGCTCAACCGCAACGCCTATGGCGTGCGCCCGGACGTGCGCTCGCTGACCAGCGACAACGCGGTGCAGTTCGACTTCGCCACCGGTGCGTTCCGGCACCTGCTGCTGGCCGGCGTGGACTACAGCGACTACCGCGAGAAGTCCTACAACCTGGATGCCACGCCGACGCCGATCGACATCTACACCCCGGTGTCCACCGGCGTGACCATCAATGGCTGGGACCGCCTGCCCGACCAGCAGACCACCCAGCTGGGCGTGTACCTGCAGGACCAGATCCGCTGGGCCGACCGCGTGTCGCTGGTGCTGGGCGCGCGCCGCGACCATGCGCGCAGCAAGACCGAGGGCCTGCCCAGCCAAACCGACAACGCCACCACCTGGCGCGCGGGTCTGATCGGCGACGTGGGCGGCGGCGTGTCGCCGTACATCAGCTACAGCGAGTCGTTCCTGCCGGTCACCGGCCAGGACCTGTATGGCCGCGCGTTCAAGCCGATGCAGGGCGACCAGTGGGAGGGCGGCATCAAGTGGCAGCCGGCCTCGACCATGCTGGTCACCCTGGCGGCCTACCGCATCACCGAAACCAACCGGCAGACCAACGATCCGGACAACGTGCTCAACGTCATCCAGACCGGCGAAATCCAGTCCAAGGGCGTCGAGCTGGAGGGCCAGTTCCAGTTCGCGCATGACGTCACGTTGACCGCCGCGTATTCGCGCAACAAGGCCGAAGTGACCAAGAGCAACTTCGCCATGGAAGTGAACCAGCGCCTCAACGACACCCCGCAGGAACTGGCCTCGCTGTGGCTGGGCAAGGGCTTCCAGCTCGACGACGACGCGCGCCTGCGCCTGGGCCTCGGCGGCCGCTACGTGGGCAACACCCAGTCGCTGGGCTATGGTGGCTTCATCCGCACGCCGAGCTACACGCTGGTGGACGCCTTGTTCGAAGTGCAGGTCGTGGACTGGACGATGGCGCTCAACATCACCAACCTCAGCGACAAGAAGTACTTCGCCCCCTGCCGCAACTTCGGCGACTGCTTCACCGGCAACCCCCGCACCGTGACCGGCACGATTTCGTACCGGTTTTGATCGCCAGAGAACCGCATGCAACGCACCACCCTCAAAGCCTGGTTCCTGGTCCACAAGTGGACCAGCCTGATCTGCACCCTGTTCCTGCTGTTGCTGTGCGTGACCGGCCTGCCGCTGGTGTTCGGCGAGGAAATCGCCCACCTCAGCGAACCGCACGTGGAAACGCCGCAGACACAGGCGCCGCACCGCGACCTGGATGCACAGGTGCGCACCGCGCTGGCGCAGTACCCGGGCAACGTACCGCTGTTCGTCGGCTGGGATTGGGAAGGGCACACCGTGTACGTGAACACCGGTGCGCGCGTCGACACCCCGCCGCCGCAGATGAAAACGGCGCTGCTGCACGCCAGCAGCGGCGCGCTGGTGCCCGCGCCGCAGTTCAACGAAGGGGTGATGTACTTCCTGCTTCGCCTGCACACCGACCTGTTCCTCGGCCTGCCCGGCATGCTGTTCATGGGCGCGATGGGCCTGCTGTTCGCCGTGGCGATCATCTCCGGACTGGTGCTGTACGGCCCCTTCATGCGTCGCCAGCGCTTCGGCACGCTGCGCACCGGCCGCAGCCGCCGGCTGGCCTGGCTGGACCTGCACAACGTGATCGGCGTGGTCACCCTCGGCTGGGCACTGGTGGTGGGCATCACCGGCGCGATCAACACCATCGCCAAGCCACTGGAAACCGCGTGGCAGAGCCAACAGCTGGGCGAATTCGCCGCGCGCTACGCCGGCCAGCCGCGCCCCACCACCCTGGCCTCGCTGCAGGCCGCGGTGGACACCGCGCGCGCCGCCGAGCCGGACATGCGCCCGGCCTTCGTCAGCTTCCCCGGCACCGGCTACAGCGGCGACCACCACTACGGGGTGTTCATGCAGGGCAATACCCCGCTCACCGAGCGCATGTACCGCCCGGTGCTGATCGATGCGGCCACCGGCGACCTCACGGCACAGCCGCAACTGCCCACCTACATGACCGTACTGCTGCTCAGCCAGCCGCTGCACTTCGGCGATTACGGCAAGCTGCCGCTGAAGATCCTGTGGGCGCTGCTGGACCTGCTCACCATCGCGGTCCTGATCAGCGGTTTGTACCTGTGGTTCAAGCGCGGCAGTACCGAGGCACGTGTGACCGAGATCGAGCGTGCCGAAAAGACCGGGGGCGCCGCATGAGCCGGCCTACCTCTCCAAATGGCAGCCCGTTCACTGCCCCGGCGTGGATCGCCGCTGCCAGCGTGCTGGGGCTGGTCAGTGCCCTCATCGGCGATGGCGTGTACGACGTGGTGTCGTGGGCGGTGTTCGCCGCCCTGATCGGGCTGGTGGTACGGGCGTGGGTGAAGCGGACGCGCTGACGCGTACAGAGGCTCCGGTTGCCACGCTCGCCTATACTCCACGGGGTACCCACCCTTGAGTTGAACATGGACGTTACCTTCTGCAGCCTGCGACGCATGGCCATGGGCCTGTTTGCAACGTTGTGCTTTACCGCCGGCAGCGCACACGCTGCGCCGATCGACGACGCGCTGGCGGCGCAGAAGGCGGCCATCGCGCAGCTGCAGGCGCTGGCAACCGCGAGTGCCACGGCGGCCGCCTCCACGGCGCCGGACTGGAAGGTGTTGGAGGCACAGCTGGAACAGGTGTTTCTTCCCACCGCGCGCATGTCCGACTTTGCCGAGGCCGACCGTCTGAAGACGATGACGCTGTGCCTGAATCTGTTCGATGCGCAGATCGCGATGCTGGCCCCCGCCGAGGCGGAGTTGAAGGCGTCACCCGAAAGTGTGGGGGCCGCGCACGAGACCATGAAGGAGCTTCTCGCCCAGAGTCGTCCCATGCGTCGCAACCAGACACGCATATTCCTGGAACAGACGCGATGCTTCACTCAGGTTCTACTGCTCGACGCGGCTACCTGGCCGGTTGAGAGCGGCCCCTCCGACGATACCAATCGAATGTTGGGAATGCTGGTGGCTCCGGTCAGGGCCTTCTCACTTGCATCATTCGGCGGCCTGCTCGACCCCGCCATCGGGCCTCAGGAGCGTGTGGAACTTGCCGCGCAGGTCCTGCCCGTCGCCGAGGCACTGGCACAGGCGCTGCCGCCGGAAATGCGTGGCGCCGTTCCCGAAACATTGGAGCGCGACCTCGACAAGGCTGCCCTTCCTGACCGCGCCACCGTGCAACCGGTGCTGGACGCCTTCCGTACCGACGCTTGCGCGCTCTCCTGCGAACGCAGCAGGGGCCGCCTTGCCGACGAAACGGCCAGGAACGGGCGTTGATCCAGACACCGCAGCCGCATCAACGCACCGGTTCAACCACCACTGCAGTCCCATAGCACAGCACTTCAGTGAGGCCAGTCATGATGTCGGTGGCGTCGTAGCGCATGCCGATGATGGCGTTGGCGCCCAGCATCCGCGCGTGCTTGGCCATGTCGCGATAGGTCTCCTCGCGGGCCTGCTCGCACAGTTCGGTGTAGATGGTGATGTTGCCGCCGAACAGGGTCTGGATGCCGCCGAGGAAGTTGCCCACGATCGAACGCGAACGCACGGTAATGCCGCGTACGACACCCAAGTTGCGCGCGATGCGGAACCCTGGCAGCTCGAAGGCGGTGGTCACCATGGAATCGTCAAGACGAACCGCGGTGGGTGGGCGTGCTGCGCTGTTGTACGGGTCTGCCATGCTTGCCTCGGTGTGTGTGGGGGCCCGATCACGCGTGATGTTCCGCGCCGCATGAAGCATCATCCCCGATGCTCAGCTGATCCGCGCCCCCAGGCGGGTTCCGAATAATTGCACACATCCAAGTGGAATCAACCAGCTCGACCAGAGCAGTCCAGAAATCAGCGCGCCGCTTGGCGACACCCCCGATGCGATGGCGACCGGCAGCATGAGCCGGAACAACACGGGGGCCAGCGTGACTGCATAGCTGCGGATCATCCAGGCCCTGTGCCGTTGCACCTGGCCCAGGCGGATCGAGCGCATCGCCCACCAGGCGGTCGTCAGCCACGCCAACGCGGTGGAGCCGAAGCCAAGCCGGATCGACAGCGGCGCCGGGGTGGTGGCGATCAGCCCGGCGGCCGCAGCACTCGCCACCAGGACGCCGCCGAAGTAGACGTATCCCAGCCGGCGGTGCAGTGCCGGGCGCCGGTACCACCACCGCGCCAGAAACTGCGCGGGACCCAGCGCAATGGCGACGACACCCCCCGCCAGATGCAGCCACAGCCAGCCATGGCGTCCCATGAAACGCTCATAGGCAGGCCCCGCCATCAGGTGGTACTTCCCGTATACGGCGAGCAGGAACTCGGTCGATATCAGCAGTACAACCAGCCAGAGAATGACCGCCGGCAAGGAACGCATCGCGTTCCCCCAGCGCGAAGACAGTGCATCCATGGCATGGCCTCCTTCAGGTCGGGCGAGCGGTCAGTATGGAACGGCCGGAGGCACCCGTGGCGACGGCGCCTCTGCGCCGCCATCCGCCAGCAGGCCCGGCATCCGCTCGGCCAGCCAATCGATGAACACCCGGAGCCGGTGGGTGACGTGCCGGTTGTTGGGGTACACCACATGGAACGGGTAGGGCGCCGGCCGCCACGGCTGCAGTACTTCCACCAGCGCACCGCTGCGCAGCGCGGGGCCGGCAGCGTAGCTGAAGGTCTGCACCAGCCCCATCCCCGCAAGCGCAGCGGCCAGATGCGCGTTGCTTTCATTGATCCCCAGGCGGTGCTCGGGCTTGATCTCCAGCAGCCCCTCTGCGCTGCGGAAGCGGAACGGTACGGCGCGCCCAGTGGAGGGCAGCAAATAGCTCACCAGCCGGTGCCCGTTGTGGAGTTCCTGCGGATACGCCGGCAGGCCACACGCCTTCAGATACGCCGGGCTGGCGCAGGTGATCAGGACGGCATCGCCGAGGTGGCGCGCCACCAGCGACGAGTCGTCCAGCGGTCCGCCGCGGATCACGCAGTCCACGTTCTCGCCCACCAGGTTCACCGTGCGATCGGAGACGCCCAGTTCGATGCGGATGTCCGGGTAACGGTGCATGAAGTCCGGCAACGCCGGCACCAGCACGTCGCGCGCGGTCGAACCGCCCACGTCCACCCGCAGCAGTCCGCGCGGCGTACCCCGCGCCGCACTGAACGACGCATCGATGTCTTCCAGGTCGCGCAGGATGCGCCCTGCCTTCTCGTAGTACGCCTGCCCTTCGGCCGTGATCGATACCCGGCGGGTGGTCCGCTGCAGCAGCCGAACGCCTAGGTGCGCTTCCAGCTCGCGCACCAGCTTGCTCAGGGTGGCGTTGGGCATGTCCAGCGAGTCGGCGGCGCGGGTAAAGCTGCCGGCCTCGACGACGCGGGCAAAGGCGCGGATGGCGATGAGCTGGTTCATGGGCTCGATTATGCACAGCGGTGGATAGTGATTGTATTTTTTCGATATTTATCCACAAATGCCACCCGCCTATCGTTCTCCCATCGGCAGCGGGAATCCTCCCCTGCCCCACGCAGGAGAGCACCATGACTACCTTCAACGGCAAGATCGCCCTCGTCACCGGCGGCACCTCGGGCATCGGTTTGGCCAGCGCCCAGCACCTCGCGTCGCTGGGCGCCACGGTCTTCATCACCGGCCGGCGCCAAGCCGAACTGGACGCGGCGGTGGCGTCCATTGGATCGGGCGCGACCGGCATCCGTGCCGATGCCTCGCGGCCGTCCGAGCTGGACGCGGTCTACGCACAGATCGCCCGTCAGGCCGGCAAGCTGGACATCCTGCTGGCCAACGCCGGCGGCGGCGACATGCTGCCGCTGGGGGCGATTACCGAAGCGCACTTCGACCGCATCTTCGCCACCAACGTGCGCGGCGTGCTGTTCACCGTGCAGAAGGCGCTGCCGCTGCTGGTGGATGGCGCGTCGGTCATCCTTACCGGCTCTACCGTATCCATCCAGGGCACGGCGAACTTCAGCGTGTACAGCGCCAGCAAGGCGGCGGTGCGCAACTTTGCCCGCTCATGGGCACTCGACCTGAAGGACCGCGGCATCCGCGTCAACGTGGTCAGCCCCGGCCCGATCCGCACCCCCGGCCTGGGCGACCTGGTGCCCGACGACGCCCGGCAGGGTCTGTTCGACCACCTCGCCGCGCAGGTACCGCTCGGACGGCTGGGCGAACCGCAGGAAGTGGCCAACGCGGTGGCCTTCCTGGCCTCGGACCAAGCCAGCTTCATCAACGGCATCGAGCTGTTCGTCGATGGCGGTATGGCGCAGGTGTAGTGCACAGGGGGGCGGTGGAGAACCTGCGGTAGGTGAGTACGCGAAAAAAACGGGCAGCAGTTCACGTTTCATGTGACCATTTCCCCCTATGTCCGACCCCACCCCCAACGCCCCCCTGACCGATCCCGCACTGCTCCGCGATATCGCCGAGATCGGCCGGATCAAGGCCGTCCCGCGCATCCTGGAAACGGTCGCCCACATCACCGGCTCGCGGTTCACGGCGGTTGCCCGCGTGACCGAGACCACCTGGACCGCGTGCGCGACCTACGACACCCTGGGCTTCGGCCTGGTACCCGGCGGCCAGCTGGTGCTGGAGACGACCATCTGCGATGAGATCCGGCAATCGGCCAAGGCAGTCGTGTTCTCGCATGCCAGCCAGCATCCGATCTATTCGCAGCATCATACGCCGCGCATCTATGGGCTGGAGAGCTACGCGTCCGTGCCGATCTTCCGGCCGGACGGGAGTTTCTTCGGCACCCTGTGCGCCATCGATTCGGCGCCCGGAGACTTCGACGAGGCGCATATCCTGCGTTCCATGGAACTGCTGGCCGAGCTGGTCGGCAATTACCTGGACACCGAGGACCGCCTTGAACAGGCCGCCCTCGCGCTTTCCGATGCGCATCAGGTCGCCGAGCTACGCGACCAGTTCATCGCCGTGCTCGGGCACGACCTTCGCAATCCGCTGCAGTCGATCAGCATCGTTGCCGAAACGCTGGAGATGGAGCCCCATTCGGACCGCCAGCAGCGCATGTTCGACCACATCACGGCCAGCGTGACGCGCATGCAGGGGCTGGTCAGCGACGTGCTGGATTTCGCCCGTGGGCGCCTGGGCGGCGGTATTCCCATCGCATTGCGACCGGTCGCCAACCTGGATGCCGAACTGCAGCAGGTCGTGAACGAGGTGGTGAACGCCACCGGGCGTTCGGACATCGCGGTACGCATGCAGGTGGGGTGCACCGTGATCTGCGATCCCAACCGGCTCGCGCAGTTGCTTGCCAATCTGTTGACCAATGCCGCGCAGCACGGCGACAGCACGGTGCCCATCGCGCTGGAGGTGCAGGCCGATGCAGAGGCGTTGGTGCTCACCGTTCGCAACGGCGGGCATATTCCCGCGGACATGCTGGGCAGCCTCTTCAGCCCGTTCTCGCGTGAGCAGGGGGCGCTTCCGCGGCCCGGGTTGGGGCTGGGGCTTTATATCGCGGCGGAGATCGCGCGCTCGCATGCGGGGACGCTGACGGTGGCGTCCAGTGAGGATGCGGGAACGGCTTTCGCGTTCCGGATGCCGAATTCGGGGTGGTGAGAATACGCAGCCACGCAGGGCGTGGCTCTACGGGGACGTGGTCCCCGTAGGCCGTTTTGCGTCAGGACTTGATGAAGGCCAGCAGGTCCGGGTTGATCACATCGGCGTGCGTGGTCAGCATGCCGTGCGGGTAGCCCTTGTAGACCTTGAGCGTGCCGTTCTTGAGCAGCTTCACCGACAGCTCGGCGGAGTCCGCAATCGGCACCACCTGGTCGTCGTCGCCGTGCAGCACCAGCGTGGGCACGGTGATCGCCTTGAGGTCGTCGGTCTGGTCGGTTTCCGAGAACGCCTTGATGCCCTCGTAGTGCGCCTTCGCGCTGCCCATCATGCCCTGGCGCCACCAGTTCTGGATCACGCCCTGGGAGATCTTCGCGCCGGGGCGGTTGAAGCCGTAGAACGGGCCGGTCGGGAAATCCACGAACAGCTGGGCGCGATTGGCCGCAACACCCGCACGGATGCCATCGAACACCTCGATCGGAAGCCCGCCCGGGTTGGAGGCGGTCTTGAGCATCAGCGGCGGCACCGCACTGACCAGCACGGCCTTGGCGACGCGGCCCTGGGGCTGGCCGAACTTGGCCACGTAGCGCGCCACTTCACCGCCGCCGGTGGAGTGGCCGATGTGCACCGCATTGCGCAGGTCGAGGTGTTCAGCCACGGCGGACGCGTCGGCCGCGTAATGGTCCATGTCATGCCCGTCGCTGACCTGGGCCGAACGCCCGTGACCACGACGGTCGTGTGCGATCACCCGGTAACCGTGCTGCAGGAAGAACAGCATCTGGGTATCCCAGTCGTCCGACGACAGCGGCCAACCGTGGTGGAAGACGATGGGCTGCGCGTCGCGCGGGCCCCAATCCTTGTAGAAGATGCGGACGCCATCTTTGGTGGTGACGAAATTATCGGACATGTGCGTGGTTTCCAGTAGTGACGTGGGGGTGCGCGCCGTGGCGAAACTGGGCAGCGCCATCACGGCGAGCGCCGAGGCGCCGACCTGAAGCGCCTGGCGGCGGGTGAACGTCAGCGTATCCAGCTGGCGTGGGGGCATCGATGCATCCTCCTCGTGGGCGGCACCCGCATGGGAACAGACGCGCTGCACCGGCGCTTGTACGCCGTTGCGCTTTATCTGCCGGCCAGCGACCGCAGGCGGCTGAACATCGCCCCCAGCCGATCGCGCAGCCCCGCCACACCTGGGCGGTAACGCGATTCCCAGGCGAAAGCGGCCGGGATCTGCAGATCGATCTCGGTACCGCGCCCCGGCCGGCCAGAGAGGATGGTCACGCTGCCGCCGGCACGCGCGGCGCGCTCGCGCATGCCTTCCAGGCCCCAGTGTCCTTCCGGCTTACCTGTCTCCTGCGAGAATCCCACCCCGTCGTCGTGGATGCGAAGCCGGAATGCCTGGCGGGCGTAGCTGATGGAAACCTGCACCGTCATGGCGCGCGCATGGCGGAACGCATTGAGCATCGCTTCGCGGCCGATCATGTAGGCCTCTTCACCCGCGCAACGCTGCATCGGCCGCGGCGTGCCTTCCACCACCAGCCGCACCGCCGGCATCTCCATCCCGTCGCACTCCTCCAGTACCGCCATCAACGCCGCGCCCAGCTCCTGCGCGAGGCCTACCTCCCCGCGCAATCCACGCACGCGCTCGCGGCCGTCGGCCGCCACCCGCTCGGCCAGGGTCATGGCTGCTTCCAGTTCGAGCCGCACCGGATCGGTCGGTGCCAGTTTCCTGCTCGACGCATGCAACCGCAGGATCAGCCCCTGGGTGCTCTGCAGCAGGGTGTCGTGCAGGTCCCGCGCGATCCGCTCGCGTTCCAGATGCCGCTCATCCAGGCGTGCACGGATGCGCGCGGCCAGCTGCCGCAGTCGCCCCAGGTAGAGCAGCCACAGCACTGCTGCCGCCACAGCGACGCAGAGCGCGCGGAACCAGCCCGTCTCCCAGTAGTGCGGCGCGATGGAGATCGCCAGCCGGGCACCCCGTTCGTTCCACACGCCGTCGTTGTTGCTTGCCGCAACGCGAAACACGTACTTGCCCGAACCCGGTGCGTTGTAGAACGCCGAGCGGGCCGGCGATGCCTCGAACCAGTGCGAATCGAAGCCCTCGAGCATGTAGCGGAAACGCACCCGCTCGGGAATGGAGAGGCTCAGCGCAGTGAAGCGGATGCGCAGATTGCGCGTGCCCGCAGGCAGGGCCACTTTGCCCGCCTGGATCGGTACGTCGGCACCATCGACCGCCAGCGACAGAATCTCGACCGGCGGCGGTACCGGATTGCGCACCGTCTTCTGCGGATCAATCGCGACCAGGCCACTGGTCGTCGAAAACCAGAGCCGGCCGTCCTGCGTGCGTGCTGCGGTAGGCAGTGGCCGGAACTGCGCTGCGATGCCGGGCAAGGCATCCAGGGCATCGAACCGCTCGTAGCGTGGCCTGCCCTGCGCGCCAAAGAGTTTCGCAAGGTCACCAGCGCGCACACGCACCACGCCACGCGCGCCGTTGAACCAGAGGTCACCGGCGGTGTCGGCAACGATGCCGCTGATGCCGCGCAGATCCTCGCGCACTCCGGGCACCACATTGCGCAGCGTGTTCCCGACCACCTGCGCCAGGCCACGCTCGCCGCCGATCCACATGCCCTGCCCGTCGTCGAACAGCGCGGTGACGTTGCCCACGTCCAGCGGTTCACCCGACCACGGTGTCGAGAACACTCCGTCCTGCATGACCGCCACGGCATTGCGTGCGAACCCCAGCCACACGCGTCCGCGTGCATCGGCCTGCATCACCAGCGGTGAATCCCCGGGTGGAAGACCCTGCTGATTCTGTACATGCGTCCAGCGTCCCTGCGCGAAACGGTGCAGGCCGGGCGTATTCAACGACATCCACAGCGCGCCATCCGGCGTGGTCGCCATGGCCTGCACGCCCGAACGGCCGGGAACCGGCAGCTCGGACACCTTCTCGAAACGCTCGCCCTGCTTCCGCCACAGTCCGTCGGGGCCGGCGAGCCAGATGCGTCCGCTGGCATCGCGGTGCATGGCCGTGATCGCCGACGGCAGCGCAAGCGCCTGTCGCGATGCCAGGTCCACGCGCTGCAGCGGATGGTTGCGGGTGCCTACCAGCAGGGCATCGCCGTCGGCGGCAATGGCGAATTCCTGCGCGCCTTCCGGCATCGCCACCTGGATCAGGTTGGCG
>NZ_JBOHXV010000020.1:0-60806 GCF_050737075.1 Stenotrophomonas sp.
CCCGAAGGCGGCCTTTTTGCGTTTGTCTGGCGGAGAGAGGGGGATTCGAACCCCCGAAGCGCGGTTTAGACGCTTACACACTTTCCAGGCGTGCTCCTTCAACCGCTCGGACACCTCTCCGGACCTGCTGCGATAACCCGCTGCAGGGGCGCAGATTCTAGCGGGGGAATTGGAATCGCACAAGCGGTACGCGATAGGGGCAGGGGGGCTGGACAGGCGTGGCACAATGGACGTTCTGATGAAGACGGTGGCCTGATGTCCTATCTCGTCCTTGCCCGCAAGTGGCGTCCGAAGCGTTTTGCCGAGCTGGTAGGCCAGGAACACGTGGTCCGTGCGCTCAGCAACGCGCTGGACAGCGGCCGGGTGCACCATGCGTTCCTGTTTACCGGCACCCGAGGGGTCGGCAAGACCACCATCGCGCGCATTTTCGCCAAATCGCTGAATTGCGAGCAGGGCACCAGCGCCGACCCGTGCGGCCAGTGCCCGGCCTGCCTGGATATCGATTCCGGGCGCTACATCGACCTGCTGGAAATCGATGCCGCGTCCAATACCGGCGTGGACGATGTCCGTGAGGTGATCGAGAACGCCCAGTACATGCCCTCGCGCGGCAAGTACAAGGTCTACCTGATCGACGAAGTGCACATGCTTTCCAAGGCGGCGTTCAATGCGCTGCTGAAGACGCTGGAAGAACCGCCGGAACACGTGAAGTTCCTGCTGGCCACCACCGACCCGCAGAAGCTGCCGGTCACGGTGCTGTCGCGCTGCCTGCAGTTCAACCTCAAGCGGCTGGACGAGGACCAGATCCAGGGCCAGATGACCCGCATCCTGGCCGCCGAGGAGATCGAATCCGACCCAACCGCCATCGTGCAGCTGGCCAAGGCCGCCGATGGCAGTCTGCGCGACGGCCTGTCGCTGCTCGACCAGGCCATCGCCTATGCCGGCGGCGCGCTGCGTGAAGACGTGGTGCGCACCATGCTCGGCACCGTGGACCGCACCCAGGTGGCGGCCATGCTGGAGGCCCTGGCCGACGGCGATGGCGTGCGCCTGCTGCAGGTGGTGGCCGCGCTGGCCGAATTCTCGCCGGATTGGAGTGGCGTGCTCGAGGCCCTGGCCGAGGCACTGCACCGCATCCAGGTGCAGCAGCTGGTGCCCGGTGCCCAGGCCGACGGCGAGGGTATCGATGCCGCCGCCTTCGCCCAGCGCCTGCGCCCGGAAGTGGTGCAGCTCTGGTACCAGATGGCGCTCAGCGGGCGCCGCGACCTGCACCTGGCGCCCAGCCCGCGTGCCGGCTTCGAAATGGCCGTGCTGCGCATGCTGGCCTTCCGTCCGGCCGCTGCGGTGCCGCCGGTGCCGCGCGACCCGGGCACCGGTACCGACGTGGGTGCCGGTTCACGTGGGGCCGAGCAGGGCGGCATGGCCGCCGCGCCGGCCGCTGCCGCGCCCGTGGCAGCAGTGACGGCGGTGGCCACTCCGGTCGCCGCCAGTGCGCCCGTGGCGCCTGTCGTTCCGGTTGCCGACCCGGCGGCGCCGAAACCGACGCCCGCACCGGTTGCGGTGCCGGCCGACGCCGACGACCTGCCGCCGTGGCACCAGGCCGGTGCCGAGGACCGCGACGAGGCGCTGGCTGCCGAAATGGCCGGTCCCGACGCGGCCATGGTGGCCCCATGGGAAGCCCCGCCGGAGCGCCCGGTGGCGCCGCCGGCGCCCGTCCCGGCACCGGCCGCCCGTCCGCAGGGCATCGCAATTGCGCCGTCGGCCGCCGCCACACCCGCGGCCAGCGGTCCGGTAGCGCTGCAGTCCGCCGAAACCTGGCTGGAGCTGGTCACCCAGAGCCAGTTGAATGGCCCGTCGCGGCAGCTGGCTGCGCACGCGGCATTCATCGGATTTCAGCACGGCGTCTTGAAACTGGCCGTATCGCCCGGATTTGAGTACCTGTGTTCGGACCGTTCGCTGGCGGCCCTGACCGAGGCGCTGTCCGGCCCGCTCGGGATGACCCCGCGGATCGTGATCGAACACCATGGCAGCGCCGAGGCCGAAACGCTGCACCAGCGTTCCGACCGCCAGCGTGGCGAACGACAACAGGCGGCCGAAACCGCCTTCATGGCCGACCCGTCGGTGCAGCTGCTCATCCAGCAGCATGGCGCGCGGGTCGTGACCGATTCCATCCGTCCTTTTGATGAGTAATACGACATGCGCGGCAACATCGCCCAACTGATGCAGCAGGCCCAGAAGATGCAGGAAAACCTGCAGAAGGCCCAGGAAGACCTCGCCAAGCTGGAAGTCACCGGCACCGCCGGTGGTGGCATGGTCAGCGTGACCCTGACCGGCGCCAAGGAGTGCCGCAAGGTGCGTATCGATCCGTCGATCCTGTCCGATGCGGAAATGACCGAAGACCTGGTGGCGGCTGCCTTCAATGACGCCTCCAACAAGATCGACGCCGAGTCGAAGAACCGCATGGGTTCGGCCACCGCTGGCATGCAGCTGCCGCCCGGCATGAAGCTGCCGTTCTAAGCGTGAGCCTGCCGCTGCTCGAGCAGTTGATCGAGGCGTTCCGCGTCTTGCCGGGCGTGGGCCAGAAAACGGCCCAGCGCATGGCGTACCACGTGCTCGAGCGCGAGCGCGAGGGCGGGCAGAAACTGGCCGACGTGCTGGCCAAGGCGATCGAGCGCATTGGCCATTGCGCGCAATGCCGCGACTTCAGCGAGACCGAGATCTGCGCGGTATGTGCCAATGGCAGCCGCGAACGACAGCAGTTGTGCGCGGTGGAGTCGCCGGCCGATCGGCTGGCGATCGAGACCGCCACCGGCTTCCGTGGCGTGTACTTCGTGCTGCAGGGACGGTTGTCGCCGCTGGACGGCGTGGGCCCGCGCGAGCTTGGCCTGGACCAGCTGGAGGCACGCCTGAAGCAGGGTGAAGTGCAGGAGCTGATCATCGCCACCAGCGCCACCGTGGAAGGCGAGGCTACCGCGCATTACCTTGCGCAGCTGGCGCGCACACACGCGGTGCGCCCCAGCCGGCTGGCGCAGGGCCTGCCGTTGGGCGGCGAGCTGGAGTACGTTGATCGCGGCACGCTGTCGCACGCGTTCGGAACGCGTACCGAAGCGACGTAACCCCATCAGGTGACCCCATGACTGAAGACACCCTGTTCGGCAAGATCATCCGCCGCGAAATTCCCGCCACCATCGTCTATGAAGACGGCGACGTGCTGGGCTTCAAGGACATCGCGCCGCAGGCGCCGGTGCACGTGCTGTTCATTCCGAAGAATGAGGCCATTCCCACGCTGGACGATGTGCGGCCGTCGCAGGCGCACCTGATCGGCAAGCTGGCGCTGGCCGCCGCCGACTATGCACGCCGCGAAGGCTTCGCGCAGGACGGCTACCGCATCGTCATGAACTGCCGCGAGCACGCCGGACAGACCGTATTCCACATCCATCTACACCTGCTGGCCGGGGCGCCGCTCGGACACTTCGGCACCCCCAACGCATGAAAAAACCGCCCGGAAGGGCGGTTTTTTTACACGAGTACCGACCAACGGTCGGTAATTACCACCAACCCCAGCCGCGATAGCCCCAGCCCGGACCCCAACCCGGGCCCCACGGGCCGTACGGGTAGACCGGCACCACGTCCACCTGGCGCTGTTCCGGCCAGAGGTAGACCACGTCGGCCTCCAGCTTGGGCAGGCGGTAGTCGTATTCGCCGATGCGGGTGTTCTCGTAACCGGCGATCTTGCCGATGAAGGTCACGTCGCGCCCTTCCTCGAACACGGCCGGATCATAGAAACCTGCGCGGCAGGCAATGAAGCGCCCGTCGCTGGCATCCGACGACGTGGTGGACGGGCGGCCGCTGCTGTTGAGCGGGCGCGACAGCAGCTGGAAGCAGGTCTGGCCCTGGCCCGGCACGGTTTCAATGATGCGGCCGCCCCAACGCACGGGCGTGCCCACCTGCTGGGTGGCCACCGAGTCGCGCGGGTTGACCACGCTGAACTGCCCCTGCAGCGGTTTGGGCGCGGTGGCGCAGGCGGCCAGCGCCAGCGAGGCAGCAAGGGGAAGCAGGATCTTGACGTTCATGAGGTTGCTCCGGTGGACGGGCGGTGCCTGCGCAGGTCGCGCACGAGTGAAGGGTCGAGCTCAGCGCCAGCGTAGCGCGCCTGAACGAAACGGATGCTGAGTGACAGCAACGCCGGGTCGGGGCGCTGGCGGTGGACGCGCTGCGCCCAGTCCGTGGCCGATTCCGCCGTTCCCCTGGCCAGGCCATGACGCGCGTAACGCCGCCCCAGCCGGTGCCAGGTCCGCAGCAGTGGATCGCGCTCGCGTTCGCCCCGGGCCAGCAGCCATGCCATCCAGCCTAGCGCCGCGGCCGCGAAGGTAGTGAAAATGCCGATCAGCTGCGCCGGCTCCAGCTTGTCGATGCCCAACGGGCGCAACAGCTGCTGCTGGCGATTCGCGTCGAATGACAACACCAGGTCGTTCCAGCCACGGCGCAGGAAATCACCCACCTGGCTCAACTGCAGCCAGCGGCCTTCCAGCGTGGTGCCGCCCGCGCCGCCGAGCCGGTCTTCGAGCGTGTCGTAGATGCGCTCGGGTGCCACCGCCGCCGTCGGGTCTACCCGCACCCAGCCGCGCTGCGGCAGCCACACTTCGGCCCACGCATGCGCATCCATCTGGCGCACGACCCAGTAATCGCCGTAGGGATTGCGCTGGCCGCCGGCGAACCCGGTGACCACCCGCGCGGGAATGCCGGCATTGCGCATCAGGACCACGAACGACGAACTGAAGTGCTGGCAGAAGCCGGCCTGCTGGTCGAACAGGAACTCGTCCACGGCGTTGCGCCCGGGTGCCGGCGTGGAAAGCGTGTAGGCGAAGCGCGCGCGGATCCAGTCCAGTGCGCGCGCCACGATGGCCGCATCGTCCTGCCCGGCCTCGCCCCGCCACTGCCGGGCAAGTGCGGTGGTGCGCGGGTTAAGGGCCTCCGGCAACTGCAGGGCGCTGCGCCGCTCCCAGTCGCTGAGCGGTTCGGTATAGGCCTGCGCCGGCGAGGACTGCAGGTGCCAGCGGGTGAGCGCGGCCAGTGGGCGGTCGCTGCGCAGGCTGTAGTTCCCATCCAGGCGACTGCCGGCCGGCGCCTGCAGGGGCAGGTCCAGCGCGACCAGCTGGCGGCGGTCGGTGGGTTCGTAGTCGATCTGGTAGTCCCAGCGCGGGGGCGCGCGGGTCACCGCCGCGGGCGGGCGCTGGTCGGCATAGCGCTCCTGTTCCCAGCGGCGGCCATCGAAATGGGTCATCACGGGGCCGCGCCAGTAGCGCTGTTCGGGAGTGGGTACCGGGCCGAAGAACGTCACGCGCAGCGCCGTGCTGTCGTCGGCCATCAGGTCGAGCCACTCGCTGGGCTCCATATGGTCGGACAGCCCCGGCTTGCCGACCGCGCGCTCGGGCAGTCCCCACAGCGGCTCGCTGAGCCGGGGGAACAGCCAGAACGCGGCCAGTGCCAGTGGCAGGCCCAGCGCGGCCAGCTTGCCCACGCCGCGCAACTGGCCGCCCAGTGCGGGGCTGGGTGCCTCGCCTTCGGCCTGGGCCAGGCGCTGCAGGGTGAGCAGCGTGGCCAGCGTGGCCAATACGGCCAGTGCCATCGTCAGCGGTCCCTGGTCGAGCAGGAAGGACGAGAAGGGGGCGAACAACGCGAAGCCCAGCAGGCTGCGCGCGTCGCGCAGGCTGCGCAGCTCGCTGGATTTGAGTGCGAGCATCGCCGCCAGCAGCGCACAGCCGCTGTCGCGGCCCGGCCGCGGGCCCATCTGCCAATAGACCGCCGCCAGCATGGCCAGCACCAGCAGCAGCCGCACCGGCCCAGGCAGCACGCGCTGGCCGGAAAGCACGGCGGTCAGCACCGCCACCAGCGCGAATACGCTGGCCAGCAGCGGTGGCAACTGCAGCAGCAGGGGTGCCAGCGCCAGCGCGCCGCTGGCCAGGGTCCAGCGCCGCGCGGCGGGCGAGAGCAGGGAGGCGGGCAGGTCAGCCATGCGGCATCAGCGCCAGCGCGCGTTGGCAAAGGTGGTGATGGCTGTTGCCCTGGCTGGGGCCCAGCACCGGGTTGCCTGGTACCTGCAGCGTGTAGCGGCGGCCCTCGCGTTCGGCCAGGTCGACCCAGCGCGCCAGTCGCGCGATCCGTGCTTCCGGCGGCAGCGGCGCAAGCTGCCGCCAGTCCAGCAGGATATCCACGCCCACCGGCTTCTCGTACTCGCGCACCAGCAGCGTGTCGCGGCGTGCCGAGTGCTTCCAGGAAATGCTGCGCGGCGGATCGCCGGCGCGATACGGGCGCAGCTGGTGCAGTTCGTCGCCACTGGCATGCACGCGTGTGTGCAGCGGGTCGCCGCCGCCCTCGGGCAGCGCCGGTGCGTGCGTTTCAGGTGTGGCGTAGACCAGCAGCGGCGTATCCGGCCAGACCCACGACCACGCGCGTACCAAGCCCAGTGGCTGGGTGGTGGAGATGCGGATGCGATCTAGATCGAGCCAGCCGCGCTGATGGGTGGGCAGCGCGAGGTCCACTTCGATCTGGTCGGCGTCCACCAGGTGCCCGAATGCCAAGGCATCGCCGAGCGCCAACTGCAGCCCGCGGCGCTGGCGCGTATCGGCGCGCGAAAGACTCACCCGCAGCCGCAGCGGCGCACCGGCCACCACCGGGTCCGCCGACACCGCGTCGACCTGCAGTCCTGACAACTGCAGGTGCGCGCTGAACGTGCTGGCGATGGCCACCGTCGACAGCAGCAGTGCGAGCAGCAATGCCGGGTTGTTGTTGTAGTTCAGTGCGCCCAGCAGCATGACCAGCAACAGCACGGTCACGAACAGGCCAAAGCGCGTGGGCAGGACATAGATGCGCCGCCGCTCCAGCCGGCACGGCAGGCCCTCCGGGCGGCGCGGTCGTGTGTAATGCCGGCCTTTGGCCGGCAACATCGCATTCTTCAAGCGGTCTCCCCAGCCGCTGCGCATCTCAGTCCACCGGCACGGTCTGGAGGATGGCGCGGGCCAGTGCGGGCCCGTTGCTGGCGTCGGCCTCCGGCACCAGGCGATGCCCGGCGACCGCGACGAACAGCGTCTGCACGTCTTCGGGCACCACGTGACCGCGACCCAGCAGCAGCGCATGCGCCTTGGCCGCGCGCAGCAGCGCCAGCCCCGCACGCGGCGACAGCCCGACGCGTACCCCGGCGTGCTGGCGGCTGCGGGCCAGCAGTGCCTGCACGTACTGGATAAGTGCCTCGCTTGCATGCACCTGGCCGACGGCCTCGCGCAGCGTGCGCACCTGGTCGTCGCTCAGGCAGGCGGTCGCGCGTGCGATCAGGTGGCGGCGATCGGCGCCGCGCAGCAGTTCGCGTTCGGACTCGGGATTGGGGTAGCCCAACGCCAGGCGCAGCAGGAAGCGGTCCAGCTGCGAGTCGGGCAGCGGGAACGTGCCCGACAGGTCTACCGGGTTCTGCGTGGCGATGACGAAGAATGGATCCGGCAGCGGATGGGTCACGCCATCCAGCGTGACCTGCTGTTCGGCCATCGCTTCCAGCAGCGCACTCTGGGTGCGTGGCGGTGCGCGGTTGATCTCGTCTGCCAGCAGTACGTTCGTGAAGACCGGGCCGGGATGGAACTGGAACTGCCGGCTGCTCGCTTCGTAAACTGAGACGCCCAGCACATCTGCAGGCAGCAGGTCGGACGTGAACTGCACGCGCTGGAAGCCCAGCCCCAGGCTGGAGGCCAAGGCATGCGCCAGCGTGGTCTTGCCCAGCCCCGGCAGATCTTCAATGAGCAGGTGGCCACCGGACAACACGGCAACGAAGGCCAGCCTGACTTCATGGGCCTTGCCGAGTACCAGACCGTTGACCTGGTCCTGGGCGTCGCGCAGGGCTTGTCGCACTACATCGGTTAGCATGGCTGGCACGCGGGGCGAAGTTTGCATGTCCGTCTCGTGTCGTTGATTCCTTCGATTCTATAGAGCAATGCAGGGCGAACAACGCGCACGCACAATTTTTCTGGTGTTGTGGACGCTGATCACGGCCGTCAAGCTTGTGGTAGCCGCGCGTCTGCCCTTGTTCGTGGACGAAGCGTTCTACTGGCAGGAAGGTCAACACCTGGCCGCGGCCTATTCGGACCTTCCGGGCCTGACCGCCTGGCTGGCCCGTCTCGGCGTGGAGCTGGGTGGCCAGCACGTGCTGGCGCTGCGGCTTCCGTTCCTGGCCATTGGTGCGATGCTGCCGTGGCTGGTATCGCGCATCGCCACGCGCTGGTTCGGCGCCGTTGCTGGTTGGCAGGCGGGCAGCCTCACGCTGTTGATGCCGCTGTCGGCCACGCTGGGCATGCTCGCGGTGCCGGACGTGCCGATGGCACTGGCCGCGGTGCTGTGCCTGGACGCCGGTGCGCGCCTGCTGCGCACCGTCGACGCGGCCGCAGCGGTGAAGCTTGCGCTGGGGCTGATGATCGGTGCGCTCAGCCATTACCGTTTCATCGGGGTGATTCTGGTTGGCTTCATCGTGCTGCTGCTGTTGCCGCAGGGGCGGCGCACGCTGCGTGATCCGCGCGTGTGGGTGGCGCTGGCGGTGGGCGTGCTGGCCTGGTTGCCGCTGCTGGCGTGGAATGCCGACAATCAGGATGCCGGTCTGAAATTCCAGGTGGTCGAACGTCACCCATGGGCGTTCCAGTGGAGTGGCCTGTGGTTCCTGGTGATCCAGCCGATGCTGGTCACCCCGATCCTGTGCATCGCGATGTGGAAGGTGGCGTTGGCCGGCACCCGCTCGGGCGGCGGCGCGCGCGCGCAGTGGCGTTACTTCGGTCTGGTCGGTGCGGTATCCACGGCGTCGATCTTCGCATTGGGCTTCTTCACCGACGTGGAGCGCATCAGCTTCCATTGGCCGCTGCCGGGTTACCTGGCGCTGCTGGTGGCGGTGCCGGTGGTGCTCAACGGCTGGCCGCGCTGGCTGCGGCGCACCGGCTGGTGGCTGGCCGGTGCCGGCCTGGCGCTGGCGTTCGGCTACTACCTCATGGTGTCCACGCCGGCCCTGCGCGAGCAGTTGGCCGGCGACAAGTATTACCCGCGCAACTTCGCCGGCTGGCAGCCGTTGGCCCACGCGGTGCGCGAGGAGCTGGCCGCGATGCCGCCGGGCACCCGTGTGCTGGCAGGCAACTTCAAGGTGGCGGCCGAGCTGGGCTTCCAGCTGGACGACCCGCGCATCGAGGTGCTGCGCCACCCGCTCAATGACAAACATGGCCGCACCGCGCAGCTGGGTCTGTGGGGGTTGCTGCACGATGGTCAGCGCGATGCGCCGATGCTGCTGGTGCTCTCACCCAGTGACCAGCGCTACCGCGATCTGCTGGAGCGTTACCACGCTGTCTGCGCACAGGTGGGGCCGTTGCCGCCGCCGCGCGTGGTCAGCCAGGACCACGGCTACCAGCGGTTCCTGCTGTTCCGCCTGCCGGCCACGCGCACCGAGGGGCCGTGCGTGACCCCGGCCATGGCGTGGTTGGACACGCCGCAGCCCGATGCGGAGGTTGGCGACAGCGTGCAGATACGCGGCTGGGCCTTCAAGGACGGGGTCGGGCTGTCGCGCGTGGAGGTGCTCGTTGACGGCCGTCCGGCAACGACCGCTGTGTACGGCCGCCCGTATGACGTCACCGGTTTCTGGAAGATCTCCAGCGACCCGCAGCACCCCAACGTCGGCTTCGACGCCACCCTCGATACGCGCGGGCTGGCCCCGGGCCGGCATTGGCTGGGCCTGGTCCTGCACGGCAACGACGGCAGCGTGGAGACCTGGCAGGAGCAGGCGCTGGTGGTGCCCGGGCGCTGAGGCTCAGGGCAGGCGGTAGCCGGCTTGGCGCAGCAGTCCGCTGAGCGCGATCAGCGGCAGCCCGATCAGCGCGGTGGGGTCGGTGTTCTCGATCGCCTCGAACAGCGTGATGCCCAGCCCCTCGCATTTGAAGCTGCCGGCGCAGTCCAGCGGCTGCTCGGCGGCGACATAGCGGGCGATCTCCGCCGCTTCCAGCGGCCGGAACCGCACGTGGGTGAGGTCGCAGTGCGCCAGTTCCTGCGCATCGCGGCGCAGGCAGACCGCCGTATGGAAGGCCACCGTCTGCCCGGACATGGTGGCCAGCTGGGCGTGTGCCCCGGCCACATCGCCAGGCTTGCCCAGCGGGGCCCCGTTCAGGTCCGCGACCTGGTCCGATCCGATCACCCAGCGCCCCGGATGGCGGGCCGCCACCTCGGCGGCCTTGGCCGCCGCCAGGCGGATGGCCAACGCCCGCGGGGCCTCGCCGGGCGTCGGAGTCTCGTCCACCTCCGGCCGCGCGGTCTCCAGCGGCAGGCCCAGCCGTTCCAGCAGTTCACGGCGGTAGCGGGAGGTGGAGGCGAGCAGCAGGGCAGTCATGCGACAATACCGGGGTACGGAAGGGTGGGGCGCACTGTAGCGCACCGCGCTGTTGCGGCCCGTCGTGCGGGGAATTGACAACTGCCAACGGCGTCCTTAACATTCAGCGGCTTATGTCCGCGAACGTGCCCGAATTGCTGGATGCCTGGCGGATGGTCGCAGCACGAAGGTGCTTCGACGGTCAGGTAGAACTGGCAGAAATGACCCGCCTGCAAGGCCTTGTCGCCGATTCCGAGGGAAAGTGCACGTTTGCGCTTGAATTCGGCCACGACGACATCCTGCGGGTATCCTATGTGGATCTGACCATCGATACCGAGCTGCCGCTGATCTGTCAGCGCAGCCTGCAGCGTTTCCTGCTGCCGGTGTCGGTGAAGCAGCGGCTCGGCCTGATCCGCAACGAAGACGAAGAGTCTTCGCTGCCGGAAGAGTACGAGGCGATGCTGGTGCCCGAAGACGGCAACCTGCGTCCGCTGGATCTGGTTGAGGACGAACTGGTCCTGGCCGTGCCCGTGGTACCGCTGTCGCCCGAGGGCGAGGCGGTGGACCGGGACTGGGCACCGACCGAAGAAGAACAGAGCAAGGCCAATCCGTTCGCGGCATTGGCGGCGCTGAAGAAACAATAGCAGCCGGATTGTCGTCGGCGGCTGCGGCGAAAGCGAAGAATGTGCTGGGCGCTGGCGTCCTGCGCGACGATACGACGAAGCTAATCGAACTGAGTTTGGAGCAATCCCATGGCTGTGCAGAAATCCCGTGTTACCCCGTCCCGCCGCGGTATGCGCCGTGCGCATGACGCCCTGAGCGCCAAGCAGCTGTCGACCGACCCGACCACCGGCGAAGTGCATCTGCGTCACCACATCACCGCTGACGGTTTCTACCGCGGCAAGAAGGTGATCACGACCAAGTCGAACTCGGCCGTCGAAGAAGATTGATTTGTGAGGGCCGCTGCCCGGTCGGGCAGCGGCCTTTACCCCTTTCTTCCCGGCTGTCATCTTTGATGGCCGTGCTACAGGAAAAGCAATGAGCAAGCGGATCTACTCGAGGATCGCGGGCACAGGTAGTTATTTGCCCGAAAAAGTGTTGACCAACCAGGATCTGGAGAAAATGGTCGACACCACCGATGAGTGGATTCAGACGCGCACCGGTATTCGTGAGCGGCACATTGCCGCCGACACGGAAACCACCAGCGACCTCGGCTACCACGCCGCGGTGCGTGCGCTGGAAGCGGCCGGTATCGACGCTTCCCAGCTCGACATGATCGTGGTGGGTACCACCACTCCTGATCTGATCTTCCCGTCCACCGCGTGCCTGATCCAGGCCAAGCTCGGTGCGACCGGCTGCCCCGCCTTCGACGTCAACGCAGCCTGTTCCGGCTTCGTGTTCGCGCTGAGCGTGGCCGACAAATTCATCCGCTCCGGTGACGCCCGCCATGTGCTGGTCATCGGTGCCGAAACCCTGACCCGCATTGTCGACTGGACCGAGCGCACCACCTGCGTGCTGTTCGGCGATGGTGCCGGCGCGGTCGTGCTCAAGGCCGACGAAGACACCGGCATCCTCAGCACCCACCTGCATTCGGACGGCAGCAAGAAAGAGCTGCTGTGGAACCCGGTGGGCGTCTCGGCCGGTTTCGGCGAGGGTGAGCAGGCCCGTGGCGCGATCCTGATGAAGGGCAACGACGTGTTCAAGTACGCCGTCAAGGCGCTGGACTCGGTCGTGGACGAAACCCTGGATGCCAACGGCCTGACCAAGTCCGATCTGGACTGGCTGATTCCGCACCAGGCCAACCTGCGCATCATCGAAGCCACCGCCAAGCGCCTGGACATGTCCATGGACCAGGTGGTGGTGACGGTGGACAAGCACGGCAACACCTCCTCGGCCTCGGTGCCGATGGCGCTGGACGTGGCCGTTCGCTCGGGCCGCGTGGAGCGCGGCCAGCTGCTGCTGCTGGAAGCCTTCGGTGGCGGCTTCACCTGGGGTTCGGCGCTGCTGCGTTATTAATACGTTAATCGGCAGGTAGCGCACGACCGTGGGTCGTGCGGCCACAACAACGGCCCCGACGGGGCCGTTTTGCATTTTTGGAGTTGCGTCATGGTCGAACCCATCGTCATCGAGGGCCAGCGCGCCTGGCTCAAGCAGTACGGTGAGAGCAGTCGCGCGGTCGCGCTGGGGCTGTTGAATTTCATTGCCAATCGCTTTCAGCTCGACGCGCTGCGCCCGCCGCCGCACCGGGGTGGCGACGCCGCCCGTGAGACCGAGGCGCGCCGGCTGGCCGAACTGCAGGCGCAGGGCGTCAATGTGCCGCACGTCATCGGCAGTGGCCATGCCGCGCTGGTGCTGGGCGACAACGGCACCTCCTTCAACACCTGCCTGCGCCAGGCAAACGATGCCGGCCGCGACGCACTGGTGTCGGCCGCCATGCAGGCCATCGCCGCGGCGCATGAAAAAGGCGCGTATTTCGGCCAGCCGTTGCCGCGCAACCTGACCTGGGACGGGCAGCACATCGGCTTCATCGATTTCGAGGAAGACCCGCTGGAAGTCATGGACCTGGCGCAGGCCCAGGCGCGCGACTGGCTGATGTTCGGCTACGGCGTGGCCAAGTATTACGAACATCGCCCGGCGCAGTTGCAGGCGCTGATGGCGGCGGCCATGGACGGCGCCGCCCCCCCGGTGCTGGCGCACGCGCACGAGGTCTCCGGCCGCCTGCAGCGCCTGGCGCGCTACAGCATGAAAATGGGGCGCTCGGCGCGCGCGCTGGCGCACGGCATCCTGGTCGTGCACGGCGCCACCACGCTGGGCGTGCTGATGCTGGTGGGGATCTGCTTCGACTTCTTCTCCGACGGCGATCTGGACATTCTGCAGATGTTTGTTTGACCCCCTCAATACGCGCCAGTACAGACGAAGCGCGCTAATCCCCCTTATCATTCGCCGTTCGTTTTTTGCAGGCGGAACTCCGCGTGACCGACTCCAATCTCGCTTTCGTGTTCCCCGGCCAGGGCTCGCAGTCGCTGGGCATGCTGGCCGAACTGGCCGAGCTGCACCCGCAGGTACGTGAAGCGTTCACCGAAGCGTCTGAAGGCGCCGGCGTGGACCTGTGGGCCCTGTCGCAGGGCGGCCCGGAAGAGATGCTCAACCGCACCGAATACACCCAGCCGGCCCTGCTGGCCGCCAGCATCGGCGTGTGGCGGGTGTGGAATGCGCTGGGCGGCGCCACGCCGGCCGTGCTGGCCGGCCACAGCCTGGGCGAATACACCGCGCTGGTGGCCGCCGGTGCGCTGACCCTGCGTGACGGAGCCCACCTGGTGCGCCTGCGTGGCCAGTTCATGCAGGAAGCCGCGCCGACCGGCGTGGGTGCCATGGCTGCCGTGCTCGGCGCCGAAGACGCCCTGGTGCTGGAGGTCTGCAAGCAGGCCGCCGGCAGCCAGGTCGTGGTGCCCGCCAACTTCAATTCGCCGGGCCAGATCGTCATCGGTGGCGACGCCGCCGCCGTCGATCGTGCCCTGGCCCTGCTCGCCGAAAAGGGCGTGCGCAAGGCCATCAAGCTGGCCGTCAGCGTGCCCTCGCACACCCCGCTCATGCGCGAAGCCGCCAACCGGCTGGCCGAGACCATGGCCGGCCTGGACTGGCGCGTGCCCGCGCTGCCCGTCGTGCAGAATGTCGACGCCCGCGTCCACGACGGCGTCGACGCCATCCGCCAGGCCCTGGTCCAGCAGCTGTACCTGCCCGTCCAGTGGACCGGCTGCGTGCAGGCGCTGGCCGCGCGCGGCGTCACCCGCGTCGCCGAATGCGGCCCGGGCAAGGTGCTGACCGGATTGATCAAGCGCATCGACAAGTCGCTGGAAGCGCGCACACTGTCCACGCCCGCCGACTTCGAAGACGCCCGCGAGACCTGGGCTGCCTGACACTTTCGATCGCGTCCGTGACGCGCCAGCCTTCGGGCCGGTGCGGCGGGGTGGTCCCGTCTGAGGAAACAGAATATGAGCAAGCCCCTTCAGGGTGAAATCGCACTGGTGACCGGCGCCAGCCGTGGCATCGGTGCCGCGATTGCCGACGCACTGGCCGCGCAGGGCGCGACCGTCATCGGTACCGCCACCACCGACGCCGGCGCCGCTGCCATCGGCGAGCGCCTGGCTGCGTCCGGCGGCCACGGCCGCGCGCTGAACGTGACCGACCCGACCGCGCTCGAGGCCGTGCTCGACGGCATCGCCAAGGAATTTGGTGCCATCACCATCCTGGTCAACAACGCCGGCATCACCCGCGACAACCTGCTGCTGCGCATGAAGGACGAGGACTGGCAGGCCATTCTCGATACCAACCTGACCAGCGTGTTCCGCACCTCCAAGGCGGTCATCCGCGGCATGATGAAGGCGCGCAAGGGCCGCATCATCAACATCGCCTCGGTGATCGGCGTGACCGGCAACGCCGGCCAGGCCAACTATGCCGCCGCCAAGGCCGGCATCATTGCCTTCTCCAAGTCGCTGGCCAAGGAAATCGGCTCGCGCGGCATCACCGTGAACGTGGTGGCGCCGGGCTTCATCGACACCGACATGACCAAGGCCCTGCCCGAAGAACAGCGCACCGGCCTGGTCAAGTCCATCGCCCTGGAACGCCTGGGCGAACCGACCGACATCGCCAATGCGGTGGCGTTCCTGGCCGGTCCCTCGGCCAGCTACATCACCGGTGAAACCCTCCATGTGAACGGCGGTATGTACATGCCGTAAGCATGTGGCGCACGGATCGCGCCGCAAGTGGTTGATCTGAAAGGCGTTTAGCATCCATGCAAGGCGCCACTGGTTTCCACTACACTATCCCACGGTCATCCATCCTCGGATGGCGTCACTTTGAACCACTACTCCATCTGGAGCGATATCTAATGAGCACCATCCAAGAACGCGTCAAGAAAATCGTCGTCGAACAGCTTGGCGTCAAGGAAGAAGAAGTCACCAACAGCGCATCGTTCGTCGATGACCTGGGCGCTGACTCGCTGGACACCGTTGAACTGGTGATGGCGCTGGAAGAAGAATTCGAGTGCGAGATCCCGGACGAAGAAGCCGAGAAGATCAGCACCGTCCAGGCTGCAATCGACTACATCACCGCCCACGTCAAGGCTTGATGTCAGGCGGCTTGCGCGCGGTTGTGGCCAACGCCGCCACCGCGCGCAGCAAACCCATGGGGCCGCGCTTGCGGCCCTGTGCATTTAAGCGTTGTACCGCGTCATACCCGCAACACCCGGGTCAGGAGAATCTGCAATGAAGCGTCGCGTCGTCGTTACCGGCATGGGCATGGTCTCGCCGTTGGGCAATGATATGGCCACCAGTTGGAAGGGCATCACCGAAGGCCGTTCCGGCATCGGTCCGCTGACCAACGTTTCGCAATCCTACCTGGACCGTTTCACCACCAAGATTGCAGGTGAGGTCAAGGAATTCGACATCACCGCCGACAACGAACAGTTCGGCAAATTCCGGGTCAGCGGCAAGGATGCCAAGAAGATGGACCCCTTCATCCATTACGGCCTCGGTGCCTCCTTCATGGCCTTGAATGATTCGGGTCTGGAAATCACCGACGCCAATGCCGAGCGCATCGGCGCCATCGTCGGCGCCGGCATCGGCGGCCTGCTCGGCATCGAAGAGCAGACCATCGAGTTCCACGAGGGCAAGAAGATCTCGCCCTTCTACGTGCCCAAGACCATCATCAACATGTTGCCGGGCCAGCTCAGCATCATCACCGGTCTGAAGGGCCCGTCGTTCTCGGCGGTGTCCGCGTGCGCCACCTCCAACCATTCCATCGGCACCGCCATGCGCATGATCCAGTACGGCGATGCGGACGTGATGGTAGTGGGCGGTGCCGAGCGCGGCTCCTCGCCGACCGCGCTGGGCGGCTTCTGCGCCATGAAGGCCATGAGCACCCGCAATGATGCGCCCACCGAGGCCTCGCGCCCGTGGGACAAGGACCGCGACGGCTTCGTGCTCGGCGACGGCGCCGGCATCCTCATCCTTGAGGAATACGAGCACGCCAAGGCACGTGGCGCGCGCATCTATGCCGAGCTCGCCGGTTTCGGCGCCAGCTCCGACGCGTACCACATGACCGCCCCGAGCGAGAACGGCGAGGGCGCCGCGCGCTGCATGACCATGGCGTTGAAGGACGCCGGTGTCACCCCGGACCAGGTGGGTTACCTCAACGCGCACGGCACCTCCACGCCGCTAGGCGACCTGGGCGAGACCATGGCCATGAAGACCGCCTTCGGCGACCACGCCCACAAGATGATGGTCAGCTCCACCAAGTCCATGACCGGCCACCTGCTCGGCGCGGCCGGCGGCGTGGAAGCCATCTTCTCGGTGCTGGCCCTGCAGGACAACATCATCCCGCCGACCATCAACCTGCATGAAGCGGGCGAGGGCTGCGACCTGGATTACGTGCCGAACACCGCACGCGACGCCAAGGTGGATGTGGTGATGTCCAATGGCTTCGGCTTCGGCGGCACCAACGGCACCCTGGTGTTCAAGCGCGTCTGAGTTCGCCGCGTTCCGTACCCCTGCACCGGGCCGCCATCATGGCGGCCTTGGTGTATCTGGCCCCCGCACTCCCATCGGTTTCCCCGCCATGTTCCAGACCCGCCTGCTGCCTGATTCCACCGATTTGCTCGCCCTGCAGCGCCTGGCGCCGCAACGCTACCCGCTGCTGATGGAATCCACCGCCTCGGGTACCGCGCAGGGGCGCTGGGATCTGCTGCTGATGGGCAATGGCGAGTCGCTCGCACTGCACGCCGATGGCGTCGTGCACGACCACGCCGGCAGCGCGCATGACGGCAGCTTCCTGAACGTGCTGGACGCCCACTGGCAGGCCCTGCGCCTGCCGCGCGAAGAAACCGGCCTGCCGTTCCGCGGCGGCTGGGCGCTGATGCTGGACTACGAACTGGCCGGCCAGATCGAAACCGTGCTGGCGCTGCCCGTGCGCGCCGATGGCCTGCCCAGCGCACTCGCGCTGCGCTGCCCGGCCGCCGTCCTGCACGACCGCGTGCTGGGCCAGTTCCATGCCGTGTGCGAGACCGACCACGCCGCACTGCTCGACACCCTGCTGGAGGACCTGCAGGCCGCCGCCACGCTGCCGCCGCTACCGCAGTGGCAGCCACCGGCGCAGATGGACGAAGACGCGCCCACGCGCTTCACCGACGGCGTGGGCAAGGTCATCGACTACCTGCGTGCGGGCGACGTGTTCCAGGTGAACCTGTCGCGGCGCTGGTCGGCGCGTTTCGATGAAACGCTTTCGCCGCAGGCGCTGTACGCGCAGTTGCGCGTGGCCAACCCGGCCCCGTTCGCCGGCCTGTTCATCGCGCAGGGCAGGGCGGTGGTGAGTTCTTCGCCCGAGCGCCTGGTGTCGGTGCATGGCGACGACGTGCAGACCCGCCCCATCGCCGGCACCCGCCCGCGTTTCGCCGGCGATGACGACGCCGAGCGCATCCGCGAACTGGTCGGCCACCCCAAGGAGCGCGCCGAGCACGTGATGCTCATCGACCTGGAGCGCAACGACCTGGGCCGCATCTGCACCCCGGGCAGCGTGGAGGTGGATGAGCTGATGACCGTGGAAAGCTATGCCCACGTGCACCACATCGTGAGCAACGTGCGCGGCCGCCTGCGCCAGGGCGTCAGCCCGGGCCAGGTGATTGCCGCCACCTTCCCCGGCGGCACCATCACCGGCTGCCCCAAGGTGCGCTGCATGCAGATCATTGCCGAGTTGGAGCAGACCGCGCGCGGCGCGTATACGGGCGCCTTCGGCTGGCTGAACCGCGATGGCGACCTGGACCTGAACATCCTGATCCGCACTGCCGAAGTCGCCGCCGACCGCGCCAGCTTCCGCACCGGCGCCGGCATCGTCGTCGATTCGGACCCGGCCAAGGAGCTGGATGAGACCCGTGCCAAGGCCCGCGGCCTAATGCGCGCGCTCGGCCGCCACGACTGACCCAAGGTATGCTGTAAAGGGCCATACGTGCGGTTGCCCGCACCGTTACCGGTCGCGTAGAGACACGCCATGCGTGTCCCCGCAGAAACGAACACACCCGTAGAGCCACGCCCTGCGTGGCTGCACCACCCCACCGAGGTATGCATGGCAGGCGTAAAACGAGGTTGTCTCACCGTCCTTGCGGTACTGCTGCTCGGCGCACTGCTCCTGGCCGCCGCAGGCGCCTGGTTCTGGCATAGCCAGAGCAGCTTCGCCGACGAACCCATCAGCCCCGACCAGCCCAGCATGGTCATCGCCTCCGGCGACGGCCTGCAGACCGTGCTGCGCAACCTGCGCAAGGCCGGCGTGGAAGAGGGCAGCGACACCCAGTGGCAGCTGCTGGCCCGCCAGCTCGACGCCTCCGGCAAGCTCAAGGTGGGCGAATACGCCCTCGACCCCAGCCTCACCCCGCGCGAGCTGCTCACCCGCATGCGCCAGGGCCGCACCCTGCAGCACCGCGTCACCATCGTCGAAGGCTGGAACATCCGTCAGCTGCGCGCCGCGCTCAAGCGCGCCGAGCCGCTGGTGCACACCACCGACAGCCTCGACGACGCCGCCCTGATGAAGGCGCTCGGATTCCCCGACCAGCATCCGGAAGGCCGCTTCCTGCCCGAGACCTACGTCTACCAGCGCGGCGACACCGATGTGGACGTGCTCAAGCGCGCCCACGCCGCCATGGAAAAAGAGCTGGCCGCCGCCTGGGAAAGCCGCGCCGACGACCTGCCGCTGAACACGCCCTACGAGCTG
The DNA here is from genome assembly GCF_050737075.1 of Stenotrophomonas sp. Classification (GTDB taxonomy): domain Bacteria; phylum Pseudomonadota; class Gammaproteobacteria; order Xanthomonadales; family Xanthomonadaceae; genus Stenotrophomonas. The sequence goes on from NZ_JBOHXV010000020.1 coordinate 19,127, forward strand.
CTCATCCTGGCCTCCATCATCGAAAAAGAAACCGCGCTGCCCAGCGAGCGCCCGCAGATTGCCGGCGTGTTCATGCGCCGCCTCAAGATGGGCATGCGCCTGCAGACCGACCCCACCGTCATCTACGGCATCGGCAGCAGCTACGACGGCAACATCCGCAAGCGCGACCTCACCACCGATACCCCCTACAACACCTACACCCGCGCCGGCCTCACTCCCACGCCGATCGCCATGCCGGGCCGTGACGCCCTGCAGGCCACCGCGCGCCCCGCAGCGGGCGACGCGCTGTACTTCGTGGCCGTGGGCGACGGCAGTGGCGCGCACGTGTTCTCGGCCAATTACGCCGACCACAACGCGGCCGTGGCCCGCTACCTGCAGCAGCTGCGCCAGCAGCGCAGCCAGGCGGCCCCGCAGTGAGCCCCGCGCTGCACCGCCACCCGCGCTTCATCAGCCTTGAGGGCGGCGAGGGCGCGGGCAAGTCCACCGCCATCAACGCCATCCGCGAGGCCCTGCATGCACGTGGCCACGAGGTCGTGCTCACCCGCGAGCCCGGTGGCACCCCGCTGGCCGAGCGCATCCGCGCGCTCATCCTCACCCCGGATGCGGAGGTCGCCGCCGAGCCGCTCTCCGCCGAGGCCGAGCTGCTGCTGGTCTTCGCCGCCCGTGCCCAGCACGTGCGCCAGGTCATCGAGCCCGCCCTGCGCCGGGGCGCCTACGTGCTCAGCGACCGTTTCACCGATTCCAGCTATGCCTACCAGGGCGGCGGCCGTGGCCTCGACCCGGAATGGATTACCGACCTGGAGCGTCGCGCCGTGGGCCTGCTGCCGGGCCTGACCCTGCTGCTGGATGTCGACGTGGCCGTGGGCCGCGCCCGCGCCAATGGCCGCGACCTCTGGCCGGACCGCATCGAGAGCGAGCAGGACGATTTCTTCCAGCGGGTGCGCGCGGTGTTCCGCCAGCGCGCCGCGCAGGACCCCACGCGCTTCCGCCTTATCGACGCCAGCCAGGACCAGGCCGGCGTGGCCGCGTCCGTCGTGGCCGCCATCGACGCCTGGCTGGCGCAGGAGCACCCCCGTGACTGACACCTTCTCGCCGTGGCAGCAGCGCGCCTATGACCAGACCGTGGCCGCGCTCGACGCCGACCGGCTGGGCCACGGCCTGCTCATCTGCGGCCCGGCCGGGCTGGGCAAGCGCGAAGTAGCGCTGCGCCTGGCCAAGCACGTGCTGTGCAGTGGCGAGCCCGCAGCCGCCCTGCGCAGCGCCCAGCTGATCGCCGCCGGCACCCACCCGGACCTGCAGCTGGTCTCGTTCATTCCCAACAAGACCGGCGACAAACTGCGCACCGAGATCGTCATCGAGCAGGTGCGCGAGATCTCCCAGAAGCTCTCGCTCACCCCGCAGTACGGCATCGCCCAGGTCGTCATCGTCGACCCGGCCGACGCCATCAACCGCGCCGCCTGCAACGCGCTCCTGAAGACCCTGGAGGAGCCGCAGCCCGGCCGCTACCTGTGGCTGATCAGCAGTGACCCGGCGCGCCTGCCGGCCACCGTGCGCAGCCGCTGCCAGCGCCTGGAATTCAAACTGCCGCCGCGCGAGGAAAGCCTCGCCTGGCTGCAGGCCCAAGGCCACACCGAGGCCAGCGCCCGTGAGGCCCTGGACGCCGCACGCGGCCACCCCGGTCTGGCCGACGACTGGCTGCGTCACGACGGCCTGGCCCTGCGCCGGCAGGTGGCCACCGACCTGGAAGGGCTGGTGGCCGGCCGCTCCGGCGCGGTGGAGTTGGCCCAGCGCTGGACCAACGACGAGCACGCGGCACTGCGCCTGCGGCACGCGGCGGATCTGGCCTTGGCGCAGGCCACCGGGGGTGGCTTGACCGATCCGGAGCGATTGCACAAGCTTGGGGCCTGGTTCGACGCCGCCAACCGTACCCGCGATCTGTTGCGCACCACCGTGCGCGCCGACCTGGCGGTGGTGGAATTGTTGTTGGCCTGGAACAAGGTCAACGAGCGGCAAGCAAAGGGGAATAGAGCATGAGCGCCACCAACGCCCGCCAGGGCATCCTGTCGCTGGCCGTCAAGGATAAAACCGCGCTGTACAGCGCCTACATGCCATACGTGAAGAACGGCGGCATCTTCGTGCCCACGCCCAAGCGCTACTTCCTGGGCGACGAAGTGTTCCTGCTGCTGACCCTGCCAGACTCCAGCGAGCGCCTGCCGGTCGCCGGCAAGGTGGTCTGGGTCACCCCGGCGGGTGCCCAGGGCAACCGCGCGGCGGGCATCGGTGTGCAGCTGGCCGACGGCCAGGAAGGCGAGAACGTGCGCAACAAGATCGAGACCGCGCTGGCCGGTACGCTGAATTCGGACAAGCCCACGCACACGATGTGAAGAAATTTCGGAAAACCCGTTGACGCGAAATTTTGCCGCCCTATAATGAGCGGCTCAGCAGCATCGGGCGGTTAGCTCAGCGGTAGAGCATTGCCTTCACACGGCAAGGGTCACAAGTTCGAACCTTGTACCGCCCACCATATAAAACCCTGGTTTTGAAGGGTTAACGTCAAAGCCGGCCTCGAGCCGGCTTTTTCGTAAGTGCACGGTAAGTGCGATTGAATGTCGCACCCGCCATGATTTCGAGTGATCTCCCCTTGAGTTGCTCATTGGCCGGCACCATCACTGTTCTTGCCCCTTAGGGCTTTGACCAGAACAGGGAAGAGACATGGATTTCAAAGCTGGTGATGTAGTGAAGCTGAAGAGCGGCAGTTTGCCGATGACCATTGCATGGATCAAAGATGGTGAGGCTTGGTGTGAGTGGTTTGACACCAAGAGTGAGCCCCAGGGTCGGCGCTTCTCGCTGGTGTTGCTGACTCGCTAGTAGTGACACGCCCCCGCTCGTACGTGCATGGGCGGGGGCAACTCACGTTGAGCGAAGTCCGCATTGCCGTGCTACTGCTGACCGCCATACTCTTTTCGGTGGCGGTGGCGGTGGCGGTGGCGGTGGCGGTGGCGATGCTGGTGAACAAGGGTGCGCACGTCCGTCAGCAGCGTTTTGCTCTGCTGCACCGCCGCCGTAGTAGCTGCTTGGCTGTTCTTGTTCACCACTAGGTCGAATACAGCGTGCGCGAAGTTGTCGGGCAGGGTCTCGATGTTGTCCGCCACCTGCCCCATGCTGTGCCGTTTTCCTTGTTTAGATCCTCAACTTCATTCCATTGATCACCCTAGGGACTTACGCGCCTTGCAGTCCTCCCCCGAAGGATAGTTCTAGTGAACGAGCCACCATGTGGTTCCACAATGAATGTGCCGGTCGTAAGCGGAGGTGCACAAGGAAGAACCATATCGCCACGGATCATGTGCCGCGTGAGGATACGGTTGAGTATCCTGATGCCTTGGCAGCTGAGCTCGATCAGGGCAACCCAATGCTGATCCGTAGATGCAGCGCAGCAACGGAGATGGCCCATCAACTTGGAACTGCCAAAATAGGTTCTGCCGCTAGATAGTTCCATTTTTGGAACTCAGCGTCCCTTTTTAGGTGTCGTCATTACGTAACGCATGCGTAACAGTATGCGTATCCGAGCCCCCGCTCTCCGCCGCCCCACTCATCTAGGGTTGGCTGAACCGGGGGCTTTTTTTTTGAAGCTACGGACGGCGAAATGCCTACAGCGATCCTCATAGACGGCGGCTACTTCGTCAAACGTTTTCGGCGGATTGAGCCCCACAATGCACAAAATGCACAAAGGGCAGCGGAGCTTGCGTTTCGATGGTCAATTCTGCATCTGAGTCAGATGGGAAAGCGCAAAGAGCTGTACCGCATTTTCTTTTACGACTGCCCTCCGCTCGATAAGCGGATGCACAATCCCATTTCCGGTCGGTCGGTTAACTTCGCTCTGTCGGAAGAGGCGGTGTTTCGCAATGAGCTCCACCGCCTTCTGAGGACGAAACGAAAGGTGGCGCTGCGCCTCGGCGAGCTCTCGCAGCATGTGTCGTGGACCATCCCTGCGGCGATGATTGAGGATCTACTCAAGCGCCGAATCTCGATAGACCAAGTGGAGGCCGTGCACGTTGTTCCAGACGTTCGGCAGAAGGGAGTGGACATGCGGATCGCGGTCGATATCTCGTCGCTGTCTCTCAAGAAGCAAGTGGATCAGATCGTGCTCTTCGCAGGGGACGCAGATTTTGTCCCCGCAGCGAAGCTTGCTAGGCGCGAGGGTATCGACTTTGTTCTAGATCCGATGTGGAATGATCGCCTCAACCCTGGACTTAATGAGCATGTCGACGGGATTCGGTCAGTCAGCCCTCGACCGAATCGGCATACCGCCGGTAGAGCTGGGGAGCAGGCCGGCAACCCTTCAGTCGAATGCGTGCCTGATGTTGAAGTGGCTCAGGCCGTCGAGGCGATCGAGGCCCAAGTCGTGGCCAATCTGAGTTCAGATACTCCTTCGTAGCAGACCAGATGGGCGCTTGCGCCCTAGGTTGATATTTCGCCGGGGCTTCGCCCTGAGGATTACCGAGTTGGCGAGCATCCATTCAGGTCATATCGACCGGAGCTGTGGAGGTCGGCTTACCTCAGATCTGCATATTCGGCGTGCCGCTTTGGCTGGAGTTCGGCGCTTCTCGGTGCTGTTCTTGGCAGGTACGCATGTGCAGGTTGGCGTAAGGCTACGAAGTGCGGGACCAATGGTGTTGAGGCCATTCGCACCACCAGTGCGAACTCGATAAGTCAGGTGTCGCTGTCCGGCGGGCGGCAGTTGGGAGATTGCCTGGCAACCGGTGCCGTGGTTACATGCATTTGCTGTAGTCAACAGTGAACTTGGAAGTTTGCTTCACGGATGCACTCGAGTTAGTTACCTAATAACTGCAATCAGGAGGATTCGCATGAGTAGGTGTACAGCGCCAAGTAGGGGGCATCGCTCCGCCAGCGCGGCTGCCAATTGCCCGGCATGCAGTAGCCGTAGGCATGGCTATGGTGGATATACCCCTTCGTACGTATCCGGTTACCCATCGAGCTCATCTTCTCTGGGAGGCGGATCACGCAGCGGGAGTGGCGGTGGCGGCGGTTCTAGAACAGCCAAGCCACGGTGGTCGCGGCCCAGCTCGGGGGTTTACTACACTCCGGATGAGGTGCGTGCCCTTAACCCCGTACGCACTAGCGTGGAACAGCGAGCGCCTAGCCCCGACCTCCGGGATGTCTTTCTTTGTCACGCGTGGGATGATCGGAAAGGTGCTGCAAAGGAGCTTCATGACCTGCTGGAGGCGTCCGGGGTATCCGTGTGGTTCAGTGAGAAGGATGTGCTTCTAGGGTCTTCCTTGCTCCGCGAAATTGACAAAGGCCTAGCTCGTTCTCGGGTCGGTATTGTGCTGGTCACACCCTCGTTTCTGGAAAGGGTGGAGGGAGAAGGCATTGCCGATAAGGAGCTATCTGCCCTTTTAGCCAGAGATTTGCTCGTTCCGATTGTGCATGAGACGACATACGACGCGCTGCGCGAAGTGAGTCCGTTGCTTGGATCGCGTAGCGGGCTGAGCACGAAGGAGGAATCTCTCGTTGACATCGCGGCCAAAATTGCCGAGCTGGTGGCACCTTGACCAATGACGGCCGCCTCCATGGGCAGCCGTCGTCGCTCGTCCACTCCATAGGGATCGAGCGCTGGATCAGCCGTGCTCCGCCAACGTCATCAGGTCTAGGTAGTTGCCGCAGACAGCGGGAGCCGACTGACCGGGCTCAAAAAAATCGATTTTCTCAACTGACGGCGCAAAAAAGCAGTGGGGCGCACGTATCGCGTGGGGGAAGCCATCAACTTTTGACCTCCCCCGGGGTGCCAGGTCACAGCGCTTTCGCTTCGCTGCCCTGGCTGCCGGTGTTGTTACGGACACCGCCGGCCGGTCCGCTGCCATGCCCTGGCGGGTGTTATTCGGCCGCGGGAGCGCGGACGCCCTGCAGCACAGCAAAGGCCTTGGCGTACATCGCTGCTACGTCCAAGCGGGTGTGGCAGATGAAGCCCACCTCACCGGTCTCGGCGTACAGCTCGTTGAGCAGCTGCACGGAAATACCTTCACGCATGAAGAGGGTGAACAGCGAATAGTCGCCGATGAAGATCTCGGCCGTGTCATCCGCCGCGCCCAGTTCAATGTTGGTCGGCAGCTGCGAGGTGGTGGTCAGGCGCCAGCCTTCCAGGGCCGTGGGGCGGCGCAGCGGCTGCCCGGTGGTGTCGGCGAAGAGCGCGATGGTCTCTTCCTCGCGCGGGCTCATGATCGCCGCGGTGGGGGCCGGCGCGTTCGCCTCCTTGATGAGGCGCGTGGCGTTGATGAAGCGCGCCCAGTTCTTCAGTTCGACACCGTTGGCGCCTGCCGGCAACTTGTGAATGCCCTCAATGTTCCGCAGGCCTCGGATCTCCGGGTCGACGCCGCTGCCGAGCAGGCTGGCGCGATCAATCTCGACGGCGAAGGCCTGCGCGATCGCCGTACGCAAGGCCGGTTCGATGTTCGGCGAGTCCATCAGCAGTTCACGGCTGATCTTGAACCGGAAGGCCAGGCTGCGCGGGATCACCTCGATGGAGCGGAAAGCGGGCTCCGACTCGGCGACCTGGCCGTGCTCTTTACGCCAGCCGGCAGTCGGAATCGCGGCCGTGGCGGCGATGTTGAACGACTTGGCCGGCGTGTTGAGGACAGCGACGTTCATGCCCGCGGTCAGGAGCGCGGATGCGGGCACCAAGGCATTGAGTATCCCCGGCAGCAGCACGGTAGGGACGGTGTAGCCGCCTGCAGTGTTGGTGCCCACGCTGAGCGTGTTGCGCACGCCCTCGCTGGTCCGCATGTTGGCGACACCTCGGAAGAAGTCGGTGAGGGACGCGCAGCCTTCGTCGTCGGTGCTGTTCTGCCTGCGATTGCCTGCGCCCAGCTTGGCCGCGATGGTCGCAGCGTTGCTCAGGTCTGCGTTGCTGAGCAGCGTGCCCACTTGGTTGCCGTCCTGGTCAAACAGGGCAGCTTCCCGCGAAGCGGTGACGCCGCCGATGTGCCTTTCGGCGGTCTCTTCCATCATCATCTGCCGATTGATGATCTCGATCTCGGCGCTCAGGGCTTCGACGGCCAGCAGCACGTCATCGGTCAGGTTCTCGGGTTTGGCCTTTGCGTGCGCGACCAGTGCATTTGTCGCGCGCCGCAATTCCCCGCGCCGCGCCAAGCGTTCGGCCTTGGGCATGTGGCTGGTCGGGGTGTCACCGGGATCGCTGAGGTTGAACCCGATCTTCCCCAGCTCGGCCTTGAGGGTGAGCTGGGCGTTGTTGTTGTTCATGGTGGCCCGCAGCGCGTGCAGGTCCTTGGAATGCGTAGTGTTCGGCATGTTTTCTCTCAAGTTACGACCCGGGAAACGCAAAAGCGCGCCCGAATCAGTGGTGGCTGATTTCAGAGCGCGCTTTGGCGTTGCCTTGGCCGCAACATCGGTCCGGTGTCAGGTTTGCCCGTGGGGCTATCTGTCTTGGACGCGCTCAGTTTATCTCTGTCGGCTGTTGCCGGAAGTGGTTTCGTTACGTTGGATGCAGCGCGCGTCGAATTCGATGCGCTTTTTGCCGACATGCTTCCGAGCAGTAGCGGCGTGGTCGCCCGGTCATCTGGTGCCTGAGCGCGGTGCCGCAGACCTCACACTGAAATTCAAATTCTGTGGATGCGCGAAGAAAAGAGGGGGCGCGTATCGGGGCGCGAGGCCGATCAACTTTGGACCTCCCCCCGGCGCCAAGCCCATACGATTCTGGGGGTGTGCAGTCGCGCGCCCATGTAGTTGCCGCGCGGGGGCTTTGAATGAATGCGGTGCAGCTGTCTTGGGGCGTATCGTCACCGAGCCAGGGCGTTCCTGGCCCACCTAAGGAGAGGGGCATGGGCTTGTTGACCGAAGAGCGTGAAGTGCGCTGCATTAGGAAGGCGGATCGGCAAGATCCGTACACTCGAATCCAGGCGGTCGGCGGGGGTGGCTCGCTGCTGACCATGTGGACCATGAGCCTTGATGAGGCGATCAAGGGCATTGAGGCCGGCACACTCAAGCTGTACACGCACGTGGGCGGCCACAAGCGGAACATTGTTGTGGTTTCACGGTTGATGGGTTCGAAGTACCTGCGGACTGAGGCAGACAGAGACACGCCTGACAATCTTCTGTCCCTGCCGGAGTGCCCCTGATGCTGCGCGCGCAATGAGGTGCGTGACTGGCGGCTCGGGCTGCCGGTCTCTGTTGGACGAGTTCTTTCGGCCAGATATCTGCGTTGAATCTTTCAGCGCGCGAATGAGGCATGTCGTTCACCGGGTGCAGGTCGTGCAGGGGGTGCGCCCCGTGCAAAGTCGCGTAATGCTCCGGAGAGGCTTGGAGCGGATGAAGCGTGTGAAGCAGGGGCACAGAAACAACTGCACCAGGCGTCCGCTGCGCTACCGCCTGGTAGTAGTTATCTGTGTAGCGTCTGGCGCTACGGTTTTTTGCCATAACTCCCTCCATCCGTAGCGTCAGACGCTACGCTTTGGTTAATTTGTCGTTACGCGGCTTGGTCGGTGTAGTGCTGGACGCTACGGTCCGTAGCGTCTGGCGCTACCGTGATTTTTTGGCATTCGGTGGCGTATGGCTTCCATCGCATGTAAGTTCGCTTGGCGTCCACGTCGTCGCCGGCCGGGCCGATGTTGGTCAGGAGGAACGACCGCGCGCGCCCTGTACCGGTCTTCTGGTCGAAGCTGCCGGCCTTTGCTTCCTCGATCCATCCGCGCTCCAGCAGCGCCTTGAAGGCACTCTGCACAGGCCGTTGCGTGACCCCAGTGCGCTGCATCGCCTCGCGGACGCTGAGGAACACCTCAGCGCCGGCGGACGGCCGGTACAGCGCGCGCAACTCGATCAGCAGCGCGCGTGCGACGGGATCGAGGGTGCGGAACGCCTGGCACTCCAGTTCCCAGGCATACAGGCGGACGTGGGGCGAGATGGGCACGTAGACGCTACTGCTGCGCCCCGTCGCCCGTGCCCGTCGCTTGGCCAGCTTGCGGGCTTCTCGCTCACTCATCAGCCTCCCCTACGATTACGAGCCTCACTTTCTTGCCCAGGTAGTGCTTTGGCAGGGCAGTGAAGGGGATGCAAGCCCCGACCTGAGAGCGATAGATCACTTCCACTGCGACAGATGATTCCAAGGGCTGCAGTGGGCGCTCTGACGCTTTTGTCTTGCCGGCCGCAGCTGTGTCGAAGAGATCATTCATCGGTCCGCCTCCACGCGCAGCGCGGTAGAGAACAGGGACTCTGCGTCCCTGGCCAACTCCAGATAGCCCTCAAACTCTTCCACGCGCGCTGCAGCGATCCGCTGGAGCCGGAACAGCTCAGCCCTGCCTGCTGGGTCTGCAGCCAGTTCCCGAAGCCGTTCGGGGCTGGCGGAGGCCGCCATGTGCCGCAGGAGCGCTTCGGCATTCGGACTGACCCGGAGCCGGGGCATCGCCGCCTTCCTTTTGGAACGGCGGCCAGTCATGGCTTGGCTCCTGCTGGCATTGACGCAGCGCGTTCCATGGCGGCGTAGACGCGCTCTGCCAGCGTTTCGAGGCGCATCTGCTCGCTGGCAGTCAGTACGGGGATGCGAACGATCCGCGCGGCCGGGAACGGGATGATGACGACGCTCACGCCCGACCTCCCTTGGCCCAGCAGTTTTGGATGTTGTCGCGCAGATCTGACATGTCGTCGTAGGCCTGGCACCAGATCAGGTCAAACGCCAGGTGGATGCCTTCGACCTCGCAGGGTGTGAGCCCATGCTGGTAATACGCTTCCGGGTCGCTGATCTGCTCGTGCACCCCTCGGTGATCGCGCATTAGCATCTGCTGCAGCGTGCCCATAGCCTGTAGCGACCGATCAAGTCGTGCCATGCGGGCGCGCAGGTAAAGCCCAGGCTGCAGGCTGTCCCAGATCCCATCCGACCAGTGGTGCTGGGTCCGGGCCTGCTGGGGAGGGTCAGGCTTTTCTGAATGTGCGTCGAGGGTTTCCCCGATTGCGTCCGGGGCTGGGCGGTGTAGGATATTACTCATGGTCTGGTCGTTCCTCGCAAGGGTTCGGCAGTGACTTCGACGGCTCGGATGGGTAGGACCATCCGGGCCGTTTCTACTTCAGGCGGCCGCCGCATGGGGTTTCCCTTCGGCGGAAGCTTTCTCCATCGCCTGCTGGCACTCGACCAGGGCCTGATGACTGCACAGGCGGCGTTTCCCATCCTTGTACGTCCGCACTTGGCCTGCTTTCTGCAGCTCATAGAAGCGGTGGCGGCTGATGCCCAGCTGTTCGGCGGCCTCCTCCGGGTTGTACGCAAGCTTTGGCTTCTGCATCGCTAATTTCCTGTGTGGTTGAATGCAGCACCGTGCTGCATGTGCAGACCATAGCACCGTGCTTTATTGACCGCAAGCACGGTGCTGCATCAGAATGCCGGCATGGCGAGAACCGACCCTCAAGTGAATGTGCGCATGCCGGCGGACCTCAAAGGGCGCCTAGAGGACGCCGCCAGCGAATCCGGCCGCTCGGTGACAGGCGAGATCGTTCATCGCCTTGAGTCGACTTTCCCGAAGACGTTGGACTGGTTGAGGCACAATCGAGCGGAGGAAGTGCACACTCTCCGCGTTGCAGTCGACCAGCAGGTTCAGCGTGTAAGCGCCCTGAAGGCCACAGGCCTACTTCAGCAGCATGATTTGCTTGAGCTGGGGCGGCGGCGGTTGTTGCTGCAGACTCTGGAGTCGGATGCGCACATGCTCGAGATGATGGACGACGTCCGGCCAGACGAGCTGATCGACTTTGCTGAGGTCGGCGCGACGCCTCCAATCTCCATGGAGGCGCACCGGAACGCCAAGAAAGCCGGAACGTAGGGCTACAGGAACTGCACCTGCGCCAGCTTGTCGCGCGCCGCGCCCTGCACCAGGTGCCCGTAGTGCTTCTCGATCATCGCCAGTGACGTGCCGGCCAGCTTCGCCACGGTGAGCAGGTCCATGCCGCCCACGATGGCATCGGTGATCCAGCAGTGGCGCAGGGTGTAGAGCGTGACGCCGGCAGGCAGCCCGGCGCGCGCTGCGGCTTCCCTAACCGGATCGCTCCAGGCATCAGCCGTCCAAGCTTTCCCGCCGTCCTGGGTGAACAGGTGCGCCTTGGGTAGCTTCCCCTTGGACAGCCGGTCGAACATGGCACCGGCAGCGGGGGAGAGCGGAATCTTGCGGTCATGGTCCTTGCTTCGGAACCTGACGCTGGCTGTGCGGCCGTCGTAGTCGGAGCGTAGGCAGATGGCAGGATCTCCCGGCCTGCAGCCGGTGAGTGCAACGCACTCGATAAGGTCGCGCACGGGCCCTATGGCGGCGTCCAACAGCGCGCGCCGCTGCTCCCGTTCGAGGTACAGGCCCCGGCGCTGGCTGGCGTCCTTGAGCGGCTTGACGGCGTTCCACTCGAAAGCCACGTCCGGTGATGCCTTGCGGCGGGCCACCGCGTGATTCAGGGCGGCCACCAGCACGGTGCGCATCCTGTTGACGCTGGACTTGGCCAGCGGCTTTACCACCGGCGGCCGGCCTCGCTTAACCGGAAGGGCAGGGAGGTCGCCTCGCTCAACGCGATCGCGCCAGGCCTCGATGTGATCCTGGTGCAGGTCGGTCAATCGCACCTTGCCAAGCTTGTCGGCGTACAGACACCTTTCGAAGCGCCGATCGGCGTCCGCCGCGGCGGTGTCCCTGCCATCCTTCTTGAGGGTGGCCACGTAGTCGCGGCAGGCGTCGGCTACAGTGGTGTCTGCCTTGGGCCTGGTCACAGCCACGGGCGCGCCGTGTTGGGAAGCCTCGGAGAGCGCCCCCAGCGCCGCAGCGCGCGCGCCCGCCAAGGTCATCACGGGATGCTTGCCTATGGTCCGCCTCTTCCCGCGCCCCCAGGTCACGATGTACGACTTGACCCCGGACGGCTGCACCCGCAGCAGCAAGCCCTTCATATCGGCATCGCTTATCTCGTAGGGCTTCTCGGCCGGCTTGGCCAGCTCCACGGCGCGGATCGTCAGCTTGGTTCCCATGTGTCCGTAAGTGCGTGGTAAGTGCAAATTGCAGTGTGCGGCGAAATCCAACCGGACGCAATGACACTGGAAAACAAGGGACTCTTGGCCGTTCCCTTGAGGAACAAGGCTATATCTCGTCCTTCACACGGCAAGGGTCGCAGGTTCGAACCCTGCACCGCCCACCATGATTCAGACGAAAAAGCCTCCGGAAACGGGGGCTTTTTTTTCTTCTATGGAGCGGTGCGATCCGCATGGCCACCCTTGCGGTCGGCTTATCAGGCTGGCGAAGACAGGCCAAAGTACTAGCTAGGGTGATTCGTTGGTAAATCGCGCCCCGCTCCCCTTTGGGGGGGGGGCGGGGCGGGCGCCATGGCCCATCACTGGGAGGCTTGGTATGCCCGGCAGCGTGTGTGCGCAAAAAGCCAGATCAGCGCTGGAAATTGTCCATTGCGATGCGATCGCACTCGCCATGCTGAGCAGCCAATGATATCTCGAGTGCCATGGGTCGGTTCATGTGAGTAGCCCGACGTGACTGTGGGGCAAGCATATTGACAAGGCTAGGCCAGTCCTATCGGATTGCATTGCACTTGCTTCAACGCCACTCTGTCCAATAGGGTGTTAATGCAATCGAGTGCAGTGGAGGTTCCGAAACCGCAGACATCGCATTGCAATTCATCGGATATCAAGAAGGAAGTGGCCGGCTCGGTTACGTTTCATGGACGAGCACGCAACTCTCTCGAACAGCAAGTCAAAGGGGGTGGGAGTTGAAAATTGAATCGCACGACCGAAGCATTAAGGATCTGTTGGGCGCAGACTATTACGTTATTCCTAGATTCCAGCGGCCATACTCGTGGGACAACGAAAACATCACAGATTTTTGGAGTGACGTCGTTGTCAACTCGTCTTCCGACTATTTCATTGGCTCGATGGTGGTGTACACGATCTCCGGAAAGCTGGGGGTCGTGGATGGACAGCAGCGTCTCACCACGATCATGATCTTGATGAGCTGTCTGCGCGATGCGCTCGAGGAGGCCGGCTTTGGAGACCAAGCGTCCGGCCTGCATAAGCTGATCGAACGAGAGAATATTGAGAACGCGCGAGAATTTGTGCTGCAGACTCAGACGTCGCACCCCTATTTTCAGGATGCGGTGCTTTCCCGCGAGCCGGCTGGCGTCGCTGTCAAGGTTCACAAGGAGGAGGAGCGCTTAAAATCCGCTCACGATCAGTTTAAGCGACTCCTCTCAACTTTGGTGGAGTCGTTCGACGCAGATCCTGGATTGTCTGCAAAAAAGCGAAAGCTGGCAAAGCAAAAGCGATTGATAGACATTCGGGATGCTGTGCTTTCGCTTAAGCTGATACTTGTGACGCTTGACTCGGAGGACGATGCATACCTGATATTCGAGACGCTAAACACGCGTGGAAAGGATCTAGCCCTGGCCGACCTCGTGAAGAATCACTTCAGTAAGACTATTAAGAAGGCCAACAGGGACCTAGATCAGGTCTCATTGAAGTGGGCGAGGGTTCGGGAAACGATCGAGGGAAAGCGTGAGCTCGATACCGATACTTTCATCTACCACTGGTGGCTTTCAAAGCACGAATACACTGCTCAAAAAAATATCTATAAAGAGTTCAGAAAGATCGTCACGGTGGCTAACGCAAAGGCCTTTCTGGATGACTTGGTAGTGTCTTCGAAACACTATCGAGCAATTCATGATCCCGACTATAGGAAGTGGCAGAGGCCTGAAATCGCGGTGAGGGCATCGCTTTCTGCTCTTAATCTATTTCGGGTCAGGCAGCAGGTACCTGTGACATTGGCTCTATTTTCGGGATATGTAGGGAAAAGAGTAAAAATAAGCCAGATATCAAAAGCCGTGGGCGAGGTGGAGAAGTTTCATTTCATATTTACTGCCATTACATCTCAGCGATCCAGTGGGGGTATATCTAGTATGTATGCCATGTTGGCGCGAAAGATATCGGGGGTAAAAAACCCTCAGGATGCGACTGGTGTGCTAAGAGAGCTTACGCAGAAGCTGAAAGAGAGAGTGCCAAGTGAAGAGGAATTCTTGGCGCTATTCCCTAGTTTGATCTATACGGCGACTCAGTCGAAGGAGCGAGGGCTGGTGAAGTATGTCCTAGCAAAGATATCAAGGCACCTCGGCCATGCCTACGGTGCAGATATGGATGAGCTCACCATTGAGCACTTGGTTCCGCAGAGTTTAGTAGGGAAGGATGGATGGGATGAGGGCACTATCGGTCAGGTCGGAAATTTAGTTCTCGTTTCGAAGGATCTCAATGAAAAGCTCGAGAATAAGAATTTCAAGGAAAAGAAAGATATTCTGAGGAAGTGCAAGATGGATGTGATTCTTCCACCAGAATTCCTTGCTGTAGACGAGTTGACTCCGGGCCTCATTGCGCAGCGAACGAGGGAGCTTGGCGCTCTCGCGTACGCGAAGGTTTGGAAGATATGACTCAAAGAGCATGGTTTAGGTCGCGCCCACCGCTCCATTCCATACTGCCACGGAGCAAATGTCGTCTTGCCGATCGTTCTAGAGTGAAGTGGCTCGAGCCTCTCCATAGCGTGGCCCGGGTGAAATCCGATCTATGACGGCGATCTTTGGGGTGGATGGTCGACAGCGAGAAATCTGAAAATTAACCATGGCTCTTCTGAGCTTCTGAGGCAATCGTGCATGCACGATCTGCTCTCATACGGCGGACAGAGCCTTTTTTTTCTGCGGAAGGTAGTAGTACGTTGCTGACGCTCAACCTGGTCCGCGACCCAGCCCCCGCCCGTAGTTGGAGGCCAAAGGTTGCTAGAGCAAGGCACTGTCCACTCCGATAGTGCAGTGGTTCGTTGATGAGATGAACCGCTGAGCTTCAACAATTCATAGCCACAAGGGAGACCTCCATGCGTACCACCGCTGCGACGTTGCTGCTTCTCTCCATCGTGTACGCATTCGCCATCGTGTGGGGCGTTGAGTGGCTGCTCGATTATCTCAGGTCGCGCACCTTCGGCTTGGGGCCTGAAGTGCACCCGCGCTGGGTGCGCACTGCACTGGCCTTCGCGCCGTTCGCCTTGTTCTCGCTTTGGGCCGCCATGCGGCGGCCGCCGCACCTGCGCAGGGGCTACATCGCTGGGTTGCTGGCCTCGCTCGCGCTGTGGAGCTGGTACTACGCAGACGGTTTCATGAACACCGGTGGCGGCGCCAACATCGGCCTCGGCATCATCATGATGCTGTCGCCGCTACCGGTGTTCCTCGTCCTATGGTTGTTCGCACGCAAGGCGTAACTTGCTGACCTCAGCGTAGCTGGCAAATTCCGTTGGCGCCCTTGCGGCCGGTGTAGGACACCGACAGCGTCCCGTCCGGGTTCTTGCTCAACGAGATGACGGTGCCGGTTGCCGCATCCTTCGCCTCGAAGTAGTTGTCGTTGGACCTCTTCAACGTCGCTTCCTTGCCGTTGACGTACACCGGGCCGCCCTGGTCGCCATGAACGTCCAGCCCGCCGGGGCAGCTCGCGTTGAACAGCGGCAGGCCACCACTGGCTGCCGGGGCCGCAGCGGCGCTGGCCGAACCATTCGAGAACACGGCGCGACAGCCCTGTTCGACCCACACCGCGTGCTTGCTCAAGCCCCAGGTCACGCCTTCGGTGCAGGGAGACTTGCTCAGCTGACGCGAGACCCGAACTTCGCCCTGGGTGTCCATCGGGCATTCGGTGCGGCCGCGCCCCTTGGATTCGCAGGTGACATCTGCAGCCCACGCAGGCGCAACGACCATCAGCGCCAGACCCACTACGATGTATGTACGCATGGTTGATTCCTGAACTGTTTAGCGCCCTGCCGCAGGCGATGAATGGCGGGGAAAACGTAGCGTCCGTGTCGTTGCGTAGCGGTGAAGCCGCCGTCACTGCGGTGCCAGCGTTTACGGGCTCAGTAGAAATACGCAGCGCCCCCCGTAATTCAACGGTTGCCCTGAGCGCACCGAGCGCCAACAGTTGGCTTTCACGCTCCCAAGCGATCAGGTCGGGTGGCAGCATGGAAGTCACAGCACGAGGACTGTTGCCTTCAAGGCTGGCGATTGCCGTGCGCGATGCGCTCCCCGCGCTGGGCCCGGCAGTCATCGCGTGCGCCGGTCTGCTGGGTGCAAGTGTCGATGCCGTCGCGCAGAGCACGGTCGTCATCGATACCAATCGCACCACCACCGTAGTGCTGCCGGCGGGTGGCGGAAATGCAACGGTGGCCGCGGGCATTACCGTCGCACCGACAACTGGCTACGGCATTCTCGGTGGGGTGGGGGATGCATGGCTCGTCACCAACCTGGGCACGGTAACCGGCGTACAACCTGCGGTGCAGTTGCAGGGAAATGGAAGCCGTTTCATCAACAGCGGCACGGTGGGTGGCACTGGCTTTGGTGTCTACAACAACAATGCTGCGCTTGCCGTTGAAAACAGCGGCACCATCAGCACGGGCAACATCGGCGTGTACACCTCGGGCGAGCTGACGCTGTCCAACACCGGCCTGATCAAGGGCACGGTGCGCGGGATATACGGCAGCCTGCCAAATGCGGGAGTCGGCGCAAGCATCACCAATACGGGGGTGATAGAGGGAGGGGTGTCGGGCATCGAGCTGACCACCGGTTCCAGTGCATCCACTACGCCCACCATCACCAACAACAGCGGTGGCCGCATCTCGGCACTCAACGCTGGTGGACTGGGAATCTCGGTCAGTCACGGTTCTACACTGGTGACCAATGCCGCCGGTGGTCTGATCCAAGGGCCTGGCTCGGCGGTGGCAGGCACGGATCTCTTCACGGACCTGATGGTGGATAACGCAGGCGTGCTGTCGAGCACCACCGGCCCTGCGATCTGGTCCTATGGCGGCGGTGAAATCACCAATCGCGCGGGTGGCCAGATTACCGGTGCGGGCGGGATCGCCTATGTCCGCAGCCGGTTCAACACCGGCAACGTACTGACCAACGCCGGTACCATCACCGCAACGTCATCCACGTTCGTCGGGGGCAATGGCGCGACCGCCGGTTCGGGCGCGGCAGTCTATATCGGCGCGTCTTACGCGCTGACCGGCGCGCAGGTGATCAACCAGGCCGGCGGGTCGCTCATCGGGCCTGCGTACGGCGTCTACAGTGGCAACGCCACGCTTGCCGATGATTCCGGTCCGGTCACGGTGGATAACGCCGGATTGATCCGGGGTAACGTGGCGATTGCGCTCAACAACGCGCCCGGCACCGTCATCAATGCGGGATCGTTGGAGAGTACCGGCACGGTGGCGGTACAGTTCGATCAGACGACCGCCTACGACGACCGCATGACTCTTCGCACGGGCTCGCGCGTAGTTGGTACGGTGCTGGCCGGCCCCGGTACGGACACCCTGTTCCTGGAGGGCACCGGCACTGAAACTGCGGCTCTGTTCCAGGCATTCGAGCTGCTGCGCATGCAGGGGCAGGACTGGACGCTCTCGGGAACGGGCACGTTCGCGCAACAGGCATTCATCGACACCGGCACGCTGCGGGTGACCGGCGCGCTGAGCAGCCCGCAATGGTTGATATCCGCACCGGGAACGCTGGCTGGCAGTGGCGTGGTCGTTGGCAACGTGGCGAACGCAGGCACGCTGATGCCCACGGGCCAGCTGACGATTCGGGGTGACTACCTCGGGCAGGACGGCCGCCTTGCCGCAACCAGTGTGCTGGCCGGTGATTCGTCCCCTGCCGATCGCTTGATTCTGGACGGCGGCAGCGCCACCGGCGCCACCCGCGTGGCTGTGGCCAATCTTGGTGGCGGCGGTGCGGTCACCCAGCAGAATGGCATTCCGCTGGTGGTCGCCCTCAACGGCGCCACGACCGGCGCAGGCAGTTTCTCGCTGTTGTCGCCCGTAGTGGCTGGCCCCTACGAATATTTCCTGTACCAGGGCGGGCTGGGCGGGGCAGGGAGCACGGACAACCAGAACAGCTGGTTCCTGCGGTCGGTGGTCGACTGTGCGTCGCCAGGTGCGCCATCGCCGCCTTGCCCGGCACCTCCGCCGCCACCACCCCCTCCGCCGCCTCCACCGGATCCCCCAACGCCTCCAGATCCCCCCACACCCCCAGACCCACCGACGCCTCCGCCCGAGCCGCCGACACCACCGGTTCCGCCGGTTCCTCCCGAACCGCCTACGCCTTCGTACCGGCAGGAGGTATCGCTTGGGGCTGCGTTGCCGACGATGGCGGCCATCTACGGTCGCGCCATCGTCGGTACGCTGCATGAGCGGGTCGGCGATGAACACCTGCTGGGCCAGCGCGACGACCTCGGCACGGGCGGCATGAACGGTGCCTGGGTACGTGTGCTGCACCACGATGGCGAGCGCGATGGCGGCAAGCTGGGTGTCTACGGCAATCGCGGCCCTGGCTTCGACTACACCTTCAATGCACTGCAGGTCGGGTTGGACCTGTACCGCGCAGTCGGGGATGACGGCAGCCATCGCCACGCCGGCGCCTATCTGGCCTACGGAAAGGCGCGCGGCAGCGTGCGCCACCATCTGCTGGACGTCGACTTCCACGCCGGCGAAGACGACTTCAACGCGCGCACGGTGGGCGCGTACTGGACGGCGTTCAACGCCCGCGGCGCGTACGTCGACGCCGTCGCGCAGTACACCGGGTACGACCTGCGTGCACGTTCGACGCGCCTGCCGGACATCTTCGCCAATGGCGACGGTGCACTGGTCTCAATGGAGGGCGGCTGGCCCTTGGCCATCGGCGCTGCGCCGCAAGACGGGGGCGGTTGGCATATCGAACCGCAGGCACAGGTCATCTGGCAGAAGGTCGACATCGACGATCTGGTCGACGCCACCGCTCGCGTGCGCTACAGCGATGGCGATTCCACCGTGGGCCGGCTGGGACTGCGCCTGAGTCGCACCGGGAGCGGGGCGGCGGGTGGGGCACCTGCGACCAGCGGCTGGATCCGCCTCAACGCGTGGCACCAGTTCAGCGGCTCGCCGACCACTGAGTTCTCGAGTGCCTCCGGCTACGTGCCCTTCAGCGTCGATCTGGGCGACAGCTGGGCAGAGCTGGGGGCGGGCGGCACGTGGCAGGTGAGTCGCGGCGGTTACCTGTTTGTCGGCCTCGACTACACCTGGAGCTTCGACGGCCACGAGACAGCATGGAACGGAAACGTGGGCATGCGTTGGCACTGGTAGCGTGCGAGAATCCGGAAAAATGGACTACCCGAACCGGATGGCTTCAATGCAAAAGCGTGTCTGCTTCGATTTTGAAATCGAGTTCAGCAACGGTGGCGGAATCCAGGGCCAGGAGTTTCGCCTGGATATCGATGGCGATGACATCGAAGATGACGCGCTCGCCGACTACATCGTTCGCGATATGCGGCTGTTGATGGTGGGCACCGTGCGCATTCTCAACAAGCGCATCATCGAGGAGGCGCACAAGCGGCCGTTGGAAGCCGAGGCTGATGTCGCTAGCGACCCGTGATGGCGCCATTTGAACGGCGCTGAGTCCGGCGAAGTTGGCCACTTGCGTCGCCTGTAGGTCTGGTCCATCAAATTTGGAAGACCGACAGAAACAAGCGATTTCCCATCGTCCACAGCACCCCGCATGGTGTTCTCCAGAGCCTAGAAACTCTAACGTGAGAGAGTTGGACGTTCCTTTGTCGGGAGGGTGGCTAATACAACACCCCCGAGGAAATACGCCATGCCGGGTCTCATTTGACGGTTTCTAGCCTCCCGACGCCCCTGCCATCCCGGCGAGGGCGCTCCAAACTGGAGGTCCAACATGCTTACTCAGTGGGCGGACACGCCCCTCGACGAAGTCCCCAAGCGCAGAGGCGGCTACTCCCGCCCCGCACGCACCTGCAAGGTCACCGCGCTGTGGTACGACGCCATCGACTCGATGAGCCGCGCGGAAGAGATTCCGCATATCCAGCTGCGCGGTCGCCGGCTGCGTGACATCGGCTTCGTGATTGGTGCCAAGTTGGCGGTAGAGGCCAAAGAGGGCGTCATCACCCTCACGGTGATCGAGCGGCCCGCGCCGGTAGTGCCGAAGATTCCCAGGAAACTGCAGCGCGAACAGCGGGAAATAGCCCGCAGGAGCCAGTCATGAGCAGGAACGTTCTGATGCAGGCAAAGATGGAAGACGAGCTGCGGGCCAGCTTCCAGGCCGCGGCGGCGCGCGAATGCCGGCCAGCGGCGCAAGTGCTGCGGCAGCTGATGGAGGCGTACGTGGCCGCGCAGTCCTCCCCGGAGGCGACCGATGGACGGCGGCGTAGCAGCGCTGTTCGCATTGCAGCTGGCGCGGTGGTCAGCCTGGCGCCGGCTGCGTCGCTCGCTGAGGGCGACGACCGCGATCTGGATGAGGTGGCGCAGCGCCAGTACGGCTGGCACGACACCCCGTTCGGGACGGGGTGAGGCCGGGAAACTTTACGCGGACGATGGGCACGCTGCGTCTCCAGGTGCCCACGTCCGCTGTCACGCCATCAACCACACCCGGATCAGCGACACCAGCTTGTCCACGTCCAGCGGCTTTGCCACGTAATCGCTCGCGCCTGCCTGGATGCACTGCTGCTGGTCGTCGGGCATGGCCTTGGCGGTGAGGGCGATGATCGGCAATTTGCCGAAGCGTCCGTCCTGGCGGATCTCACGGGTCGCGGTCAGGCCATCTTTGACCGGCATCATGATGTCCATCAGCACCAGCTCAATCGGCGCCGGACCTTCAACCGCTGCGGTCAGCGTGTCGATGGCCTCCTGGCCGTTGCGCGCGATGGTCACCTTGCAGCCGTGGGGCTCGAGCACGTTCATCAGCGCGTAGATGTTGCGCACATCATCCTCCACGATCAGCACGCGGCGGCCTTCCAACGCGGTGTCGCGATGCTGCGCCGTGCGGAGCATGCCCTGTTTGGACTCGGGCAGCTCGCTCACTACCTGGTGCAGGAACAGCGTCACTTCATCGAGCAGGCGCTCGGGCGAGCGCGCGCCCTTGATGATGATCGAACTCGAATAGCGGCCCAGGCGCACCTCTTCGGCGGGCGACAGCACCCGGCCGGTGTAGACGATGATCGGCGGCAGCGCATTTGGGCTCTGCTCACTGAGCATTTCAAGCAGCTCGAAGCCCGAGGCGTCGGGCAGGGTCAGGTCCAGCACCATGCAGTCGAACGTATGTTGGGCCAGCATCTGCAGGCACTCCGACGCCGAACGCGCGCCGATCGTCTCCACGTCGGCCAAGGCCAGCAGCTCGCGTACGGCGTCCAGCTGCACGGCGTCGTCCTCGACTACCAGTACCAGCCGTGGGCGCAGCGACAGGCGGCGCTCCAGCGAAAGCAGCACGCCGGCGAGTTCCTCGCGGGTGGTGGGCTTGCCCAGGTAGCCCACCGCGCCCAGCGACAGCGCCTTGCGCGAATGATCCATCGCGGACACCACGTGGATGGGAATGTGCCGTGTGCGCATATCGTGTTTGAGCACGTCCAGCACCGACAGACCGGACTGATCGGGCAGGCCGACGTCCAGCACGATCGCGTGCGGAAGCTCCGAACGCGCGGCGGCCAAGGCCTCACTCGCGGTATGCGCTACCCGCGCGCGGAAGCCCATCTCGGTCGCCAGGTCGCTGACGATCTGCCCGAAGGCGATGTCGTCCTCAACGATCAGGATCAGTCCGCGTCCATTGCTGCTCGCATCGCTGGGCTGCCGTGTTGCGAGCGGCGCCGGTCGGGCGTCCTGGGGCAGGGAAGGGCGGATGGCTGCGGGCGCGGCGTGTGTCGGCGCCATTGACGGGGCCGCCGGACGGGCTGCGACCACGAGCCGGAAGCAGCTGCCCTTGCCGGGCTCGCTTTCCACGGTGATGTCGCCGCCCAGCAGGCGTGCAAGCTCCTGCGAAATGGACAGGCCCAGGCCGGTGCCGCCATACCGCCGGCTGATGGAGCCGTCTGCCTGTTGGAATGCCTCGAAGATGCGCGCCTGCTGATCGGGTGCGATCCCGATGCCGCTGTCGGTCACCGAGAACGCCACACGGCCATCGCGCGTTGCCGATGCCGATACAGTCACGCCGCCTGCCTCGGTGAACTTCAATGCGTTCGACAGCAGATTCTTGAGAATCTGCTCGATGCGCTGGCGATCGGATTCGATCACCGGCGGGCAGTCGGCCATCATTGAAACGTCCAGTGAAAGGCCCTTTTCGCTGGCCACCGGTCCGAGCAGCTCGGCAATATCCGACAGCAGTTTCTCCACGCCAAAGCGCTCGGCGTGCACCTCGATATGCCCGGCCTCGATCTTGGACAGATCGAGGATTTCATTGATCAGGTTGAGCAGGTCGGTGCCGGAGGCGTGGATGGTGCGCGCGAACTTCACCTGTTCCTGGCTCAGGTTGCCGTCGCGGTTGTCGCCCAGCAGCTTGGAGAGGATGAGCGCGGAATTCAGTGGCGTGCGCAGTTCGTGGGACATGTTGGCCAGGAACTCGGACTTGTACTGACTCGCGCGCTGCACCTTGTGCGATTCGGCCAGGATGGCGGCGTTGGCGCGCGCCAGTTTGTCGCGCTCGCTCTCGAGCTGCTGCGACTGGTCGAACAGCTGGTTGTTGGTCTGCTCCAGCTCGGCCTGCTGCTCCTCCAGCTCGTGCTGGGAGCCGCGCAATGCCCGGCTCTGTTCTTCCAGCTCTTCGTTGGAGACGCGAAGTTCCTCGCTCTGCACCTGCAGCGCTTCGGATTGGCGCTGGGTCTGTAGCAGCAGTTCGGAAAGCTTGGCGCGATACGCGGCCGATTGCAGCGCGACCGCCATGTCGGCGGAGGCCAGCTCCAGCAGTTCGACCACCTCGGCAGGCACCGCGCCGAAGAAGCCCAGCTCGATGACGCCGCTTACTTCGCCCTCGTGGATGCTGGGGGCGATGACCAGGTGGCGTGGCTGGGACTGGCCCAGTCCCGAGCCCACCGTGAAGTAGCCCGCCGGCACATCCGACACCACCAGAACGCGCTTCTCGTCCACCGCACGACCGAGCAGGCTTCCGCCGTCGCGGAGCCCGTCGGCGCCGTCTGGCGAGGCCGCGATGCCCACGGCGCCGATCTGGCGGAAGCCGCCGGCCTCCGGCACGAACAGCATGCCCGCTTCGGCGCCGGTGTAGCCGGCCAGGAAGCCCAGGCTGGCCTGCGCAAGCGCGCCGTTGTCCAGGTCGCCACCGGTTGCGGTGGTCAGCTCCAAGCGGCCGCGCTGCAGCCAGGCATCCCGTTCGCGCGCGCGGGTGTGACGGCGGAGCAGGAACGCGATGAAGATCGTCAGGACAATGCCCAGCACGGCACTGGCCGCGCCGGAGGTCAGCGCCGCGCTGTAGGCCGATTCCATCTCCGCCAACCGGCGGGCGCGCTTGTCCAGTTCGATCGCGCTCATGGAGGCCAGGCGCGCACGAATGTCGTCCATCGCGGCCTTGCCCCGATTGGAGCCGACCACGACCAGAACCGGCTCGAGTCCCTGGGTACGGCGCAGTTCGATCGTTTCCTGCAGCTCGTCCAGCTTGTCCTGGACCCTGCGCGCCAGCAGCTTGAGCCTTTCCCGCTGCGCGGGGTCGTCCGCCAGCGCCTTGTCCGTTGCCTCCAGCCGCGTGCTGGCCACACCCAGCGCCATCCGGTAGGGCTCGAGGTAGCTGTCGTCCCCGGTCAGCAGATAGCCGCGCTGGCCGGTCTCGGCGTCCTGCACCGCCGAGAGGACGTCCCCCAGGGCGGTCATCGTCTCCTGGGAGCGGATGACCAGGGCGCTGCCCTCACGAATGGTGTGGATGTTCTTGCCGGCCAGGTAACCGCTGCCGAGGAAGAACAGCATGACCAACAGCAGCGGCAGGAGCGTGCGGAAGGCATTACCGGCCGGGGTTGCAGCGCGGGATTTGGGCGTGGTGGTCATGGGCGGGCAGCAGGATGGATGCAACCGGTCAGCGTATCACGCTGGGGCGCGGCGCAAACAGGTCGCCAGCCATGCCTAGAGCCTGCCGGCTGACGTGTAACGCGACACACCCTGTTCGATCAGGACCTGCAGCTCGTGCAGAAGATCCGGATCCAACGCCTCAAAGTTGAAGCAGGACTTTCCCTGCATGCGCTTCTTCAGCGCGGGGCTGATGCCGGCCAGCAACTCGGGGAAGTGGTAGACGGGCATGAAGTGGAAGGAATGCCTTCGGCCCGAGACTTTCACCGCCCCGAAGAACTGCGGCTTGCCCTTGGCATCCACGTTTCTCCAGTTGGCGTAGAAGTGGCCGTCTTCATCGTGTACGACCAGCAGCTTGGGTGTGTAGGGGAGCAGCAAGGCGCGCAACGCGGCGAACAGGTCGGGCGCGTTCGGCGGTGCTGCACGCTTTGGCGGAGTGGCTGGCGTTCCTGGAGAGTTCATGGCCTTGGCCCCGATTGCGAGCGCGGTTGGGAGAGCTTCTGAACGTATCGAGGCCTGAGCCTATCACGCGTCAATTGTGGGCTTCCTTCATTGCGCTGTATCTTCTTCCAAAGGGTCAAGCCGGCTACGGATGCACCCTGAAAAAAAGATGGAGGGAAGTGGGATGGAGGTAGCAACGCAGTCTGCAGCCACCGATCTGGGGGGCCGCATCATCAAGGTCAACCATGCTGGCGAGCATGGCGCCATCGCCATCTACACCGGCCAGATTCTCCTGGCCCGGTTGACCGCGCCACGCCTGGTGGATGAGCTTCGCGAATTCCGTTCGCACGAACAGCGGCATCGGGCCATTTTCGGCGCCGAGCTCGAGCGGCGTGGCCGCCGCCGCTGCCGTAGCTACTGGCTCTGCGGGATGGGGGGTTTTGTCCTGGGCGCTGTCACAGGCCTGTGTGGAAGTGCGGCCATTTCTGCAACGACGACCGCCGTTGAGAGCGTGGTGCTGCGGCACCTCGTGCATCAGCTTGAGGTTCTACAGGGCCACGATCCAGCCGCTGTGGCGGCCATCTCATCCATCGTCGCCGAGGAGCAGCAACATCACGACCAAGCGCTGGAACATGTGCAAGCGGGCACATTCTGGCCCAGGGTGCTCGGTCCGATCGTGTCCAGCTCAACTGAAGCCGTCATCTGGCTGGGCATGCGGTTGTAAGCGGTGGCACTCAGTGCAGCGAGAAATTGGCCGGAACACGGACCCTTCCCGCGACCGGCTTGCCGGCCACCTGCGGCGGGTTGAAGTGCCAACCCGCCGCCGCTTCCATCGCAGCCGTATCCAGCTTCGGGAATCCGTTGGATTTCTCCAGCTCCACGCGCGTGACGCTGCCATCGGCGGCGAGGTCGAGGAGCAGAACAACGATGCCCGATTCGCGACGACCTTCCTGAGGGTGAAATCTGGCGCGATGGTATCGCGCGGGTGGGTAGCCGGAAAGTGGGCTGTGTTCGCTATTCTTCCTTCAGCCTCTTCAACACCACCGCTTCAAACGCCTTGCCGCTCTGCTCAGCGTCGCCAGCATCGCCGGGCTGCAGCAGACCACTCTCAAACGAGGCCGTGATTGCCGCCTGAGGGCCACCAACGACCCACGCGGTCTGGTCGCCCGTATGCAGATTGGCAAAGCGCTCAGGCCGCCCGCGGTCGGCGAGCATGGTGTTGAGCAGGCGCAGTACGGTTTCTACGTCATACCAGTCATCAAGATTTCGGGCCGCTGTCTGGTAGCGTTTTCCGTCCAGATACGCAGTGAGCGTGTAGGGGCCGACGTCCTCGGCGGGTACGGCTTCCTCGAACACCGCGCCCGCGAGCGCTGGCTGCACGAGCGATGCCAGTTTGCGCAACAGCGAGTCGTGCTCGTTGGGGAACTGGTCGGTTTCCGCGTCGAATGCGTATACGTGGCCAGCAATGCCCAGCATTGATGTCGCGTCAACGGTATCGAAAGCCGCCACAGGCATCTCTGCCACGCGTGGGAAGCCGGCATTTGCAAGCATCTGCCGCACGACTGCAATGTCCGCAGCGGAAGCCTTGGGGGGCGCATCCGGCTGGACGGAGGGCGTTCTCCTCTTGGGGCCTGATTCGCACATGGGATGTGGTCGAGCCATATTCGAGCACGCGCGCCAGGCAAGCTGATGCAACTGCGGGTCGCCTGTCCGGAAGAATGCCATGGCCAGCTGGTCTGCCTGTTCGCGGTCCCTTACGCGGGCATGCAACGCGCGCAGCGCAGCCCATGCGTCTGGCTCGGGCCGATCGGCGAGCGACCCTGCAGCCGGCCGCAATGCGCTCAGATCGCCCGCATCGACAGCCTGCCCGGCGGCACGGACCAACAGCCTGCGGTCCGTAGGCGCCGGGTATCCGTTGTCTTCGGCCTGGTAGGCTTCAATCACGGCCCAATACGGGGTGTCCGGTCGCAGCAGGTGGCTAACGTCTTCGGGTGCACGGCACGTCGCCGCATACGCGCCTGCCAGTGCGTCACGCAGCGGTGTGGCTGCGCCGGCCATCAAGGGGCGAATTGTTGTGCAGAAGGCAGGTGTCCCGTTCCGGAACCGCATCACTGCGCGCCACTCGGCAATCCAGCCGGCGGCTTGTGCGGGCGGCACGCGATCTGCCGATTGTTGGACTGCGGAGAGCATCACCGGGTCGCCCGCGAGAAGCAGATCGACTACATGCCCAACAGGTGGCAGGGACGAGTCGCCATCGACCCAGGTCAGCATTCCCTGCGCCGTCGAAGGCAGGGGCGCGGAGTACCGCTGCGGCAGTGGCGAAAGGTCAATGGTGACGGCTGGCTGCGTACCAGTAGCGGTAAATACAGTTTCGCTCGAACATGCTGAAAGTGACACGGCACATAGCGCAATGAGGTGGCTGAAAAGAGCTATGTGACTTCGCATTCCCTGCAATCTCCGCTCCATCCGCCTGTTGGCGTGCAGAGCAAGTATATCGACGCTGTTGGCCTTAGCCGACCTGTCTTCGCGCCGGGCTCACGCTGTGGGCGGCTTGCATCGCCGTTCCTGGCGTCGGACCATGCGCCACGAACGCCCAAGGAACTTCCATGGCCCGTGCAGTCATCGCCATAATCCTGCTGATGCTCGCTGGCTGCGCCTCGCTGCCCCCGGATGCCGTCACATGGCGTGGCCATGCGCCGGGACGCGTCAAGGCCAAGGTGACCTTGTTTTCCCCAGCGTTGCCGGCGCAGGGATGGCTGGTCGAATCGGAACCTGATCAGGCTGCCGGCTACCTCAGTTACACGAAATGGGGGCCGAGTGGCGAACGCTACTGGGCGAAGGCCTACTTTCAGGTCCGGCAGGCCTGGGAGCCCGAGGCCGAGTATCTGGGCCGCTTCGAGACAAAAGACGGCTTCAGCGAGCTCTGTGTGGGCAACCCGGTGCACGGCGGCTTCCAGGAAGGCGATACGTATGTTTTCACCAACGCCTACGACTATTGCGCACGTCTCGCCAGGCGATAGGCCGAAAATCCGCCGGTCGGGCGCCGCATTCTAGAAGGGCAGGCTTATAAAGGGAATTCCTTACAAAACAATGGGGTGGATTCGGCTGGTACCGGGTTCGAGACCGCCTCATAGTGTGGCGTAGTGCCAAAAAGGCACATTTTGGCCGCTGGTGTACGATGAGCTACACATCCATCTTCGGGTCGGCTGCCATGAAGCCTTCTGACACCGGTTTGTTGAGCCCCAAGACGGGCGCTTTTGTCTCCGTTCGAAAGAGCGAGAAAAAGAGCAACCAAGCGCCACTGTCGAATCTGCCCACCATGACCGCCAGCCAGCTGAAGAAGGGAGGTTGGCCGGGCGTCATGGCACAAGTGAACAAGACTGCGGCGGTGGCGGTGACGAATCATCACCGCACCGAGGCTGTGATACTTGCAGCCGACCACTACGAATCACTCGTGCAGCGGGCTGCGAAGCCGAAAGTAGCGGGTTCGGTCCTGGAGGTGGGGGCCGCGTCCAAAGAGATCGCGTTGGCGCATCTGCAGCGTGCGTTCGACCTGCGTCTTGCCAAGCTGAAGGATGGGAAGTCCCTGGCTGCTGCGACCAGCAAGCGCGCGCGCCGTGGGAAGGCGAACATCGGGCCGTCGCTCTGAATCATGCCGAGAATCCTGGTCCTGGCCGGCGTCAACGGGGCGGGCAAGAGTTCCCTGCTCGGCAACTACCTCAGGGATGACGGACTGACCTGGTTCAATCCGGACGCGTTCACGCGCGAGCTGGAGGGGGCCGGATATGCGCACGATGAAGCCAACGCCAAAGCGTGGGAAGAAGGCAGGAGCCGGCTTGCCCGAGCCATCGCCAACGGCGAAGACTACGCATTCGAAACCACGCTTGGCGGCAGCACGATCCCAGCGCTGTTGCGCGAAGCAATGGAGACGCATGAGGTGATCGCGTGGTTCTGCGGGTTGTCCAACGCCGAGCTGCATATCGAGCGGGTCGCGGAGCGGGTGGCCCAAGGCGGTCATGACATCCCGGAACACAAGATCAGGGAGCGCTTTGACCGGTCACGGCAGAACCTGATCGCGCTTGCCCATGGCCTGACCACGATTCATGTATACGACAACAGTGCTCCCATGTACGACGGGGTCGCCTCGCCACAATTGGTGCTGGAGCTGGATAGGGGTGTCATCCTGTATCCCTCCAATGTGGAAGAGCTGGGTGCAACGCCGGCCTGGGCAGCGCCCATCGTTGAACATGCTGTGCAGCTTCACCCGCCCGCCTGGCTTGGTTAGCACGTTTTTTGGATCTACACGCCGGCCCCGGTCGGTCGTAGAATCGCGAATCCAACGGTGAAGGATCACGACATGAAGCACATGCGAGCGGGGCGTGGCGGGTTGGCGATCACAATGGCTGCTCTGGCGCTGCTGGCCGGGTGCGGCGACATGACCTTGTCCGAGCCGGGTGTGAAGGCACCCGCGACAGAGGATGCGCACAAGCCCGTCGCTGAGCAGCCGGTTCCAGCCGGGCCGGCTCCCGTTTCGGAAGCGCCTGCGAGAAGCAACCCCGCACAGGAGCCGGGCGCCACGCGGCCGTTCGCGTTCGAGGTGCCCGCCCGGGGCGACATTCCGCCCGCGACCTGTGCGTTCGACGGCTTCGCGCTGCCGGCCAACGCCAAGGTCTATGCGGCCGGTGCTTATGGCGGCAAGGAGGCCGACTTCCAGATCGACCAGAGTGGCCACCAGGCAACCACCATCCAGGTGGCGGTGCATGAACCCCATGCGCCGGTGGTGCTGTTGCTGGGCGCCTATGAACCCACGGTGTGGAGTATTGGCTGGACCCGTGGCACGCAGATCGCTGCGGTGCTGGTGACCGGCTATCACCGGCAGCAGCTGACCGGCTTGCCGGCGAACGTGCCGCTGCTGGTGAGCACCTACGACAACCGTGGCCCCTGCGGCTATGCCTATGTGGGCGGCGAAGGTTCGTCCAAGCTCAACCCGCTGGCGCGCGAGGTGTTCGGGCGTGCGGTGGACGTGGCGTACCCCGCGCGCGACGGCCGTGCGGTGATTGGTACGCTGCCGCCGGGCGCTGCGCTGGTCACCGATGCGGCGGCAACGCCGGTGAAAGAGTTCCAGGTGAAGGACGCACCGCTGGCCGGGCAGGCAGGCATTGACGCGGCACTGCGCAGCGGTACCTTGCGGCCGGCAACACCCGCCGATCTACGTGCGTGGGAGGCTGCGCGCCAGCGCAACCAGGGCGCGCCAGACATCCCGCGCATCGAGGGGGGCGACACCGAACGCTCTTCGGGCATGCCGTACCGCAGCTACACGGTGCGCAAGGCCTTCGTCATTCCTGCCGGCCTCAACGGCGCCCACTCGGCCACGTTCTTCGTCGCCCCGGGTGTACCCGTACCCACCGGCGACCCGGGGCATTCACAGGTGCGCCTCATCGAAGATGGAAGCTGCAGCGGCCCAACGTGTGGGATGCGATGACAATGCGACGAGCCTGTTCGTGTTGGCTGGGAGGTCATTCTTCCCGGATCAGACCCTTTGCGCTTTTTCTCTTTGTTCTTGCCGTCGCCGCGCAGGCCCATGCGATTCCCGGCGAGGAGTTCTGCGGCGAAGCGACCGCAGTCTATCTTCCTGAGCCCCAGGGAAAGCCGGCACCCAATATCGAGCTGGCCAACTTCCAGTTCACCAGTCCTGAAGACCGATGCGGGCGCAATCTCCCGAACGATGCGCTGATGAGGCTTCACGCGGAGATCAAGCCGCTGGCAGCGACTGCCTTTGCGGACAGCCGTGCCAGTTTTTCCGTCATGGTTCGTTACACGATCACGGCGGATAAACCGGCGACCTTCGACATGAAAGTGAGCGATGCACCCGAGAGCGAGCGGCCGCGCCTCACCCGCTTCTACACTGAAGCGGCCGCGCTGAACGACGCCCGTTCGACCAGTGGCACGGTCTATGTCGTCTTCCACTACAACATTTCCCCCCGAGCGTCCGTAGCGCGGCCGGCCAAGGGCGGGTAGGGACATCATGGAACGAGCCAGTAAATCCCCTGCCTGGCCACAGCGTTGGTTGACGTGGGGAGCAATGCTCACCCTGCTGCTGTGCTGGGCCGCGCCTGTAGTGGCGCAGACCGCACGCAAGCCTTCATCCTACGAATATCGGCCGGGCAGTGAAGTCGCGCCCGCACAGCCGGCAACCGGGCCGGATTATCTGTCGCGCATCGACAGCCGCGCACAGTTCATGCAGCTTGCCCGCGTCTACAACGCCGGTACGGCGCTGGAGATGCCGCACCTGATCTTCGTGATCGACCGGAAGAACGCGGCACGCATCTACTACATCAATACGCCGCGCTTCGACCTGCATGAGCAGTTCGTTCGCCGCCAGGGGCTGGTGCGTTCCCTGGACAAGGCGACGCTCAACGCGCAGTACCGCGATCCAGAGCGGCGGTTCCTGTTCGGCACCCTCAGCTGGCAGCGTGACCTGCCGGGCTACACCTATGAATTTTGGGAAGGCGACAAGCTCACCGCGCCGCTGTTGCGGCAGACCGACGAGGTGCTGCACGCCTCGTTCCGCGACCCCATCCGCTTCAAGACCAACTCCACCCAGCACGAGCAACTGGCCAGCGGCATGGGGCTGGCGTATGTCAGCCAGGAGGCGCTGATCCGTGAGCAGCGCTTCCTGCCGCTGAACACCGGCCGGGCGGAAGGGCGGATTCGGATCGTCCGGTCGGAGGCGCAGCTGCGCACCCTGACTCCGCGCGATATCCCGGTGCTGGACGAGGTGCCCATCGCGCTGGCGCCGGTGGCAGGCCTGGTGACGCAGCGCCCCTCCACGCTGCTGTCGCACGTCAACCTGCTGGCCAAGGGCTGGGGCATTCCCAACGTGTATGTGCGCGATGCGCATAACGCGCTGCGCCAGTACGACGGGCGCTGGGTCGCGCTGGAGGTCACCAATAACGACTACCGGGTAACGCCGCTGGCTGGCCCCCCGAAGCGCCCCACTGCCACGGCGACCCGTCCGGTGGCGCGCAACCTGCCGCGCCCGGACCTGTCCGTCGTGGCGCTGAAACCGCTGGCGGCATTGCGTGCGCGCGACAGCAGCCACTGCGGAGTAAAGGCCGCCAACCTGGGCACGCTGAAGACAGCGCTGCCCCCGGCCGCGCGCGTGCCCGACGACTTCTGCATCCCGGTCGCGCACTACCAGGCGATGACGCAACGGCTGCGCATTCCACAACGCCTGCAGGAACTGCAGCGCCGACCGGGCTTCAGCACCGACCCGAACGTACGCCGTGATGCACTCACCGCGCTGCGTGCCGAGATCGCCAACGCAGCGCCCGACGCCGCCTTCGTCCGCGCGCTGGACACGCAGTGGAAGGGGCAACTGAAGGGCGCCGGGGTATTTGTGCGCAGCTCGTCGAACTCGGAAGATCTGCCGGGCTTCAGCGGCGCGGGTCTGTATACCACGGTGCCCAATGTGACCCGGACCGATGCGGTGGCCAAGGCGGTGCAGACGGTGTGGGCGTCGGTCTACAACTTCGAGGCGTACGAGGCTCGTACCGCTGCAGGACTCGGGCAGGATGCGGTGGCCATGGCGGTGCTGGTACAGGTGGCCGCGCCCTCGGACAGCTCCGGGGTGATGATTACGCGCGACCCCTTCGACGCCGCCCGTCGCCACATCACCTATATCTCGGCCAAGCGCGGACTCGGTATCCGCGTGGTCGAGGGCAAGCGCCAGGCCGAGCAGGTAATGTATTCCACGTGGTCCAAGGCGGTGCAGGTACTGAGCCGGTCGGCGGAAGACACCCAGCTGGTGACCAATGCAGGGGGCGGCGTGCGCGAAGTACCGATTACTGGTTCACGTCAGGTGCTGACCGATGCACTGATCGCGCGACTGGCCAAGGTGGGCGCAACCACCAAGCAGGCGCTGGGTGGCGTGGACCAGGATATCGAGTGGGCGGTGGTGGGCGATGAGGTGCTGATCCTGCAGTCCCGGCCCTATGTGGACGGGAGCGCAAAGTAGCGGGGCAGTGGCGCGTCGGCTTCAACGCGGGCCAAGAAACCGCGTGAAGCGCTCCAGCTCGTCGTCCAGCGCGTTGCGGAAGGCAGCGCCTTTTGGCGCAGCGCCGGCGGCGTAGCCGAAGCTCGACTCCAGTCGTCCCACGCGCACCGCCAGATTGGCCCAGCCGATGACCTGGTCACGCCAGAGCATCGGCAGCGCGTAGTAGCCGAACTGGCGCTTGGCGGCCGGCGTGTAAGCCTCGAACTTGTAGGTCCAGCCCCAGAGCAGCGCGAACCGCCGGCGGTCCCATACCACGGGGTCGAAGGGAGCGAGCAGGCGCAGCTGGTCATCGACGGCATAGCGCCGCGAGCGCGGGTTCTCATCGGCCGGCCAGTACCACGTGGTGCCGTCGATGCGGTACGAGGCCAGCTGATCCTGCGCCAGCCGCAGCGCGGTGCGGGTGTGCGCGGCCAGGTGCGGTGCGCCATAGCCGAGCAGCCGCGCCAGGTAGGTCAGGCTGGCGGCCGGCAGGGGCGCGTACTTGCGCACCACAAGATCGATCAACGCTGCTGCGCGCAGGGCGCGTCCTGCAGGTGTCTCGTCGGCGTCCAGGTGTTCCGCCACTTCGTACACCCGCGTGCCGCTGTCGCGCCGTTTCACCCGCAGCAGGCCGCGGTAGTGCATGCCGTCGAGCAGATGCGTGCTTGCGTTGCTTGAGCCGCCCCAATAGTTGGTCACGCGTCCGTGTGCGAAGTGCTGGTCGACTTCGCGCGGATGCACCGCGCCGCGCTCGCGCACGAAGGCCAGCACGTCGGCCGCCTTGCGTCGCGTGGCGGCGTCCCATGCGTTCTTGGCCTGTCGCGGGTGGATCAACGCCAGGTGTGCGCGTGGCAGGAAGCCATAGTTGACCAGGTAGTCCTCGTCGATCGCCAGGCGGGCGTAGCTGCGTTCCAGATCGCCGGCGTGGTAGTCCCTGACGCGGTGGCGCAGGGTCAGATCCTGCGCCCGCGCCGGCGCCCGGATCGGGTCGGCCTGCAGGAAGCCCAGCCGCCGGATCGCCACCGGCAGCGTGGTCGGCGTGAACAGGGTGCGTGCCACAGCGTAGCGGCGCAGGTCGTCAAGGCTTGCTTCAGCGGCCATGGGGAAATTCAATCGGGTCGGTAGGGCCGCTTTCCATGCCCGCATTGGACACCCCGCGGCAAAGGCTGACAAGGCGCAAAGCAGGAATAGGCAGGGATCGGCGAGGATCGGGCCGGCGCCCAGGGGCATGCGCCCCTAGCCTGTGCATCACCCCCTTGCACAGGAGCACCCGCATGAAATGCGTACTGATCACCGGCGGCAGCCGAGGCATTGGCGCCAGCGCCGCACTGCAGTGCGCGCAGCGCGGCATGGGCGTCATCCTCACCTACCACGCGCAGCCCGACGCCGCCGCGCGCGTAGTGGAACGCATCCACGCCGAGGGCGGCACCGCCGTGGCCCTGCCGCTGGACGTGGGCAACAGCGGCAGCTTTGCCGCCTTCGCCGCGCAGGTAGCCGAGACGCTGCAGGGCAGCTGGGGCGCGACCCGCTTGAGCGGGCTGGTGAACAACGCCGGCTTCGGGCTGTTCAACCCGATCGAGACGGTGACCGAGGCGCAGTTCGACAGCCTGTTCAACGTGCATCTGAAGGGGCCGTTCTTCCTCACCCAGGCGCTGCTGCCGCTGCTGGCTGACGGTGCGGGTATCGTCAACATCACCAGCGCGACCACGCGGGTGGCCACGGCCGGCGTGGCGCCGTACGCCGCCTTCAAGGGTGGGCTGGAGGTGCTTACCCGCTACATGGCCAAGGAATTCGGCGAGCGCCGCATCCGGGCCAATGCGGTGGCGCCCGGTGCGATCCGCACCGAGCTGGGCGGTGGGCTCAACGACGCATTCGAAGCAATGCTGGCCGCCCAGACGGCACTGGGCCGGGTAGGGGAGCCGGACGACGTGGGCCGCGTGATCGCCGGGCTGCTCGGCGATGATATGGCTTGGGTCAACGCACAGACCGTCGAAGTGGCGGGCGGGTACAACATCTAGTTCGCAACTCGGGAGTAGCACATGCTCGACCACGTCTTTCTTACCGTCACCGACACCGCACGTTCCATCGCGTTCTACACGGCGGCACTGGCGCCGTTGGGGATCGTCAACCGGCTCGACTACGACGGCCGGCAGGGGCCGGCGGGGCACCCGGACCTGAAAGGGTTCGGGGCGGACGGCCGGGTCTTCTTCTGGCTGCGCCAAGGCGTTGCTGCCGCGCAGGCGGCGCACGTGGGCTTCGTGGCCGAGTCCACGGCAATGGTCGACGCCGCCCATGCAGCCGCGATGGCCGCCGGCGCCCGCGAGATCCATCCCCCCGGCCCGCAGCTGCACTACGATCCGCGCTACTACGCCGCGCAGGTGCGTGACCCCGACGGCTACAGCCTGGAGTTCGTCTACAAGAGCTGGCAACACGGCCATACCATCCCGACCGAATCCGCCGCATAGTGCAGTCCCCGCCAGCGAGTCCGCCCCGTGAGCACAGCCCTCCCCACGACCGTGTTCGCGCCCAGGCGCGGGAACCTGTTCTGGCTGCTGCAGACCGGTGGCTGGTTCTCGTACTTCCTGCTGAGCTTCCTGGCCGCCATGGGCGACGGCAAGCCGCTGGGCTACGGGGTGGCGTCGCTGTCGGTTGCGCTGTGTGGGTTTGCCACCACCAGCGTGCTGCGGCTTGGCTACCGCCGGCTGTGGGGCAAGCCCATGCGGGTGATGGTGCCCGGCGCGGCGCTGATGCTGGTGGTGGCCACGCTGGTGCAGATGAAGCTGCACGTGGGCATCACCTTCAGCTACTGCGACGACTGCCGCCTACACAGCTTGCTGGGCTACGTGTGGTATTTCGCATCGGCGTTCTATCTGCTGCTGTCGTGGAGCGGGCTGTACTTCGGCATCAAGCTGGCACAACAGCTGCAGCAGCAGAAGGAAACCGCGCTGCGCGCCGCCAACGCCGCCCATGCCGCGCAGTTGCGCATGTTGCGCTACCAGCTCACCCCGCACTTCCTGTTCAACACGCTCAATGCAATTTCGACGCTGGTGATGGATGACCGGCGCGATACGGCCCACCGCATGATCTGCAGCCTGTCGTCGTTCCTGCGCCATTCGCTGGAGTCGGACCCGGAGCAGCCGGTAACGCTGGCCGAGGAGGTGGAGGCGCTTGAGCTCTACCTCGACATCGAGCGCCTGCGTTTCGGCGACCGGCTCTGCGTGGTGCTGGATATCGAGCCGGTGGCGTACGGCGCATGGGTGCCCAGCCTGATCCTGCAACCGCTGGTGGAAAACGCCATCAAGTACACGCTGGCCGCCAGCGAGTCCGGCGGCCGCATCGAGCTGGTCGCGCGTCGTGACGGTGACATGCTGGACCTGCACGTGCGCGACGACGGGCCGGGCTTCATCGCACCGCCCAGTGGCCGTGGCGCCGGGGTGGGCCTGGCCAACACCCGCGAGCGCCTGCGCGTCCTCTACGGCGAGCACCAGCAGCTGGACATCGTGGCCCGCCAGCCGCGCGGTACCGACGTGCATCTGCGCCTGCCTTTCACTGCAGCGGAGGGGGGCTGAGATGAGCCGCATCCGCACGTTGATCGTGGACGATGAGCCGCTGGCGCGTCGCGGCCTGCAGCTGCACCTGCAGCGCCACGCCGATATCGAGGTGGTGGGCGAGGCCGGCAGTGGCGGACAGGCGACGCAGGCCATCGCCGCGCTGCGCCCGCAGCTGATGTTCCTGGATGTGCAGATGCCCGGCATGGACGGTTTCGGGGTCCTTCGCGCGCTGCCGGCCACGCAGATTCCGCTCACGGTATTCGTTACCGCCTTCGACCAGTATGCGATTGCGGCGTTCGCGGCCAGCGCACTGGACTACCTGCTCAAACCGGTCGATGACCGCCGCCTGGACGAAGCGGTGGAACGTGCGCGCACGCGGTTGGCCGCGCGCAAGGCAGAGGACCACTACGAGCGGCTGCTCAGGCTGATGGCCACGATGCCTGCCGCGGACCGCCCGCAGCTGGATGCACTGATGCTGGACGAAGCGAGTCGTACCGGCGGCACGCTGAATCTTCGCGATGGGCAACGGTTGGTGCGCGTCGCGCTGAATGCCATTCGCTGGGTGGATGCGGCGGGCGACTACATCTGCATCCATACCCACGACCAGACCCACGTACTGCGCGGCACCATGCAGGAGCTGGAGGGCCGCCTGGACCCGCGCCGGTTCGCACGGGTGCACCGCTCCAGCATCGTCAATCTGGAGCGGGTGACGCAGCTGCGTCCCCACCCCAACGGGGAGTACTTCCTGGTGCTGGATTCGGGCCATGAGCTCAAGCTGTCGCGCAGCTATCGCGACAAGGTGCGGGTGGTGGACGGGCGGCTGCTGGCTGCGGTCTAACGCTTCATCGCAAACCGGCCACGGTTCGTCGCAAACCTGCAGACAGGCGCCCGCTGCTGTCGTTGAATGCAGCGACACCCAATGCCCGGAGGAACGATGCCTGCGTTTGCCTTGTTGCTTGCCGCTGCCGCCGCAGCGAACACCCCGTCCCCGCCGGATGCCGCCACGGTAGCCGCCATCGAGGCCACCTGCTTCGACTACGTGGACGGCCAGCTGGAGGCGAACCCCGA
The DNA here is from genome assembly GCF_050737075.1 of Stenotrophomonas sp. Lineage (GTDB taxonomy): Bacteria > Pseudomonadota > Gammaproteobacteria > Xanthomonadales > Xanthomonadaceae > Stenotrophomonas. The sequence continues at coordinate 56,101 of NZ_JBOHXV010000020.1, forward strand.
ACGAGTAGCACGGTCGCTGCATCCGGACCTGGCCAAACGCATGGTGCTGGGGGATACGCCGGACGAACGGCTGGGCCTGCGCCGCATGAGCAGGGAAGAGCTGGTGGGGCTGACCCGGCAGGGGGCGCTGAAGACGCCGAAGGAACAGTGGAACCGCACCTGCCGCGTACTGGACGTGACCGCCAACGCGGCGTCGGTGCGGCTGGAGACGCCGTGGTTCGTGGACTACTTCCACATGGGGCGCTTCGGCGAGCGCTGGATCATCGTCAACGCACTCTGGTACAGCAAGCCCGCGCCGGCACGCACACTGCCGGTGGCGCGCGAGGGGGCGGCGCAGCTGACCGGTGCAGGCTGGCTGTCTGGCCCCCGCAACGACTACAACCTGAGCCTGGATGCGGCGGGGCAGCGCATGGTGTTCGCGCGCTCGGACGCTGGCTTCAAGAACAGCCGCATCTGGTACGCGCGGCGCGATGGCCAGGGCTGGAGCGAGCCGGCGCAGGTGCCGTTCTCCGATCCCCGCTACAAAGACTCGGACCCCTGGCTTACGCCGGACGGCGGCACGCTGTACTTCGTCTCCAACCGCCCGGCACGCGGTGACGTGCCGAATACCAGCCTCGACATCTGGCGTGTCTCTGTAAGGGCCGAAGGTTTCGGTACGCCCGAACACCTTGCCGCAGTGGCATCGGACGGTGACGAGCTGGGTCCGGAGCTGCATGACGGCGCGCTGTACTTCAACAGCTCACGCAAGGGCGGGCCCGCGCAACTCTCGCTCTACCGCGCAGCGGCCAAGGGCGACGGTTTCGATGCGCCACAGGTGTTGCCTGCACCGTTCAACGACGGGTCCATCCAGGGCGATGTGACGCTCTCGCCCGACGGAAAGGTGGCGCTGTTCTGGAGCCGTCGCGGGGAGGTGGCCGATATCGACCTGTTCGCAAGCTGCAAGGGGCCCGAGGGCTGGTCGCCGGCAGTGCGGCTGCCGGCGCCGATCAATGGCACGGGCATGGACTTCACCCCCGCGTTCAGCGCGGATGGCCAGACGCTGTACTTCGCCAGCCTGCGCGGCGCCGAGGGGGCGACCGATTTGAACGGGGTATTGAACGGGCAGTCCAACCTCTACACCATGCCGGCGAGGCTGGTATACGTCGCGCTGGCGCACGAGCCCTCCTGCTGAGCGCCTGCGCGTCAGTCAACCAGCGCGAGCTGCCGTTTGAAGCTCGGCCACAACGCGAGCTTGTGGGTGACACTGGTGATGGTTCTGCGCGGGTCGGTCGGGTGCGGTCGTGAGGACGTGCTGCTTTTCCCCTGGCGCCACAGCCCGAACATCACGATCTCCGCACCCACCGGGAAGGACTGCAGCCACGCGGCATCGCTGTGCCCGACGCTGATTTCATAGAAATCGCGGCGGTCGGCAATGCCGGTGTGCTGGTACTTCGGGGCGCAGTTGAGGAACATGGAACCGGGCTGCGGCGCGCGGTGTGAGCGGACCGTACCGACCAGGGCCATGGGCAGGTCGGTTGCATTCGCGCCCAGTCGCTCCCACGCCTCGTCGTAGCGTTCCTGTTCGTAGAAGAAATTGCTCCACTCCACCTTCTTCTTGCCCAGCCGCAGCGTTACCTGCGCCGCCGGCAGCGCGTCGCTTTCGCACAGGGCGCGCAGCACCAGCAGCTCGACGAGGGTATTCAGATAGCCGTCCAACGGTGTGCCCGCGCCTGACGCTTCACCGCCGCCGCGTTTCAGGGCCTGCTGCAGGAGCAACAGGCGCAGCTCATGCTTGCCTTCCCCCAGTGCTGGCAGAAACTCGGGATCGGTGCCGGCGGCGAGCAGCGTCTGCAGGTAGCCGGGGGCGTCGTATCTGCACCCCGGCTGGTGCGCTGCGCCCTTGTCCAGCGCGATGTACGCGGGAACATGCACAGGCGCGGCAGGAGCGGTACCGCTCCTGCTGTGTTCGGCCACGAACTTCACCGCCGCGCCGCAGCCCGGGCTGTCGCACAGCAGGGTGGGCAACGTCTGCTTTGCGTCATGGCGCTTCTGAAGGTCGTGTACGCGGTGCAGGGTGCCGTGGGTTCCAACCGCCTTGCGCATCCTGATGGCGCGGCTCATCTGCCCGTTCAGCCCGGGAACGCCGGGAAGCGCTCGTCGGGGTGGTGCTTCTTCCATTCGGTATGCGCCACGGTGCCTTCCCAGGCAAGGAAGGACTGCGGGATGCGCCCGCGGCCTGACCAGGTTTCCTGGCTGTGCGGCAGCCAGTAACGCGGCGGGAGCTCCTGCCCGGGGGCCTTGGCCGGCTTGGCGCGTTTGACCGGGCTGGTCGACGCCTCGCCGGCTACCAGCGCACGGATCCGGCGCTGTTGCTCGGGGCTGAAATCGGCATAGCTGGCGTTGAGCAGCACGGTGACGCGTTCATACGCCTCCTTGGTGGCGGCCCGCAGGACGGCCTGCGGAGAGGGGGCGGCGGATGATTTGCGGGGCATGTGATTCCAGGGAAGGAGGAGCTGACGGTGGGCACGATAGCAAATGCCTGCGTGAAGCTGTCGATGGCGGAGAACGGCAGCCGGTTGGCGGGAAGGGGGACGCGATCCCCCCTCTTTCGAGGCATGCACGCGGACGGCGATGGGTCCTGAATGTGGGCGACCCCATCGAACACGGGCGGTGACCAGTGCAGTTCCTGCATGCCACATTTCCAGATCGCCTGGCGGGCACGGGCGCGCTGATGCTGCGCCTGCTGTTGGCGTCGATGCTGTTATGGCCCTGGGGGCTGCGGGCGGCGTGGCCGGCAGCCGACCTGCTGGGCTGGGCCTGGCTTGCCGCGCTGCTGCTCGCCTCAGGCAGCCTTTCCCCGCTTGGAGCTGGGGTGTCGCTGGTGGTGGGCAGCCTGGATCCAGGCCTCGACGGCTGGCCCTTCGCAGGCCTGGTGATCTCCCTGTCGATGGTGGGCCCCGGGGCCTATTCGGTGGACGCGCTGCTGTTCGGCCGCCGTGTGCTGCGACGCCCTGCCTCCCGGGGCGGCACCAACCCGAAAGAGTAGTCGTGGTCTGGACCGTTTGGGGGTGGGGGTGGGCCGCCCAGGGGGCCACCATGTCCAGCAACTTCCGCGAGGTTGACGCCCGTGCACGCCAGCCCAACGGCACCCTCCGTCGAACGCGTGATTGGCCCTCCTGCCGGCATGACCGTGCACGGGGCTGCGGGGAGTTCGCTGGCGGTTGCCAAGGCGGTGGAGTACATCGACGCCAATCTCTGCGAGCCGTTGCAGCTCAGTGCGATCGCTGCCGTGGCGTGCATGAGCCGCTGCCACTTCGCGCGCCTGTTCCGCCATCAGGTCGGTGTCAGTCCGATGGAATACCAGCGCCTGCGACGCATCGAGCGCGCCCGGCACCTGCTGCGCAAGGACGGGCGGCGCATCGGCCAGATCGCCACGGACCTTGGGTTCTACGACCAGAGCCACTTCGTGCGCTGGTTTCGCCGCACGCTGGGATGTACGCCCACCGCCTACGCACGCGCCGCCCGGCCGCTCGTGTGCGAGCCTGCCGATGGGGCCGCCTGAGCGGTTTTGTATGATGGCGTGAGCGCCGTCCGCGATGTCGCGTGCACGGGAGCAAAGGGCCGACAATGACGTTCATATTCCGGGGCATCTTCCGGGGCATCGCCTGCGCATGGCTGCTGCTCCTCAGTGGACATGCCGCCGCGCTGGATCCTGCCCGCAGCCTGGCGCAGTTCCACCACACGGCATGGACGGTGAACCAGGGTGCGCCCGGGCAGGTGACCGCGCTGGCGCAGACGGCGGACGGCTATCTCTGGCTGGGAACGGAAATCGGGCTGTATCGGTTCGACGGCGCGCGCTTCACCCGCTTCGTGCCGCCGGGGAACAACGGCTTCCCTGCGACGAGCGTTTCAACCCTGTATACCTCCGCCAGCGGCGGGCTGTGGGTGGGCTTTCGGTACGGCGGCGTCAGCCTGATCGAGGGTTCACGGGTCCGCCACTACGGGCAGCACGATGGTCTGCCGACCAGTACGGTGTTCCGCTTCGCGGAAGACGGTGTTGGCCGGTTGTGGGCCGCCACGTTCACCGGTCCGGTGTTACTGCAGGGCCAGCATTGGGTGCGCCCCACCCCGGCCATGGCCTACCCGGGGCGGCAGGCGCGCACGCTGTTCACCGACGGCGACGGCACGTTGTGGGTGGCAACCGAGAACGGCATGGTGGTGCTGCGCCGGGGCGCGCGCGCCTTCGCCAGCGTGCCGGCCAGCGTCGGGCGGGTCAGCCAGATCGCGCAGGCGCCCGACGGGGCGATCTGGGTGGCCGAGGCCGACGGCGGTGTGCGCCCGCTGTTGGGGAAGGGTGAGGCGGGCGCCTCTGCCGGGCTGATCTTCGACCGCGATGGGGTCCTCTGGGCGACCACGCTGGGTACCGGCCTGATGCGCCGTTCGGCGCAGCGCACGCCGGAGGGAATCGAGTACTTCCGCCGGACCGACGGGCTCAGCTCCGATTATGTGCAGCCGTTGCTCGAAGACCGCGAGGGCAACCTGTGGGTAGGCAGCAGCCGCGGGTTGGACCGGTTCCGGCACGCCAACCTGATCCAGGTGGTGATGCCGGAAGGCGCGCAGGAATTCGCCATTGCCGCCGACGGCGATGCCCTGCTGGTAGGCACCCGCAACCATCCGCTGCAGCGCGTGGACCTGGCATCGCGACAGGCGCTTGCGCTGCCGTCGGC
>NZ_JBOHXV010000021.1:0-59754 GCF_050737075.1 Stenotrophomonas sp.
GGCGGCACGTCAACGCAACACACGCGTTCGCCGCGTGCCTTTGGCCGAGACCCTGCGCCCTCGCGAGGACGGGGTCATTCTGACCAAACCCTATCTCAGACTGAGACATGTCCTTACCGATATTCCCCTGGCCTGGCGTCAAGCGCCGCCTGATCAAGCACCTGTATGCCCATTTCCCCGCGCACAACACCTATGTGGCGGCCTCTGCTGGCGGCGTGGCAGCTCTCCTTATGAGGCCGGTCCCCGCCCAGCTCGAAGCCCTCAATGACGTCAACAGCGATCTGGTGACCCTTTACCGGTGCGTCAGGTACCACCTGGAGGAGCTCGTCCGGATGTTCAGCTTGTCCTTGGTGAGCCGGCAGATGTTCGAATGGGCAGCCATGGAACGGCCGGAGAGCTGATCATCAAAAGCTGGGATGACAGGCAGACATCTTTGTTATAGCTGCAGGACAAACTGTAGCCAATCTCGAACACATGTATAACGTTGATTTTTAAAGCTTTTCCTCCTGATCGACCGGAGCTATAGTTCTGTCCGAACATCCCCTTACGACAAGGAAAAGACATGGCCAACACCGCTCTCAGTTCCTCTCACGCCCCGCTGCCGTCTGCTGGCGCCCCAGACCAAAACGCAGACAATTTGCTCAAGGCATTGGTTCTGGCTGCTCACCTGGGCTACCACGCCTCCGTGACGCTCATGGTGGGAGGTACTCTGGTGACGGGCACCATCATCGAAGGGGGAAGGTACTTGGACCACCTTCTAGACGCGGTGGCCCTGCCCACTGATGGCTCTGCCGAGGAGGTAAGGACTGCCTTAGGCAATTTCCGCGACGCGTATCTCCAGGGCCAAGTGTTTGAGGCAGGCAGATTGGGATTCATTCATTTGGAAGGCGCCAAGTTCTTCCTGCCCGGCGCCCCACAGCCACAGGTGGCCGATGGCGAGGGGGTGCTCTGGCGAGGGAGACTGGAGCAGGTCACCGGATTCTCGGTGGTCGCTTGCTAACACAGACACTATGAAGGCCCCGGACGGGGCCTTTTTTTGTGACTTTGAACGCCGTAATTGCGCGCTCGCAATCCAAGTGTCCGCCGTTAGCAATCCTCCTGTCCGCCTACAACCGGTTCACGCGCGGATGAACGGGGAGTTGTGGCGAACGAAAACAGCAATGATTACCATGTGCAGATCGCCCGCACCCCTTGCCGGGCCTGCCTTTCCAAGGATTGCCATGTCGTTTGCCGCCCCCACGGCCGCTGCCGCCCTGCCCCGCGTGCTCTGCATCGCCCTGCACGCCGCCCTGTTCGCCACCCCGGCGGTCGCCCTGGCGCAGGCCGGCGACGCGGCGCGGACGCTGGACACGGTGCAGGTCACCGCCCCGATTGCCACCGATTCGGGCAGCGCGACCAAGACCGATACCCCCCTGCGTGAGATCCCGCAGTCGATCTCGGTCATCACCGACCGCCAGATGCGCGACCGGGGCATCCACGGCGTGGAAGAAGCGGTGTGGTACACCGCCGGCGCGCAGGGCGGCCAGTACGGCGATGACACCCGCAGCGACTGGTTGCTGGTGCGCGGCTTCAAGCCGGCGCGCTACCTGGACGGCCTGGCCAGCGTGGAAGGCACCTGGACCGGCGAATCGCGGATCGAGCCGTACGGGCTGGAGCGCATCGACGTGCTCAAGGGCCCGGCGTCGGTCAACTACGGCGCGATGCCGCCGGGCGGCCTGGTCAACTTCGTCAGCAAGCGCCCGCACGCCAACCAGGCGCAGGAAGTGGAACTGCAGGTGGGCAACTACGGCCTGAAGCAGGCCGCGTTCGATATCGGCGGCGCGCTCAACGACAGCGGCACCGTGCTGTACCGCCTCACCGGCCTGGCGCGCAACAGCGACAACATGATCGACCAGGTGCACGACGACCGCTACTACATTGCCCCGGCGGTGACCTGGACGCCGAACGACGCCAACGCGCTCACCGTGCTGGCCCGTTACCAGAAGAACGACACGGTGGAGGCCGGCGGCTTCCTGCCCTACGAGGGCACCATGGTGCCGGGCGCGAACGGGCGCTACATCCGCCGCAGCTTCTTCGGCGGCGAGCCGGGCGTGAACGACTACACCAAGGAAACCGCCTCGCTCGGTTACGAATTCCGCCACGACTTCGGCGATGAAACGGTGTTCGCGCAGAACGTGCGCTACACCTGGGCCGAGGTGGATGCCAGCGCCGGCTCGCTGGGCCTGTTCGGCCTGGCCGCGCCGGGCAGCACCGAACTGGTGCGCTACTACTACCCGCGCATGAACACCTCGCGCAGCTTCGCCATCGACAACAACCTGACCTTCCACTTCGCCACCGGCGGCGCGGAACACACGCTGCTGGCCGGGCTGGATTACCGCCGCTCGAAAGACGACTACGCCTCGGCATTCGCCTTCGGCGCCCCGCCGCTGGATGCGTACAACCCGGTCTACGGCGCGCCGGTGACCGTGCCCGACTACAGCTCGCGGCAGGTGCAGACGCAGGGCACGCTGGGGCTGTACCTGCAGGACCAGATCCGCATCGACCGCTGGCTGGTGACGCTGGCCGGCCGCCAGGACTGGGTCGGCACCGATACCGACCAGCGCATCGGCACGCTCAGCTCGGCGCACCAGAGCGATGACCAGTTCTCCGGCAAGGTCGGCGTGAACTACCTGTTCGACAACGGGCTGAGCCCGTATGTGAGCTGGTCGCAGTCGTTCCAGACCACCATCGGCACCGACTTCGCCGGCAAGGCGTTCTCGCCCACCACCGGCGAGCAGGTCGAGGCCGGCATCAAGTACCAGCCCGACGGCGGCAAGCTGCTGCTCACCGCGGCGGTGTACCAGATCGACCAGGACAATACGCTCACCGTCGATCCGGACCACACGCTGTTCTCGATCCAGCAGGGCCAGACCCGCGTGCGCGGCGGCGAGCTGGAAGGCCGCTGGAACATCGGCCAGGGCCTGAGCGTGTATGGCGCCTATACCCACCTGGATGCGAAGGTGCGGCAGAGCACCGATGCGGCGTCGGTCGGCAAGCGCGTGGCGCTGGTGCCCAAGCAGAGCGCCTCGCTCGGCGCCGATTACACCTTCACCCAGGGCGCGCTGAGCGGCTTCGGCTTCGGCGGTGGCGTGCGCTACAACGGCGGCATCTACGGCGACATCTACAACGACTGGTACACGCCGTCGTTCACCCTGTTCGATGCGGCCGTGCATTACGACCGCGGCCCGTGGCGCGTGCAGGTCAACGCCAGCAACGTGACCGACAAGGAATACGTGTCGGCCTGCAACAGCAGCACGTGGTGCTACTACGGCTACGCGCGCACCGTCACCGCCAGCGTGCGCTACCAGTGGTAAGTGCCGACACGCTGGCGCTGCTGTACTGCGGCCTGGCCGGCGCGGCGTCGGCGTTTTCGGCGCTGGCGTTCTATGCCGCTTCGCCGCACTGCCGCTGGCCGCGCCTGCGGCGTGCCGGGCGGCTGGGCAACCAGCTCGGGCTGATCGCGGCCGCCACCTCGCTGTGGCTGTGGATGGGCCAGCTCGGGCTGGCCACCGGGTTCTGCGTCACGCTGGCCGGCTGGATGCTGACCGCACTGGTGCTGCCCTACCTGGCCGCCTGGACGCGGCCGGACGCGGAGGCGCGGCGCTGATGTGGGCACGTGCACTGGCCGGCCTGGTGGCTGGTTTCTTCGTGGCCGCCGCCGCGGCCGGGTTGATCGCCTGGCTGCCGCCGGGCCCGTGGCAGGCGGTGATCGTGCCCAGCATGGTCGCCTTCATTCCGTTGTGGATGCTGGCCGCGCTGTGGGCGTTTGCCTTCCGTACTGGCGTGCGCGCATGGGTGTGGCTGGGCGCCAGTGCGGCCACCGGCTTTGCATTGCTGTGGCTGCTGCGCCACTTCCACTGGGTGCAGTGAGGCCTATCCCATGAAATTCAGTTCGCTCACCCTGCGTACCTTCACCACCGTGCACACCTGGGTTGGCCTGGTGGCCGGCTTCGCGCTGTTCGTGGCGTTCTATGCCGGTGCGATCACCGTGTTCCATCATGACCTGCCGTTGTGGCAGTCGCCGCAGGGCATGGAGCAGCCGGCGCAGACGCTGGACGATGCGCAGCGGCTGCTCGATGGCGTGCTGGCCAAGCACCCCGATGCGCGCAAGCACGTGGGCATGACCTTCCCCGGTGCGGAAACGCCGCAGTCGATCGCGTACTGGCAGGACGCCAAGGGCACCTGGCTGTTCGCCTGGGCCGACCACGTGGACGGCAGCCCCACCCCGCCACAGGCCGGCCTGGCCGAGCTGGTCAACGAGCTGCACTACACGCTGGGCCTGCCGGTGGCCGGCATCTACCTGATGGGCGTGGTGAGCCTGTTGTACGGGCTGGCGCTGCTGTCGGGGCTGGTCATCCACCTGCCCAAGCTGGTGGGCGACCTGTTCGCGTTGCGCCCGGGCCGCAACCTCAAGCAGATGTGGCAGGACGCGCACAACGTGATCGGCGTGCTCAGCCTGCCCTTCCACCTGCTGTTCGCGGTGACCGGTGCGCTGCTGTGCCTGATGTTCCTGCAGATGGCCGCGCTCAATCCGTTGATCTACGACAACAACGTGCTGGCCGCGTTGCCGGCCGCGACCGATACCGCGCCGATCCGCGCACCGGCCAATGAACCGGTCCGTGCCGGCAGCCTGGCGATGCTGCATGCCCGCGCGATCGCGGTGGCCAACGACCAGGGCCAGGTGCGGTTCGAGCCGGCCTACCTGAAGCTGGCCAATGCCGGCGATGCCAACGCGGTGATCGAGATCACCGGCGACGGCGGCGTGTCGTTGGGGCCGCTGGGTGCGGTGGCGATGGATGCCAACACCGGCGACGTGCTGCATACCCAGCTGCCAGGCCGCCGCGATGCCAACCACGCCACGCTGGCCACCGCCTATGCGCTGCACTTCGGCGAGTTCGGCAACGGGCTGGTGCCGTGGCTGTACTTCGCGCTGGGGCTGGGCGGGGCGTTCCTGTTCTATTCGGGCAACCTGCTGTGGATCGAGTCGCGCCGCAAGCGCCGCCAGGCTACGCAGGGGCGCGCGCAGATCAACATGGCGCGGGCTACGGTGGGCGTGTGCATCGGGCTGTGCGTGGCGGTCTCGGCCGCGTTCGTGAGCGTGCAGCTGCTGGAGCACCTGGCGCCGGCGCACGCGGACCGTGGCATGCGCTGGGTGTGTTTCCTGGTCTGGGGCGGCTGCGCCCTGTGGGCGGCGCTGCGCAAGCCGGCCAAGGCGGCGGTGGAGCTGCTGTGGGCGGCCGCCATCGTGACCGCGCTGATCCCAGTGGTGCACGGCGCGATGAGCGGGCTGTGGCTGTGGACGAGTGCCATGCACGGCTATTGGCCGCTGTTCTGGGTGGACGGTGTGGCACTGGCGATGGCGCTGGGCTTTGCCGCGATGGCGCGCGCAACGCGGCGCCGCGCGGTGCATGGCGACCCGAACAGCGTGTGGGCGAACGCCTGATCATAGGGATGGGTTGGGGCCGACCACGGACAACGCTCGGAGCGTGCCTTGGTAGGGTCGGTTCCCAAACGACCGCCGATAGCGGTGATCGGTTCGGTAACGCATGACCTGCAACGGAGGTGCGCGCGGAATGCGTCGCCCCATTCGAGGTCATGCGTTACCGAATGCTGCGGCGTTATCGGCAGTCGTTTGGGAACCGACCCTACCGACAATTACATCGCCCGATGCAGGCCGGGCGGCGGTTTCAGAAATCTTCAGGCGCTTTTCCAGCACTTCAGATGCGCTGCTGGCGTAGTGGGCCCCTCACCCAAGGAGCTCCACCCATGCGTCGAACTGCACTGCGATTCCCCGGCCTGATCCTGTCCCTCGCCACCTGCCTGCCCCTCGCCGCCATGGCCGCGCCGGCCCGGCTGGACCCTGCCCCGCTCGCCGCGCTGGAGGCGGCCATCGCCAAGGAGGACATCAAACAGGTCACCAGCGTGCTGCTGCTGGTCGACGGCAAGGTGGCCTACGAGCACTACTTCAATGGCGCCGATGCGCAGACCCTGAACGATGTGCGCTCGGCCAGCAAGAGCGTGACCGCCCTGCTGGTCGGCGCGGCCATCGGCGACGGCCACCTGCCCGGCGTGCAAGCGCGCGTCTACGACTACTTCCCCGAATTCACCGCGCAGCACACCGTCGATCCGCGTCTGCTCGGCACCACGGTGGAAGACCTGCTCACCATGAGCAGCCTGTGGGAGTGCGATGACCAGAACCAGTTCTCCAGCGGCAACGAAGAGCGCATGTATGTCACCGAGCGCTGGCTGGACTTCGCGCTGTCGCTGCCGGTGAAGGGCTTCGCACCGTGGATGACCCGGCCCGAGGACAGCCCGCACGGCCGCGCGCATGCCTACTGCACCGCCAATTCGTTCGTGCTGGGCGCGGTGGTGGAACGGGCCACGAAGATGCCGCTGGCCGACTACGCCGCACAGGCGCTGGAGCGCCCACTGGGCATTGCCAACAGCCACTGGAACCGCTCCCCCGAAGGCATCGGCATGGGCGGCGGCGGCACGCGCTACCGCAGCCGTGACCTGGCCCGGTTGGGCGAACTGGTGCTGGCCGGCGGCCGCTGGCAGGGCAAGCAGCTCGTCCCCGCCGCCTACATTGCCGCCATGGTCCGCCCGCAGGCGGAGACCGATGACGGCAGCGACTACGGCTACCAGTGGTGGGGCCTGAAGCTGCCGGTGGACGGCAAGGAAACCACGGTGTGGGCGATGTCCGGCAATGGCGGCAACTACGTGTTCGTGATGCCGGAGAAGAAGCTGGTCGCGGTGGTCACCAGCCGCGCCTACAACCGCAACTACGCCCACCCGCAGTCGCGCCGCGTGCTTACCGAGTTCCTGTTGCCGGCGCTGCGCTGAGGCCGTCCAGATCGGTCGGGCGCCAGGCCGCTGCCAGCACCTGCGCCCGTTGCGCGGCCACGTCGGCATCGATCCGGGCCAGTAGGCGCTCCCAACCGGGCGCCTGCCGCAGCGGCAGGAACAGCGGCGTGACGCGCAGCCACGCCGCATCGCGGAATCCCGCGTCCACCGCGCGGTTCAGGTCGGCGACCGCCGCATCGGCATCGCCCTGCGCCTGGTGCAACAGCGCCCGCTCCAGGGCCGCATCCGGCCAACCATCGTCGGCCTGCCCGCTCACCGTGTGCAAGCGGCCGGCGATCCACTCCGGGGCCGGCTTGCCGGCCCCCTGCTGCAGGCCGGCCAGGGTCTGCCCCAGCGACTGCAGCGGACGCAGCAGACGGCCGCGCTCGAACGCCTCCGCCGCCCCCTGCGGGTCGCCACTCATCAACAGCAGTTCGCCCTGCAGCCGCTGCAGCTGCGGGTGCGGGGTGCCGCGTGCGAGTGCCTGGTCCAGCGCCTGCTGCGCCTTGTCCCGCTCGCCCATGTTCATCAGCGCACGCGGCCACGCGATGTTGCTGAAGACGTTGTCCGGGTATAGCTGGAAGTTGCGCGCATGCCGTCGTGCGGCGACGTCGGTGAAGCCAAGCAGTTCAAGTTCGCGCGCGACCTGCACGTCGCGGAAGCGGATCCGCTCGGGCGCGCGAAGACTGAGGTTGGCCTTGAGCGCTTGCGCAAGGTGGCCCTGCTCCTGCTGCAGGTACGCCAGCGAGGCGCGGGTGCGCTCGTCGTCGGGATCGCGCAGCAATGCCTGTTCGTAATCGGCCATCGCCTGCGGCATCGCGCCGAGACAATCGTGGGCATAACCGCGCAGCGCATGCGCCGCTGCATCGTCGGGTGCGGCCTGCAGCACCTGCCCGGCAAGCAGCAGCGCTTCCTGCGCGTTATCGTGCTTGCCGTTGAACAGGCAGGCGTCGGCCGCCAGCGCGCGCGCGAGGCCACGGCGCGCCACGCTCGAATCCGGATCGATCTGCAGCGCCTGGCGGTACAGCACGATCGCCCGTTCGTTGTTGCTGGCCTGGCCGATGCCGGCGTAGTACGCGGCGCGTTGCAGGACCGGATCGGCCGGTGAGCGCGGCACGCTGCCCGGCCACGCGACGATGACGGCGACGACGGCGCCGGCAGCCGCGACACCTGCGGCCAGCCAGACCCATCGGCGGTGACGGTTGCGCTGCGGCGCCTCGATGGCCGTCGCAGCTGCTGCAGCCACTGTCTGCGCTTCGGGCGTGAACGGCTGCACGGGCGCGCACAACTGATACCCACGGCCGCGCACGGAACGCACGTAGCGCGGCTGGCGGCTGTCATCGCCCAAGGCCTGGCGCAGCAGTTTCACCCGCTGGCTGATGGCATCTTCGCCCACCACCGCCGGCGCCCACACCTGCTGGGCCAGCGTGTCGAAGTCGACCACGTCGGTGCCGTGCTCCAGCAGGCAGTCCAGCAGGCGCCAGCTGAGCCCGCTCACCGGCAACAACTCGTCGCCGCGCCGCACCTGTTGCGAGGCGCGGTCGATATGCAGATCCAGCAGCTGAACGCTCGTCATGCCGGCAAGCATAGTGCAGGCCCGCCCGGGGCGTTACACCCCAGCAACCCCGGGTGCAATCAGCGCGCGGTCAACGTCACTTGAACGGTGCGGCCATGGCCTTCAACAGGCTGGCCTGGTCGTCGTCGCCGGTCAGTTCCCAGGTGAACACGCCGCGCAGTTTCTGGTCCTTGGCATAGTCCGCGCGCAGCGCGATCGAGGTCGGGTCTTCGTAGCTGATGAAGACCTTCTCCGCCGCATTGAACAGCCACGGGCTCTGCGCCACCGGATGCCAATGACGCCGCCAACCGGGCTTGTCCAGGAACTCACGCTGGATGCGGCGCCAGTCGCCTGCATCGAACGGCGCGCTGTAAGGCTGGTACAGGCCGTCGGCAGATTCGGTGGTGACCTTGAAGCCGCGCCCATAGAACGGCACGCCCAGCACCAGCTTGTCATCCGGCACGCCGTGCTGGCGGTAGTACTGTACGGCGCCTTCCACGCTGTTCCAGCGGCGCTGCTCCGGTGCGAGCGGGTCCTGCGGCACCTCGCGCAGCGGTGCGTTGAAGGTGGACACCTTGGAGAACCCGGTGCCCATGTCGTAGCTCATCAGGTTGATGAAATCGAGCGCCTTGCCCAGTTCCTTCAACTCATAGCTGAGCGCGGGATCGTACGGGCCGTCGGTCTGCACGCGGCCAGCCGGCAGCGCGGCGGTGAGCAGCCGGTGCGGGCCACGACCGCCGTCGAGCTCGTCCAGCTGCCTGCGGAACTCCTGCACCAGCAGGGTCATGTTGTGGCGGTCTTCAGGACGGTCGGTGATCTCCAACGGGCCGCCGGAGACCGGGAATTCCCAGTCGATATCCACGCCGTCGAAGCTGCCGCGATGCTGTTCGAAGAACAGCGCCACGCAGGAGCGCACGAAGCGTTCGCGGCTCTGTGCAGTTAGCGCGGCGTCGGAGAACCCGCCGGCGTTCCAGCCGCCGATGGAAATCATCGAGTGCAGCTGCGGGTGTTCGCGCTTCAGCGCGGCCAGCGCCTTGAAGTGCGCCGGCGCATTGTCATCGACCACGCACTTGCCATCGTCGATACGGGCGAAGGCGTAGAACAGGTGGGTCAGCGTATCGGCGGGAATCGCGGACACCGGGTAACGCTCTGCCGAGCCGCCGGGGTAGTAGGCGCCGATCACGGCGTTCGACGGCGTTGCGGCATGGCTGGCGAGCGGGAGCGCAACCGCGATGGCGGCACCCAGCAGGGAAGCAGATAGACGGGACATGGCAACTCCGGGGACCAGGATGGGCCAACGTTAACAAGGCGCGAGGCGTCGTGGCCGGATGTCCTGCGAATCTGTCCAGCGGACACGCCTACGGCCGGTGCGGCGGTCACGTAGCGACCCGCAGGTGACCAGAGGCGGTGGCATGACGGCAAGCAGCCCAGCTATCGTGTGCACTACTTTCCCGCATGCGATGACCATGGACGATCCGGTTGAATCCGCCGACAAGGCAGCGCTCAACGCGCTGTACGACCGCGCCTACGCCACCTTCGACAACGGCGACCTGCACCAGGCCAGCGCGCTGTTCGGCGAACTGACAGTGCACCGCCCCAATGTCGCCTACCTGCACTACATGCGCGGGCTGGCGCACAAGTATCTGCGCGACTGGCCGGCGTCGTTGGAGCACAACCTGCGCGCGCAACAGGTTGAGGAAGAATTCGACGAGGCCTCTGCCTGGAACGCCGGCATTGCCGCCACCGCGCTGGGCGACTGGGCCGAGGCCCGCCGGCAATGGGCGCAGTGCGGCATCAACGTTCCGGACGGAGACGGCCCGATCGAGTCTGATTTCGGCATGGTCGCGGTGCGGCTCAATCCGTGGGGCGCTGGCGAGACGGTATACGCGCGCCGCATCGACGTGGTGCGCGCGCGGTTGTTGAACGTGCCGCTACCCGAGAGCGGGCACCGGTTGTTCGACATTGTGCTGCACGACGGCGCCAAGACCGGCGAACGCGTGTCCGGGGACCGCACCTATCCGGTCTTCAACGCGCTGCAGACGCTGCAGCGTTCGGACCACCGTACGTATGTGGCGTTTGTGCAGTGCCCGACCGTGGAAGACAAGGAAGCGCTGGAAGCTGCGGAACTGCCGGGCATCGGCTTCGTGGAAGACTGGACGCATTCAATCCGGCACCTGTGCCTGCGCTGCAGCTATGGCGTGGGGCATCTGCAGGAGCACCCGAAGGATGCCACCGATGCGGGCAACGATGACTGGAAGGTGGAGCGTCAGCTGGGAATCGGTGCGCAGGGCAAGGCGGCGGTGGAACGCCTGCTGGCCGATTGGGTGGCCGCTGGGCCCGGGCGGCGGGTGGATGCGATCAAGAGCCGGGAGGTCGAGGCTGAGGGGCCTGCCGAGGGGTCGGTGTGGTGGCGGGGGTTTGAGGACGAGGATGATGATCAGGATCAAGATCAGAAGTAAAAAAAACGGGCCTGAAGGCCCGTTTTTTCTTGACGGGGTGACGACCAACGGTCGTCACCTACCCTCGTAATCAGCCTTCGGCTGATTACTCGGCCGAGGCGCCTTCGCCTTCCTCGACGGCCTTCATCGACAGGCGGATACGGCCCTGCTTGTCGACTTCCAGCACCTTGACCTTGACCACATCGCCTTCCTTCAGCTTGTCGCCGACCTTTTCGACGCGCTCGCTGGAGATCTGCGAGACGTGGACCAGGCCGTCCTTGCCCGGCAGGATGGTGACGAACGCACCGAAGTCCATGATCTTGGCGACCTTGCCTTCGTAGATGCGGCCCGGCTCGACGTCCGAGGTGATCTGCTCGATGCGGGCCTTCGCAGCCTGCGCAGCGATGGCGTTGACCGAGGCGATGACGATGGTGCCGTCATCCTGGATGTCGATCTGGGTGCCGGTTTCCTTGGTGATGGCCTGGATGGTGGAACCACCCTTGCCGATCACTTCGCGGATCTTGTCCGGGTGGATCTTGATGGTCAGCAGGCGCGGCGCGTAGTCCGACAGCTCCTGACGCGGTGCGGTCAGGCCGTGGGCCATTTCGCCCAGGATGTGCAGACGGCCAGCCTTGGCCTGCTGCAGTGCCTGCTTCATGATCTCTTCGGTGATGCCTTCGATCTTGATGTCCATCTGCAGGGCGGAGATGCCCTCAGCGGTACCGGCGACCTTGAAGTCCATGTCGCCCAGGTGATCTTCGTCACCCAGGATGTCGGACAGGACGACGAAGCGCTCGCCTTCCTTGACCAGACCCATGGCGATACCGGCCACCGGCGACTTGACCGGCACGCCGGCGTCCATCAGGGCCAGCGACGAGCCGCAGACCGAGGCCATCGACGAGGAGCCGTTGGATTCGGTGATTTCCGAGACCACGCGGATGGTGTACGGGAAGGCTTCCAGCGACGGCATCACTGCCAGCACGCCGCGCTTGGCGAGACGGCCGTGGCCGATTTCGCGACGCTTCGGGCCCATCATGCGGCCGGTCTCACCCACCGAGTACGGGGGGAAGTTGTAATGGAACAGGAAGTTGTCCTTGTACTCACCGGACACGGCATCGATGACCTGGCCATCACGGGCGGTGCCCAGGGTGATGGTCACGATGGCCTGCGTTTCACCGCGGGTGAACAGCGAGGAACCGTGGGTACGCGGCAGGATGCCGGTCTTCACGGCGATCGGGCGGACGGTGTCCAGTGCGCGGCCGTCGATGCGGACCTTGGTGTCCAGCACCGAGTTGCGCATGGTGCTGTATTCCAGCTCGCCGAATTCCTTCGACAGCTCGGCCGGGTTCCAGCCTTCAGCGGCCACGCGGCCAGCCAGCGACTCGACCACGTCCTTCTTGATCGCCGAGATGGCGTCACGGCGCTGCAGCTTGTCGCGCACCTGGAAGGCTTCGCCCAGACGCGGGCCGATGGCTTCCTGCAGGGCGCTGATCAGCACGTCGTTCTTGGCCGGGGCGACCCAGGTCGACGGCTTGGTGCCGGCTTCCACGGTCAGCTCGTTGATGGCGTTGATGACCTTCTGCATTTCGCGGTGACCGAAGGTCACGGCGCCCAGCATCACGTCTTCGGACAGCAGCGCGGCTTCGGATTCCACCATCAGCACGGCGTTGGCGGTACCGGCCACAACCAGCTCCAGCTCCGAATCCTTCAGCTCGGTCACGGTCGGGTTGAGGATGTACTCACCGTTCTTGTAACCGACCTTGGCAGCGGCGATCGGACCCTTGAACGGGGTGCCGGCCAGCGACAGGGCTGCCGAGGCGCCGATCAGGGCAGCGATGTCGCCATCGATGTCCGGGTTCAGCGACATCACGGTGGCGATGATCTGCACTTCGTTCTTGTAGTCTTCCGGGAACAGCGGACGGATCGGGCGATCGATCAGGCGCGAAATCAGCGTCTCTTTTTCGGTCGCGCGGCCTTCGCGCTTGAAGAAGCCACCCGGGATACGGCCACCGGCGTAGAACTTCTCCTGATAGTCACAGGTCAGCGGGAAGAAGTCCTGGCCCTCACGCGCGCTCTTGGCAGCCACGGCGGAGACCAGCAGCACGGTGTCGTCGAACTTGACGATGACGGCGCCACCGGCCTGACGGGCGATTTCGCCGGTTTCAAGCGTGACGGTGTGCTTGCCGTACTGGAAGGTTTTGGTGATTTTTGCCACGGGGGATGTCCTTGGGGAAATGCTGTCTTCGAATGGACCGCGGGCGACCCTTGCCGCCGACGGGTGACCGGAAGTCCGGTCCTGGCGTTTGATGCGGTACTGCCAAAACAAAACCGCGGCGCATTCCTGCGCCGCGGTGGGGATTCTTGCTTAGCGACGCAGGCCGAGCTTTTCGATCAGGGCCTTGTAACGCACGCCGTCTTTCTTCTTCAGATAGTCCAGCAGGCTGCGGCGGCGGTTGACCATCTGCAGCAGACCGCGGCGGCTGTGGTGATCCTTCTTGTGGGTCTTGAAGTGGCCGGTCAGCAGTTCGATGCGGGCGGTCAGCAGGGCGACCTGGACTTCCGGGGAGCCGGTGTCGGTGGCGCTGCGCTTGTTGTCTTCAATGACTTTCTGGGTGTCGACGGACATGGTGTTGTTTTCTCTTGGATGCGTGGCCCGCAGAAACGTCCCATTGACGTACCGCGCGACTCGCCGTTAACGAAAGGATGAATCCGCAGAATGCGGACAAGCCTGAAAAGGCCGCGAAATTGTAACGGTGATGGCCCCCGGGGACAAGCGCCGGGTAGCCGGGCTCACAGGTTGAAACACCGCTGCGGGGACAGCCGGCCGTTCTCGTCGACCTGCCCGAGCCCCAGGATGTGGGCATCCGGGCCGTACACAGCCACGGTGCCCTGCGCCCAGGCCGGATCGCGCAGGCGCTGGCCCACGCTGAAGCGCGGTGCCTGTTCAGCATCCAGCTCCACCTGCGGATAGCCCGCCAGCCCGGCGCCCAGCGGCAGCAGCAGGGCTTCCATGGCGGCCTCGTCGCCCTGCTCCGCCAACGCACGCAGGGCGTCGAGGGTGACCATGGGGGCGTCGCGGAACGGGTCCACCCACAGCCGCCGCAGGCCGGCGATGTGCGCGCCGCAACCCAGAGTTTCACCCAGGTCGCGGGCCAGGCTGCGGATGTACGTGCCTGAACCGCAGGTCACGCGCAGGCGCAGGCGGGTGGGCTGCTGGTCCAGCACTTCAATGGAATGGACCTCGACATCGCGCTCGGGCGCGTCGATGGTCTCGCCCCGGCGCGCCTTCATGTAGAGCGGTTCACCGCCCTGCTTGAGCGCCGAATAGATCGGTGCACGCTGTCGTATTTGACCCGTCAGCGGCGCCAGTGCGGCGTCCAGCTGCGCAGGGGTGATCGCCGGCACCGGGCGCTCGAGCAATACGATGCCGTCCGAATCGTCGGTATCGGTGGTCTGGCCCAGCACCACCTCGGCGTCGTAGGCCTTGGCCGCGCCCAGCAGCAGGCCGGCGATCTTGGTGGCCTCGCCGAAGCACAGCGGCAGCAGGCCGGTCGCCAGTGGATCCAGGCTGCCGGTATGGCCGCCCTTCTCGGCGCGGAACAGGCGGCGCGCCACCTGCAGCGCGGCGTTGGAGCTCATGCCGGTGGGCTTGTCGAGCAGCAGGATGCCGTCCAGGCGACGGAAAGTAATTTTGGGCATGGGTTCCGCCGGGGTCTATCGCGCAGCCAGGCATGGCCTGGCTCTACGTGACAACAGCCCTTTCGGGCTGTTGTTTTTATTCGGGTTTGGTGTCGCTGCCGTCGTCGTCTTCGGCGTCGGCCTCGCGGCTTTTCTCGGCCGCGACGGTGTCGGGCAGCTCACGCAGGATGTTGTCGATGCGCTCGCCACGGTCGACCGAATCGTCGTAGTGGAAGTGCAGCTCCGGAACGTGGCGCAGCTTCATGGCCTTGGCCAGGTCCATGCGCAGTTCCCAGGCCAGTTCCTTCAGGCCCTTCATCGCTTCGGCCGAACGCTCCGGCATCAACGCGGTGACGAAGATCTTGGCATGGGCCATGTCACGGGTGATTTCGACGTCGGAAACGCTCACCGAAGGCAAGCCGTGCACGCGCACCAGGTTGTGCACAAGCGTACCCAGCTCACGGCGGATCTGGGCGGAAACACGGTCGGTTCGATGGAAGGTTTTCGGCACGAGGAACTCTTTGAATGGGGTTGCGGTTTACGGCAGGGCCCGACCGTGGGTCGGGCCCCGTTCCACATTACAGGGTGCGCGGCACTTCGATACGCTCGAAGCACTCGATCTGGTCACCCGGCTTCACGTCGTTGTAAGCCTTCACGCCGATACCGCATTCGGTACCGTTGCGGACTTCCTCGACGTTTTCCTTGAAGCGGCGCAGCGATTCCAGCTCGCCTTCGAACACCACCACGCTGTCGCGCAGGACGCGGATCGGCTTGCTGCGCTTGACCGTGCCTTCGATGATCATGCAGCCAGCGACCGCACCGAACTTCGAGCTGCGGAACACGTCGCGGACCTGCGCGATACCGATGATCTCTTCGCGGATTTCCACGCCGAGCAGACCGGAAGCCACCTGCTTCACCTGATCGATCACATCATAGATGATCGAGAAGTAACGCAGGTCAACGCCGTTGGATTCGATGATGCGACGGGCCGAAGCGTCCGCACGCACGTTGAAGCCGATGACGGTGGCCTTGGAGGCGACGGCCGAGTTGGCGTCCGACTCGGTGATGCCGCCCACGCCGGAGTGGATCACGTTGATGCGGATGTCGTCGTTGGACAGTGCCACCAGTGCCTGGCTCAGCGCCTGCACCGAACCCTGCACGTCGGCCTTGATCACCAGGTTCAGCACCTGCTGGCCATCGCCCTTGCCCAGGGTCGCCATGATGTCTTCCATGCGGCTGCCGGCAGACTGCACCAGGCGCGATTCACGGCGCTTGGTTTCGCGCTGCTGCGCGACGTCCTTGGCCAGGCGCTCGTCCTCGACCACGACGAAGTCGTCGCCTGCATCCGGCACGCCGGACAGACCCAGCACCTGCACCGGAATCGACGGGCCAGCCTGGTCGGGCTGCTTGCCGGTTTCGTCGAACAGGGCGCGCACGCGGCCGTACTGGATACCGCAGACCAGGTAGTCGCCCTTCTTCAGCGAACCCTGCTGCACCAGCACGGTGGCGATCGGGCCACGGCCCTTGTCCAGCGAGGACTCGATGACCACGCCGCTGGCGCGGCCTTCGGCCGGCGCCTTCAGTTCCAGCAGTTCGGCCTGGATCGAAATCGCGTCCAGCAGGTCGTCGATACCGAGACCGGCCTTGGCGGAGATTTCGACCATCTGGGTGTCACCACCGAAGTCTTCGGACACGACCTGCTCGGTGAGCAGCTCGTTCTTGACCCGCATCGGGTCGGCACCGGACTTGTCGATCTTGTTGATGGCCACGATCAGCGGCACACCGGCGGAGCGGGCGTGCTGGATCGCTTCCTTGGTCTGCGGCATCACGCCGTCGTCGGCTGCAACCACCAGCACCACGATGTCGGTCAGCTTGGCACCGCGGGCACGCATCGAGGTAAACGCAGCGTGGCCCGGGGTATCCAGGAAGCTGATGACGCCCTTCGGCGTTTCAACGTGGTACGCACCGATGTGCTGGGTGATGCCACCGGCTTCGCCCGTGGCGACCTTGGTGCGGCGGATGTAATCCAGCAGCGAGGTCTTGCCGTGGTCGACGTGACCCATGATGGTCACCACCGGCGGACGTGCCACCGGCTGGCCCTGCTCACCTTCGTTCAACGCCAGCAGCGCGTCTTCGGCGTCGTTGGTGTTGGCACGGATCACGTTGTGGCCGAGTTCTTCGGTCACCAGCGCGGCGGTGTCATGGTCGATGGTCTGGGTGATGGTGGCCATCACGCCCATCTTGAACAGCGCCTTGACCACATCGCCGCCCTTGACGGCCAGCTTCTGGGCCAGGTCGGCCACGGTGATGGTGTCGCCGATGGTCACGTCACGCACGATCGGTGCGACCGGCCGTTCGAAACCATGGGCACCACCGCCGCTGCGCGACTGGTTGCTGTCGCGGCGACCGCCGTGCTGCACGCGCCCGGTCGGACGACCGCGCGAGTTGCTGTTGTTGCCGCGACGCGCGCGATCGGCGGCCGACAGATGCAGCTGGCCGGCGAACCGGTTGCCACCATCGTCGTCGCGCTTGGCGCCCGGGCGGTTGTTGTTGTTGTTCGAGTTGCGGTCGTCTGCACGTGCAGCCGGACGGGCCGGCGACGGCGCGGACGGACGCGCGGCACGGGCCGGCGCTTCGCTGGCAGCCGGGCGGGCCGCAGGCGCTACCGGTGCCGGCGGTGCATTCTTCGCCGCTTCGGCAGCGGCTTCAGCCGCCTTGCGCTCGGCTTCGGCGCGTTCCTTCGCGTCGATCTCTTCCTGGCGCTTGCGTGCGATTTCTTCGTCGCGCGCACGGTCCTTCTCGGCCAGTGCGCGCTGTTCGTCCAGATTGCGCTGGCGGGATTCCTCCAGCTTGCGCAGGATGTCGGCGCGCTCCTCATCCGGCGTCATCGCCTTGCCACTGGCGTCCTTGGCGTAGGTGCGCTTCTGGCGCACTTCCACGTTGACGGTGGTCTTGCTGCGGCCGGCGCTGACGGTCACTTCCTGCACCTTGCGACGGTTCAGGGTGATCTTCTTGGCGGCGTCGTCGGCGTTCTCGACGGGCTGCTCTGCCTTGCCATGCGAACGACGAAGGAAGCCCAGGAGCTTCACCTTCTCGGCGCTGGTCACGACCTGGTCGGGACCGCTGAACTTCATGCCCGCTCCGGCAAGTTGTTCAAGCAGTTTTTCGACCGGCGTATTGACCAGTTCGGCAAGCTTGCGGATGGTGGTTTGCTGCGACATTCGGATCCTATGATCTGGTTGGCGCTCCTCCGAAACGGGCGAAGGCAGCGCGGAGTCTAAGCCCTGATCGGGTCAGGGCACTGTTCATCGCTGGCTCATTCGCCGCGCTCCAGGCGGGCGATCTCCTCGGCTCGGGCGGCAAGGACAAGGGCGACGGCGCGCTCCTGATCCATGTCCTCGATGCCGAACTCGAGGATCTCGTCGGCGGCCAGGTCCGACAGGTCCTCACTGGTACGCACGCCATGGCTGGCCAGGGCGTAGGCGGTTGCCTCGTCCATGCCTTCCAGGGCGAGCAGGTCTTCGGACGGCGAACCGTCTTCCATACCCTCTTCCACCGCCAGCGCTTCGTTGAGCAGCGCGTCGCGGGCACGGGCACGCAGCTCTTCGACGATGTCTTCGTCGAAGCCTTCCACGGCCAGCAGTTCGCCGATCGGGACGTAGGCGATTTCTTCCACGGTGCCGAACCCTTCGGTCACCAGGATGGCGGCGATTTCCTCGTCCACTTCCAGCTTGTCCATGAACAGCTGGCGGGCAACGCTCTGCTCGGCCTCGGACTTGGCGGTCACCTGGTCCTGGGTCATCACATTGAGCTGCCAACCGGTCAGGCGGCTGGCCAGGCGCACGTTCTGGCCGCCCTTGCCGATCGCCTGGGCCAGGCGCTCTTCCGCCACGGCCAGGTCCATCGAGTGCTTGTCTTCATCGACGATGATGGACTGCACTTCCGCCGGCGCCATCGCATTGATGACGAAGGTGGCGGGGTTGTCGTTCCACAGCACGATGTCCACGCGCTCGCCATTGAGCTCGTTGGACACGGCCTGCACGCGCGAACCGCGCATGCCGATGCAGGCACCGATCGGATCGGTACGCGCATCGTGGGCGAGTACGGCGATCTTGGCGCGGTCGCCCGGGTCGCGTGCACAGGCCTTGATCTCGACCAGGCCCTGGCCCACTTCCGGCACTTCGAGCTTGAACAGCTCGATCATGAATTCCGGCGCGGCGCGGCTGATGAACAGCTGCGGGCCACGCGGTTCCGAACGGACTTCGGCCAGGTAACCGCGCACGCGGTCGCCAGCGCGCAGTACGTCGCGCGGAATGCCCTTGTCCTTCGGAATGAAGGCCTCGGCGTTGCCGCCCAGGTCCACATAGATGTTGCCGCGCTCGGCGCGCTTGACCACACCGGTGACCAGTTCGCCCACGCGGTCCTTCCACGCATCGACCACCTGCTGGCGCTCGGCTTCGCGCACGCGCTGGACGATCACCTGCTTGGCGGCCTGTGCGGCGATACGGCCGAAGTCCGGGTTTTCAATCTGCTCTTCGATGTAGTCGCCTACTTCCACGCCTTCGGCTTCGTCGATGGCATCCATCAGACGCACCTGGCGGTCGGGCGATTCCATCACCACGTCATCGGCCACCACTTCCCAGCGGCGGAAGGTTTCGTAGGTGCCGTCCTTGTGGTCGATCGACACGCGCGCCAGCACTTCCTCATCGGGATAGCGCTTCTTCGCGGCCGACGCCAGTGCTGCTTCGATCGCATCGAAGATCACTTCACGCGGAACGCCCTTTTCATTGGCGACCGCATCCACTACCAGCAAAAGTTCCTTGCTCATTGGCTCACTCCGCGCGCGGCTTCTTGGCCGCCGGCTCGTTGGATGGTTTCTTGTTCGCCTTGCCACCCTGCTTGGGCGCCGGGCCAGTCGGTTTGGTCGGAGCCAGGCCGAGAGCGGCCCAGTCCGGCATGATGCGTGCCTTCTCGATATTGTCGACGTCGGCGGTAAACGGGGAATTGTCGACCTTGAAGGTGACGGTGTTCTGCTCGGCATCGACGCCGAGGATTTCGCCCTGCAGGCGACGGCGGCCGTCCTGCGGCAGCTTCAGCGTGACCTTGGCCGACTCGCCCACCGCGCGCTCGAACTGCTCGAAAGTGAACAGCGGGCGGTCAACGCCCGGCGAGGACACTTCCAGCGTGTAATTGGCGGTGATCGGATCTTCCACGTCCAGCTGGGCCGACACTTCGCGGCTCACGCGCTCGCAGTCGTCGATGTTGACGACGCGCTCGGGCTGTTCAGCCAGCGGCACGTCGATGTACAGGCGCAGCGTTGCACCGCCCGGGGCAGTCAGATATTCCACACCCAGCAGCTCGAGACCCAGCGACTGAACGGTGGGGGCGAGCAGATTCGCGATTTCGGTTGCCTTGTCGCTCACAGTCTGCCTTGATTCGTTGAAAGAGGTACTGGGCCGGCCAGTCACGCTGGACCGCTCCCACTGAACATGTTCCGGAAACAACAAAGGGCCCGCTGGGCCCCTTGTCCGGTACAACTCCGGTCATGCTGGATTCCGGTTGCAGACCATGCGCGGTGCATGATGCTGCGAGCCCAGTCTTCCGGGGGGTCACGGCGCCCTGAAGACAGGTCGTCGTTCCTGGAAGCCGGTCGCGAGCCCCTTCACATCCATGAAAGCGATGAATTCAGGGAACCCGCCAAGCCGCTGATGATAGCGGTTGCACCGCGCTGGTGCAATGGCCTGCGCCTGATCCCGCCCTGCCCGGCGGTCGCCTGTTCCGCATGGCCGGGTGCCGGCCGCCGGCTGCCGCCTGCACCGCATGGCCGGCTCCCGGCCACCGCCGGCACCGCAGGGCCCGCTGCGGGCACCATCATGCTACGGCCCGCGACGGTAGGGTCGCGCCCCGGCCGACTGCACGGAAACGGCCACCACCCGTTAACGGCATGAAAACTGAACGAAACCGCCCCAATGCATGACGAACGCAGAGGCCTGCCCCGTTCCATGGTCATGCAGTCCCCGAACGGTGCGCGGCCCCGGGCAGTCGGCTGGGGCGCGACCCTACCACCAGCCACGGTCACCCGCGCCACCCATTGCACCGCCACGCGAAATGCGGCCCGCACCGCCCACGCGCGCACGCACGCAGCCCAATCAAACACAACGAAAAAAGCGACCTCGTTGCCGAGATCGCCTTTTCGTCTACTGCATCTGCACTGCAGAATTTCTGTGGTAGCGGGGGCAGGATTTGAACCTGCGACCTTCGGGTTATGAGCCCGACGAGCTGCCAGACTGCTCCACCCCGCAGCAGAAGCGGAATTGTAATGGAACCTGGCATTGGCCGCAACCCCCTCAGTCACCCTGACTTCTTCCCGACTGTCTCAAGGGGGCGCGCCACCGCGGCGGCGCGCGCCGCGCACCCACGCCGCCTGATGGAGCTCCGTGTTGCGAATCGCCGTTGCCGCCCTCTCGGCACCCTGCTGGGGGTAGAACATCATCGACCTGCGCTGCCCGAATGCCTTGAGCTTGCCCCAATCCACCTGGACCGGCCCGTAATACGCTTTGACCTTCGCCTGCATTTCGTTGGCGATCACTTGCCCCTGAGGCGCCGCGCCGTCTGCAGAATGGCACGACAGGAATTTGATCTGCTTCCGACCATCAACCCCATGCTGCCTGAGCACTTTGCTCATCTGTATCCCATCAAGTGCCTGGTCCCCCACCGCCGTGACGTGCCGGCCACCATGAACCGAAACGGCCACATGGCTACGCCGCTGCTTGATGCTCAAGGCACCCTCCGGCTTGAATGGCACCGGCCGGTTCGAACGAATCGAACGAATCGAACGAAACGCATGCACTCCTCCCACCACCATCGAAGCGACGCCAAGCGCACCCGCTATCGCGCCAAACATGCGCGCCTCTCTGCCCTTTCCCTGCCCGTCCATCACCACTGCCGCAACCCCCATGCCCACCGCACCCACTGCCATCAGCGCCGCCATCGGCACCAGGAATTGCCCGCTCGGATCCGTGTGATTGACAGGGTCGCAACTGCAATAGGCATAGCTGTTGATGCCGCCCTCGTCGAATGGACTCATGCTGTCGGGGCTGTGAAACCGCATCAGCACCGGGTTGTACACGCGATAGCCGTTGCCGAGGAATTGCCAGCAGCCGCCCGGCTCATGCAGCTCGCCGTTGTAGCCAAGCCAACCCCAATTCTGCGAGAGAAGAAACGCGCCTTCTCGGCCACTTCGACCAGACGAATAGGTGTGAGACGGTGACGACATGGCAGACCCTCGATGCGCTTCGCGCTCGCGTGTCCCCCGACGATGCAGATCAATACGCCCGGCCAGATCACGGTGCGGTGAAGAGTGTTTGCCTTCTCTGGCAAGACTCATTGGGTCCTGAGTCGCTGCATTGCGCGCCGCACTCGCCACCTCGCAAGCGTGTACCGATGCAGCACTCTATTCATGGCCGACGTTCCCGCCTTCAACAGCCCTGACTGCGGTTCAAAGGCTTTCATGCGACCTTCTCCGGTGTTGACCAGCCTGGACCGAAACGGGTATGCCAATACCTGCGCACCGGTCTTGTTTGAGAGAACCTGGGCCTGCGAGGCCAAACGTCCTCCGGCCGCCGACTCACATGACACCATGAGTATTCTTTTGAAGGGATAGTCAGGCCCTAAGCCAGTTTTGAGTTGCTGCGCAAGCCGCGACCCGTTCACCAGGCCCTGCGCCTGCGTGACCCCCGCCGCCCCATGCGCGACAAAAATGTCGGCAGGCGCTTCAGGGTGATAGGTCACTCCCCCGAGAATGACCGGGTTCCTGCGCATCTCTGGCGTGATTACTTTGTTCAACTCCCGCACGGCTCTGCGCGAGGCCGACGCTTGGACGGAAGACATACGGGCGTATCCAAGGCCTGCTGCAGCACCTGCGGCGAGCGCAACGCCCCCAAGAATCCCCGCCAGTTTCGAGTTTCCTGCGGCGGCCGATGCCACGGCCCCCACGGTACCGACGACGCTTCCGATGGCCGCTGCGCCGAACAGGTATTGAAGGAAATGACCCGTTGGATCGTCGCAGTTGATCGGATCGCCACTGCAGTAGGCGTAGGTGTTGATGCCGCCCTTTCCGAATGGGCTCAAGCTGTCCGGGCTGTGAAACCGCATCAAGACCGGGTTGTACACGCGGTAGCCGTTGCCGAGGAATTGCCAGCAGCCGCCCCGCTCATGCAGCTGACCGTTGTAACCAACGCGAGCCGCGCTGCCCGGTGGCGCATCTGCACGGCGTGCGCCGCCACCTGCGCCCTGAGCCTCCATGGGAGATGATCGCGGCAGGGCGATCTCCTCGCGCGTCCCGCTCATGCGCGAACACCGTCCCGGATTCGCGCGGCCTCAGTCGTGGAACCGCGCAGAGGCCGATCCACTGACCCAACGTTCCCCGTGCGACGGCCCTGACCGGGCGGCGGCGGGGCAAGACGCTTCTGACGAAACGATGCAGGCGTGGGTGGAACGCCCATTGATGCGACTGATGGTCCTCGCGTTGGGGGCAAAGAGAACGAGACACGCGTTGTGGTGGTGGAGACAGAGATGGACCTTGAGGGGATGGCATCAGGTATCGGCGTTGCAGGCGGCCCCGCCTCACCCACGACTGCCGGGGCGGCTGTCGACTTCTGCACGGCAGTCGCCGACGACTTTGCAGGCGCTGCGAAAGGCTTGCGCTTCATCCAGGCATAACGCGCGCCCATGAGCGCACCGGTGGCCGCTATGACGGCGCCGGCGACCGCGAACGCCCGCTGCTTTTCGTTGGGCGACGCCACCGCCAAGCCTACCGCTGCCAACGAAGCCGCAGTTGCCACGAAGATCGGCGTCACCAGCGGAGTGCGCAGCTTGAACTGCAGCAGGTTGGCCGCGAACGCAGGGAAAGACCAGTGTCCATCCGGGTCCGCACGGTTGACCGGGTCGCACATGCAGTACGCATAGGCGTTGATCCCACCCCTGCCGAACGGACTCACGCTGTCCGGGCTGTGGAACCGCATCAGCGCCGGGTTG
This sequence comes from Stenotrophomonas sp., assembly GCF_050737075.1. Taxonomy (GTDB): domain Bacteria; phylum Pseudomonadota; class Gammaproteobacteria; order Xanthomonadales; family Xanthomonadaceae; genus Stenotrophomonas. The sequence goes on from NZ_JBOHXV010000021.1 coordinate 23,590, forward strand.
TATACGCGGTAGCCGTTGCCAAGGAATTGCCCCCCCCCCTCGGGGTCGTGCAGTTGGCCGTTGTAGCCAAGCCGACCGGGAGTGCGCCAGTGGGGAGGCGCGCCATTGTGGCTGCTTCCAGCCGGCGCAGGCCGGGGAAATGATGGCGACACGGCACAGCCTCGCTGTCCAATACTGCGTGTGTCCCCCGACGACCCAATTCAATACGCCCGGCCCGATCAAGGGGTCGTGAAACGAAAAAGGGGCGTGAAACGAAAAAAGCGACCCCGTTGCCGGGATCGCTTGATTCGTCCATCACCCGGCTTGCACCGGGTCGATATGGTAGCGGGGGCAGGATTTGAACCTGCGACCTTCGGGTTATGAGCCCGACGAGCTGCCAGACTGCTCCACCCCGCAACGGAAGTGTTTGAGTTGGATTAGACCCGGTCGATCACTAACAGTGATCAGTACCAGTTCCGGTGCAGCAACGATGTTCTGGCGAAACCGCTGCATCAACAACTCAGGAGACGAATATTACACTACTTGCGCAGTTTTGTATCGTTTTTTATGCAAGATGCGCAAAAGCCTGCTGGCACCAGACCATGATCGGGTTCCACGCAAGACCCAAGGCCAGCAGCGCCAGCGCGTTCACGCCCAGCACCACGCCCACCACACGGTCGTTGTTGGCCGGCAGCGGCTCGCCCACCGGCTCATCGAAGTACATGACCTTGATGACGCGCAGGTAGTAGAAGCAACCGATCACGGCGCAGATCACGCCCAGCAGGGCCAGCCACAGCATGCCGCCTTCGACGGCCGCGCCCAGCACCGCCAGCTTGGTCCAGAAGCCCAGGAACGGCGGGATGCCGGCCATGGACGCCATGATGCACAGGACCAGGCCTGCCATCCACGGATTGCGTGCGTTGAGGCCCTTGAAGTCTTCGATCTTCTCGGCTTCGAAGCCATTGCGCGACAGCGCGATGATGGCGCCGAAGGCTGCGGTCGACATGATCGCGTAGCTCAGGGCGTAGAACAGCGCCGCCGCGTAGCCGCGCTCACCGCCACCGGCGATGCCCATCAGCAGGAAGCCGATGTGCGACACGGTGGAGTACGCCAGCATGCGCTTCAGGTTGGTCTGCGCGATCGCCATCAGGTTGCCGATCACCAGCGACAGCGCCGCCAGGCCACCAATGAGGTACTTCCATTCTGGCGACAGCGGGCCCACGCCCACTTCCAGCAGGCGGTAGGCCATGCCGAATGCGGCCAGCTTCGGGGCCGAGCTGATGAACAGCGCAACCGGAGCCGGGGCACCCTGGTACACGTCGGGCAGCCACATGTGGAACGGTGCGGCGCCCAGCTTGAAGGCCACGCCGGCAATCATGAATACCGCGCCGGTCAGCAGCAGCACCTTCTCGTCCGTATGCGGGATGGCCGCATTGATGGCGTCCAGGTGCAGCGAACCGGTGGCGCCGTAGATCAGCGACATGCCGTACAGCAGCAGGCCCGAGGCCAGCGAACCCAGCACGATGTACTTCATCGCCGCTTCGGTGGCCAGGCCGTTGTCGCGGTTGCTGGCAACCAGGGCGTAGGAGCACAGCGCCAGCAGTTCCAGGCCCAGGTACACCATGAGCAGGCTGCCGGCCGAGACCAGGATCATCATGCCGGCGGTGCCGAACAGGATCAGCACCGGGATTTCGCCCTGGAACAGATCGCGTTCGCGCAGGTAGCTCCAGCCATAGACCAGGGTCAGGCCGCTGCAGAGCACGATCACGGTCTTCATCACGTCGGCCGCGGTGTCGCGCACGAACATGCCGTGGAAGACCTCGCCCTGCCCGCCCACACCAGTGGCGAGCATGAACAGCACGACCGCCAGCGCGGCGACCGAGAACAGGTGGGTCCAGATCTTGTTCTCTTTGCTGATGAACAGATCGAGGATCAACAGGGTGAACGCGCTGCCGATCAGCACCAGCTCGGGAGCGAGCGGCGGCAGGTCAGCGGCGGTCAATGGCAACAGCGGCGAGGTGGTCATCATCAAATCCTGGAATCAATACTCTCGACGGCCCGATTACAGCAGCTTGCTGGATGCGATCTGCATCGCCAGCTTCGCGATCGAGGGCTCCATCAGGTCGGTCAGCGGCTTCGGGTACAGACCCAGAGCCAGCGTACCCACGGCGAACACACCCAACACCAGCCATTCACGGCCGTTGATGTCCTTCAGCTCGGCAACATGGGCGTTGGCCACTTCACCGAAGAACACGCGCTTGTACAGCCACAGCGTGTAGGCGGCGGTGATGACCAGCGTGCTTGCTGCCGCCAGTGCCAGCCACGGATTGCGCTGGAAGCTGGCCATGATGATCATGAACTCGCCCACGAAACCGCTGGTGCCCGGCAGGCCGGCATTGGCCATGAAGAACAGCATGGCGAAGGTGGCGAACCACGGCATCACGTTGACCACGCCGCCGTAATCGGCAATGCGGCGGCTGTGCATGCGGTCGTACAGGACGCCGACGCAGGAGAACATGGCACCGGACACGAAGCCGTGCGACACCATCTGCACCATCGCACCCTGCAGGCCCAGGCGGGCGGCGTCCGGGTTGCCGGCGTCACGCACCAGCCAGAGGGCGATGAAGGTGCCCAGGGTGACGAAGCCCATGTGCGCGATCGACGAATAGGCGATCAGCTTCTTCATGTCGTCCTGCACTAGGGCGACCAGACCAACGTAGATCACGGCGATCAGCGACAGGGTGATCACTAGCCATGCCCATTCCTGCGACGCGTCGGGGACGATCGGCAGGTTGAAGCGCAGGAAGCCGTAACCACCGATCTTCAGGGCGATGGCGGCCAGGATCACCGAACCGGCGGTGGGCGCTTCCACGTGCGCGTCCGGCAGCCAGGTGTGCACGGGGAACATCGGCACCTTGACCGCGAAGGCGATCAGGAAGGCGAAGAAGATCCAGGTCTGCTCCTGGGCCGACAGCTGCAGCTGGTACAGGTCGGCCAGCTGGAAGCTGCCACCCTTCAGGTACAGGTAGATCAGCGCCACCAGCATCAGCACCGAGCCGAGGAAGGTGTACAGGAAGAACTTCAGCGCGGCGTAGATGCGGCGCGGGCCGCCCCAGACACCGATGATGAGGAACATCGGGATCAGCATCGCTTCGAAGAACACGTAGAACAGCATCGCGTCCGTGGCGGCGAAGATGCCCACGGTGACGCCTTCCAGGATCAGGAAGGCGGCCACGTACTGGTTGACGCGCTTGTCGATCGCGCTCCAGGCGCCGATCAGCGCCAGCACCGAGACCAGCGTGGTGAGCAGGATCAGCGCGATGGCGATGCCATCCACACCCAGGTTGTAGCCGATGTCGTAGGCGGGGATCCAGGCGCGGGTTTCGACGAACTGCAGCGCGTCGTTGCTCACGTCGTAACCGCTGAGCAGGAACAGGCTGGCCGCGAAGGTCAGCACCGCCACGCCCAGCGACGCCCAGCGGGCGGTCTGCGCATCACGGATGGCAAGGATCAAGGCACCGCCGAGGATCGGCAGCCAGATGAGAACACTGAGTAGAGGCCAGTTCGACACGTCTTCTTATTCCGTACAGGTCATCAACGCAGGTAATGCATCAGGACGCCCAGGAGGGCAATCAGGCCGATGATCATCGCGAAGGCGTAGTGATAGAGGAAACCGGATTGGGTGCGACGCAGCAGGTTGGCCGCCAGATCGATCAGGCGTGCCGAACCGTTGACCACCACACCATCGACGATGTTCGTGTCGATCGCGCGCGAAACCTTGCCCAGCTTGATGCCGCCACCGGCGAAACCGCCGATCCAGAGCTTGTCGAATCCGTACTTGTTCTCCAGCACCGACACCAGCGGGGCGAAGGTCTTGCGGGCCTTCGTCGCCAGTTCCGGCTTCCACAGGTAGAACAGTGCGGCCAGCAGGAAGCCTGCCACGGTCAGGAAGAAGGCCGGAGCCATCATGCCGTGCAGGGCGAATGCCACCGGGCCATGGAACTCTTCGGCCAGGGCGCCAATGGTGTTGCGCGCCGGGTCGTAGAAATCGACCACGCCGGTGAAGAACGAATGCACCTGGCCCGGAATGCCGTGCTCGGCATGGTGGCCGGCCCAGTCGGTGCCGTACAGCATCGGACCGATGCTGAAGAAACCGATGAGAACAGACGGGATCGCCAGCAGGATCAGCGGCAGCGTCACCACCCACGGGGTTTCGTGCGGCTCATGCGGACCGTGGCCATGGCCGTGGCCGTGGTCGTGGTCGTCATGGTGCGCGTCGCCGTGGTGGGCATCGGCAGCGTGGGCATCGGCATGCGCGTCGGCGGCATGGTGATCGTCATGGTCGTGACCATGCGCGTCGTCATGATGCGCGTCGCGGAAGCGTTCCTTGCCATGGAAGGTCAGGAACAGCAGGCGGAAGCTGTAGAAGCTGGTGACGATCACGCCACCCAGCACGGCCCAGTAGCCATAGGTGGCCACCCAGCTCGAGGAGATGTGCGCGTGGTGCTCGGCCGCCTCGATGATGGTGTCCTTCGAGTAGAAGCCCGAGAAGAACGGCGTACCGACCAGGGCCAGCGTACCGATCCACATGGTGATGAAGGTGATCGGCATGTACTTGCGCAGGCCGCCCATCTTGCGCATGTCCTGCTCGTGGTGCATGGCGATGATCACCGAGCCCGCACCCAGGAACAGCAGCGCCTTGAAGAAGGCGTGGGTCATCAGGTGGAACACGGCGGCCGAGTAAGCCGACACGCCCAGCGCCACGGTCATGTAACCCAGCTGCGACAGCGTGGAGTACGCGACGACGCGCTTGATGTCGTTCTGCACGATGCCGATCAGGCCGGTGAAGAACGCGGTGGTGGCACCGATGAACAGCACGAAGTTCAGCGCGGTCTGCGACAGCTCGAACAGCGGCGACATGCGGGTGACCATGAAGATGCCCGCGGTGACCATGGTCGCAGCGTGGATCAGGGCCGAGATCGGGGTCGGGCCTTCCATCGAGTCCGGCAGCCACACGTGCAGCGGAACCTGGGCCGACTTGCCCATGGCGCCGATGAACAGGCAGATGCAGATGACGGTGGCGATCGACCAGATCACCGGCTCGGCGGTCACCTGCCAGGAGGTCAGGCCGAACAGGTTGATCGTGCCCGACCACACCTGCAGCTGCGCTTCCGGATGGGCCAGGATCGGCGCATTGGCGAACACGCTGGCGTAGTCCAGGGTGCCGAACACCCACAGCACGCCGGCGATGCCGAGGATGAAGCCGAAGTCACCCACACGGTTGACCAGGAAGGCCTTCATGTTGGCGAAGATGGCGGTCGGGCGCTTGAACCAGAAACCGATCAGCAGGTACGACACCAGGCCCACCGCTTCCCAGCCGAAGAACAGCTGCAGGAAGTTGTTGCTCATCACCAGGGTGAGCATCGAGAAGGTGAACAGCGAGATGTAGCTGAAGAACCGCTGGTAGCCCGGGTCATCCTGCATGTAGCCGATGGTGTACACGTGCACCAGGAACGACACGAAGGTGACCACGACCATCATCATGGCGGTCAGCTTGTCGATCATGAAACCGACATGCGCCGAGTACTGGCCGACTTCGAAGAAGGTGTAGATGTTCTGGTTGAACGGCTGCGCGCCGCCCCACAGCAGCTGGTAGAACACGTAGCTGGACAGCAGGCAGCTGACGCCGACACCGAGGATGGTGACGGCCTGGGCGCCTGCGCGGCCCACCTGGCGACCGAAAAGGCCGGCGATGATGCTGCCGAGCAGCGGTGCAAGCACCACTGCAATCAACAGACTCTTGGAGAGAGTAATTTCCATCTACGGATCAGCCCTTCAGCGAATCGACTTCGCCGACATTGATGGTGCGGCGGGTACGGAACAGGGTTACCAGGATCGCGAGGCCGATCGCGGCCTCGGCCGCGGCCACGGTCAGGATGAAGAAGACGAACAGCTGTCCGGCCGTATCACCCATTTCACGCGAGAACCCGACGAAATTGATGTTCACCGACAGCAGCATCAACTCGATGGACATCAACAGCACGATGATGTTCTTGCGGTTGAGGAAGATGCCGGCAAGGCTGATGCAGAACAGCAGCGCGCCAAGGGCCAGGATATGACCGAGGGTGATCATGGGTTGGCCTCCTCGTTGCTGGACGGCTTGGTGAGGGTGTGGACCACCGGCTTTTCGGCATCCATCTTGACCACGCGCAGGCGGTCATGGCCCTTGACCATGGTCTGCTCGGTCGGGTTCTGGGTCTTCAGGCCGGTGCGGCGACGCAGGGTCAGCATCACGGCGGCAACCACGGCCACGGTCAGAATGACGGCGGCGAACTCGAACGGCAGCAGGTATTCAGTGAACAGGCTGCGCGCCAGCCAGGTGATGTTGGAGCTGTCGGCGGCGAGCGCGGCGGCGTTGTCGGCCGGGAACGGGTTGACCGCCCTGCCCTTCACGCCGATCAGGATCAGCATCTGCACCAGCATGGTGACCGCCACGATCAGCCCGATCGGCAGGTAGCGCACCCAGCCTTCGCGCAGGTTCGAGGCGTCGATGTCGAGCATCATCACCACGAACAGGAACAGCACCATGACCGCACCGACGTAGACCAGCACCAGGGCCACGCCCAGGAACTCGGCCCCGACCAGGATCCAGATGCAGGCCACGGAGAAGAAGGTCAGGATCAGGCACAACACGGCATACACCGGGTTGCGCACGCTGATCACCGCCACGGCGGAAATGCCCGCCACGATGGAGAAGACCCAGAAGAAAATATTTACCCAATCCATCATGCGACCTCAGCGGAAAGCGGCATCGGCGGCACGACGCTCGGCGATTTCGGCTTCAAGCCGATCACCGATGGCCAGCAGCTGCGGCTTGGTAACGATGTTCTCGCCACGGTTCTCGAAGTGGTACTCGAGAATGTGGGTCTCGACGATCGAGTCCACCGGGCAGCTTTCCTCACAGAAGCCGCAGAAGATGCACTTGAACAGATCGATGTCGTAGCGGGTGGTACGGCGGGTGCCGTCTTCGCGCTTGGCCGAATCGATGGTGATGGCCAGCGCCGGGCACACCGCTTCGCACAGCTTGCATGCGATGCAGCGTTCTTCGCCGTTGGGGTAACGGCGCAGCGCGTGCAGGCCGCGGAAACGCGGCGACTGCGGGAACTTTTCCATCGGGTACATCAAGGTGTACTTCGGCTTGAAGGCGTACTTCAGGGTCAGCCACAGACCCCCGAGCAGCTCAAGCAGCAGCAGGCTTTTGAAGTAATGGGTAATTCGATTCATCACTTAGACGCCCTTCTGGATCACGCCGTAGAACACCATCACAGCCGTAACAGCAATCCACGCGATGGTGAGCGGGATGAAGACCTTCCAACCCAGACGCATGATCTGGTCATAACGGAAGCGCGGGAAGCTGGCACGGAACCAGATGTAGGCGCTGGCGAAGAAGAACACCTTCAGCAGCAGCCACGGGGCACCACCCTTCCAGATCCAGTCGATCCACGGCGAGATGTCTGCCGTGATCCAGCCCTGGAACGGGCTCAGCCAGCCGCCGAGGAAGAAGATCGAGATCAGGAAGCTGATCAGGATCATGTTGGCGTATTCGGCCAGGAAGAACAGCGCGAACGCACCACCGGAGTACTCGACCATGTGGCCGGCGACGATTTCCGATTCGCCTTCCACCACGTCGAACGGCGCGCGGTTGGTTTCGGCCACGCCGGACACCCAGTACACGACGAACAGCGGGAACAGCGGAATCAGGAACCAGTCGAAGAAGCCGGAGTTGCCGGCCTGCGCCATCACGATGCCGCTCAGGTTCAGGCTGCCGGCCGCGATCATCACACCGACCAGGGCGAAGCCCATGGCGATTTCGTAGCTGATCATCTGCGCCGAGGCGCGCATGGCACCCAGGAAGGCGTACTTGGAGTTGGATGCCCAACCGGCCAGGATGATGCCGTACACGCCCAGCGAGGTCATCGCCAGCAGGTACAGCAGGCCGGCATTGGCGTTGGACAGCACGATCTGCGCGTCGAAGGGCACCACCGACCAGGCCGCGAAGGCCGGTGCCAGGGTGATCAGCGGCGCCAGGATGAACATCGCCTTGTGCGAGCTCGCCGGCTGGATGATTTCCTTGAACAGCAGCTTGAAGACGTCGGCGAAGGCCTGGAAGATGCCCATGCCCACGTACATCGGCCCGTGGCGGACGTGCATCCAGCCGATCAGCTTGCGCTCCCAGACGACGTAGAACGCCACCGAGATGATCACCGGCAGGGCGATCACCAGGATCTTCAGCACGATCCACAGCAGCGCACCGATTTCACCCAGGCCCAGGAGCCACTGGTGGAGCGGGTCGACCGCGTTCAACAGCAATTCGTTCATGCAGCCACCACCGTTACGCGTGCGGCACCCAGCGGTGCGGTTGCACCGTGGCCCGATTCAATCCAGACCGCGCCCGCAGCGACGCGGGCGTCGACCACCACCGGCAAGGTGGCCTTGCCGGCATCGGTGCCGACCTTGGCCATCTGCCCTTCCACCAGCTGCAGGCGGGCGGCGTCATCGGCGTTGAGCACGATGCGCGGCGCGGCATTGAGCGGGTGCGACTGCAGCGCCTGGGCGCGGCGGACGACCGCGTCGGTGCGGTAGATCGCGGCGGTCGAGGCCACTTCCAGGCCCTCGCCCGCCACCTGCGTTGCCGCCGAGGTGGAGACGTTGACGCTGACCGGGGCCAGGCTGGCGCGCAGGCCGGCCAGGTCGGTGAATTCGAAGCCGGCCAGGGCCAGCTCGCCGCCCAGCGCACGCAGCACGCGCCAGCCTTCACGGGCCTCGCCCGGCAGCTTGCCGCCGGCGCGTGCCGACTGCTCGCGACCATCGAGGTTGGTCAGGGTGGCGTCGATTTCCGGCAGTGCGCCGATCGGCAGGATCACGTCGGCCACGTCGCGGGTCGAAGCGCAGGCGAACTGGCTGAAGGCCACCACCTGCGCACCGGCCAGTGCCTTGCGGGCAGCGGCGGCGTCGGCGAAGTCCAGGCCCGGCTCGATGCCGTACAGGGCATACGCCTTGCGCGGCTGGGCCAGCATGGCGTTGACGTCCTTGCCGGCCGGCAGCACGCCAGCGCGGGTCAGACCCACGGCATTGGCGCCCTGCGGGATGCGGCACAGCTTGGCACCGGTGGCGGCGGCGAAGTCACGCGCGGCGGCGCGGATCGCGGCAGCCTGCGGGTGGTTTTCGGCGATGCCACCGACGATCAGCACGGCGTTGCCGGTCACGGCCTGGCGCAGTTCGGCGTTGCCCAGGGCATCGACGAACTTCGACGGGGCCACGATCTGCTTGCCGGCCAGCTTGAAGGCGAAATCGAAATCCACCGGGTTGATCGCGTGGATCTTCGCGTTGCGCGTGGTCTGCGCCTTGCGCAGGCGGGCATGCAGCAGCGGCAGTTCGTGGCGGATGTTGCTGCCCAGAACCACGATGCTGTCGGCGCCTTCGATCTCGGCCAGCGACAGGCCGAAGACGTCGGCAGTGGCGGCGTCGGAGAAGTCGCGGTTGTTGATGCGGTGGTCGATGTTGGTGGTGCCCAGGCCGCTGGCGAGACGGGCCAGCAGGGCGCCCTCCTCGTTCGAGGCCGACGGGTGCACCAGCACGCCCAGGTCGTCACCGCGGTTGGCGGTGAGGATGTCCTTGGCGGCGGCCAGGCCTTCGGCCCAGCTCACTTCCTGCCATTCGCCATTGACCTTGCGCAGCGGCTTGACGGCGCGGTCGGCGCTGTACAGGCCCTGGTGCGAATAACGGTCACGGTCGGACAGCCAGCATTCGTTGACCAGTTCGTTGTCGCGCGGCACCGAACGCAGCACTTCGCCGCGGCGCACGTGCAGGAACAGGTTCGAACCCATCGCGTCGTGGTAACCCAGCGATTCGCGTGCGGTCAGTTCCCACGGACGGGCGCGGAACTGGAACACCTTGTTGGTCAGCGCACCGACCGGGCAGACGTCGACGACGTTGCCGGACAGTTCGGTGGTCAGCGGCTTGCCGTCGTAGGTGCCGATCTGCAGGTTTTCGCCGCGGTACATGCCGCCCAGTTCATAGGTACCGGCAACGTCGGCGGTGAAGCGGACGCAGCGGGTGCACTGGATGCAGCGGGTCATTTCGGTGGCGACCAGCGGACCGATGTCCTCGTCGGGCACCACGCGCTTGCGCTCGTTGAAGCGGCTCACCGAACGGCCGTAGCCGAGCGAGACGTCCTGCAGCTCGCACTCGCCGCCCTGATCGCAGATCGGGCAGTCCAGCGGGTGGTTGATGAGCAGGAACTCCATCACCGAACGCTGGAACTTGAGGGCCTTCTCGCTGCGGGTGGCGACCTTCATGCCATCCATCACCGGGGTGGCGCAGGCCGGCGCCGGCTTCGGCGACTTCTCGACGTCCACCAGGCACATGCGGCAGTTGGCCGCGATCGGCAGCTTCTCGTGGTAGCAGAAGCGCGGGATCGGAATGCCGGCCTTGTCGGCGGCCTGGATGATCATCGAGCCCTTGGGCACGACCAGGGACTGGCCGTCGATCTCGACGGTCACATGCCCTTCCGGCACGATCGCCGGGGTGCCACCAGGATTGTTGGGTTGCGCGCTCATGCGGCGGCTGCCTCCACCTTCTTGCCGTCGACCATCGAATGACCGTTGACGATGTAGTACTCGAATTCGTCCCAGAACTGGCGCAGGAAGCCCTGGATGGGCCATGCCGCCGCTTCACCGAACGCGCAGATGGTGTGGCCTTCAATCTGGCCGGCCACTGCCTTCAACTGGTGCAGATCTTCCATGGTCGCCTTGCCGGCGACGATGCGCTCCAGCACGCGGTGCATCCAGCCGGTGCCTTCGCGGCACGGGGTGCACTGGCCACAGGATTCCTTGTGGAAGAACTGGCTGATGCGGCAGGCGAACTTGACGCAGCAGACGCTGTCGTCCAGCACCACGATGGCGCCCGACCCCAGACCGGTGCCGAGGGCACGCAGGGTGTCGTAGTCCATCTGCAGGCCCTTGAGCTCTTCGGCCTTCAGCACCGGCATCGACACGCCGCCCGGCACTGCGCCCTTGAGGGTGCGGCCCGGCTTGAGGCCACCGGCCATTTCCAGCAGCTCGTCGAAGGTGGTGCCCAGCGGCACTTCGAAGTTGCCGCCCTGCTGCACGCAGCCGGAGACCGAGAAGATCTTCGGGCCGCCGTTCTTGGTCAGGCTCAGGCCCTGGAACCACTCCGGACCGTTGCGGATGATCGCCGGCACCGAGGCATAGGTCTCGGTGTTGTTGATCGTCGACGGCTTGCCGTACAGGCCGAAGTTGGCCGGGAACGGCGGCTTGTAGCGCGGCTGCCCCTTCTTGCCTTCCAGCGATTCCATCAGCGCGGTTTCTTCGCCGCAGATGTAGGCGCCGGCGCCGAGGGCACCGTAGATGTCGATGTCGACACCGCTGCCCAGGATGTTCTTGCCCAGCCAGCCGTTCGCGTACGCGTCGGCCAGCGCCTGCTCGAAGTTCTCGAACGGCTCGTGGTGGAACTCACCCCGCAGGTAGTTGTAGCCCACGGTGCTGCCGGTGGCGTAGCAGGCGATCGCCATGCCTTCCACGACCGAATGCGGGTTGTAACGCAGGATGTCGCGGTCCTTGCAGGTGCCCGGCTCGGATTCGTCCGAGTTGCAGAGGATGTACTTCTGCATGGTGCCCTTGGGCATGAAGGACCACTTCAGGCCGGTCGGGAAGCCGGCGCCACCACGGCCGCGCAGGTTCGACTGCTTGACCATCTCGATGACCTGCTCCGGCGAGATCTTCTCTTCGATGATCTTGCGCAGGGCGGCGTAGCCACCGGTCTTGAGGTAGCTTTCGTACGACCACGGGGTGTCGTAGTGCAAGGTGGTGTAGACCACCTGGTGCGGCAGCGGTGCGGGACCGACCGGACCCTGGGGTGCGTGATGATGTGCCATGTCTTACTCCAACCCGTCCAGCAGCTCGTCGACTTTCTCGACGGTCAGGCGCTCGTGGTAATGGCCATTGATGACCATCATCGGCGCACCGGCGCAACCGGCCAGGCATTCTTCTTCACGCTTGAGGTAGATGCGGCCATCGGCGGTGGACTGGCCGGTCTTGCAGCCGAGCTTCTTCTCGGCATGCGCAACCAGGTCCTCGGCGCCGTTCAACCAGCAGCTGATGTTGGTGCAGAAGGCAACGTTGTGGCGGCCGACCTTCTCCAGCTCGAACATCGAGTAGAAGCTGGCCACTTCGTAGGCCCACACCGGCGGCAGGTCCAGGTACTTGGCCACGCCGGCGATCAGCTCGTCGGTCAGCCAGCCTGCGTTCTGTTCCTGCGCGGCGTGCAGACCCTGCAGCACGGCCGAGCGCTTGCGGTCCGGCGGGAACTTGGACAGCCAGTGATCGATGTGCGCGCGCGTCTTGTCGCTCAACACCACCATCGGGTCGACGTCACGCGCCGCTTCGAAATTACCCGTCGCCTTCATCGGCCGACCTCAGCAGATACCAAATCGTTAAGAACCAGAACCTGCAGCGCCGGCAGCAGCCGGCGGGTGTCAGGCGTCGTGCATGCGGTTGCCATTACCGGTCCACCTCGCCGAACACCAGGTCGTAGGTGCCGATCATGGCCACCACGTCGGCCAGCATGTGGCCGCGCACGATGGAGTCGATCGAGGACAGATGGGCGAAGCCCGGCGCGCGCAGGTGCACGCGGAACGGCTTGTTGGCGCCATCGGACATCAGGTAGCAGCCGAATTCGCCCTTGGGCGCTTCGACGGCGGCATAGGTTTCGCCGGCCGGAACGCAGTAGCCTTCACTGAACAGCTTGAAGTGATGGATCAGCGCTTCCATGTCGTCCTTCATGTCCTCGCGGCTGGGCGGCGCGACCTTGAAGTTCTTGACCATGACCGGGCCGGGGTTGGCACGCAGCCACTGCACGCACTGCTTGATGATGCGGTTGGATTCGCGCATCTCGGCCACGCGGACCAGGTAACGGTCGTAGCAGTCGCCTTCCTTGCCCAGCGGGATGTCGAAATCGACGGCATCGTACTTGGCGTACGGCTGCTTCTTGCGCAGGTCCCAGGCAACGCCCGAGCCGCGCAGCATCACGCCGGTCATGCCCCAGGCATGGGCCAGTTCCGGGGTGACCACGCCGATGCCGACCGTACGCTGCTTCCAGATACGGTTGTCGGTGAGCAGGGTTTCGTATTCGTCGACGCGACCCGGGAACTCGACGGTGAAGTTCTCCAGGAAGTCCAGCAGCGAACCTTCGCGCGAGGCGTTGAGGTTCTTCAGGGCCTTGCCCTTGTGCCAGCGCGATTCCTTGTACTTCGGCATCTGGTCCGGCAGGTCGCGGTAGACGCCGCCCGGGCGGTAGTACGCCGCGTGCATGCGTGCGCCGCTGACCGCTTCGTAGCAGTCCATCAGCTCTTCGCGCTCGCGGAAGGCGTACAGCATCACCGCCATCGCGCCCAGGTCGAGCGCGTTGGACCCCAGCCACATCAGGTGGTTCAGGATGCGGGTGATTTCGTCGAACATGGTGCGGATGTACTGGGCACGCTCGGGCGCTTCGATCCCCATCAGGGTTTCGATGGCGCGCACGTAGGCGTGCTCGTTGCACATCATTGACACGTAATCCAGGCGGTCCATGTAACCGATGGACTGGTTGAACGGCTTGGATTCGGCCAGCTTTTCGGTACCACGGTGCAGCAGGCCGACGTGCGGGTCGGCACGCATGATGGTTTCGCCGTCCATTTCCAGGATCAGGCGCAGCACACCGTGCGCGGCCGGATGCTGGGGACCGAAGTTCATCGTGTAATTGCGGATTTCCTGCCGGGCTTCGGCGGGATTGCTGGCGAAGGCCTGGTGGGCCTGCGGCTCGAGCTTGCTCAGATCAGCACTCACTTTACTGCCTCCGTCTGCGCGCTTTCGCCGGCAGCGGTCTGGAAACGGGCGTCGTCACGGATCACGCGCGGCACGCCGACACGCGGCTCCACCGAGGTGACCGGCTCGTAGATCACGCGCTTCTTTTCTTCGTCGTAGCGCACTTCGACGTTGCCGATCAGCGGGAAGTCCTTGCGGAACGGATGCCCCACGAAGCCGTAATCGGTCAGGATGCGGCGCAGGTCCGGGTGACCTTCGAAGATCACGCCGAACAGGTCGAACGCTTCGCGCTCGAACCAGTTCAGGCCCGGCCACACCTCGGTCAGCGAGGCCACCACCGGCAGTTCCTCGTTCGGCGCAAAGCAGCGGATGCGCATGGTGAGGTTGTGCTGGTAGGAACGCAGCTGGGCGACCACGGCGAAACGCTGCAGCGGAATGGGCTGCGCCTGGGTGCCGTCGCTGGTCTCGCGGGTGGGGAATTCACCCCACGCGAAACGGCCGACCGACTTGCCCTCGACGCCACGGCTGAAGCCGTGCGAGGAGACATCGGAGGTGTCCCACTCGTCACTGCCATAGCCGAGGTAGTCCAGGCCGCACAGGTCGACGGACTGCTCGAAACCGAATTCGTCGCGCAGCGCCAAACCCGTGGCATGCCAGTCAGCGGCGGGCACTTCCAGCGTCACTTCGCCGCGGGGTTCGACCACGAAGACCTGCGCACCGGCAAAGCGTGCGGAAAGTCGGTCGATGAAGGATGCTTGCTCTGCCATGGGGGCTTGGCGTGCTCTTGTCAGGAGGAATGTCAGCGGGCGATGGTCTGCGTACGCCAGATCTTCTTCTGCAACTGCAGGATCCCGTACACCAGCGCTTCGGCGGTAGGCGGACAACCGGGGACATAGATGTCCACCGGTACCACGCGGTCGCAACCACGCACTACTGCATACGAGTAGTGGTAGTAGCCGCCACCGTTGGCGCAGCTGCCCATGGAGATGACCCACTTCGGGTCCGGCATCTGGTCGTAGACCTTGCGCAGGGCCGGAGCCATCTTGTTGACCAGGGTGCCGGCCACGATCATCACGTCGGACTGACGCGGCGACGGGCGGAACACCACACCGTAGCGGTCAAGGTCCAGGCGCGCGGCGCCGGCATGCATCATTTCAACCGCGCAGCAGGCCAGACCGAAGGTCATGGGCCACATCGAGCCGGTACGTGCCCAGTTCAACAGCGCATCAACGCTGGTGGTCACATAGCCCTTCTCGAGCAGCGGGTTGTCGCCTTCGGGGCGCAGGATGTCATCGACCCGCCCTTCCGGGACCGGGTTGTTCATCAGGCCGTCGAGCGTCTGAATTACTCCCATTCCAGCGCTCCCTTCTTCCAGACGTAAATGAAACCGAGGAAAAGCATGCCCACGAACAGGCCCATCGTGACCAGCGAACGTGCGCCCAGCTCCATGAAGACCTGGGTCCACGGCACGATGAAGATGATTTCCAAGTCAAATACGATGAACTGGATCGCGATCAGGTAGTAGCGCACATCGAACTTCATGCGCGCGTCCTCGAAAGCCTCGAAGCCGCACTCGTACGGCGAGAGCTTTTTAAGATCTGGACGACGGGGACCGAGGAATCGGCCGACCAGCATCAGCGAAACGCCGATACCGGTGGCAACGATCAGAAACAGCAGAGACGGCAAATATTCGGCCAGCACAGCGATTCTCTCTTGCCTCTGCCGCTACGCCTGCAGGCGTGTTGGCATGGGGGAGTGGACGGGTACCGCTACCTGGCGCTTTGCGCGCCAGACGGATCCGCTTACAAACAAAATGGTGCCCAAGAGGGGACTCGAACCCCTACGACCTAAGTCGCTACCACCTCAAGGTAGTGCGTCTACCAATTCCGCCACCTGGGCTTACGTGTCACACCGGGAGCATTTCCTATTGGACTCCCCCGATGCGCCGCATATTGTAACCGTCTTCAGCGAGTCTGGGTGCCTTCCGAAGGCTTTTCTTCACCCGATTTCGGCGTTTCCGCCTGAGCCGGCACAGTCGCCTGCGGAACCGGCTGCTGGACAGCGGTTTCCGGGGCCTTCGGCACGACCGGCAATTCACCCGCCGGGGTCGCCGGCGCGGTTGCGGCCGGAGCCGACATCACGCCGAGGTCCTGCTGGACGCCCGGACGCGAACCATGGCTGGCGTACCAGGCCATGAACAGGCTGATGCCGAAGAACACCACGGCCAGCCACTTGGTCGACTTGGACAGGAAGTTGGACGCGCCACGCGCGCCGAACACCGTGCCCGAGGCGCCGGCACCGAAACCCGACCCTGCGGCCGCGCCGGAACCACGCTGCATCAGGATGAGCGCGATCATGGCCACCGCCACCAGCACGTAGACCACATTGAGGATCAACATCAGCATTTCGAATCCGCCCTCGGACATGTAATGCCGACGGTCAGCCGGCAATGTTGCTTAATTTAATTAGGTGGCCGCCGCATGGACGATGGCCAGGAAATCCGCGGCCACCAACGAGGCGCCGCCGACCAGCCCTCCATCGACATCGGGCTGCGCGAACAGTTCCCCAGCGTTGTCGGGCTTGACGCTGCCGCCGTAAAGGATCGGCAGCGAATCCGCAATTCTAGCATCGAGCTTGGCCACTTCGCCACGGATGAACGCGTGGACCTGCTGGGCCTGCTCCTTGGTGGCGGTCCGGCCGGTGCCGATGGCCCAGACCGGCTCGTAGGCGACCACGGCATGCTGGAAGCCGGCGGGGCCCACCAGCTCAAGCACGGGGGCCAGCTGGCTGGCGATGACCGCTTCAGTCTGGCCGGCTTCACGCTGGTCCAGGGTTTCGCCCACGCACAGGACCGGCACCAGGCCGGCATGCAGGGCGGCGGCGAACTTGCGCGCGACCAGCTCGCTGCTCTCGTGGTGGTACTGGCGGCGCTCGGAGTGCCCGACCAGGCCGTAGCGGGCGCCGACTTCGGCCAGCATGGCGGCGGAGACCTCGCCGGTATAGGCGCCCTTCTCGTTGGAGCTGACGTCCTGGGAGCCAAACGCCACGGCCCGCCCCTCGAAATCGGCCACGAGCTCGCCCAGGTAGGGCAGCGGCGGCAGGATCACCACCTCCACCCCGTCCTTCGGCAGGCGGGCGACGATGTCGCTGACCAGGTCGGTCGCGAATTGGCGGCTGCCGTGCAGCTTCCAGTTACCGGCGACGATCGTGCGGCGCATGGCGGGCTCCTTTTGGGTATCAGCCGGCAATGATACCGGATGTAACGAATCGGCGTTTCCCGAAAACGCTTACATTTCAAATGGATATTGAAATATGGAACGGAAAAGGCCGCCTTGCGGCGGCCTTCTCTTACTTCAGCTTGATCTCGCGCAGGCGCTCTTCGAGGAACCCGTGGGCGGTGATCGGCTCCGGGTAGCGGCTCGGGTTTTCCGGGGTGATGCAGGTCGGCAGCACGTCGATCAGGAAGTCCGGGTTCGGGTGCAGGAAGAACGGCACCGAGTAACGCGGCTGGCGCGCCTGTTCGCCCGGGGGGTTGACCACGCGGTGGATGGTGGACGGGTACACGTGGTTGGTCAGGCGCTGCAGCATGTCGCCGATGTTGACCACGATGGTGTCCGCATCCGAGGTGAACGGCACCCACTTGCCTTCGTGAGACTGCACTTCCAGGCCCGCGGCGCTCGCCCCGACCAGCAGCGTGATGAAGTTGATGTCGCCGTGGGCGCCGGCACGCACGTTCGGGATGTCGTCGGCGGTGATCGGCGGGTAGTGGATCGGGCGCAGGATGGAGTTGCCGTTATTGGTCTTGTCCGCGAAGAAGTCGATCGGCAGGCCGATGTGCAGCGCCAGCGCCGAGAGCACCCGCGAGCCCAGCTTGTCCAGTTCCTGGTACAGGCCGTAGCCCTTCTCCTTGAAACCCGGCACCTCGCTCGGCCACAGGTTCGGGGCCATCACGTCACGGTACTTGGAGTCGTCCGGAATCTCCCGGCCGATGTGCCAGAACTCCTTCAGGTCGAAATGCTTGGAGCCCTTGGCGGTCTCCACGCCGAACGGGGTGTAGCCGCGCGCGCCGCCGGTACCCGGCAGGTGGTACTGCAGCTTGGTGGCTTCGGGCAGGGCGAAGAAGGCCTTGAACACGTCATAGGCTGCGTCAATGTCGGCCTGCGGAATGCCGTGGTTGCGTATGCCTGCGAAACCCCATTCGCGGTAGGCCGCGCCCAGCTCTGCGACGAAAGCGTCGCGGTCGCTGTCGAAACGGGTGATATCGAGGGTGGGGATCTGGCTCACAGCGGTTCCTGGCTTGTTCGAGGTGGGAAACGTGGCCACGCCTGTGGCCCGGCTGAACATTGTGCCAGATCGGACGATAGACACCTTCGATACATTGATACATATCGATACAATGCGCCCTGCCCGGCCACGCGCCACCGCCGGGCGGCCAGGGACGCCAGCCACCGCCACGTCTTCCGACTCCCCTATCTGCGCAGACCGTGCATGGACGCCGGCCCGGTGGCAGCGGCCTGCCCGCCTGACCCGATTCCGCACGCACTGACGTTTACCGACTACACCCTTGGACCGTTCATGATGAACACACCCCTCAAGATCCTGCACACGGAAGCCGCCAAGGGATTCGGCGGCCAGGAGATCTACATTTACCGGCACATGCTGGCCATGCGCGAGCGCGGCCACGACGTGTCGCTGTTGTGCCAGCCCGGCGCCCGCCTGGGCGAGATGGCGCGTGAGGCCGGCTTCACGGTGCACGCACTGAAGATGGGCGGCCTGCTGCGCCTGCTGCGCGGGATCTGGTCGGTATCCCGGCTGGTCAAGCGCAACGCCTATGACGTGGTCAATACGACCAGCCGCCGCGACGCGCTGATCGCCGCCGCCGGTGCACGCCTGGCCGGCGCGCCGTTGGTGGTGCGCTCGCGCCACCTGATGAGCCCGGTCAATTCCCTGCTCACCTACACCGGCCTCCCGCACCGGGTGCTGACGGTCAGCAGCTTCGTGAAGCAGTTGCTGGTCCACCGGGGTATCGAGGACGCGCATATCGGCATCGTGCCGCCGATCGCGGTGCCGCCGCAGTGGTCGCAGGTGCAGAACGACGACGCCTGGCAGTGCCTGCAGGACACGCGCGCAGAGGTACGCCGCGAGCTCGGTTTCGACGATGACCAGATCGTGGTCGGCTGCGTGGCGGTGCTGCGCGAACCCAAGGGGCACGCCGACCTGCTGCGCGCGATCGCGCCGCTGTGCCGCCGCCATCCCAATCTGCAGTTGGTGATCGTCGGCGACGGCCAGCCGATGATGGACACGCTGAAGGCACTGCGCGAGTCGCTGGGCATCGCCAATCAGGTGCACCTGCTGGGCTACCGGCTGGGCGCGTGCCGGCTGATGACGGCGTTCGACCTGTTCGCGCTGGCCAGCCACAAGGAAGCGGCCGGCACGGTGTTCCTGGAAGCGGCCTATGTGGGCGTGCCGATCGTGGCGACCCGGGTGGGCGGCGTGCCGGAAATGCTGGTGGAAGGCAGCAACGCACTGCTCGCGCCGCTGGGCGACGAAGCGGCGCTGACGCGTGCGCTGGAGACGCTGGTGGAACAGCCGGAGCGCCGCCGGCAGATGGGCCGCGCGGGATGGGAGTGGATGCGCAGCGCGCACCGCTTCACGCCGACCGGTCACACGGAGGCGACCGAATATTATTATCACCAGTGGCTGAAGGAACTGGGACATGGCGAACGCTAGAACGGTACCGGTATTGATGCACCACCACGTCTCGCCTTCGCCGGGGATGATTACGGTGTCGCCGGAGAATTTCGAGAGCCAGATCGCCTGGCTGGCGCGCAACGGGTGGACGTCGCTGACGCTGGAGCAGTACGCCGGCTTCCTGGCGGGCAAGCCGGTGCCGCGCAAGTCGATCGTGATCACGTTCGATGACGGCTATCTGGACAATTGGGTCTACGCGCACCCGATCCTGCAGAAGTACGGAATGCACGCGGTGGTGTTCGTGGTGACTGGCTGGATGGGCGAAGGCCCGCTCCGCCCGCACGCCGGACAGCCCGGCGCGACGCTGCCCGACACGCCCGATCACCGCGGCTGCGAGGCGGCGATCCTGCGCGAGAACCGCTGCGACGATGTGATGATGCGCTGGAGCGAGGCGCGCGCGATGATCGCGGCCGGCACGTTCGAGGTGCATTGCCACACGCACACGCACACGCGCTGGATGAAGCAGGACATCAGCCGCGAGCAGAAGCGCGAGGGCATCGCCGGCGACCTGGCGAAGGCGCGCATCGTGCTGCAGGAACAGCTCGGCGAGGTCTCGGACACGCTGTGCTGGCCCTACGGCGATTTCGACGAGGACTACTTGCCGATCGCACGCGAGCAGGGGTTCCGCTACCTGCACACCACGCACCCGTTCGGGCGCAACGTGGTCGGCGGTGATCCAGAACACATCTACCGTTTCGCAATCCGCAACCGCCCGGCCAGCTGGCTGCGCAAGCGCATCGCCTGGAGCTACCACCCGCTTATCGCGCCGGTGTTCAACCGCTTCAAGGCCAAGCAGAAGAAGATGGTGCCGGGGCCCTGAGCCTCACGCGGTTGCAAAGATCGCGACGCGGTTGCACATATCGCCACGCGATTGCAAAGATCGCGTAGAGCCGGGCTCTGCCCGGCTGCTTCACGCATTTGAGCGAACAGCCGGTGGGCAGCGTGATCCGCGATTTGGCGGGACGGTGCGGGTTTGCGGGGGACGCTGCAAGTACGTCCATGTAAGCTCAGTCGCCGCATCCATGCGGCTCATGCCCCCGCAAACCCACCCCGACCCGCCTTTGACAGTGTGTCGTTGCCAGGGGAAAAGCGGTCGCGCCGGCCGTTGGCCGCGCCTCGTTTCGCCAGGTTCAATGCGTTACCGGGTGTTGACGGGTTCACGGCAGTTGTCTTGCGACCAACCCTACCGACGATGCGTGCGGTGCGGTGCGGCGCAGCGCGACGCGGCGCATTTGATTTCCACTGGCCACCGATCACTGTCAAAGGCGGGTCGGGGTGGGTTTGCGGGACTGTAGAAAACATGGATGTTTTCTACAAGCCTCCATGGACGGATTCACGGCGTGTCCCGCAAACCCGCACCGTCCCGCCAAATCCAGGAAACCGCTGGCCACCCGCTGTTCGCTCAAATGCATGAGGCAGCCGGGCAGAGCCCGGCTCTACGAGCGGCTGGCAACGCTAAAAGAAAAACCCGGCCGAAGCCGGGTTTTTCATTGCTGCGTGATCCCACAGGATCAGGCAGCTGCAGCGGTCTTTACGGCGGCGGACAGGCTGTCCAGGGTGGCCTGCATCAGCTCGGCCGTGTCGGCCTCTACCGTGACGCGCACTACCGGCTCGGTGCCGGAGGGGCGCAGGAACGCGCGGCCCCTGCCCTTTACGGCTTGCTGCGCGGCGGCCAGCGCCGACTGCACGCCGTCGGACTGCACGATCGCCTTGGCCGACACGCCGGCCAGGCGGACGTTGACCGTCTTCTGCGGCACCCGGGTCAAGCCGACCAGCGACTCGCGCAGGCTCTTGCCTTCGCGGCGCAGGACTTCCAGCACCTGCAACGCACTCACGATCGCGTCGCCCGTGGTGGCACGGTCCAGGCACAGCAGGTGACCGGAGGCTTCGCCACCGAGCACGCCGCCGCCTTCGACCAGGGCCTGGTGCACATAACGGTCGCCGACATTGCTGCGCTGGAACGGCAGGCCCAGGCGCTCCAGCGCCTGCTCCAGACCGAAGTTCGTCATCAGCGTGCCGACCACCGGGCCGCGCAGGCGACCGCTGCTCTGCCACGAGGGCGCGAGCACATAAAGCAGATCGTCGCCGTCGACCGGGTTGCCCTGGTCGTCAGCCATCAGCACGCGGTCGCCGTCGCCGTCGAACGCAATACCCAGATCGGCACCGACCTCACGCACCTTCGCCGCGAGGTTGTCGATGTGCATCGAGCCGACGCCGTCGTTGATGTTCACCCCGTTCGGCTCCGCACCGATCGCCACCACCTCGGCGCCCAGCTCGCGGAACAGCAGCGGCGCGATGTGGTACGTGGCGCCATGCGCGCAGTCGAGCACGATCTTCAGCCCGCGCAGGTCGAACTTGCGCGGCACGCTGGCCTTGCAGAACTCGATGTAGCGGCCCACCGCATCGCGGCCGCGTGCGGCCTTGCCCAGGCGGTCCGAGTCGGCCGTCGTGAACTCGGTATCCAGCGCCGCTTCCAGCGCCAGCTCCGTGGCATCGTCGAGCTTCTCGCCATCGGCAGAGAAGAACTTGATGCCATTGTCATAGTGCGGATTGTGCGAGGCACTGATCACGATGCCCGCGTCCGCACCCAGCGTGCGGGTCAGGAACGCGACCGCCGGGGTCGGCATCGGCCCGAGCAGCTGCACGTCCGCACCGGCGGCGACCAGCCCGGCCTCCAGCGCGGCTTCGAACATGTAGCCGGAAATGCGCGTGTCCTTGCCGATCACCACCACCGGGCGGTGGCCCGGACGATGGCCATTGCGCTCGGTCAGCACGCGGCCCAGCGCATTGCCCAGGCGCAGCACGAAATCGGCGGAGATCACACCCTGCCCGACCCGACCGCGGATGCCGTCGGTGCCGAAATACTTGCGCGCCCCCATCAGGCAGCCACGTCCGGTGCCGGCTGGCGGCCCAGCAGGGCCAGCAGCTCAGACAGGCGGTCGCGCAGCTCGCGGCGGTCGCAGATCTGGTCGATGGCGCCGTGTTCGAGCAGGAACTCGGAACGCTGGAAGCCTTCCGGCAGCTTTTCACGCACCGTCTGCTCGATCACGCGCGGGCCGGCGAAGCCGATCAGCGCCTGCGGCTCGGCGATGTTGATATCGCCCAGCATCGCGAACGACGCCGACACGCCACCGGTGGTGGGATGGGTCAGCACCGAGATGTACGGCAGACCCGCCTCGCGCAGGCGACCCAGCGCGGCCGAGGTCTTGGCCATCTGCATCAGCGAGAACAGGCCTTCCTGCATGCGCGCGCCGCCGCTGGCGGAGAAGCACACGTAGGGGGCACGCAGCTCCAGCGCCTTTTCGGCCGCCAGCGAGAAGCGCTCGCCCACCACCGAACCCATCGAACCGCCCATGAAGGCGAAGTCGAAGGCCGAGGCCACCACCGGGCGGCCCTTCAGCTGGCCCTGCATGGCGATCAGCGCGTCGTACTCGCCGGTGTTCTTCTGCGAGGCCTTGATGCGCTCGCTGTACTTCTTCTGGTCCTTGAACTTCAACAGGTCGGTCGGGCCCAGGCGGGCGCCGATCTCGCTGGTGCTGTCCGCGTCGAACAGCGAGGCCAGGCGCGCGCGGGCGCGGATCGCCATGTGGTGGCCGCACTTGGGGCAGACTTCGAGGTTCTCTTCCAGCTCAGGACCGTAAAGCGCGCTGCCGCAGCTGCTGCACTTTTCCCACAGGCCCTCGGGGACGCTGCGCTTCTTGCTGGGGACGTTGTCGGTGCGGATGCCCGACGGCATCAACTTGCTGAGCCAACTCATGCGGGATGACACTTCCGTTCAGGGCGGCCCGAAAGCCGCAAAGGCGGACAGTCTAGCTCACCCGTTCCGTGGCCGGGACCCCCTGCCGGCGGGGGGGGAGCCGGCGTGAAAACCATGCTGGGCCGTACGTTGCGGCCAAGGGCGGGCCTCATTCGTCCAGGGCCTCACGCAACGGCTGCAGGAAACTGCCCGCCACGCGCGCGGCGTCGCCCGCATTGGTGGCCTCGCCCAACGCCGCCACCAGCGCGCTGCCGACCACCACGCCGTCGGCCTCGACCGCCATCGCCGCCGCGCTGGCCGCGTCCTTGATGCCGAAGCCGGCCACCACCGGCACCGACGAACGGCTGCGCAGGTCGCGCAGGCGCGCACCCGCCGCGCTGCTGTCCAACCGCTCCGACGCACCGGTGACACCGGCAAAGCTCACGTAATACAGGTAACCGCGGGCCATGCCGGACAGCAGGTCCAGCCGCGCGTCGGCCGTGGTCGGCGAGGCCAGCAGGATCAGCGCCAGGCCGGCGGCATTGAAAATCTCCAGGGTCTCGGCCGCCTCTTCCGGCGGCAGGTCGACCAGCAGCACGCCGTCCACCCCCGCGGCGATCGCCGCCTCGGCGAAGCGCGCGGTGCCGTGGATCTCCACCGGATTGAGGTAGCCCATCAGCACCACCGGCGTGGTCGCATCGTCGCGCCGGAACGCGCTCACCGTCTCCAGTACGTAACGCAGGCCGGCGCCGCGGGCCAGCGCGCGCTCGGAGCTGCGCTGGATGGTCGGGCCGTCGGCCATCGGGTCGGAGAACGGCACGCCCAGCTCGATCACGTCGGCGCCGGCCGCCGCCAGCGCGTGCATCACCGGCACGGTGGCCTCCAGCCCCGGATCGCCGGCGGTGATGAAGGGAATCAGCGCCTTGCGGCCGCTGGTGCGCAGCTGGGCGAAACAGGCATCAATACGGTCAACAGGCATCTCAGGCACATCCTTCAATCAGTTCAACGGCGCCGCTGGCGCCCCAGTACAACTTCGATATCGTCCCGTCGAAGATCTCCAGCCGGATCGCCAGATCCGAACCGGGGTCCTGCCAGGTCAGGTATTCGCCCGTTTCCGGGTCATAGGCATGCGGTTTGCGGGTGCTGCCAGGCGGCAGGCGCTTGAGCGCTTCCTCGCGCGACATGCCCACCCGCAGCCCGAACGGCCCGGGCTGGGTGATCGCCTCGGCCGAGCCGTCAATGGTGTCCAGGTCGAAGCGCTGCACGTGGTCGTTCTCGACCATCATCGACACGCCTTCGGGCAGGCTGCCGCGCTCGTAATACTCGCAGGCGCCCTTGCCCAGCCCGTCACCCAGGCCGGCCGAATGCCACGCGCCGTCCGCATCGGTTGCGGTGAAACGCTGACCGATCACGATGTCGCCCGCATGATCGAGCGCCACCGACACCACGGCAGGCGCGTCATCGGCAGCCTCGGCGGGTGCCGGCTCCGGTGCATCCTCGAACGGGCGGTTTTCCACCCCATCATCATTGCTGGCCGGCACGCGCGCGGGATCAATCGGCGCCGGTGCGGCCGGCGTGCCCGCCAGGACCGGCGGGTCCGGCGGCGTACAGGCGGTCAGACCGACCACGATCAGCAGCGCACTTCCTTGGCGCAGCAGTGGATTCACAGGACCAGACCCTCGCGCGCGGCGATGGTGTGCACGTCCTTGTCGCCGCGACCGGAAAGGTTGCACAGCACCAGCTTGTCGCTGGGCAGCTCGCGCGCCAGCTTGATTGCCTGCGCGACGGCATGGCTGGATTCCAGCGCGGCCAGGATGCCTTCGCTGTGGGCCAGCTGGTGGAATGCGGCCAGTGCCTCGTCGTCGGTGATGCCGACATACTCCGCGCGGCCGGCGTCGGCCAGGAACGCGTGCTCGGGCCCGACACCCGGATAATCCAGGCCGGCCGAGACCGAATGGGTTTCGATGATCTGCCCGTCGTCATCGCAGATCACGTAGGTGCGGTTGCCGTGCAGTACGCCCGGGCGGCCGGCCGCGATGGACGCGGCATGGCGGCCGGTTTCGATGCCGTCGCCGGCCGCTTCGGCACCGACGATGCGCACCTCGCGATCATTGAGGAAGGCATGGAACAGGCCGATGGCGTTGCTGCCGCCGCCGACGCACGCGGTGATCGCATCGGGCAGGCGGCCGTAGTCGGTGAGCATCTGCGCGCGCGCCTCGCGGCCGACGATGGCGTTGAAGTCACGCACCATGCGCGGGTACGGATCGGGACCGGCCACCGTGCCGATGATGTAGAAGGTGTCGCGCACATTGGTCACCCAGTCGCGCATCGCTTCATTGAGCGCGTCCTTGAGCGTGGCCGAGCCGGACGTCACCGGCACCACCGTCGCGCCGAGCAGCTTCATGCGGTAGACGTTGATCTTCTGGCGCTCGATGTCGGTGGCGCCCATGTACACCACGCATTCCAGGCCCAGCCGCGCGGCCACCGTGGCGCTGGCCACGCCGTGCTGGCCGGCGCCGGTCTCGGCGATGATGCGCTTCTTGCCCATCCGCGACGCCAGCAGCGCCTGGCCGATGGTGTTGTTGATCTTGTGCGCGCCGGTGTGGTTCAGGTCTTCGCGCTTGAGCAGGATCTGCGCGCCACCGACCTGCTTGCTGAGCCGCTCGGCGTGGTAGATCGGGCTGGGCCGCCCCACGTAGTGGGTCAGGTCCTTGTCATAGGCGGCGATGAAGGCGGGGTCGCGGCGCGCCTCGTCATAGGCGGCGGCCAGTTCCTGCAGCGGCCCGATCAGCGTTTCGGCGACGAAACTGCCGCCGTAGCGGCCGAAATGGCCCTGCGCGTCGGGATAGGCGTGGAAATCTGCGATGGGGGATGCGGGGGATGCGGACATGACGCGACAGCCGGTTGAGACAGGCTGACAATTTAGCGCACATATCCCGGCCGGAATATCGATATTATCTGCGACGAACCGTCAGGAAAACTCACATGACCGAGATCCCCCTGCCGCCGCTGAACGCCCTGCGCAGCTTCGAGGCCGCCGCCCGCCTGGGTGGCGTGGGCCGGGCCGCCGAGGCCCTGCACGTCACCCACGGCGCGATCAGCCGCCAGTTGCGGCTACTGGAGGAGCACCTGGGCGTGGCGCTGTTCGAGCGCGATGGCCGCGGCCTGCGCCTGACCCGGGCCGGCGTGGAGCTGCAGGCCGCCTGCGAGGGTGCCTTCGACCAGATCCGCGCGGCCGTGGTCGGGCTGCAGCGGCGGCAGCGGCCGGAGGCGCTGGTGCTGGGCTGCAGCGGCAGCATCCTGGCGCGCTGGATGATTCCCCGCCTGCCCGCCCGGCAGGCCGAACTGCCGCAGGTGCCGCTGCACTGGTCGGCGCAGGACGGCAGCTTCACCGAGCAGCAGCAGGCGCTGGATGCCGTGCTGCTGCTGGCGCAGCCGCCCTGGCCGCGCGGCTGGCAGGTGCGCGAACTGGCGCCCGAACGGGTCGGCGTGGTGGTCAGCCCGCAGCATCCGGCCGCCGCGCGCCTGCGCGGGCACCCGCCGGCAACGCTGCTGGCCGAGCCGCTGCTGCACACCACCTCGCGCCCGCAGGCCTGGCCGGCGTGGGCGGCGTCGCATGGATTGGAGCCTTCCGGGCTGCAGTTGGGCACCGGGTTCGAGCATCTGTACTACCTGCTCGAGGCGGCGGTGGCCGGCCTCGGCGTGGCGATCGCGCCGGAGCCGCTGGTGGCCGACGAGCTGGCGGCGGGACGGCTGCTGGCGCCATGGGGATTCGGCGCCACGGGCGGGTTCTGGGTGTTGGCCACGCCGGAAGGCACGGCGGATGCGCGGGTGGATGCCCTGGCGGAATGGTTGCGCGGGCAATTGGACCGGTGACGCGCAGCCACGCATGGCGTGGCTCTACCGGACCGGCGCCCATGGTTCATAGATCCCGATCCCAATGGGCCCGTAAACGTTCGTAGCCCCGAAGAGAACGGCAGGAGCCGTTCTCAACGGCGCGCCGCGCCGGCCCGAAGGGTGCCCGCCAGGACGGCGGGCATAACGTTGGCCGGACACCGCGCGTAGCGCGGCACAAGCGTCCGAAGCCGATGCAATGCGGCGCCGACCACCAAACCGGCGTTTAGACCAGAACGAAGTCACCCGTCAGACGTTCATGACCCCGGAACGAAGAGCATCCGGCCAACGGCCGGCGCTACCCGGCGGTCGGCTGCGCCAGGCGCGCCTGCACATCGTCGCGCAGGCGGGCCAGCTCGACTTCGGCCTGCTGGCGCTGCTGCATGCCTTCGCGATGGATGGTGCGCACTTCCTCCACCGTGGCGATCAACTGCTCATGGGTATGACGCAGCGTGGCCACGTCGATGACCGCGCGCTGGTTGGCCTTCGCGGTTTCCACCGAGGTCTGCCGCATCAGATCGGCGTTGCGCCGCATCAGGTCATTGGTGGCATCGTCGATCGCGTTGGACAGCTCCACCGCACTCTTCTGTTCGCTCAACGACAGCTGGATCGCGAACTGGCGCTTCCACGACGGGATCGTGATGTCGCGCACCGTGTTGAACTTCTCGATCAGCTGGATCGCGTTGGCCTGGATCAGGCGGATCATCGGCAGCGACTGATCGGCCGCATGCTGCATCACCACCAGGTCGCCCACGCGCTTGTCGAGCAGGCGCAGCGCATTGTCCAGTTCGCCCTGGCGGATGCGCACCTGCGGGTCCTCACTGCCGACGTTGCCCTGCTGCTCGCTGCGCAATTCGGCCAGCCGCTGCTTGCCGGCCGCGATGTGCAGGCCCAGCGCGTGGCGCTCTTCGCGCACGATGTCGTGCATGCGGTCGAACTCGCCGACCCGCTGTCCCATCAGTGTCTGCTGCGCGCCCACATCGCCCAGCAGCTGCTCGATCTGCCGGTTGGTGTCGCTGAATTTCTGTACCAGCTCGCCTTTCGACGCACGCAGCTTGTCGATCAGGCCGCCGATCACCGGCACCTTGGAGCGTTCGGTCAGGCCATCAAGCTTGAGCGAGCGCGCGATGCGCACCACTTCGCCGAGCTTGTCGCCGCTGCTGTCCAGGTCACGATTGCGTACCTGGTCGAGCAGCTGGCTGGAGAACGCCGCCGTCTTGGCGGCCGCCTCGCGCCCGAACACCTGCAGGTTGCCCGGGCGGATGTCCTCCAGCCCGCGCCCGATCTCGGCGATCTTCGGCAGGTCCTCGCGGACCAGGCCCAAGGCCTGCAGCGTGGCGTCGTCCACCGCCTGCGCCGGTACGGGCAGCGCTGCGCTGTCCTGCGTTTCCTGGGTCATGGATGCGTCTCCTTGAAAGTGGCGTACGGGCGGTGCACGAAAGTCATTCCAGTCTAGCCTGCGCCGAGGCGACCTCGGCGGCGATCTGTGCCTGCAGCTGCGCGGCCTGCGAGTCGCGCTGGCGCTGGCCGTCAGCTTGGCGTGCCAGCACCGCCTGCTGCCAGGCCGGCAACAGGAGGTCGGCGATGCGGCGGAAGCGGGCCAGCAGCGCCTCATCCTGCGCCTGCAGCAGCTGCCATTGCGCGGCTTCGGTCTGCTGCAGCACGGCCAGCCGGCGCAGGTGGTCAACTCGCTGGGCGATAACCGCCTGCAGGCCGTCGGACAACTCCGGCATCTGCGCTGCAGCGGCCGCCGCCCACGCGTCCAACGCCAGCGCACCCTGACGGGCCTGCTCAACGGCAACCGCGCGCAGCGCCCCCTGCCCCTGCACCGCGCGGGCGCAGTCCTCGGCCTGCACCAGCAGCAGGCCCAGCCGCGGTCGCCACGCGTCGCCGTCCTGCTGGTGCTCCACGTCGCGGCCGAGCAGCCGCCCCCACCAGCCGGTCTGCCGGCGCAGCTGGCCAGGATCGGCCGACTGCAGCGTGCGCGCGATCTGCGCCAGCAGCGCAATCAAGCCCTGCCCGGCAGCCGCGTCTGCCGCCGGACGCGCCGCGTCACGCGCGGCCACCGCCTGCAGCAGCACGTCGCCGTAACGCGACAGCGCGGCCGCGTCGGCAGCGACCGTGGCCGGCGGTGCCGGCAACGCGGGCAGCGCCCCGTCACTCATGCAGGCGCATCACCGCCGCCGCGCTCCCAACGCGGCGGTAGGTTCGATTCGCCGTAGAAGTGGCGCATCAGCGCCTCGTCCAGCGCCCGTTCTTCCGGCGTGGAGGCCCGCTTGGGGCGCGCACCGGCGCGCGGCGCCGGCCCGTTCTCCATCTGCTGGCGCACCCAGGCGGCCAAGAGCGCCAAGGTCTCCCCGGTACGCAGCTGCTGCTCATGCGAATCGCCGAGCAGTTGGAGCAGCGGTGCCAGCCCGGCCTGCAGTCCGCTGGCCAGCGGTTCGGCCAGCGTTGGGGCCGCGACCGGTGCGACCGGCGCAGCGGCAACCGCCACCGGTTCCGCGCGTGCGGCCGACAGCCGTTCCAGCGCGGCCAGCAGGGCCGGCCATGGCGCAGGGTCGGCCGCGGTCACCGGTGCCGGCGGCGGCAGCTGCAAGGCGCTGGCGATATCGGCCAGCTGCGCGACCACGCGCCCGCCGACATCCGCATCGCCGGCACCCATCGCCTTGTTGCGCAGGAAATCACGCTTGATCTGCTGCCAGCGCGCGGCGGCGGCGGCGTCAAGCGTGCCGCGCAGCTCGGCGAGCTTGAGCAGGTTCTCTTCGGCGCCGGTGGTCAGCAGCTGGGCCTCGCCCACGTAGTGGTCGGAGATGAGCTGCTGTAGCTCGGCGTCGTTCATCACCGGGGAGATCTTCTCCGCCAGCTTGTTCATATTGCGGTAGCTGCCCTGCAGCCGGAACGGCGGCTCGGTGCGGTAACGGTCGTCCTGCGCGGCACTGGCGATGTACTGCTGGTTGACCCGGTAGACCACGTCGCGCACGCGCAGCATGCGCTGCAGGGTGCCGACGATCTCGTTGATCTCCGCGCCGCTGTAGGCATGGCTGAGCGCGTTGGTGGACACCTCCTTGCCCATCGCCCGCTCGACCAGCAGGTACAGGTCGGCCATCTCGCGCGTGGCAAGCGGGGCCAGCACCGGGTTGGAGGTCAGGCTGTTTTCGATGTAGCTCAGGGTGAAGGCGTCTTCCATGCCGCCGAGCACATCGCCGAGGTTGTAGATGTCGGCACGGTTGGCCAGCATGTCCGGAATCTTGAACACCTCGCCGGACTCGGTGTACGGGTTGCCCGCCATGACCACGCAGAACTTCTTGCCGCGCATGTCATAGGTGCGGGTGCGGCCGCGCCACACGCCTTCGATGCGGCGGGTGCCGTCGCACAGCGAAATGAACTTCTGCAGGAACTCGGGATGGGTATGCTGGATGTCGTCGACATACAGCATGGTGTTGTTGCCCATCTCCAGCGCCAGGTTGAGCTTCTCCAGCTCCTGCCGCGAGGTGGCGTCCGGCGCCTGCGCCGGATCGATCGAACGCACCTCGTGCCCCAGCGCCGGGCCGTTGATCTTCATGAAGACCAGGCCGAGCCGGTGCGCCACGTACTCCATCAGCGTGGTTTTGCCGTAACCCGGCGGCGAGATCATCATCAGCAGGCCCATCAGGTCGCTGCGCTTGTTCTCGCCGACCGTGCCCATCTGCTTGGCCAGGTTGTCGCCGATCACGCCCAGGTAGACGTCGTTGATGAGCTTGTTGCGCACGAACGAGGACAGCGGCCGCGCCTTGAATTCGGACAGGCGCAGGGCGTCGCGCTCGCGCGCGACGATGCGCTGGCGCACGCCCTGGTAAGCATGGAACGCCGGCACGAACACGCTGGCGTGCTGCTGCAGGCGGGCCATGAAATCGTCCAGCGACAACGACAGCCGGCCCTGCACGACGCGCGCATGCTCACCCAGCAGGCCGTCGACCGTGACCTGCAGGACGGCGTCCGAGGCACGCGTGCGCAGCGCACGCTGCACCAGCAGCAGTGCGGCCGCTTCGTCGGCGTAGCCGGCGTGGTCGGTGAACGCCGGCAGCGTGCACAGTGCGCGCAGCCACTGCCCCGCCAGCGCCCAGCGCGCCGCCAGGCCGTCCTGTTCGCGGGCCAGGGCGCGTTCGAACACCTCGCGCTGCCCCGCCGCCTGCAGTTGCTTCGACAACGCATCCAGCAGTGCCAGCGCATAGCGGCTGGTGCTGAAGACCGGCTCGCCGGCGGCGAGTTCCGCGCACAGGTAGGCCGCTGCGGCATGGTGGTCCGCCGCCGTGAACGGCAGCTGCCGTGCCTCGGCGAACGCAGCCAGGGCCGCGCCGACTTCGTCGCGCAGGGCCTGCTGGCCCTCGCGCGAGCCGAACAGCTGGGCGATCGCATCGGCGCCAGCCTGGCGCGCCGGCCATTGCACGACGGCCTCATCGCGCTGCTGCTGGGACCAGAACAGCATCGCCAGCGCGCGCGCACGTGGCGCATGCAACAGCGTGCCCGCGGCCTGCTGCAGCGGCAGCAGGGCGCGCAGGATCGCGCTGGCATCGTGGTCGTGGATGCCGCGCTCGTAGCCTTCGCGGTAACGCGGCGCGGCGAAGTCGCGGACGATTTTGTCCAGCGCCTCGGGCTCGGCGGCGCTGTGCTGCAGGGCTGGTAGATCCAGTCCGTCGCGCCCCTCCATTGCCGCCTGCAGCACGCTGCCGGCCAGGTACTCGCCGCGATACAGCGCGGCGGATTCCGAATCCAGCCCGACCTGCCAGTACGGCTTGAGCTCGGCCAGTTCGGGGTCGTGCAGCGGCTCGAGGAAGTCGGTGCCGGTCAGGTGGATGGCCAGGGTGTCGCCACGCGGCAGCAGGGTCAGGTCCAGCGGCTGGGTGTTGACGCTGAAGCGATGCCGCGGCCCGAGCCGGACCACGTTGCCACCGGCCTCGAACAGATCGCTGCGGTCGCGCAGCGCGCGCACGGCCTGGTCGCGCACGCCCTTCAGGCGCGACTCGATGTCGTCGGCCTTGACGCTGTCGCGCAGCTCACGCAGGCGCTCGGCCAGTTCACGCAGCTTGAGCACCAGCGGGTCGCCGGCGAAGAACGCATTGAGCTCATCGGCGCTGGCGAAACGCTCGGTGCGCTTGGCCAGGCCGTCCAGGATGCGGCTGGCCGCGTCGAGCACCGAACGCGCCTTGCGCTGGCGCTCGTCGAGCAGGGCCTGCTTGTGGGTCTCGAAGGCTTCGATCAACTCCTCGCGCTTGGCCAGGATGTCGCCGAGGAACTGCTCGTGTTCGCCGAACTGGCTCTCCAGTTCTTCCAGCTGCACCAGCAGCCGCGACATCTGCTCGTCGGCGCGCTCGGGGTCGGTGGCCATCGCCAGCGCACTGGTGATGGCCTGCGAGAACAGCGCGAACTGGGCGGCGAACTGGGCCACCGCCTCGGCCGAACCCAGGCTGCGGCGGCGCTGCTCGGCGCGCGCGCGCGACTGGTTCAGCCGGGCGTACACGGCCGAGATCGCCTCCACCACGCGGGTGCGCTCGGTGGCGTCATCGACCTTCAGCCCGGCCATCAGCCCGGACAGCATGTCCAGGTCGGCGGACATGGCGCGCATGCCGGCCAGCTGTTCGTCCAGCACGCGCGCGCTCTGCGCCTGCTGGGCGGCCTCGTCCAGCGCCTGCAGCCGCACGCCGAACGGCGCCAGCGCCGTCTCGCCGGCAAGGAACGTCCCCGTGGCGGCACCGACGCTGTCCTGCGCCTTCTGCAGGGCCGCGGTCATCGCATCGATCGCGTCGGTGTCGATGTAGCGGTAGTCGCGGATGGTGAGCAGCTGGCCGCGCTGGGTCGAGATCGCGTTGAGCGCCTCGACGAAGGCCTGCACTTCGTTCCAGTTCTCCGGCTGCAGACGCGCCAGCAGCGCCTTCTGTGCGGCCTGCGCCTGGCTCATCGCCTGCGCCGATTGCTGGCGGATCGACTGGACCTTCTCGTACTCGTCCAGCACCGATTCGCCGGTGCTGCTGATCTCGCGCAGCAACCCGGCCGCGCCTTCGCTCTGCGCGTCGTCCAGCCAGTGGTGGGCGTCGAACATGCGCCGGGTGTCCTGCACCAGGCGCTGGTAACGCTGCACCGAGACATCGTCGCCTTCGATGGCGCGCGCCAGGTCGAACAGGTTCGAAATGCCGCGCACCAGTTCGGCGTTGCCGATGCGGCCCATGAAGGTGTTGCCCGGCGGCCGGCTGGCCGCGAATTCGTCGGTGCTGAACGGGGTCTGCCAGACCTGCATCGGGTGGATGCGGGTCGGCTCGGTGCCTTCGGCATGGAACAGCACCATGCGCCCGTCATGCATGAACGCGTAGCCGTGGCCGAACACCGGGTTCTGCAGCACGCGCTGGATGGTGTTGTACACGAACAGCGCCGAGCGCCCGCCTTCGCGCTCGTAGAAGATGTAGAGCACGTCCTCGCCGTTGGGCGAGCGGATGGCACGCTTGAACTGCATGCCCTGCATGGACGCATCGAACGCCTTGTGCTCGCCGCTCTGCAGGTAATAGCCACCCGGGAAGATGATGCCGTGGTCTTCCGGCAGCTGCACGCAGGCCTGCACGATCGCGTCGTTGCGCACGATGGTGCCGGTGAGCGTGTTGTAGATCAGGCCACGCCAGACCGTTTCGCGGTACGGCAGCACCTTGAGCAGGATCAGCGAACCGACCCGCGCGAAATCGAACTGCGCGTCGTCCAGCGACTGGGTGCTGTCGTCCACCGGCTCGGCGTAGATGCCCTGCCCGCTCTCGGTGTTGTTCTCGACCTTGATGGTCAGGTCGCCACCGGTGGTCTCGACGAACAGGGTGTCGAGGATGTTGAGGTGCGCATGGCGGCCATTGACGGCCATGTCGCGGGTGGCACGGGTCCAGTCGAAATCGAACGGGGGCGGCAGCGCGATGTCGCGCTCGCCGCGTGCATCCAGATAGGTCAGCGCGCCGTCGGACGCAACGGCCCAGCGGAACACGCGCACGTCGCTGCTGCGCTCGCCGATCTGGAACGCCGCCAGCAGCTTGTCGCCGATGACGATCAGCTGCAGCAGGCGCGCATGCTTGTAGTACGCATACAGCTCGCTGAAGTCGTGCACGAAGCCGGGCTGGGCCAGGAAGCTGCCCTTGGCCTCCACCGGCACCACGTCGTAACCCTCGCCGGTCTGCACCAGCCGGTACAGGCCGAACACATCTTCGACCCGGGTCTGGGTCTTGAGGCCCAGGAACACGTTGTAGCCGAACAGCAGCAGGTCGGGGCCGACCTGCACGATGTCGCGGCCCACGCAGTTGTTCTCGCTGCGGATGCGGAAACGCCCGATGACCTCCAGGCGGCTGTCGCCGAATTCGGCCAGGCGCTGACGGTTCAGGGTATCGGCAAGCGCGCGCAGGCGGCTGCCCTGGTCGCCCAGGCGGCGGCGCAGGACTTCGTAGGCACCGCCCTGGGCGACGGCCTGGTCAACGCTGGCGGTGGCTTCCGGCGCGGACGGCTCGGGACGGTTGGCGGTATCGGACATCGGCTTCCTTCCGGCTCACGGACAACCGGCCGGGCAAGCCGGCCGGTGATGGCACGACGGCGGCACAGGGGCCGCCGCCGGTTCCAGCGCTGTACTCAGCGCGTTTCGATCACGGTGGCGGTCACGCTGTCCACCGCATCGGCGGGCTGCTCGGTGAGCTTGCGCGGGGTTGGCTCGCGCGGGGTCACGCCGAGGTAGCGCTCCATCAGGTCCTGCACGATCGGGCTCTTGCCGGCCAGGCCCTCAATGGACTTGCCCAGCGAGACGGCCTTGATGAGGTTCTCGAACATGCCGCCGTCGCCGCCGACCAGGTCGATGTCGGCATTACGCAGCGCGCTGGCGATGACGCCGGCGTTCTCGCGCGAGACTTCCTTGCCTGCCTCGATCGACGCCAGCGCCTGCTTCAGGCTGTTGTCGAGCATCATGCGGAACTCTTCGTGGCCGCGCGCGGTGTCGCTGAGCGAGGCGATGGCCTCGAACTTGCGGACCAGGCCTTCGGCTTCGGCGAGCAGCTTCTTCTGCACCACGCCGGCCTCGGCACCGCCGAGCGATTCGGTGGCGGTGGCACGGGCACGGCCCATCTGCTCTTCGCCCTGGGCCTGCGCGTGCAGGGTTTCGGCCAGCACACGGGCTTCGTTGGTGCCCTGCTTGAGGTTGGCGTCGGCCTTGGCTTCGATCACGCGCGCCTCGGCGATGCCCACCTTCTCGATGGCCAGTGCGGACGCCTCACGCACCTGCGCCTCGGCCAGGCCGGGGGCGGCCTGCTCGGCACGGGTACCGTCGGCCAGCAGCCGCTTGGCCTCGGCCTGCTTGCCGGCCGCTTCGTGTTCGGCCTGGGCCAGGGTGGTGATCTCCACCGCGCGGTGCTTGGCCGAGGTCTCGGCCGCCTGGGCTTCCTTGACCTGGCGCACCATCAGCTCCTGCGCCTTGCCTTCGGCTTCCAGGATCAGCACCTGCTTCTGGCGGTCGGCCTCGGAGACCTCGCGCACTTCCTTGATGCGCTCTTCTTCCTGCGCCACGGTCTTGTCGATGGCGATGCGCTCGCGGGTGATGTTGGCCACGTCCATCTTGCCGGACTCGACCACCTTGTCGCGCTCCACGCCCTGCAGCTGCACTTCACGCTGGGTGGTGACCTGCTCCAGTTGGCGCGCGCGCTCCACCCGTTCGGACTCGATGGCCACCGCACGCTGGCGGTTCTGCTCGGCCACTTCGACTTCACGCATGCGGTTCTGCTCGCGGATTTCGATGACTTCCTGCGCCTCGATGCGGGCCTGTTCGGACAGCTGGCGCTGCTCTTCCTGCACCTTCGCGGTTTCGGCCTGCTCGCGCGCCTGGATGGTTTCGATCTCGCGCTTCTGGCGCGCCTCGGCCTCGGCCTGCTGGCGCTCCAGAAG
>NZ_JBOHXV010000022.1:0-40601 GCF_050737075.1 Stenotrophomonas sp.
CAGCCCCACCGCGCAGGCCAGGGCGAACAGCACGCCGGGCGCGCGCGGGCAGTTCATCACCGCGACCTCAGAACACGTAGCCCAGTTCCAGCCAGAAGCTGCGGCCCGGT
Source organism: Stenotrophomonas sp. (assembly GCF_050737075.1). GTDB lineage: Bacteria > Pseudomonadota > Gammaproteobacteria > Xanthomonadales > Xanthomonadaceae > Stenotrophomonas. The sequence continues at coordinate 111 of NZ_JBOHXV010000022.1, forward strand.
TCGTAGTAGGTGTTGCCGGCTGTGGTGCCGCTGGTCTGGTTGCTGCGGTTGAGCACGTTCATCACTTCCACGCGCGCATAGGCCTCCTGCGCGCGCGGCAGTGGCAGCCGGTACTCCACGTTGCTGTCCCAGGTCCAGGTGCGCGGGTAGGTGCGGCGGGTGAGGGTGGGCACGGACAGGCCGTCGATGATTTCCGACGCGCCGGTCACCGTGCCTTCGAAACCGGCCTGGACGCGGAAGAAGTTGTTCCAGGTCAGCCCGGCCACCGGCACGGCGGTGCGGGTGCTCAGGCGCACGCTCCACGGGCGCAGGTAATCGGTGGCGGGCAGCTGGTAGCGGTACATCAGTTCGCCCTCGTAGCGGACCAGCTGCGTAAGGTCCACCGTGTCCTCGTAATCGTTGTAGTTGCGTGCCACGTCGGTGTAGTCCGCCGAGAGCTGCCAGCTGTTCTGCATGCCCCACGCCTCCAGCGGGCGCACCGAACCCAGCGACAGCGTCCAGGTCTGTGCATCGCTGCGGCCGTCGTTGGTGTATTCGTAGGTGTTGCGGTTGTACAGGGTGGTGTCGAGCGGATCGCCGACCTTGCGCCGCAGGACGTCGCGGCGGGTGCTGCGGTCCACGTACTTGGCATGGACCTGCAGATGCTCGAACTGCTGGTCGATGCCCAGCGTCCACTCGTCGGTGTAGGGCGAATCCAGGTCGCGCAGGCGGTTGGTCGCCACGTTCCAGGTGCCCGTCACGTCTTCCCAGGCGGTGCTGGCCCGCGACCGGGTCTTGGACTCGCGAAGGCGCTCGCGCCCTTCGCGCAGCAGGTAGCTGAAGAAGCTGCGGCCGTAGTAGCGGTTGACGCCCGCGTTGAGCAGGGTGCGTTCGTCGCCGAGCACGTCCCAGCTCAATGCCAGGCGTGGCGAAAGATCGGTCTGGCCGAACAGGTCGTTGCGGTCCAGGCGCAGGCCCGGGCGCAGCGTCCAGCGGCCGAGCGCGATGCTGTCCTGCACCCAGGCCTCGTATTCGGTGCCGCTGACCTCGAAGGCACCGGCGTGATAGATGAAGAGCTGGCTCAGGTACTGGCCGGTGCCGGTGCCGGTGAGCAGCGGCGAGAGTGAGCAGCTGACCGTATCGATGCTGCCATCGGCCAGGGTGCAGCTGCGCGTGGCTACGCCGCCCTGGTAGATGTACTGGTCGTTGGGGCGTTCGTAACTGGCATCGCGACGCTGCACGCCGGCGCCGAACTGCACGGTATGCGTGCTGTTGCCGAGTGTGAAGGCGTCGCGGTCGATGCCCAGCCGGTAACCAATTCGGCGGTCATTCTGGTCCACGCTGCCCCAGTTGCCGATGCTGCTGGTGGAGCCGATGCCCCAGTTGAATTCCTTGGAGGGACGCCAGTTCTTCATGGTGTCGCCCTCGCTGCGGCGGGACGATTCCAGGTCGCTGTAATTGAGGCTGTTGCGGAAGGTCCAGGCGCCCTGCTGCCAGGTTGCGCCGAGCTTCGCGGTGGGCCCGCCGGAACGGATGTCGAACCAGGAGTCCTTGGTGTTCATGATGAAGTAGCGGTCATCGTTGGGTGCGTAGGACAGGCTGGCGGTGAGGTCGAGACCTTCGCCGCTGCTCCAGTCCAGTGCGACGGTGGCGGCGGTGTTCTCGCGCAGCTGGGTGCGGCGGTTGACGTCGTTGCCGCTGGTGGACTGGCCATTGGCATAGGCGCGCAGCGGAATGTCCGAACGGGTGTGGCTGAGCGTCCCGATCACGCCGATGCCGCCACGGGTGCGGCCTTCCAGCCGGGCGCCGAGGCGCAGCTTGTCGTAGGCGGGTTGATAGGCGAACGTCGCGGACTCCTCGTACGACTCGGCCTGCGTGGGGTTGGTGATGACTTGGTCCCACGCCGAGCGCGCCATGCGCATCCACACCTTGCCATGCAGGGCGTCGCCGGCCTTGCGGCTCTGCGCGTCGATCACGCCGCCGGTGAAGCCGCCATAGGCCGCCGGCACGTTGGCGTCGTACACGGTCAGCGACTCCAGCAGGTCCACGTCCACCGCAATGCCCTGCGCGGCACTGGGTACATCGACGGCGCTGTTGACGTTGGCAATGGTCTGCGCGGTGTAGGTGGGGTCGATGTCGTTGTTGATGCTGGCGCCATCGAGCAGGAACAGGTTCTGGTAGAACGGCGCGCCGTTGATCGAGAAATCGGCCGGGCGGATCTCACCCATGGTGCGCGAGCTGCGCGCGCTGTCGCTGAACTGCACGGCCGGGTTGCCGCGCAGGGCGGTGGCAATGTCGCCGTTGCCTTTCACCTGGGCCTGCAGTGCCTCCTGGTCCAGGCGCTGGCCCTGGCCGAACGGCAGCTGGGCGGGCAGGAACGTGCTGCCGGCGTCGGCGCCCACGCGCAGCGCCGGCATGCGGCCGGCCGCGGCGCGTTCGAGCGTGTAGCTGCCATCGGCGCGGCGCGTGACACGCAGGCCGGTGCCGGCCAGCAACTGCGCGAAGCCCGCTTCAAGGGGCTGGTCCGGTGCGAGCACAGGTGCGGTGCGGCCGGCAGTGAGGCCCGGGTCGAAGGCCAGCGCCACGCCTTGTTGGCTGGCGAAGCTGGCCAGCGCACGGCCAAGCGGCACGCTGGCCGGCGCCACCGCGTCGGCGGCCTGGGCATGGGCGAACAAGGGGGTGGCAAGCAGGGCCAGCGACAGCGCACTGGCAGTGAACAGGTGGGGCAAACGGGTCATGGCAGGTCGATGTGGAATGCAGGGTTCCCTCGTCTGCCCCGCGAGATCGAAAAAAGTGTCACCGCGCCGCCACGGTCGTCCACAGCCCCCCGGCGGCACGCTGCACGCGGACCGGGTAGGTGGCTTCGAGCATCGCCAGGCTCTGGGCGGTGTCGTCCAGCGGGAAGGCGCCGGAGACGGGCAGGGCGGCGACCTGTGGATCGCAGCGCAGTGCCCCGCGCCGGTAGCGCGCGAGTTCGGCCACCAGCTCACCCAGCGGCAGGGCGTCGGCGACGAGCATGCCGGTGGCCCAGGCGGTGCGGGTGTCGTCGAGCCGTTCGCTGCGCTGCGCGCCACCGGTATCGAACGTGGCTTTCCAGCCTGCCTCCAGCAGCCAGGGGTCACCGCGGTCGGGTGAGATCTGCAGGCGCCCCTCGATCAGGCTGACGTGGGTCAGCTCGGCATCGAGCCGCACATCGAAGCGCGTGCCGAGCGCGCGGATGCGCCCATGTGGGGTGAATACCTGCAGGGGCCGCGCCGGCGACTGCGGATCGGGCGCGCTCTCTACCCGGATGCGGCCGCGCTCCAGCCACAGCCCGCGCTGCTGGTCATCGAAGCGCACCACCACGCGGGTATCGGTATCGAGCAGCAGCTGGCTGCCATCGGGCAGCCCGGCGCGGCGGCGTTCACCCACGGCAGTGCGTTCGATCGGGCCGGTCGGTGCCGGCGACAGCACCTGCCAGCCGAGCCAACCGGCGGGCATCACCGCCAGCCACAGTCCAAGGCGCTTGAGCGCCGCGCGCCGCGCCGGGTCCGCCCCGCGCCCCAGCACGGGCAGTGCGAGCGGCGCCGGCACCTGCTGCAGCAGCGCCTGCAGGTGCTGCGCGCGCTGCCAGGCCCGCGCGTGGTCGGGGTGCTGCGCGCACCACTGCGCGCAGGCCTGCTGCGCAGCGGGATCATCCGATGCCTCGTCCAGGCGCAACAGCCAGTCTGCCGCCGCTGCCAACACGGCGCGCGGAATCGGCGCCGGCTCAGCCCGCATGGGCCAGGCAGCCGACCAGCGCCCGCTTCATGTGCCGCTTCACGGTGCTCAGCGAGAGCCCGAGGCGTTCGGCGATGGCCTCGTAGCGCAGCCCATCGAACTGGGCCAGCAGGAACACCTGGCGCGCGGCAGTGGGCAACCCGTCAAGCATTGCGTCGATCTGCTGCAATGTTTCGCAGACCAGTGCCTGGTCTTCCAGGGAGGGCACCACGGCCTCGGGCAGGCTGGCCAGCTGCGCCAGATAGGCGCGCTCCAGCGATTGCCGGCGGAACCAGTTCGCCGCCAGCCCCCGCGCCACGGTGGTGAGGAACGCGCGCGGTTCGCGCAACGCATCCAGCTTGCGGCCCTGCAGCAGCCGCGTGAAGGTGTCCTGGGTCAGGTCGGCGGCCGTCTCGCGGCAGCCCACGCGGCCGCCCAGCCAGCCCTGCAGCCAGCTCCGGTGGTCCCGGTACAGGGCGTCCACGGTGTCGCGATGTGCGTGCATCGACCCATCAATGGAAATGAGAAGTATTCGCAAGTATGCCGGTACAGGGGCTGTATTGCCAGCCCGGTTTGTCTTGAATCACTGCGCGACAACCGCATATCAAGTACATCTGCCAGCCACGCTGGCCATGAACCCAATGAGGAATCTCCCATGCGAATGGACAAGCTCACCTCGCGTTTCCAGCAGGCGCTGGCAGACGCACAGTCGCTGGCCGTGGGTCGCGACCACAACATCATCGAACCGGTGCACGTCTTCACCGCGCTGCTGGAACAGCAGGGCGGCAGCACGCGGCCGCTGCTGGCCCAGGCCGGCGTGAACGTGCCGGTGCTGCGCGAGCGCCTCAACGAGGCGATGGAAGCGCTGCCCAAGGTATCCGGGCAGGAGGGCAATCTGTCGATTGGCAATGACCTCAACCGCCTGCTCAACAACACCGACAAGCTGGCCCAGCAGCATGGCGATGCCTTCATCGCCAGCGAGTGGTTCGTGCTGGCCGCGGTCGACGATGGCGGCACGCTGGGCATGGCGCTGCGCGCCGCCGGTGCCGACAAGACCCGCATCACGGCGGCCATCGAAAAGATCCGCGGCGGGGAAAGCGTGCAGTCGGAAAATGCGGAAGAACAGCGCCAGGCGCTGGAGAAATACACCATCGACCTCACCGCGCGTGCCGAGACCGGCAAGCTGGACCCGGTGATCGGTCGCGACGAGGAAATCCGCCGCACCATCCAGGTGCTGCAGCGCCGTACCAAGAACAACCCGGTGCTGATCGGCGAGCCGGGCGTGGGCAAGACCGCGATCGTGGAAGGCCTGGCCCAGCGCATCATCAACGACGAGGTGCCCGAAGGCCTGCGCGGCAAGCGCGTGCTGTCGCTGGACATGGGCGCGTTGATCGCCGGCGCCAAGTTCCGCGGTGAATTCGAGGAGCGGCTCAAGGCCGTGCTCAACGACCTGTCCAAGAGCGAAGGGCAGATCATCCTGTTCATCGACGAACTGCACACCATGGTGGGTGCGGGCAAGGCCGATGGCGCGATGGATGCCGGCAACATGCTCAAGCCCGCGCTGGCGCGCGGCGAGCTGCACTGCGTGGGCGCGACCACGCTGGACGAGTACCGCAAGTACATCGAGAAGGATGCCGCGCTGGAGCGCCGCTTCCAGAAGGTGTTCGTCGGCGAGCCCAGCGTGGAAGACACCATCGCGATCCTGCGCGGCCTGAAGGAAAAATACGCGGTGCACCATGGCGTGGAGATCACCGACCCGGCCATCGTGGCCGCGGCCACGCTGTCGCACCGCTACATCGCCGACCGCCAGCTTCCCGACAAGGCCATCGACCTGATGGACGAGGCCGCCTCGCGCATCCGCATGGAGATCGATTCCAAGCCGGAGGAACTGGACCGCCTGGAGCGTCGCCTGATCCAGCTCAAGATCCAGCGCGAGATGCTGAAAAAGGAGAAGGACGAGGCCTCGCGCCAGCGCCTGGCCGACCTGGAAGCGGACATCGATACGCTGGAGCGCGAGTTCTCCGATCTGGACGAAATCTGGAAGTCGGAGAAGGCCGCGCTGCAGGGCACGACCAAGATCAAGGAGCAGATCGAACAGGCCAAGCTCGAGCTGGAGGCGGCGCAGCGGCGCCAGGACTTCGGCCGCATGAGCGAGCTGCAGTACGGGCAGCTGCCGCAGCTGGAAAAGCAGCTGCACGCCGCGCAGGAAGCGGAAAACACCGAGTTCAAGCTGGTGCAGGACCGGGTCACCGCCGAAGAGATCGCCGAGGTGGTGTCGCGCTGGACCGGTATTCCGGTCAACCGCATGCTGGAAGGCGAGCGCGACAAGCTGCTGCGCATGGAAGACGAGCTGCACCACCGGGTGGTGGGCCAGGAAGAGGCGATCAAGGTCGTTTCCGATGCCGTGCGCCGTTCACGCGCCGGGCTGTCCGATCCCGACCGCCCCAGCGGCTCGTTCCTGTTCCTGGGCCCGACCGGCGTGGGCAAGACTGAGCTGTGCAAGGCGCTGGCCGAATTCCTGTTCGACAGCAGCGACGCGATGATCCGCATCGACATGAGCGAGTTCATGGAGAAGCACAGCGTGGCGCGGCTGATCGGTGCACCGCCGGGGTATGTCGGCTATGAAGAGGGCGGCTACCTGACCGAGGCCGTGCGCCGGCGCCCGTATTCGCTGATCCTGCTCGACGAGGTGGAGAAGGCGCATACCGATGTGTTCAACATCCTGCTGCAGGTGCTCGACGATGGTCGCCTGACCGACGGCCAGGGCCGCACGGTGGACTTCCGCAACACCGTCATCGTGATGACGTCCAACCTGGGCTCGCACCAGATCCAGGACATGTCCAGCGACGACAGCCCGGAGGCCTACACGCAGATGAAGGCCGCGGTGATGGGCGTGGTGCAGGCGCACTTCCGCCCGGAATTCATCAACCGGCTGGACGACATCGTGGTGTTCCATCCGCTGGACAAGGCGCAGATCAAGCAGATCGCGCGCATCCAGATGCAGGGGCTGGAGAAGCGCCTGGCCGAGCGTGGCCTGCGCATCGAGGTCAGCGACGCCGCGTTCCAGCTGCTGGGCAACGTGGGCTTCGATCCGATCTACGGCGCCCGCCCGCTCAAGCGTGCCATCCAGTCGCAGCTGGAGAACCCGCTGGCGCAGAAGATACTGTCCGCCGAGTTCGTGTCGGGCGATGTGATCCGGGTCGACGCGGGCGAGGGCCGGCTGCTGTTCGCCAAGGGCTGACCCGGGCGCGGCAACGGCTGATAACCGTTCGTGCTCAGACCATGCTGCATGACCATCAACCCCCGCTCCGGCGGGGGTTTTTTGTCGGGTATCGTCCGCGTTCAACCGGAGAAGGCACGATGTCAGAGCACGGCGATCCCTCATCCCACTGGCGCGCGGAAACCATTGCCGTGCATGGCGGCTACCGGCCCGACCCCACCACGCGCGCGGTGGCGGTGCCGATCTACCAGACCGTGGCCTACGCCTTCGACGACACCCAGCACGGCGCGGACCTGTTCGACCTGAAGGTGCCGGGCAACATCTACACCCGCATCATGAACCCCACCACCGACGTGCTGGAGCAGCGCATCGCCGCGCTCGAGGGCGGCATCGGCGCGTTGGCGCTGGCGTCGGGCCAGGCCGCGATCACCTACGCGATCCAGACCATCGCCGAGGCCGGCGACAACATCGTCTCTTCCAACGCGCTGTACGGCGGCACCTACAACCTGTTCGCGCATACGCTGCCGCAGTTCGGCATCCAGACCCGCTTTGCCGACTACAACGACCCCGAGGCCTTCGGTGCGTTGATCGACGAGCGCACCAAGGCGGTGTTCGTCGAATCGATCGGCAACCCGCGCGGCAATGTCACCGACATCGAGGCGGTGGCGAAGATCGCGCACGCGCATGGTGTGCCGGTGATCGTGGACAACACGGTGGCCACGCCCTACCTGCAGCGCTCGTTCGACTTCGGTGCGGACATCGTGGTGCACTCGCTGACCAAGTACCTGGGCGGCCACGGCACCAGCCTGGGCGGGGTGATCGTCGACTCGGGGCGCTTCCCGTGGGCCGAGCACGCGCAGCGCTTCCGCCGCCTGAACGAGCCGGACGTGAGCTACCACGGCGTGGTCTACACCGAGGCGCTGGGGCCGGCGGCCTACATCGGCCGCGCGCGGGTGGTGCCGCTGCGCAACACCGGCGCGGCGATCTCGCCGTTCAACGCCTTCCTGATCCTGCAGGGCATCGAGACCCTCGCGCTGCGCATGGATCGCATCAACGCGAACGCGCTGGCCGTGGCGACGTTCCTGCGCGACCACGCCAAGGTGGACTGGGTGAACTACGCCGCGCTGCCTGATCATCCCGAGTACGCGCTGGTGCAGAAGTACCTGCGTGGGCATGGCTCCGGCGTGCTGACCTTCGGCCTGCCGGGTGGGCGCGCGGCGGGTGCGCGGTTCCTGGATGCGCTGCAGCTGTTTACCCGGCTGGTGAACCTGGGCGACGCCAAGTCCCTGGCCACGCATCCGGCGTCGACCACGCACCGCCAGCTGGACCCGGCTGAGCTTGAGAAGGCCGGCGTCAGCGAAGACACCGTGCGCCTGTCGATCGGCATCGAACACATCGACGACCTGCTGGCAGACCTGCAGCAGGCGTTGGCAACCGCGTAGAGGTGGGGCCCACCCCTGGCCGGTGCGGGCCGGCCGGGGGTGGGGTTGTATGTTCGGACCAGGACTGCGCAAGATCGGCCACGCGCCATGGCAGGCGCCGAAGCATGCTGAGCGCCACCCCGACCTGGAGCCCGCCATGAGCCGCATTGCCCAGCTACGCCAACGCCACGGCATCGACCGTGTGATCGCCCACCTGCAGGACTGCCTGCGCACGGGCGCGCCGCTGCCCGACCTGGATGCGCTGGCGGCGGTTGCCCACCAGTCGCCCTTCCACTTTCACCGGCTGTACCGTGCGTTGACAGGCGAAACGCCGGGCCGGACCGTGGCACGGCTGCGTCTGTTGCGCGCGCTGCAGCTGCTGGCGCAGGCGGATAGCCGGGTCACTGAGGTTGCGTTGGAGGTGGGCTTCGAGAGCCCGCAGGCGCTGGCGCGGGCATGCCGTCAGGCAATGGCGGCCACGCCGACCGAACTGCGTGACGATGCGACGCTGCGCATGCACTGGCAGCAGCAGCTGTCGTTGCCCGCAGGGGACGACCGTGATGACCGCGTGCCGCTGCAGGTGAAGGTGACCGCGCTGGAACCGTTCGACGTGGTGGTGCTGCGTACCCGCGGCGCCTTCGACGATCTCGACCAGGCGTTCGGTGAGGTCTACGCATGGGCGGCTGCGGAGGGCATGGCCGAGCAGCTGCAGGCACTGATCGGCATCGCGCTCAATGATCATCGCGACGTAGCCGCCGACGCGTGCGAGTTCGACTGCGGCATGGGCTTCGGCCGCGCGCTGGACGCGGTGCCGGCGCCACTGCGCCCGCTGCGCCTCGGCGGCGGCGACTATGCGGTGCTGCGCCATGTAGGCAGTTTCGCGGGGCTGGAGGCCGCCACCGACGCGCTGCTGCGCCAGTGGCTGGGTGAAAGTGGCTACAGGCTGCGCGATGCGCCGTTGTACTACCACTACCTGGACGATCCGGAAGAAGTGCCCGAGGCCATCCTGCGCGCCGATATCTGCGTGCCGGTGCACGCCGCGCCCCTATGACCGCGGCAATGCCGGGTCCGGGTCGTACAGCCAGGCGTGGACGGTGCGGCGCACCACGTTGAGCGTGTCGAGCGCGGCGCGGGTCTGGATCTGGTCCAGCTGGTCGAACCCGTTGTGGACCGACGCGCGATAGGTGGAGTCGCCGAGGCGACGATAGCGCCGGCTGATCGCCTCGTGCTCGGCAAGACGATCACGCATCGCCGCATGCTCGGTGTGGGTGAGGCGGCCGTTGAGGTAGTCGTCCATGCGGCCCCAATCCACGGCCGCATGGCGGCGCAGCAGTTCGGCATAGGTGGCCTGCAGGTCCGTCTCGGCCGCCAGCTCGGAGGCGGTCATCCGGGTCAGGCCCAGGGCGGGGATGCCCTCGCGCTGGAAGGGCAGGTGGTCGGAGATCTGCGTCCAGGCGCCGCGTGGGTGCTGCGGTACGCCCAGATCCGCGGCGGCCTGCTCGAGCAGCCGGCGGAGGTGCGCTTCGTGCGGTTCGACCCTGCCGGGTTGGCGTTGGTCAGTCCGCTGCGTGTCCATGCTGAAGAGATGGCGCTGGTCGGAACCGCTGATCGCCAGCCCGTCACCCCGTCCGAGCATGTCCAGGTTGAGCACCGCGTCCGGACACTGGCGCCGGGCGAGGCAGCGCTGCACGTGCGCCTTGGCGCCCATCATGCCGCGCTCGCCCTGGTCGGTGACCAGCAACTGCACCCGCGTGCCTCGCGGCAGTTCGAGGTCCTGCAGTTCGCGTGTCAGCGCCAGCAGCGTGGCCACCCCCGTGCCGTTGTCCACTGCCCCGCTGGAATGGGTGTCGGTACCGGTCATGTCGCCGTGTGCGACCACCATCAGGGTATGCGCCGGCGCGCCGGGGCCGGCGAAGCTCAGCAGCAGGTTGCGTCCCCAGGCCGTACGCGGCACGCCGCGCAGGTCATGTGCCGTGATGTTGAAATCCAGCCGCTCGACCGGGTGCCCGGTGGCGTTGAACAGCGCCTCGATGGCGGCGCTGCGGCGCTGGTTGGCGAGCAGCTCGCGGATGCCCCGCGGCTGATCGGCCTGAGCGTTCTGGGTGGCGTCGGCAATTTCCTGCAGATCCAGCAGGTAGGCGGCCTCTGGGGCGTCGTAGACGCTTTCCAGCAGGTTGATGGCCGCGTCCAGCCAAGACTGTGGTGCAGGCGGGATCAGCGCCTGCGCCGTTGGCGGCCAGCCCGCAGCGTCAGGCGGCAGGGTGGAGGGGGCAGGATGCTCCAGCGCGTGTTCGATGGCGGCCTGCACCGCACGTGGCAGCGACAGCAGTCGTGCCCGGATCTGTGCGGTACAGGTGGGGCCGGCACCGCACTCGCGCAGGACCTGCAGCATCGCGTGCCGGTCGTGCGGCGGCAATTGCTGCAGTATCCGGTCGGCACGGTCTGACATCGAGGGGTCCGGTGCCGGCGCGGCACCGTCACGCCGAAGGAGCAGCTCGACCGCCGTGTCTACCGCTGCGCCGGCCACGGTCGCGGTGGCCGCCATCGCGCTGGCCAGCATGGCCTGCGGGCAGTGACGCGGGCGAGCGACGCAGGCGGTGAGCAGCGCGTTGCCGATAGACGACAGCCGGGCTGCGGTCGGTTCGATGCCAGCCGCGTGGTCGGGCAGGGACGGCCGCACCGGGATCAGGCGCTCGAACATGTCGCCGCCGGGATCGACGGCATACGCCGTGGCGGGGGGCGGGGTTGCTTGTGCGCCGGGCAGCAGGGCTACTGCAGTGCCGGGCGGCTCGCCGGCCCGCGCACGGCCAGGCAAGGGCAGCGGGCTGCGGCCGGGCCCGGCCACGGACAACAGCAGGGCGGCGCAGACGAGCGGGTGGGCATTGCCGATGCGGATGGCCTGGGCCAGGGGACGCAGCTGCGGCCGGTGGGCTTCGGCGGCAGCCGGCAGGCGCGCGCTCAAGCGGTTGGCGAACCGACCCTGCGCCCGGCGGGCATGGCTGATGTTGTCGATGGGCATCGTGCACCGCGCTGCAGGGGGGGTACCTGCAGGGTGCCGTGATACGACAACGGCTCCCATAGGAGCCGTTGTAATTTCGGTTCACACCACCGGGATGGTGTGCTTGCCCAGTGTCCGGTACGGCGGGGTGGCCATCACCATCTCGGCCAGCGAGTACGCCAGTTCGCGCTCGGCCATCACCGTGCCATCGGCGCCATGCGCCAGCAGGTGCTTCACTTCGGCATCGCTGTGCGCGCGGGCCAGCAGGGTCAACCCGGGGTTGATCGCGCGCAGCTTGGCCAGCGTCTCGCCGGCCTCCAGCGGCTGCGGAATGGCCAGCACCGCGATCTTGGCGCGTTCGGGATGGGCCTCGGCCAGCACGCGGTCGGAGGCGGCGCTGCCACGGATGCCGGGCAGGCCGGCAGCATGCGCCTCGGCCACGTGTTCCTTGTTGTCATCGATGATCAGCACCGGCACGCCGCGGTCGCGCAGCACCTGCGCCAGCGCACTGCCGACCCGGCCGAAGCCGATCACGATGGCGTGGTCATGCAGGTCCAGCGACGGCCCGGGCGGCAGTTCGGTCTCCACGGCGGCCGGGGTGGTCTGCTGGTGCTTGAGCAGCCAGCGGTCGAGCAGGCCGAACACCACCGGGTTGAGCATGATCGAAATCAGCGCACCGGCCAGCACCAGCGCCTGCCCGGTGGGCGGCAGGATCTTCAGCGACACGCCCAGGCCGGCAATGATGAAGGCGAACTCGCCGATCTGCGCCAGGCTGGCCGAGATGGTCAATGCGGTGCCGTTGGGGTGGCCGAACGCGCGCACGATGACGAAGGCCGCCGCGGATTTGCCGAACATGATGATCGCGGCGGTGGCCAGCACCTGCCACGGGTGCTCGATCAGGATGGTGGGGTTGAACAGCATGCCGACGGAAACGAAGAACAACACCGCGAACGCGTCGCGCAGTGGCAGCGAGTCGCTGGCCGCCTTGTGGCTGAGCTCGGATTCGTTGAGCAGCATGCCGGCGAAGAACGCGCCCAGCGCGAACGAGACGCCGAACAGCATCGCCGAGCCGAACGCCACGCCCAGCGCGATGGCCAGCACCGCCAGCGTGAACAGCTCGCGCGATCCGGTGCCGGCAATGCGCTCCAGGATCCACGGAATCACCCGCCGCCCGACCACCAGCATCACCGCCACGAACAGGCCCAGCTGCACGAACGTCCAGCCGATGCTGGCCAGCACGCTGCCGAGGGTGTGGGTTTCATTGGCCGCGTCCGGACCGAACACGCCGGCCAGCACCGGCATCATCACCAGGGCCAGCACGCAGGCCAGGTCTTCGACGATCAACCAGCCGACCGCGATCTTGCCGCGCTGGGTATCGAGCAGGCGGCGTTCTTCCATCGCACGCAGCAGGACCACGGTACTGGCGGTGGCGAGCGCGAAGCCGAACACCACGCCATGGATCACCGGCCAGCCCATCAGCGCGGCCAGGCCCCAGCCCAGCAGCGTGGCGACCAGGATCTGGCCGACCGCACCGGGGATGGCGATGGCCTTTACCGCCATCAGGTCTTTCAACGAGAAGTGCAGGCCCACGCCGAACATCAGCAGCATCACGCCCAGTTCGGCCAGCTGGTTGGCCAGCGCGCCATCGGCGACGAAGCCGGGTGTGTAAGGTCCTACGCAGATGCCCGCAACCAGGTAACCGACCAGCGGAGACAAACGCAGCTTGTTGGCCAGCGCGCCGAAGATGAAGGCGAGCCCCAGGCCAACGGCAACGATGTTGATCAGGTCGGTGTCATGGTGCATCGGGGCTCGCAGATTGGGGGATGCCCCGATTTTCACCGATGCGGCCCATTCCGGCAAACCGAGTGTTGTCGGGCGCCCTTGGGTCTACCGGCGGAAGTGGGCGGGGATCAAACGTTCCTCCGGTGCTGAACCTCGTCCAGCGCCTGTGAGGGTTCGACGGCCGGCGCTGCTGCCAGCCTTTGGTCGGCCTGCTGGAGCTTCTGGATCGATTCATCCACCGATGGGCGCAACGCAGCACTGACGTCCATGTGCGCCCGGCGGTGCGCGGGATCGTCCAGCGCCCCTTGGACGACGAACACGTTCTGCGCGTTCGCGGACTGCCCCGTGGGGGTGCCCAACACGACGTGGTCGATCCGTTCCATTCCCTGATCCCTTGCCAGGTGCGCCAGACTGGCCGCCATGCGGTGACTCGATTCATCAGGTTCGCGCCCGAGACTGGCGTCCAGCCGGGTGACGCCTTCAATGGCCTGCCGGTGAAGCGTCGTCGAGGCATCGCTCAGCGACTGCCCGTTTGACCCCTGTTGTTTCGGATCCGGTGGCGGCTGGGGGTGTGAAGGCGTTGTCGGCTGAATGCGTTCTGCTTTGCGGATCGCGTCGATCAGCTCCCGGGGCGTGTCAGTGAACATCAACTCGCCGGCATCCAGTTTTTGCCCGGTCACCTTCGTCAATGTGGCCGTCGACCAGGATGCGCACGTATTGGTGTAGCCCCATTCAACGTTCTCGCCAAGCGCCTTGTCGAGCTTCTGAACCTGTTCTGGAGTCAGTTCGTAATAGCGTGAGGCCGATGCTGTTGATCCGGCTTCCATTCCTACGCGGATGTCGGTTCCCGGTCCGTTGTTTTCGACCAGCGGATGCTCGTCGGGCCACAAGCCGTAATACTGGGTGTTGCCGTTGCGGGTGACTGAAATCCAGGCATGGCCGTCAACGAACTGATTGAACGAGCCCTGCGTTTGGGGATCTACGTGGCTGTGGATGCCGAGGACTACCTTGTCGGTCATAGGGCACCCTTAGGGGAAAATCTGTTCTTCGCCGTCGGCGAACACCATTACAACGCGTGGTGCCAGCAGGGGAATGTCCTGCACTGCAGGTTTTGGCGGCCCAGGCACAACCTGACGGCGCAGCATCGTGGTGCATTCGCCTGTAATCGGGCACCGGTCGATGACGATTCTCATGACGTCCGACGCTACGACGTAGCTGATCCCAGCGGCGTAGTACATGCTCTCAAGCGGCTCATGAAACTGCACTTGAAGCGTGGTGTCGGACACTCTGGTGACGATGACGGGTTCAAGGCTTGACTTGGAATAGCTCGGCTTCACGTGATCTCCTGCACATCCGGAAAGCGGGACGGCTGCCAACGTTGCCCACGCGAGTGCTGAAAACAATCGTCGGCGCGCGCCGTGGGAGATTTTCATTGGACGGCTCCATGATTCATGTCTCGATCATGGCACGGGCCGAAAGCCAATGGGTTGCCTTCCGGCACACTGGGCGGAGATACGCACGCGATTGGGGCAAACACGGCAGGCAGCCATGCCTGCCGTGCAGGTTTCACCCGGGGCCGGCCAACGGCCGGCCCCGGCAGATCACCACTTGTACGTGACGCGACCATAGACGTAGGCGCCGTTGAAGCCGTATGGCGAGTAGTTGCTGTACGGCAGCATGCCCCAGGTGGAGTTCTGCAGGTCCACGGTGCGGTCCGGGTACTCGTCCAGCAGGTTGTCCGCACCCAGGGTGAGGGTCCAGTTCTCGCTGGGCTTGTAGGCCACCGAGGCGTCGAGCACCCACGAGGCGTCGTAGGTCTGGTCGCGCAGCGCGGTGGCCGAATTGCGCACCGTGAAGCTGCCATAGCGGGTGGCGGCCAGGCTCAGGTCCCAGCGGTCCGAGCGCCAGGTGCCGCTGAGGATGGTCTTGTTGCGCGGGTAGCTGTCTTCGATGCGGCCCACTTCATCGCGACCGATCAGCGACTGGGTCAGGCCCAGCGAGCCGAACACCGCCGGCGAGGCGATGAACTTCTTCACTTCGGTGTCGTTGTAGCTGTAGGCCGCCGTCAGCTCCAGCGAGCTGGCGCTGAAGGGAATGGTGTAGCTGGACACCGCGTCCACGCCGCGGGTGCGGGTGTCCACGCCGTTGGTGAAGTACGAGAACGCGGTGACCCCCGGCAGACCCAGCCCGGACAGCAGCGAGTTGGTTGCCGCGTTGGTGGTGATGTTGGTGGACAGGATGATGCGGTCGTCGATGTCGATCTGGTACGCATCCACGGTCAGGTACAGGCGGTCGATCGGCTGCAGCACCAGGCCCACGCTGTAGGAGGTGGAGCTCTCGGCCTTCAGCGGGCTGGCGCCCAGTGCCTGCGCGGCGGCGCTGGTGGTGGGGAAGGTGCCTCGTTCGACGAACACGCCATTCACAATCGTGCTGGTGACGGCCTGGTAGCTCTGCTGGGCCAGCGACGGCGCGCGGAAGCCGGACGAGGCGGTGGCACGCAGGGCGACCTTGTCGGTGAACGCGTAGCGCGCCGACAGCTTGCCGGAGAACTTGTCGCCGAAGTCCGAGTAGTCCTCGTAGCGGCCGGTGACGCCGGCGGAGAACTTGTCGGTCAGGTCCGCTTCCAGACCGGCATAGACGGCGTAGTTGTCGCGGTCGGCGTCGACGGCGTTGAGCGGGGTGAAGCCGCCGAAGCCCTGCGAGCCGCTGCCGAAGTAGGAATTCGGTTCGCCTGCGCTCTGCTCCCACTTCTCGCGGCGGTACTCACCGCCGAAGGACAGCGTGACCGGGTAGGCCAGGCCCCAGTCCAGCTGCTTGGTGATGTCCACATTGCCGATGTCCTGGGTGTATTCCAGCGCACCGGCGTAGAACGAGCGCGGGCTGTCCACACCCAGCGAATAGTTGATGCTGTTGCGGGTGTGGAAGTCGATCTTGTTGGAGCCGTGGTTGTAGCTCACGTCCCAGGTCCAGCCGCTTTCGGTATCGCCCTTGACCCCGGCCACCAGCGAGCGGTCCTTGGAGTACTGGTTGATCTGCGGCACGAAGCCGTCGGGGTAGGTCTGGGCCAGCAGCGCACCCTGGCCGCTGTTGGTGCGCGAACGGTAGAACGCGAACGAGGTGATGTCGCGGTTGCTGGCCAGCGCGGTGGCATAGGCCGAGACGTGGTCGCTGAACTGGAAGCTGGCGTTGGCCGAGGCAGCGGTGGCGTCCACCTGCGGGTCACCCACCACGAAGGTGGTCTGGCCCACGTTGGGGAAATTGCCGGTGTTCGGCGTGGTGCCCTGGTACGGGCCGGCGCGGTTGCTTTCGTCCTGCTGCAGGATCTGGCCGGCCACATGCACGCTGCCGCGGCCGTCGGCGAAGCCGATGCCGGTGTCGCCGGAGAGCTGGTACTTGTTGCCGTCACCGGCCGAGTACTGGCCAGCGTCCAGCGCCAGGCTGCCGCCGGCCGAGGAGCCCTTGAGCACGATGTTGATCACGCCGGCGATGGCGTCCGAGCCGTACTGCGCCGAGGCGCCGTCGCGCAGCACTTCGACCCGCTCGATGGACGCGATCGGAATGGCATTGATGTCCACCGCCGAGGAGCCGCGGCCGATGCTGCCGTTGACGTTGATCTGGGCCGAGGTGTGGCGGCGCTTGCCGTTCACCAGCACCAGCACCTGGTCCGGGGAGAGGCCGCGCAGCTGGGCCGGGCGGATGCCGCTGGTGCCGTCGGTCAGCGCCGGGCGCGGGAAGTTCAGCGAGGGCAGGGCGCGCGACAGTGCGGTGGCCAGCTCGGTGGTGCCGGTGGACTGCAGGGCCTCGGGGGTGATGATGTCGATCGGGGACTGCGACTCGGCCACGGTGCGGTCGGCGACGCGGGTGCCGGTGACGATCACGGTGTCCAGGGTACTGGCGGTGGCCCGCGCCGGGGCGTCCTGGGCTGCGGCCGCGAACGCGGTGGCCCCAAGGACGACGGCGACGGCGGCGGCGAGCGTAGTGGTCTTGCGGTTCATCAGGATGCGGCTCCGGTTGGGACGAGGTGGCACCGAGGCGACATCACGACTGCGGTAAGGCGGGTCTGCGAAGGCGGGTGTTGCGGTGCGCAATGAACGGATTAACGGAAGTTTTACGTGTTGTCAAATCGGCGGTCCCGGTAAAAAGTGTTGCAAAAGCAACTATTTACGAGATTCCGGCCGATCCGGCGGTTGGGTCCCGGGGAGGGCGCAGGCAGGGGTCGTGGGAGAGAGAACGAGCCGTGCCGCGCATCCCGGGGCGCGTCAAGTATTCGTTAACGCTAGAATTGCGTCGCAGGAAAGGTGCTTACCAGCACATTCCATTCCGTTATATGGACTCCCCCAATGATCTCCCTTCGTAACTTCGCCTTGCGCCGCGGCGAGCGGCTGCTGTTGTCCAACGTCGACCTGACCCTGCATGCGGGCTACCGCGTGGGCGTGGTCGGCCGCAACGGGGCCGGCAAGTCCAGCCTGTTCGCGGCCGTGCAGGGCGAGCTGGAAGCCGACAAGGGCGATGTCGACCTGCCCGGCAAGATCCGCATCGCCAGCGTGGCCCAGGAAACTCCGGCGCTTCAGGACCCGGCATTGCAGTTCGTGCTGGAAGGCGACACCGAAGTGGCCGCCGTGGTGCGCGAGGAGGCCGAGGCGACCGCGCGCGAAGACTGGGAAGCGGTGGCCAACGCCCACCAGAAAATGGCCGAGATCGGCGCATACGATGCCGAGTCCCGCGCGGGCAAGCTGCTGCACGGCCTGGGCTTCCCGTCCGACACCCATTCGCGGCCGGTGGCGACGTTCTCCGGCGGTTGGCGCGCGCGACTGAACCTGGCGCGCGCGCTGATGATGCCCAGCGACCTGCTGCTGCTCGACGAACCGACCAACCATCTCGACCTGGACGCGGTGTTCTGGCTGGAACAGTGGCTGCTGAAGTACCCGGGCACGCTGCTGCTGATCTCGCATGACCGCGAGTTCCTGGACAACGTGGCCACCCACACGCTGCACCTGCATGGCGGCGGCGCCAAGCTGTACCCGGGCGGCTACACCGATTTCGAGCGCCAGCGCGCCGAGCAGCTGCGCCAGCAGCAGATCGCGCACGACAAGGAACAGGCCGAGCGCGCCCACCTGCAGAGCTTCATCGATCGGTTCAAGGCGCTGGCCAGCAAGGCCACCCAGGCGCAGAGCCGCATGAAGCGCCTGGCCAAGCTGACCGGCACCGAGGCGGTGCGTGCGGAGCGCGAGTTCCGCATCGAGTTCGCGCCGCCGTCGAAGCTGCCGTTCTCGCTGATCCGCCTCAACGATGTGGAGGCCGGCTACAGCCCGGACGCGGTGATCCTGCACAACGTGGGCTTCGGCCTGGAAGCCGGCCAGCGCATCGGCCTGCTCGGTCCGAACGGCGCGGGTAAGACGACGCTGGTGCGGACGCTGGTGGGTGAGCTGGACCCGGTGGCCGGCGAGCGCTCGGCGCACCCGGACCTGCGCATCGGCTACTTCGCCCAGCACACGGTGGAGTCCCTGCACGAAGGGCAGTCGCCGATGGATCACTTCCGGGACATTTCCCCGGATGGCAACAACCAGGCGTTCCGCGATTTCCTCGGCAAGTGGAACTTCGCGGGCGACCGTGCGTTCGAGCCGGTGGATGGCTTCTCCGGCGGCGAGCGCGCGCGCCTGGCGCTGGCGATGATCGCCTGGCAGCAACCGAACGTGCTGCTGCTCGACGAACCGACCAACCACCTTGACCTGGAAATGCGCGAAGCGCTGGCCGAAGCGCTGGCCACGTTCGAGGGGGCGATCGTGATGGTCTCGCATGACCGTCATTTGATCGGCCTGGTCTGCGACACCTTCTGGCGTGTTGCCGACGGTGTGGTCGAGCCGTTCGACGGCGACCTGGACGAGTACGCGGCGTGGCTGCGTTCGCGCCCGGCCGCGCAGGGCACCAAGCAGAAGATGGCGGCCGCCGCCCCGGTGCCGGCGCCGCCGACCCCGCCGCTGCCGCCAAAGAAGACGGTCAATCCGGTCAAGCTGGCCGCCGCCGAGGCCAAGGTCAACACGCTGGAAGGCCAGCTGGCCGAGCTGGATCGCCAGCTGGCCGATCCGGCCAACTACGCCGACGCCACCCGCATGGCGGTGCTCGGGCGCGACCGCGAAGCCACCGCGCAGCTGCTGGAAAAGGCGGAAGCGAGCTGGATGGAGCTGATGGCGTAACGCCACGGCACGTAGAGCCACCCCATGGGTGGCTATGCAGGAATCCATGCGAGGTAGAGCCACCCCATGGGTGGCTGCTCTCGATTCCGGCACCGCGAAGCCACCCATGGGGTGGCTCTACCCGTTCCGGCGCGGACGCGTTACGCGTCTTGCCGCTGCAGCCATTCGCGGAAGCGCTTCGCTGCATCGCTTTCGGCGCGTGACCGCAACCGCGTCAGCCAATAACTGCCCAACGCCAGCGTCTGCGCAAACGGCTGCACCAATCGCCCCTGCGCCAGGTCCTGCTCGAACATCTTCAACGGCAGCAACGCCACGCCGGCGCCCGCCGCCGCCGCACTGGCCAGGGTCAACGACGAATCGAATACCGGCCCACGCGCCTCCAGCTCGCCCACGCCGGCGGCCTGCAGCCACTGCGGCCACTCATCGCTGCGGTAGGAGCGCAGCAGCGCCACGCTGGCCAGATCGCGCGGCTGCCGCAACGACCGCGCCAAGGCCGGCGCACACACCGGCGCGAACGGCGCGGCCAGCACCGGCGTGCTCACCTGCCCCTGCCAGTCGCCATCGCCGAAGCGGATGGCCAGGTCCAGCCCTTCGCCGGCCAGGTCGATGCGGTTGTTGTGGGTCTGCAGGCGCAGCTCGATATCCGGGTGCCGCGCGTTGAAGTCGGCCAGGCGCGGCAGCAGCCAGCCGGTGGCGAACGTGCCGACCACGCCCACCCCGAGCACCTCGCGGAAATGCCCGCCGACGAAGCGGTCCAGGCTCACCGCGATGCGGTCGAAGGCTTCGTTGAGCACCGGGTAGAGCCGCGCACCCTCGTCGGTGAGGGCGACCCCGCGCGGCAGCCGGTGGAACAGCACCGCCCCCAGCCGCTCCTCCAGGCCGCGGATCTGGTGGCTCAGCGCGGCCTGGCTCACGCACAGCTCGAGCGCGGCGCGGGTGAAGTTCTGGTGGCGGGCGGCGGCCTCGAATGCGCGCAGCGCGTTGAGGGGGAGTTGGGGGCGAAGCATGGTGAGGGGTGAGGATTCCTGATGGGTCCGGTGGCGCCAGCCGTGGGCAGGCCATGGCAATCCTAACGCCAACCCGGGTTGGTCGGCGCAGCAAGACTGCAGCGTATACGCGGGCGTGTTTGCCGGCCAACGTCCGGCGCTACCGGAGCAGGCATGAGCACTACTCATGCCTCTCCCCGAAAATACGCGCTGGTGCCGGCGCCGGCGGCGTGCCGATACTTCAGCCCTGCCCAACAAGGAACTGCCCATGATTGCCCGCCGTCAATTCCTGCAGTGGTCCGGTGCCGCCGCCGCCTCCGCACTGGCCGCCACCGTGCTGGCCAAGGCGCCGCCCACCACCTTGGCCGACGCCACGCCCCAGGCGGCCGACTTCGCGGCGCTGGAAAAGGCCAGCGGCGGTCGCCTCGGCGTGACCCTGCTCAACACCGCCACCGGCCAGCGCGTCGGCCACCGGCAGGACGAGTTGTTCCCCATGTGCAGCACCTTCAAGGTGGCGCTGTCGGCGACGGTGTTGCAGCTGGCCGACCGCGGCACGCTCTCGCTGGACCGGCGCCTGCCGGTGAGCGAGGAGGACATGCTGTCGCACGCGCCGGTGACCCGGCGCCACGTGGGCCGGGATATGACGGTGCGCGACCTGTGCCGGGCAACGCTGGTCACCAGCGACAATTCGGCTGCGAACCTGCTGCTGGGGGTGGTCGGGGGGCCGGCGGGCGTGACCGCGTTCCTGCGCCGGAGCGGCGATGCGGTGACCCGCAATGACCGTCTGGAGCCGGAGATGAACCGGTTCGCGCCGGGCGACCCGCGCGACACCACCAGCCCCGCCGCGATGGCGGCCAGCCTGCAGCGGTTCCTGCTGGGCGACGTGCTGGCGCCGGCGTCGCGGCTGCAGTTGGCCGACTGGCTGATCGACAACGAAACCGGCGACGAGCGCCTGCGCGCAGGGCTGTCGGCGGCGTGGCGGGTGGGCGACAAAACCGGCAGCAACGGCAAGGACACCACCAACGACATCGCGGTGCTGTGGCCCTTGGCCGGCGGCACGCCGTGGGTGCTGACCAGTTACCTGCAGGGCGCGCCGCTGGAGGATGCCGGGCGAAACGATGTGCTGCGGCAGGTGGCGGTGATTGCGGAGAAGATGATCAGCGCGCACGCGCGCTGATCGGTGATGATGCGACCGGCCAATCGGTCGGTCGTAGAGCCACCCCATGGGTGGCTGCTCTTCGTCGGGGACCGCGAAGCCACGCATGGCGTGGCTCTACCTTGTGGTCCGCGAAGCCACCCATGGGGTGGCTCTACGGCCCCTGCGCAATTGCGCGCGGCGTGTCGTTACATCGGGTTTCCGGTTTCCTTGACCGCGGCCAGGAACTCCTGCCCCCAGCGGTTGACGTCGTGGTACTCGACCGTGCCGAACAGCTGGCGCATGCGCCCGCTGGCTTCGTCGTCGGGCATCGACAACGCCTGCAGCAGGCCGGCGGTGAGGTCGGCGGGATCGTGCGGATTGGTCAACACCGCGCCCTTGAGCTCGGCGGCCGCGCCGGCGAATTCGCTCAGCACCAGCACGCCGCTGCTGCCCTCGATGCCGTGGGTAGCAACAAACTCCTTGGCCACCAGGTTCAGGCCATCGCGCAGGGGCGTAATCCACATCACCTGCGCGGCCGCGTAATGCGCCACGACCTCCTCGAACGGCAGCGCCTGGGCGAAGAAGCGCACCGGCGTCCAATCCAGGCGTGAGAAGCGCCCGTTGATGCGGCCCACCGCCTGTTCGATCTGGTTCTGCAGCGTGCGGTACACGGTCATCTCGCGCGCGGCCGGCACGCACACCATCAGCAGCGTGACCTTGCCCTGGCGGTCAGGATGCTGCTCCAGCAGGCGCTCGAAGGCCTCCAGCTTGGCCAGCGTGCCCTTGGTGTAGTCCAGCCGCTCCACCGACAGCACCAGCTTGCGCGCGCCGATCTCGCGGCGCAGTTTGAAGATGTCATTGCGCACGCTCGGGCGGGCCAGCACGTCGTGGATGCGGCGCAGGTCGGTGCCCACCGGATGCGCGCCGAGCGCCACTTCGCGATCGCCCACGCGCAACCGCGTGGTCATCGTGTCCAGGCCCACCGCACACCCGTAGGTGAGGAAGCGCGGTGCGCAGCTTTCCCAGGCCAGGCGTTCGGCCGGCATCGCCCCGCGCACCACGTCGACAAAGTTCTCCACCTGGCGCGGGATGTGGAAGCCGATGTAGTCGCAGCTGAGCAGGCTGCCGATGATCTCGCGGCGCCATGGCACCACATTGAACACGTCAGCCGAGGGGAAGTAGGTGTGGTGGAAGAAGGCGATCTTCAGGTCCGGGCGCAGCTCGCGCAGCGTGCCCGGCACCATCCACAGGTTGTAGTCGTGGATCCATACCGTGGCCCCATGCGCGGCTTCCGCCGCGGTGGCCTCGGCGAAACGCCGGTTGACCTTGAGGAACACCTGCCAGTCGTCTTCGCGGAAGCGCGCGCGTTCCCAGAACGCATGCAGCATCGGCCAGAAGGCTTCCTTGGAGAAGCGCTTGTAGAAGATGTCCACGTCCTGCCGGGTGAGCGGCACGCGCGCGGCGGTCAGGGTGGGGTAGCGCTCGGCGTCCACCGCCAGGTGGGTCTGGAACGGCCCGCGCTTGGGATCGTCGATGCCCCAGGCCACCCAGGAACCCTTCTGGCCGCCGTCGAAGAAGCTCAGCAGCGAGGGAATGATGCCGTTGGGGGAGCGCGGCGGGCGCTGCACCAGCACGCCATCTTCCATGACCTCGTCGAACGGCAGCCGGTGGTACACCATCACCAGGTCGGCGCCTTCCGCGCGCGCCTGCGCCGGCGGCTGCAGCCAGGCGTCATCGGCGGCCAGCAGGCCGAAGTGTTCGATCGCTTCGAGAATGCCGCCGCAGCCCGGCGCCTGCGCGTGGAAGGTGTTCCCCAGCGCGGCGGTCGCGGCGGTGAGTGCTGGCTCGGAATCGCCCACGCACACGCCGCGGAAGCCGGCGGTGTACATCGACAGATCGTTCAATGTATCGCCCGCCACCAGGATGCGCTCGCGCGGCAGGTCCAGCAGGCGCGCGAGCGCGGCCAGCGTGCGGCCCTTGTCGGTGTCCGGGGGCAGGATGTCCAGGTAGCGGTCGGCCGAGTACAGCACGTCGCAGCCCAGCGCTTGGGCGGCGGCCTGGATCTGCGAACGCAGCGGCGCCAGCGTGGCGGGGTCGCAGAAATACGAGCAGCGACGTTCCTGCGGCACGTCCTGGCGCTGCAGCGCGGTGAACGGCCGCATCGCGGCGGCGACCACCTGCTCGCCGGGCCAGTGCGCGTCGATCATCGATTGCAGGGGCTGCAGCGGCTGCAGGGTGTGCCCATCGACCACGGTCGCGCCGACGTCGCAGACCACGTAGTCGGGGCGCGGAATGGCCGGATCGGAGAGCAGCGGCATCACTGCTTCCAGGCCGCGGCCGGTGATGAAGATCAGGCGGATACCGGGGTGCTGGTCGACCAGCCGGTACAGGCGGTGGCGCGCGGCGGCGTCGCCGGCGAGAAAGGTGCCATCCAGGTCGGTGGCGAGAATCAGTTGCTGGGCCGGGGGAGCCGCCGGCGTGCGGGGTGAGGTGGGCGTGGTGGGTGTCGAAACAGTCAATGCACTTCCTTATCGGAGTCGTTGGGTGAGGGATGGGGGGTGTCGGGTGGCGCGACAGAATCGGTTTCCGGCATCAACTCCAGCGCCGCCGGCGTCGTGCGCAGCATCAGCCGGAACACCGCCGGGTGCGTGCGCAGGCGCGCGAAGCTGAGCAGGCGCGCGGTGGTGAACAGCGCAAGCACGCCCAGCACGGCGGCGAAGTACAAGGGCAGGGCGGCCGGGCCGAACTGCTGCATGGCCGCGCCGGCCAGCGCCGGGCCAATCGCCGCGCCCACGCCATGCACCAGCAGCAGGCTGGAGCAGCCGGAGAGCAGATCCTGGCGCGGCAGGTAATCGAGCATGTGCGCCACCGCGAACGGGTACAGCGCGAAAGCCAGGCCGCCGTAGAAGAAGAACAGCCCGAACAGCAGGTGGGTCTGCAGCTGGATCATCGGCAACGCGGCGACCACTGCGATGCCGGCAGCGGCCAGGCACAGCGCCACCAGCCCGATGCGGCGGTCATGGCCATCGCTGATATGCCCCAGCGGCCACTGCAGCAGCGCGCCGCCGGCAATGGCGGTGAGCATGAAGCGGGCCACGCCGTCGTCGTTCAGCCCGACTTCGCCGGCATACACCGGCAGCAGGCCCCAGAACGCGCCCATCGCCAGCCCGGACAGGCCAGCGGCAACCGTGGCCACCGGCGCCATGGCATACAGACGCGCGAGTTTCAGGCGCGGCACCGAGGGCACTTCCGGCGGCGTCAGCCGGGTGGCGGTAATCGGCAGCACCGCCGCGCAGACCAGCATGGCGATGAGCATGAACATCGACATGGCCGGCGCATTGCTCACCATCAGCAGGATCTGGCCCAGTGCCAGCGCCGACAGGTTCACCACCATGTACAGCGAGAATGCGCGGCTGCGCTGACGCGGATCCGGCTCGGCGTTGAGCCAGCTTTCGATCACCGTGTACAGGCCGACCAGCGCGATGCCGGTGACGATGCGCAGCAGCCCCCACAGCCAGGCGTTGAGCCACAGCGGATGCAGCAGCACCGCAATGGCGGCGAGGGCGGCAAAGAAGGCGAACGCACGGATATGCCCGATGCGGCCGATCAGCGACGGAGCGAAGAAGGTGCCCATGAAGAACCCGGCAAAATAGCCGGACATCACCAGGCCCAACGTGCCGGCACCAAAGCCGGCTTCACCGCCGCTCACCGCCAGCAGGGTGCCCAGAAGCCCGCTGCCTGTTAACAGCAGCGCTACGCCTGTGAGCAGGGCGGTCAGCCGCAACACGCGTGCGACCTTCGTGGGGAAGGCGAACCGGTCACGACAACGACCCTAACACAGTCGCAATAAACCCCGTGTGGTAACGCTTGGCTTTGCCCGGCTGTCTGCGTCATACGCTTCGTCGCACAGCAGACGCGAATTTGCGCTGCACGTGCATGCGGGCTAGGGTGGCCGCATGACTGTATTCAAGATCCTGCCGCTCACGGCTGCTGTATTCCTTGCTGCGTGCAGCGGCCAGCGCGACACCGTCGCGCATGATGTCGCGACGGCCCCGGCCGATGCATTCCTCGCGGCGGTGGCCGCGCATTGCGGCAAGGCGTTCGAGGGCCGCATCGCGGTCAATGAGCCGCGCACCGATGCGGCCGATCCGTTCGATGGCAAGCGGTTGGTGATGCATGTGCGTGGATGCGATGACGCTTCGCATACGGTGCGCATTCCGTTCCACGTGGGCGACGATCATTCGCGCACCTGGGTGTTGAGCCGCACCGACACCGGGCTGCGCCTGAAGCACGACCACCGCCATGCAGATGGCAGCCCCGATGCGGTGACGATGTACGGCGGCGACAGCACGCCGCCGGGGACCGCCCAGCGGCAGTCGTTCCCGGCCGATGCCGACTCGGTGGCGATGTTCCGCAAAGCCGGAATGGATGTCTCGGTGCGCAACACCTGGGCGATGGAGGTCGATCCCGACGAGCGCTTCGTCTACGAACTCACCCGCCCGGACGGCCGCAGGTTCCAGGTGGTGTTCGACCTGAGCAAGCCGGTGGCGTTGCCGCCCGCGCCGTGGGGCGCGGAGGCCCCGCCGGCGCCGTAGAGCCACCCCGTGGGTGGCTGTCGCCTCAACGCGCGCCGAATCGTGCCCGGCAGCCGCCGCTGACCCACAGGGTGCCGTTGCGGTAGCCCCAGCTGCGGCCTTCCACGCAGGCGGTGCCCGACAGCTGCTGGACCAGCACCGGCCGGCCCTGGCGTGAATCCCAGGCGCAGGTCTGCTGGCGGTTGTCATTGCTGCTGCAGGTCACGCTGTAATTGCTGTTGCCGCCGCCAGGACCGCCGCCCCAGTTGCCCCGGGACTCGGCGAATTCACCGCGGCAGCCGCGGTTGACCCAGATCGCGCCATTGCGCACGCCCCAGGTCTGGCCCTCCACGCAGGCGGTGCCGGAGATCTGCCGGACAAGGGTCGCATTGCGCCAGCCGGTGGAGCAGGTGCGCTCGCGGTTGTCCTGGCTCTCGCAGCGGATCGTTCTGCCGCTGCCGCCCGGGCCGCTGCCACCGCCCCGTCCTTCGACGAATTCGGCCCGGCAGCCGCCACTGACCCAGACCTGGCCATTGCGCGAGCCCCAGTTGCTACCCTCCACGCAGCGGGTGCCGGAGATCTGCCGGGACAGCTGGGCGCTGCGCCAGCCGGTGGTGCAGACCCGCTGGCGGTTGTCCTGGCTCTCGCAGCGCACGGTGCCATTATTGCCGCCACCCCCGTTCCAGCCCCCACCGGAACCCCCCAGGGAGGTGGCAATGTCCTGCTTGATGCGCGAGAAGCCCCAGCCGGAGTTGACCTGGGCCAGGTAGAAGCGCAGCTGGTCGTCCGGGATGCGGCGCCCGTTGGACTGGTCGGCGTATTCCTCGGAAATCACCCGGGCCCTGTCGTTGGCGGACAGCTGCGACAGGTTCTCCGGGGCGTAGGCGCGGGTGCCCATCTGGGCATGCAGGGCCGGGGCGGTACAGGCCAGTACGGCGGTGAGACAGGCAATGGTCAGGCGGCGGTTCATGGCAACTTCCCCTTGCGCACGTTGGTGCGCGGACTATAGGTCCGGGCCGCATCAAGCCCGTGTGACCATCCGGATTTGCCCGAACGGGTCGCCGGCCGCAGAATAACGGGCTGACCGGTGCTGCCTGGCGCCGGCAATCTTCTGCGGAGCGTTTCCCCCATGCGTACCCACTTCTGTGGCCTGGTCGACGAGACCCTGATTGGCCAGACTGTCACCCTCGCCGGCTGGACCGACGTAGCCCGCAATCTGGGCGGCGTGTGCTTCATCGATCTGCGCGATCATGAAGGCATCGTGCAGGTGACCGTGGAGCCGGAGAACGCCGAGGTGTTCAAGGTCGCCGCCAGCCTGGGCTACGAGGACGTGCTGCAGGTCGAAGGCGTGGTGCGCAAGCGTCATGCGGTGAACGACAAGATCCGTACCGGCCAGGTCGAGATCGTGGCCACCCGCATCACCATCCTCAACAAGGCCGAGCCCCTGCCGTTCCACGCCCACGAGAACCCGGGCGAGGAAACCCGCCTCAAGTACCGCTACCTGGACCTGCGCCGCCCGGAAATGCAGCGCATGCAGCGCACCCGCATCAAGCTGGTGCAGGCGCTGCGCCGCCACCTCGATGGCGACGGCTTCCAGGACATCGAAACCCCGATCCTGACCAAGGCCACCCCGGAAGGCGCCCGCGACTTCCTGGTGCCGGCGCGCATGCACCCGGGTGAGTTCTACGCGCTGCCGCAGTCGCCGCAGCTGTTCAAGCAGATCCTGATGGTGGCCGGCTTTGACCGCTACTACCAGATCGCGCGCTGCTTCCGCGACGAGGCCCTGCGTGCCGACCGCCAGCTGGAGTTCACCCAGCTGGACATGGAGTTCGCCTTCGTGCGCGAGCGCGACGTGCAGGACTACGTGGAAGGCATGATCCGCGCCATCTTCAAGGAAGTGGTCGACGTGGAACTGGCCGCCAGCTTCCCGCGCATGACCTGGGCCGAGGCGATGCGTCGCTATGGCTCGGACAAGCCGGACCTGCGCATCGCGCTGGAGCTGGTGGACGTGGCCGAGCTGGTCAAGACCAGTGAGTTCCCCGTGTTCACCGCCGCCGCCAGCGATGCAGACGGCCGCGTGGCCGCACTGCGCATTCCCGGCGGTGCCAGCCTGTCGCGCAAGCAGATCGACGAATACGCCGCGCATGCCGCCAAGTACGGCGCCAAGGGCCTGGCCTACATCAAGATCGCCGACAACGGCGAGGTCAGCTCGCCGATCGCCAAGTTCTTCAGCGAAGACGCGTTCGCCGCGCTGGTCGCGCAGGTCGGTGCCGGCAACGGCGACATCGTGTTCTTCGGCGCCGGTGCTTACAACAAGGTCTCCGACTTCATGGGCGCCCTGCGCCTGAAGGCCGGCAAGGACTTCAACCTGGTCGCCGCCGGTTGGGCGCCGCTGTGGGTCACCGACTTCCCGATGTTCGAGTACGACGACGAAGCGCAGCGCTACGTCGCCCTGCATCACCCCTTCACCGCACCGGCGGTGGATGACATCGCCGACCTGCGCGCCAATGCCAAGACCGCCGTGTCGCGCGGCTACGACATGGTGCTCAACGGCAACGAGATCGGCGGCGGCTCCATCCGTATCCACCGGTCGGACATGCAGAGCACGGTGTTCGAACTGCTCGGTATCGGCGCCGAAGAGGCCGAAGCCAAGTTCGGCTTCCTGCTCGACGCGCTGCGCTTCGGCGCGCCGCCGCACGGTGGCATCGCCTTCGGCATCGACCGTATCGCCGCGCTGATGGCCGGTACCGAGTCGATCCGCGACGTCATCCCGTTCCCGAAGACCACCGGCGCGCAGTGCCTGATGACCGGCGCCCCGTCGCCGATCCCGGACGAGCAGCTGGCCGAAGTGCACATCCAGGTCCGCCCGAAAAAACAATAATCTTTTAACCCCCCACATCGTCCAGGAGATCCAGCAGTGACCGAGTTTGCATTCGCAGTGGAATGGGAAAAGCTGGGCAACGTAGGTGCCGATGCCAACCTGGTGACCGAGCGCGCCCGCGTGTTCGGTGGCTGGCTGGTCCGCGTGGGTACCAACCCGGCCGCGATGGCACTGACCTTCGTCGCCGATGGCGAGGGCCGCTGGGACGGTGAGGACTTCGGCGTCGAGGATTACGAGGACGACGAAGAGGAAGGCGACGAGGAAGACGAAGAGTACGAAGAAGGCGAAGAGGGCGAGGAAGAGGAAGAAGACGAGGAGGAGTACGAGGACGAGGAAGACGAGGACGGCGAAGAGGAAGACGCCGCCAAGGGGACGCAGGCCTGAGGCCTGCTCCGGACCCGTCCATGTACACCATCCGCCGCGCCGGCCCCGAGGACGCACCGACCCTGTCGGTGCTGGCCGCCCGTACCTTCGTGGAAACCTTCGGCCATCTGTACCCGCCGCAGGACCTGCAGGACTTCCTCGACGAGTCCTATGCGGTGGAACGCCAGCGCGTGATCCTGTCCCACCCGGACTATGCGGTGTGGCTGCTGGAGCTGGACGGGGTGGCCGTGGGCCACGCCGCCGCCGGCCCCTGCGGCCTGCCGCACCCGGACGTGCAGCCCGGTGACGGCGAGCTCAAGCGGCTGTACCTGATCAAGGACCAGCAGAGCTGCGGCTGGGGCAGTCGCCTGCTGGAAACCGCCCTGACCTGGCTGGAACGCGAGGGCCCGCGCACGCTGTGGCTGGGCGTGTGGTCGGAGAACTTCGGCGCGCAGCGCTTCTATGCCCGCTATGGCTTCCAGCGGGCCGGCGAGTACCTGTTCCCGGTCGGCCAGATCAACGACTTCGAATTCATCCTGCGTCGCCCGCCGACCGCTGCCTGAACGCGTTGGGCGGCTTCACCCGTCGTTCCCGCGTCCATTTGTCTAATGCAGCCGTTGGCTCCTGAAACAACCGTTAGGCTGCGCACATGAATCCCCCCGTTTTACTGCTGCACGGCATCTGGAATGCCCGCGCCTGGGTCGGCCCGTTGGCCTGGCGCCTGCGCGCGCGCGGCTTCAGCGTGGACACCTTCGGCTACTCCAGCGTCTTCGGCGGTCCCGATGTCGCCGTCCCGCAGCTGCTCGAGCGCCTGCAGGGCAGCGGCCCGGTGTCGCTGGTCGGGCACAGCCTGGGCGGGCTGGTGGCGCTGGAGGCCCTGCGCCGCCAGCCGGACCTGCCGGTCTCGCGGGTGGTCTGCCTGGGCTCGCCGCTGCGCGGCAGCAGCACCGCGCGTTCGCTGGCCGACCATGGCTGGGCGCTGGCCCTGGGCCGCAGCAGCGGCATGCTGCTGGACGGCCTGCCGGCCTGGGAGGGCAGGGCGCGGGTCGGCCTGGTGGCCGGCTCGGTGCCGCATGGGCTGGGCAGCCTGCTGGGCGCCTTGGGCGAGTCTTCCGACGGCACTGTGGGGCTGGACGAGACCCGCCTGCCGGGCCTGGCCGACCATTGCGTGGTCCCGGCCAGCCACAGCGGGCTGGTGTTTTCCCCGGATGCGGCGCGCCAGACCGCCGCTTTCCTGCGCGATGGCTGCTTCCGCCACGACCGCGCCGCCCACGCCGCCTGAGGGTGCGACACCCTGCGGCGGCAGGATCTAACACGTACGCACCGGCCGATCAGGTAGAATCCGCGCCCTGTTCCTGACGCAAGCACGGAAACACCCATGGGTAGAGGCCCTTCCATCGAAAACCGCAAAAACGCGTCTGACGCGAAGCGCGGCAAGATTTTCACCAAGATCATCCGTGAGATCGGCGTTGCCGCGCGCGGCGGTGGAGGCGACCCCAACAACAACCCGCGCCTGCGGGTTGCCATGGACAAGGGCCTGGCCTCGAACATGTCCAAGGACGTGATCGAGCGCGCCATCAAGAAGGCCACCGGCGAGCTGGAAGGCGTTGAATACGAAGAGATCCGCTACGAGGGCTATGCCCCCGGTGGCGTGGCCGTGATCGTGGACTGCCTGACCGACAACCGCGTGCGCACCGTGGCCGATGTCCGCCATGCGTTCAGCAAGTGCGGCGGCAACATGGGCACCGAAGGCTCGGTGTCCTTCATGTTCAAGCGCGTGGGCGTGCTGCACTTCGGCGCCGGCGCCAATGAGGAGACCATCACCGAGGCTGCCATCGAGGCCGGCGCGGACGATATCGTGGTCTATCCCGAAGACGGCGCCATCGACGTGCTCACCGCCGCCGACAGCTACCACGCGGTCAAGGACGGGCTGGAAGCAGCCGGGCTGAAGCCCGACCACGCCGAGCTCACCTTCCGCGCGGACAACGACATCAAGGTCGAGGGCGACACCGCCCTGCAGGTCAAGAAGCTGCTGGACATGCTGGAAGACCTGGACGACGTGCAGGACGTGTTCTCCAACGCCGACCTCGGCGCGGACGCCTACGCCTGACCGTTTCGCCCCCGTCTCGCCAAGTGCGACGCGGGGGCGGACAATGCGGACCATGATGACTCCTGACGTTCCCTGCCATCGTTTCCGCCGCCGGCCTGCCGCATGATCCGCATTCTCGGCATCGACCCCGGTTCCCAGCGCACCGGGGTGGGCATCATTGACGTCGACCCCACCGGCAAGGTGCTGCACGTGCACCACCTGCCGCTGGTGCTGCTGGGCGCCGAAGACTTCCCGCAGCGCATGAAGGTGCTGGTGCTGGGCCTCAACGCGCTAGTGGAGGAATACCGCCCGCATGAAGTGGCCATCGAGAAGGTGTTCATGGCGCGCAACCCCGATTCGGCCTTGAAGCTGGGCCAGGCGCGCGGCGCGGCCATCTCGGCGGTGGTCATGCGCGACCTGCCGGTGCACGAGTACGCGGCCAGTGAAATCAAGCTGGCCGTGGTCGGCCGTGGCGGCGCGGAAAAGCAACAGGTCCAACACATGGTCGGGCTTATGCTCAACCTGAAAACCAAGCTGCAGGCCGACGCCGCCGATGCGTTGGCCGTGGCCATCACCCACGCCCATGTACGGGCGACGGCGCAGCGCCTGGGTGTCAACACCCGCCAGGCGTGGGGCCGGAAATGAGGACATCTGCATGATTGGTCGTCTGCGCGGGATCCTGGCGTACAAGGCGCCGCCGTGGCTGCTGATCGACGTCAATGGCGTCGGTTACGAACTGGAGGCGCCGATGAGCACCTTCTACGACCTGCCCGAGCTGGGCCGCGAGGTCACCCTGTTCACCCACTACGCGCAGAAGGAA
Organism: Stenotrophomonas sp.; assembly: GCF_050737075.1. GTDB lineage: Bacteria > Pseudomonadota > Gammaproteobacteria > Xanthomonadales > Xanthomonadaceae > Stenotrophomonas. The sequence goes on from NZ_JBOHXV010000022.1 coordinate 32,294, forward strand.
GACAGCGTTTCGCTGTACGGCTTCCTGCGCGAGGGCGAGCGCCGGCTGTTCCGCGACGTGCAGAAGGTGAGCGGTATCGGCGCCAAGATCGCGCTGGCGGTGCTGTCGGGCGTGAGCGTGGACGAGTTCGCGCGGATGCTGCAGGCCGGTGACATCACCGCGTTGACCCGCATCCCGGGCATCGGCAAGAAGACCGCCGAGCGCATGGTGCTGGAACTGCGCGACCGCGCGGCCAACTTCGGTGGCGGCGGCGCGCCTATCGCCGGCGCTGCACCAGCCACCGACCCGGTCTCCGAGGCGACCGTGGCCCTGCAGCAGCTGGGTTACAAGCCGGTCGAGGCGGCGCGCATGGCGCGCGATGCCAACGCCGAGGGCGACGATGTTGCCACCGTGATCCGCAAGGCCCTGCAGGCCGCGCTGCGCTGACCCGCGCGCCGGCCCTTTCCCTTTCCGACCGACGCCTTTCCGGAGTTCCATGTCCACCTCATCCACCCAGCACGACAGCGGCCACCACGGGCACGGCCATGCGCCGGCAGCCAGCGGCCTGGCGCTGATCGTCGGCGCCATCGGCGTGGTGTTCGGCGACATCGGCACCAGCCCGCTGTACACGCTGAAGGAAGCATTTTCGCCGCATTACGGCCTCAACAGCGACCACGACACGGTGCTGGGCGTGTTGTCGCTGGCGTTCTGGGCGCTGAACATCGTGGTGACGCTGAAGTACGTCACCATCATCATGCGCGCCGACAACGACGGCGAGGGCGGCATCATGGCGCTGATGGCGTTGACCCAGCGCACGCTGCGGCACGGCTCACGCTCGGCCTACGTGGTGGGCATCCTCGGCATCTTCGGCGCCTCGCTGTTCTTCGGCGACGGCGTCATCACCCCGGCCATCTCCGTGCTGGGCGCGGTCGAAGGCCTCGAGGTGGCCGCGCCCGGGCTGCATGCCTTCATCGTGCCGATCACCGTGGTGGTGCTGCTGGCCGTGTTCGCGGTGCAGCGCTTCGGCACCGAGAAGATCGGCAAGCTGTTCGGGCCGATCACCTCGATCTGGTTCATTTCGCTGGCCGCGATCGGCATCTGGAACATCGTCGATTCGCCTGAAGTGCTCAAGGCCTTCAACCCGATGTGGGCGCTGCGCTTCTTCATGGAGCACGGCTGGCACGGCATCTTCATCCTCGGCGCGGTGGTGCTGGCGGTGACCGGTGGCGAGGCGCTGTACGCCGACATGGGCCACTTCGGGGCCAAGCCGATCCGCCATGCCTGGTACTTCTTCGTGCTGCCGTGCCTGGTGCTGAACTACCTGGGGCAGGGCGCGCTGGTGCTCAACAACCCCGAGGCGGTGAAGAACCCCTTCTTCGAAGCCGTGCCGGAGTGGGCGCTGTACCCGATGATCATCCTGGCCACCATGGCGGCGGTGATCGCCTCGCAGTCGGTCATCACCGGCGCGTTCTCGGTCTCGCGCCAGGCCATGCAGCTGGGCTACATCCCGCGCATGCGCATCACCCATACCTCGCACGACACCATCGGGCAGATCTACATCCCCGGCATCAACTGGGGCATCGCGGTGATGGTGATCGGGCTGGTGCTGGCGTTCCGCAGTTCCTCCAACCTGGCCGTGGCGTACGGCATCTCGGTGTCGGCCACCATGCTGATCGACACCCTGCTGCTGGCGCTGGTGGCCCGCGCGCTGTGGCCGACCTCGCGCTACTGGATCATTCCGCTGTGCGTGGTGTTCTTCGTCATCGACCTGGGCTTCGTCATCGCCAACGGCGCCAAGCTGCTGCAGGGTGCGTGGTTCCCGGTGGTGCTGGGCATCGTGCTGTTCACCATGATGCGCACCTGGCGGCGTGGCCGCGAGCTGCTGCGCGATGAGATCCGCAAGGACGGCATCCGCCTGGATACCTTCCTGCCCGGGCTGATGCTGGCGCCGCCGGTGCGCGTGCCGGGCACCGCGGTGTTCCTCACCGCCGACCCATCGGTGGCCCCGCATGCGCTGATGCACAACCTCAAGCACAACAAGGTGCTGCACGAGCGCAACGTGTTCCTGCACGTGGAAACGCTGCCCATTCCGTACGCGATGGAGGGCCAGCGCCTGAAGATCGAGTCGGTGGGCGACGAGTTCTACCGCGTGTTCGTCCGCTTCGGGTTCATGGAGACCCCGGACGTGCCGCTGGCGCTGATGCGCTCGTGCGACCACGGCGGCATCTACTTCGACCCGATGGACACCACGTTCTTCGCCAGCCGCGAGACCATCGTGGCCACCGCCAACCGCGGCATGCCGATCTGGCGCGACAAGCTGTTCGCGCTGATGCATCGGAACGCGGCGCCGGCGACGGGGTTCTTCCGGATTCCGGGCAATCGCCTCGTTGAGCTCGGTGCCCAGGTAGAGATCTGATGCGATCCGGTAGCGCCGGCCGTTGGCCGGCCCTCCGTACGCCCCGAATCGTCCCGGATTGCCGCATAATCGCGGGATGACTGACGACCGCATCATCGGCGCTGGTGCCACCCGCGAGGATGACACCACCGACGCCAGCATCCGCCCCAAGCGCATGGCCGATTACCTCGGTCAGGCGCCGGTGCGCGAGCAGCTGTCGATCTACATCGAAGCGGCCAAGGCCCGTGGCGATGCGCTGGACCATGTGCTGATCTTCGGGCCGCCCGGCCTGGGCAAGACCACGCTGAGCCATGTGATTGCCAACGAGCTGGGCGTGGCGCTGCGGGTGACCTCCGGGCCGGTGATCGAGAAGGCCGGCGACCTGGCCGCGCTGCTCACCAACCTGCAGCCGCATGATGTGCTGTTCATCGACGAAATCCACCGCCTCTCGCCCGTGGTCGAGGAAGTGCTGTACCCGGCGATGGAAGACTTCCAGATCGACATCATGATCGGCGAGGGCCCTGCGGCCCGCTCGATCAAGATCGACCTGCCGCCGTTCACCCTGATTGGCGCCACCACCCGGGCCGGCCTGCTGACCGCGCCGTTGCGCGACCGCTTCGGCATCGTGCACCGGCTGGAGTTCTACACCCCCGAGGAGCTGACGAAGATCGTCCGGCGCTCGGCGGCGATCCTCGGCATCGACTGCACCGCCGAAGGCGCGGCGGAAATCGCGCGGCGCTCGCGCGGCACCCCGCGTATCGCCAACCGGCTGCTGCGCCGGGTCCGCGACTTCGCCCAGGTCAAGGCCGCCGGCCATATCGACCAGGACGTGGCGCAGGCCGCCATGCAGATGCTGAAGGTCGACCCGGAAGGCTTCGACGACCTCGACCGGCGCATGCTCCGGACCCTGATCGATTTCTTCGACGGCGGCCCGGTAGGTGTGGAATCGATGGCGGCGGCCCTGTCCGAGGAGCGGGGCACGCTCGAGGACGTGGTCGAGCCCTACCTGATCCAGCAGGGCTTCCTGGTGCGTACCGCGCGCGGCCGCATGGCCACGCAGAAGGCGTACCGCCACCTGGGACTGAAGCCGAAGAACCCGCCGGCCGACCTGTTCGCGGAGTCGATCAATGGTGATTGATCCCCGGTTCAGTTGGCCGACACGCATATATTGGGAAGATACCGACGCTGGCGGGGTGGTCTACCACGCCCGCTACGTGGCCTTCATGGAACGGGCGCGCACCGAATGGATGCGGGCGTTGGGCTTCGGCCAGGAACGCACGCGCATCGAGCATGGGCTGGTGTTTGCAGTGCGCTCGATGACCATGGAGTTCCTCAAGCCGGCGCGGCTGGACGATGCGCTGGAGGTGAGCGCCCGGCTGGTGCAGTGCAAGCGTGCCAGCATGGTGTTCGAACAGGCGGTGTGTCGCGGCGATGAAACGCTGCTGACCGCGCAGGTGAAGATCGCGGCATTGGACGCTTCCACATTCAAACCGCGCGGCATGGACGATGATCTCCATGCCGTGTTGAAAACCCACGAATTTCTAGTATCCGCACACTGAGGAACAACGGATGATCGCAATGCTCCTGGCCCTGCAGGCCACGGTGACCGAGGCGCTGCCGCAGGAAGTCACCAGCGCCGCGGCGCAGACGGTCGCCCAAGCCGCGCATGGCGGTGGCATCAACTACCTGGACCTGATGATCAAGGCCAGCCTGCCGGTGAAGCTCATCGTGCTGCTGCTGCTGGCCGGTTCGTTCATCAGCTGGGTGATCATCTTCCGCAAGGCGCGCGTGTTCAACGTGGCCAACCGCGAGGCCGACGAGTTCGAAAGCCGTTTCTGGTCCGGCGCGGACCTGGGCAAGCTGTACAGCGCCGCCACCGACCGCAACCGCAAGGTGGGCGGGCTGGAGGCGATCTTCGAGGCCGGCTTCCGCGAGTTCACCCGCCTGCGCGACAAGCGCCGCCTGGACAGTCGTGCGCAGCTCGAAGGCGCCCAGCGCGCCATGCGCACGACCTACACCCGTGAAGTGGACCAGATGGAGCGCAGCCTGGAGCTGCTGGCCAACATCGGCTCGACCGCACCCTACGTGGGCCTGGTCGGCACCGTGTTCGGCATCATGGTGACCATGCACGACATGATCAACAGCGGTGAGCAGGCCGGTATCGCCTCGGTTGCGCCGGGCATCTCCGAAGCGCTGTTCGCCACCGCCATCGGCCTGTTCGTGGCCATCCCGGCGGTGTGGGCCTACAACCGCTTCACCACCCGCGTCGAGCGCCTGTCGGTCCGCTTCGAGACCTTCGCCGAAGAGTTCAGCTCGATCCTGCAGCGCCAGTCCGCAGGCGACGAATAAGCGCCGAGCACAAGGATCCTGCCATGACCGCTGCCATCGGCCGCCGCAAGCGCCGCAAGCTCAAATCTGAAATCAACGTCGTGCCGTACATCGACGTCATGCTGGTGTTGCTGATCATCTTCATGGTCACCGCGCCGCTGCTGACGCTGAGCTTCGAGGTGGACCTGCCCAGTTCGCAGGCCAAGGCCCTGGAGAGCAAGCAGGACCCGGTGATCGTCTCGGTGCGCCTGGACGGCCAGCTCAGCCTGAAGCTGCCCGAAGCCAAGGAGCCGGCGCCCATGGACGCCGCCCAGCTGCAGGCGCAGCTCGGCGCGCTCGCCGCGCAGGACAAGAACCTGCGCGTGATCGTGGCCGCCGACAAGGCCGTGGCCTACGAAAAAGTGGTCGCCGCCATGGATGTGATCAAGCGCGCCAACGTTGAAAAGGTGGGTCTGGCGACCGATGCACGCTGAAGCCCTGCCACCGCAGCGCCAGCCGGAAGGCGGGTGGGGACTGCCGGTCGCCCTGGCGATCCTGGTCCACATCCTGCTCGCGCTGGTGTTCATCGCCGCCTGGCTGTGGTCCCCGCAGCGCAGCACCGAGGCCGCCGCCGGCGATCCGGCCATTGAAGCCAGCCTGCAGCTGTCGGCCTCCGAGGCCGCCGCCGCACGTCAGGCCCTGCGCGCCTCGGAAAAACTGCCCGACCTGCCCGAGCCGGTGGCCGAGCCGACCCCGGTCGAAGAAGACACCGTGCCCCCGCCGCAGCCGCTGCCCGAGCCGCGCCCGCAGGATGCGCCGACCCCGCAGCAGCAGAACGCCCAGGAACGCATCGCCCAGCCCGACACGGTCGACCAGGCCGCGGTCAACGCGATGTCGATCTCGGCCGAGAAGGCCAAGCAGGAACAGGAAGCCAAGCGCCGCCAGGAGCAGATCGACCTGACCGAGCGCAAGCGCGTGGAAGAGGCCGAGCAGAAGCTGCGCCTGGCCAAACAGCAGGAAGAGGCCGACCAGAAGAAGCTGGCCGAGCAGGAACAGAAGGCCAACGACGCCAAGGCGGCGGAGACCGCGAAAAAGCTGGCCGAGATCCGCGCCAAGCGGGCCCAGCAGGAAAGTGAAATCAAGCGCGCCGAGGCGAAGCTCCGCGAGGTGACCGCCGCGCGGGCGGCCGCAGGCCAGTCCACCGCTGGCTCTGCCGGGGCGGCGCAGCCGGCTGCCGGTGGCGGCGGTACCAGCGATGACCTGCGCGCCAAGTACGCTGCGGCCATCCAGGCCAAGGTGACCGATACCTGGATCCGCCCGCCGAACGTTCCGTCTGGTCAGAACTGCCGCATCGCCATCGTGCAGCTGCCGGGTGGGCGGGTACTGTCTGCCAGCGTCTCCGCCTCGTGCCCTTACGACGATGCCGCCAAGCGCTCGTTGGAGGCCGCGGTGCTGAACGCCCAGCCGCTGCCGTACCGCGGGTTTGAAAGCGTATTTGCGCGTGAACTGACCCTCAATTTCCGCCCGGAATAGTCGGCAAGGGGCGGTCACAGGGTTAACGCGGCGTGAGAGTGTCCCGGTTCGACACTCGGATTTCACGTGCGCTTGGTTCATGATTGCGAAACGGTTCAACTCCGTTCTGTTATCCCTCGTTGTGGTTCCCGACTGAGCACTCCATGAAGATGATGTCTCGTTTACTGGTCGCGTGCGCGGCCCTGTTGCTCCCGTTTGTTGCCATGTCGCAGCAGAAGGGCCTCGAAATCGACATCGTTGGCGGCCGCGTGTCCGCAACGCCGGTCGTTGTGGTGCCCATGCCCTACCAGGGCTCGGCCGCCGCCCCGACGACCGATGTCGCCGCGGTGATCCGGGCTGATCTGGACCGTTCCGGCCAGTTCAGCACGCTCCCCGAAGCGCAGATCATCGAAAAGCCCACCCGTGGCAGCGAGATCCAGTTCCCCACCTGGCGTGCGCTGAAGCAGAACTACATCGTGGTGGGCCGGGTCATGGACGCCGGTGCCGGCGCCTACCGCGTCGAGTACGAGCTGTACGACGTGCCCAAGGGCGAGCGTCTGCTCGGCCTGGCCATGACCGCCCGTGGCACCGCCATGCGCGACGTGGCCCACCAGATGGCCGACGCCATCTACGAGAAGATCACCGGTGTCCGCGGCGCCTTCTGGACCCGCATCGCCTACGTGACCGCCAGCGGCAAGGGCGACGCCATGCGCTATGCGCTGATGGTGGCCGACTCGGATGGCTTCAACCCGCAGGTCATCGTGCGTTCGGCCGAGCCGCTGCTGTCGCCGTCGTGGAGCCCGGATGGCACCCGCCTGGCCTATGTCAGCTTCGAGCGTGGCAATTCGGCGATCTACATCCAGAACATCTCCACCGGCGCCCGTGAGCTGGTGACCAGCTTCCGCGGCATCAACAGCGCCCCGTCGTTCTCCCCGGACGGCCGCCGCCTGGCCCTGTCGCTGTCGCGCAGCGGCAACCCGGAAATCTACGTGATGGACCTGGGCAGCAAGCAGTTGACCCAGCTGACCAACCACTTCGCCATCGACACCGAGCCGACCTGGAGCGCAGACGGTTCCAGCGTCTACTTCACCTCCGACCGTGGCGGCCGCCCGCAGATCTACCAGGTCCCGGCCAGCGGCGGCAGCGCCTCGCGCGTGACCTTCCAGGGCAACTACAACGCCACGCCGAGCCTGTCCTACGACGGCAAGAAGCTGGCCGTCGCCCAGGGCAGCGGCAACACCTACAAGATCGCGTTGATGGACAGCAGCCTGGGTTCTCCGCGCTGGAGCACGCTGTCGCCGGGTTCGCTGGATGAGTCGCCCAGTTTTGCACCCAACGCCGGCATGTTGTTGTACGCCGCCCGCGAGGGTGGGCGTGGCGTGCTGTATGCCGTATCGGCTGATGGGCGCGTGCGCCAGCGGCTGGTGCTGGCCGACGGTGATGTTCGCGAACCTTCTTGGTCGCCATACCGTACAAAGCGCTAACAGAGTGTTAAGATTTCCGCCGTATTCATCCCACATCCGGCTTTAGGAGCCTCAAGGTACCCCATGAACAAGACCTCCCGCGTTTTGCTTGTCTCCCTGTTGTCCGTGGCCGTCCTGGCCGGTTGCTCCAAGAAGGTGAAGGAAGTTCCGGCTGCTCCGGTTGATTCCGGCACCGGCACCACCCAGCCGACCGGCCCGTCGACCTCCGGCCTGTTCGGCCCGGGCGACCTGGACACCAACGCCTGCCTGCGTCAGCGCGTGGTTCTGTTCGACCTGGACCAGGACACCCTGCGTCCGGAATTCCAGGAAGTGATGGCTTGCCACGCCAAGTACCTGCGTGACCGCCCGTCGGCCCGCATCACCCTGCAGGGCCACGCCGATGAGCGCGGTTCGCGCGCTTACAACCAGGCCCTGGGCGAGCGTCGTGGCAATGGCGTGTCCTCGGCTCTGCAGGCCAACGGTGGCTCGGCTTCGCAGCTGACCGTCGTGTCCTACGGTGAAGAGCGTCCGGTCTGCACCGAGTCGAACGAAGGTTGCTGGTCGCAGAACCGTCGCGTCGAAATCGTCTACACCGCGCAGTAATCCATGCGCATTGGCATCAAATCCCTGATGCTGGTCGTTGCGGCCGCCC
>NZ_JBOHXV010000022.1:40611-58246 GCF_050737075.1 Stenotrophomonas sp.
CCACCGGCGCAGGCCCAGCGGCAGAGCCTGGCCGACCGCGTTGGCGCGCTCGAGCAGCAGGCCAACAACAACAGCTCCGCCCAGGACCTGTTGAACCAGGTCAACCAGCTCCGCCAGCAGATGCAGCAGCTGCAGAGCACCGTTGAGCAGCTCCAGCACGAAAACGCCCAGCTGAAGCAGACATCGCAGGACCAGTACCTGGACCTGGACGGGCGTCTGAACCGTATTGAAGGTGGCTCCGCCCCGTTGCTTCCGGCCGCTCCGGCCGCGAATGCCCCGGCTGCCGCCCCCAAGCCCGCTGCACCGAAACCGGCAACGGCCGCTACCGAGCGGCCGCCCTCCGTGCACGGAGACCCGGGCAGTCTCGCCGCCACCGGCGACGAGCGCACTGCCTACAACGTCGCCTTCGACTCGCTCAAGGCCGGCAAGTACGAGGATTCGGCCCAGTTGTTCCTGAGCTTCCTCGAGCTCTATCCCAACGGCGTCTACACCCCCAACGCGCTGTACTGGCTGGGTGAAAGCTACTACGCCACCCGCAATTTCCCGCTGGCTGAGGCGCAGTTCCGCGACCTCATCTCGCGCTACCCGACCCACGACAAGGCGTCCGGTGGCCTGCTCAAGATCGGCCTGTCGCAGTATGGCGAAGGCAAGGTCGACCAGGCCCAGGCAACCCTGGAGCAGGTCGTGAGCACCTATCCCGGCTCGGACGCCGCGCGCACCGCGCAGGACCGTCTGCAGGCCATCCGCCTCGGCCAGCAGGTCCGCTGAGGCCCCGACCGGCCAACGCCGGTATAATCGACGGTTAGGCACCGGCTGACCCGGTGCAACCGCGCGGAATCAACTCCGACGCGACGCCCGTAGAGCCAGGCCCTGCCTGGCTGCTCTCGTTTCCGAATCCGCATTGCCAGACGCCCAAATGACCACCACCCTGTCCGCCGCCGCCGCGCTCCCCAGCGAGATCGTGCAGTCGCCCCTGCCACGGCTGAAGATCACCGAGATCTTCACCTCCCTGCAGGGCGAAGCCGATACCGCCGGCTGGCCGACCGTGTTCGTGCGCCTGACCGGCTGCCCGCTGCGCTGCACCTACTGCGACACCGCCTACGCCTTCCATGGCGGCACCTGGTGGGACATCGACGATATCGTGCGCGAGGTGCTCGCCCAGGGCGTGCACCACGTCTGCGTGACCGGCGGCGAGCCGCTGGCGCAGAAGCGCTGCCTGGTGCTGCTGGAGAAGCTGTGCGACGCCGGCCTGGACGTCTCGCTGGAGACCTCCGGCGCGCTGGACGTCAGCGCCGTGGACCCGCGCGTGTCGCGCGTGGTGGACCTGAAGACGCCGGGATCCGGCGAGATGGCTCGCAACCGCCTGGAAAACCTGCCGCTGCTGACCCGCCGCGACCAGATCAAGTTCGTGCTGTGCAGCCGCGAGGACTACGACTGGGCACGCGACATGGTGCGCGAGCACCGCTTGAACGAGCGTTCCATGGTGCTGTTCTCGCCCAGCAAGGGCCAGATCAGCCCGCGCCAGCTGGCCGACTGGATTGTCGAAGACCGGCTGCCGGTGCGCTTCCAGATGCAGCTGCATAAAATTCTCTGGGATGACGAGCCCGGGCGCTGAGCCCGCTCGACATTCCTTGATGTACCGGCGCGGGACAGCGTGCTGGCTTTCCCGCAACCCACCGGAAACACCCCCATGAAAAATGCAGTTGTCCTCCTGTCCGGCGGCATGGATTCGGCCGCCGTCGTCGCCATCGCCCGTGAGCAGGGCTTCGCCGTCCACGCCCTGAGCGTCAGATACGGCCAGCGCCACACCTCCGAACTCGACGCCGCCGCCGCGGTGGCGCAGGCGCTGGGCGCCGTGGCACACAAGATCGTCAACGTCGACCTGCGCAGCATCGGCGGCTCGGCGCTGACCGATGACATCGACGTGCCCGAGGCGGGCGGCGAGGGCATCCCGGTCACCTACGTGCCGGCGCGCAACACCATCATGCTCTCGGTGGCGCTGGGCTGGGCCGAAGTGCTGGGTGCCAACGACATCTTCTGCGGTGTCAACGCCGTGGACTACTCCGGCTACCCGGACTGCCGCCCCGAATTCATCAGCGCCTTCCAGACCCTGGCCAACCTGGCCACCAAGGCGGGCGTGGAAGGGGCGGGCATCCAGGTGCATGCGCCGCTGCAGTTCCTGAGCAAGGCCGACATCGTGCGTGAAGGCGTGCGCCTGGGCGTGGACTTCGGCCTGACCGTGTCCTGCTACAACGCCGATGCCAGCGGCGCGGCCTGCGGCCATTGCGACGCCTGCCGCCTGCGTGCCCAGGGCTTCGCCGACGCCGGCGTGGCCGACCCCACCCGCTACGCCTGATCCACACGGGCTACGCCTGCGCGGCAAGATGGGTTAGAATGCGCACCCCCGGCGCGAAGTCGGGGCATGCAATGGGCCGTTAGCTCAGTCGGTAGAGCAGAAGACTTTTAATCTTTTGGTCGATGGTTCGAATCCATCACGGCCCACCAATTGCATCAGACACTTAGGCGCCCTCAGGGCGCCTTTTTTGTGCCTGTGGAAAAATTGGCGGAAATATTGCGATGTTTCACGCTCACAAGCCGGTCGTACGTGGCGGCTTAACCAGCGGTAATTCTGGCTCGTAGCGCTGTCGGATGGCTTCCGTACGATGCCCGCCAGAGGCCTTGTTCTCGCTGTCAGTCATGCCCCTTCAGCGCATGCAGCGAGAACAGCTGGCTTCCGTCGATGACGCCGACTCTTATCGCCCCGGTGATGAAGCGCTGCCCCGCGGTATCGACGGCGGATTTGCGAATCGGATTCCCGCCGCGTTCGCATAGCAGCTGCCGATCGACGTCGCGTAGCGGAACCGGGCGCGCGCGACCCTTGCGGTTCCATATGCCGTGCCGACTTTCCATCTGGTCATTCCTTCCACGCCTGCAGCGTCTTGTCATCCCATTCTGTGACGTTGTCACGCGCTCCCTGCGCCGATTGCTGTGGATCCCGTCTTCCTGGCGATGGGCGTCGGTCAGCGTGCACACCTCGATACAGAGAAAAATGACGCTGCAGGCGAGCACCAACACCGGGGCCAGCTCGTCCGAGACGCGGCCAAGCGCATTGGAGGATAGGGCGGCGCGCTCGCGGGCGAACGCAAGCACTGCGCGGTAGTTAGAGGTCACGATGTAATCGACACGTGCAGTGTTGGAACTGCTGCCCGTGCAGCACGATGCCGCGCGCTACCCCCGCTGCGTAGGCAACGTCAAAGCTCTATGCTCGCGTGCCGTCACCATCGCATGCTGGCAGAAATTGATCTCCGTGACAGTCTGCAAGAGGAGGTCGACACCTGGGCCAAGGCCCAATTCAACCAATGAGGCGTACGCGCGCAGTCCCACGCAGGGGGTGTCGCATTCAGTCCTTTTGGCAAAGAGCTCAGCGCAGGTTTCTCTAAGGCTTTCCTGATCCTCCCAAATGGCAGGTCAGCTCGCCGGAGTAGGTGCCCGACACCGGAGGCCAACCACTGGCTGCATCCATGATGGTTGATTGGAGAAAATAACCATGATAGAAGTTTCCGCATGGAAGGGCGCTGAGGGTGCGGTCCACTTCGAAAGGGAGTTTTGGCATGACTGGAAGAACCACCATATTGCTGGTGGCATCGGTGGCATTGATTGTCGCCGGCTTCGTAGCTTGGATGATCTTGAAAGAGAAGCCTCGTCCTAACGATTTTTCAGCCGTTGAAGGTTCGGCGACTCTCAGCCGGGCGCCGGAGGAAGATCGAGTTTACGACGCTGAGTTGCGTGCCTCAGTTGTCGCATCGAAGGCAGAAGCGACTTTTGCGTTTGAGGATTTGAAGTTCCATGCAAAGCGCGGCGACCCTGTCGCACAGCGTAAGTTGGCCGAGGCCTACGATGCCTGCCTCGCTGTAAGCCGCTCGCGTGACGATTACTTGGCTGACTACAAGCTTCGTTCCATGCTGGCTAAAAACCCCCAAGCGGCTGAAGCGATAGTGCGGCTCTCTAATGAGCGAGCGGTTCAATGCGAAAGTGTTGATGGTGGTGCCGTCATCCCGCTAGCGGCAGTTCGGGGTTGGTATACGCAGGCTGCTCAGAACGGTGATCTTGCGGCGCAAGCCGTGGTGTACGTGATGAGTGCGGATAAGCCTGATGCGGTGGAGTTCAAACGGTATGTTGAGGAAGTTTTTAACTCGAACGACCCGGCTGCAGTATTCAAATTTGGTGAGCTCTTGCCAGGGTTGCGCTTCTCAACAGGTTTCGCGCAATACGACGAGTTTTTAGCTGGGGCTAATTCAAAGTACGCGTTGCAGATTGCGGCGTGTCGGATGGGGTACTCCTGCGACCAGGCGTCCGCATTGATGACCAACCTCTGCTTGGAAATGGGGGCATGCACAGGTGAAACATACGAGGAGTTCGTTCGATCCAGCTTGATTCCAAGTGCCGCTGGGGAAGGTTTGGATCGAAAAATTACTGAAGTGACGCAGTTTATCAAAGCCCGATAGGAGGGCGTATGGCAGGGAAGTCGAAGTGGCGGAAGAAGTTGTTTGTTGCTTTGCTCGGCAGTCTCGCACTCATTGCGGTAGCAGGCACAATTACTGTTGATGCGGGGAAAATTCCCTACTCTAACGTGAACGCGGCGAAGGATATCCAGGCCTTCTCTGACATCGAGGTCAGGCAGCCCGCACTCCTAGCGCTTGTAGGTATGTATAGGACCACGAATGGATTCTTGGCGGTGCCGGACGGCACCATTGTCACCGTGACCTACTCTGATGGATCCAAGGAAAAAGCGATGGTAGTCTGTCCGGCGGGCACTCCGTGCGTACAACCTATTCCCGGCACCCAGCAGTATGGTTCTAGTGGTGGCGGTGCAGATGCCGGCGGGTCCACTGGTGGCAATGGCGGCATGAATCCGCCGGGATCAGGTTCGATGGGCCCCTCCCCGCCAATTTGCGTAAACTGGTGCTACGACGGCGGTACCGTCACGGTAGGGTGAGGCCCGTCACCCTCCTTAAACGCTAGTGCACCAGGGAAACTGGTGTTCCGAAACGGCCTGCCGCGTCCGCGAGCAGGCCGTTTCTCTCTGCGGTCAATATGGTCCTCAACTTGCAGTTGCGCATGCTGCGGCATAGTCGATTTCGGTATGCCATGACTTGCGCGCTGATCCTGGCCGTTGCTCGCATTCAAGACGAGCTTTGGCGAGCGCAGTTTTATCCTCCAGCCCGGAGAATTCTGTCCCTCGGCCTCAGCAGTAACTTAGGCGCCCGCAGCGGGCTTTTAGCCTGCGGAAGCACCGCGGTGCCTTTTGCTTAGGCAGTCACAATCTCGCCTGGCGCGGCGTGCGTGCGAATACACGTTTGACCAGCCGCAGAGGGTTTCCGCCAACGTCAGCGTCCTGGGCCTTGAACTGTGGGCATGCTTCGTAAGCTTCGTGGATTGCGGCTATTGCTGGCCAATCCCGGGCAGCGATATATTGCTTCTGTCGAAAAAGGCAGACTTGGTTTGGTAAGCCCAGGTCCGTTCGGGAACGAACGCTCTGATCGCTCGCGCTGCGAGCCTCCCCACGACGAACAAAGGACGCCTGTCGGTGTCCAGGGTTCGTCCGTGTGGTGATCATGTCGATCAACCGCTCCGGTCGAGCTTCTACAACAGGAGCTTCCCATGTGTCAGCCAAACCCATCTTCTTACGACGTCGTCATCGCCGGCGCAGGTCCGGTTGGCCTGTTCCTCGCCTGCGAACTGCGCTTGGCGGACTTGTCCGTGCTTGTTCTTGAGCAGGCGGCAGAGCCTTCATCACCATTGAAATGCCTGCCGTTCGGGATGCGCGGCCTTTCGGCGCCGACCCTTGACGCGTTCTACCGTCGTGGGCTGCTCAACGACGTTGCGGAGGGCGCGGCTCGTGACCGCGTTGCGAGCGCCGCGCACTGGAGCCGGCAGGTTCGACGACCGGGTGGCCATTTCGCGGGCATCCAGTTCTTTCTCGACAACGTCGACAGTTCCAAGTGGCCGTACCATTTGCCGGGTCCCGGCGGCACGACCCTGGCGATCGAGATGCAGCGCCTTGAGTCCATATTGGCCGACCGCGCACTCTCAATGGGTGCGGAAGTGAGGCGTAGCCAAGGTGTCGACGGGTTCGATCAAACCGACGATGACGTAACGGTCTACGCGGGTGATGACACCTTCCGCGCAAGCTGGCTCGTCGGTTGCGATGGGGGACGCAGCACCGTGCGCAAGGCCGGCGACTTTGCGTTCGTCGGAACCGAGCCCGAGTTCACCGGCTACTCCGTTCAAGTGGACCTTGCCGACCCGGAACTGCTGAGCGCGGGCCGTCACTACACGGCAACTGGTATGTACACCTACCAGCCGCCCGGAACCATTGCGTTGGTCGATTTTGACGGGGGCGTTTTCCACCGGACGCACCCCATCAGTGTTGAACACGTGCAGGAGGTCTTACGGCGCATCTCTGGCACCGGGGTAACCGTGAAGGGACTGCAGCAGGCCACTACCTGGACCGACCGTGCCTTCCTCGCCACGACCTATCGCAAGGGGCGTGTGCTGCTTGCTGGCGATGCCGCTCATATCCATTCGCCCCTCGGCGGCCAGGGGCTCAATCTGGGGCTGGGTGATGCCATGAACCTGGGATGGAAGCTTGCTGCCACCCATCGTGGCGTTGCTCCCGCCGGACTGCTCGATACCTACACGACGGAGCGACAGCCCGTTGCCGCGCAGATCCTCGACTGGTCGCGCGCCCAGGTTGCGCTGATGCGCCCCACCCAAAGCTCTCGAGCGCTTGAGGCGGTCATCCGCGACCTTATCAACACCCGCGACGGCGCCACCTACTTCGCCGAGCGGATCTGGGGCATTTCCCTTCGTTACGATCTGGATGGCCATCACCCACTGGTCGGTCGCAGCTGTCCTGACCTCGAGTTGGCTGACGGCACCCGCGTCGGCGTACTGATGGAAGCGGGCAACGGTGTACTGCTCGACCTCGACGGTCGGCCGCAGCTCGAAGCACTTGCGCGTCGTTGGGGTGGTCGCCTGGACTACGTCGCGCAGGACGCCAAGGACCGGTTGGGCTTGAGCGCGGTGCTGGTGCGACCTGATGGATTCGTCGCGTGGGCCACTGACAGTACGCCAGACGTTGAGCAACTCACCCAGTCGCTGTCACGCTGGTTCGGCGGTCCCGAATAGTATTCGCGTGCTTTTCCGTCATTTAATCAGAACTGCCTGATAGCTAAACCCTCCGTCTGAGTGCGTCATAAGTGTCCCGCTGAAATTGTTCATCGGGCATTTGGATCCACTTCGGATAGCTGATCACGTGTTGCTCCCTCCGCGCGAGGTCGGCAGCGTCGACTGCCATCCAGACTTGACGCGAGAGGGAATCAAGGATGTACAAGAAGACACTGGCTACGGCCATCGGCACTGTTCTGATGATCGCTGCAGCAACCACGGCACAGGCACAGGACGCAGGGCGGCCTGCGGACGAAAGCTCAGACATCAAACGACTTGATACAGTGACGGTGACCGGGTCGCGCATCCCGCGCGTGGATTACCTGTCGGCATCTCCAGTTGGCACCTTGACTGCAGAAGACATCCGCGCCACGGGTGCAGTAACGCTCGGCGACGTGATCAACGCACTGCCGCAGATGTCGACGACCTTCTCGATGGGCAACTCGTCACGGTACATCGGCACCGCCGGCCTGAACCTGCTGGACCTGCGCGGCCTGGGCGTGGATCGCACCCTGGTGCTGGTCAATGGCCGTCGCCACATCGCCAGTGCTGCAGGCTCATCGGCCGTGGACATCAACACCATCCCGGCGGCGCTGGTGGAGCGGGTTGAAATCCTCACCGGCGGTTCTTCGGCCATCTATGGCGCCGACGCCGTCAGTGGCGTGGTGAACTTCATCCTCAAGAAGTCCTTCGATGGGACCGCGGTGAACGCACAGTTCGGCCACTCGGAGGAAGGCAACTTCAACGAGCGGTCAGTCAATGTCGTCAGTGGCGGCACGTTCGCGGACGACCGGGGTCAGTACGTCCTTTCTGCAGCATTCAACAACCAGGATCCGCTGTACCTGCGCGACCGGGCGTTCAGCCGCGACTCGCAGCGTTATCTGACCGATCCGACCCGGACCCGTACCATCCTCGCCCGCAACGCCAGCGTGTACAGCTACACCGACGGCGGTGTGCTCGATCTTGATGGCCGCAGTGCCACGACCAATGATCGCTACGTGTTCGACCCGGATGGCAGCCTGCGCTCCCAGCGCTTCGACGGAATCACCGATACCACGCGTACCGGCTGTTCCGACTGCGACAACCTCGACCCGAACCAGTACGGCCAGCTGCAACCGAGCAACAGCACCGGCGCAGTCAATGCCAACTTCGGTTTCGACCTCAACGAAAATCACCGGATCTTCGTTGAAAGCAAGTGGGTGCAGGGCAAGACCAAGGCGTTCTCCACGTCCGGGCCCACGTTTGGTACCTACCTGATTCCGCGTGACAACGCCTACATCAGCGACGCGCTGGGGCAGTTCATGGACGACAACGGGCTCACGCGCCTGCGCATCAGCCGCAACAACACCGATGCGGGGTTCCGTGGCGAAGATACGACCCGCAAGACCGGGCGCATCGTGACGGGTATCCAGGGCGTATTCGGCTCGGACTGGTCGTATGAAGCCAGTGCCAATTACGGCCGAACCGTGGAGACCCGGACGAATCTGAACAATCAGATACCCGACCGTTTCAACGCGTCGATCGATGCCGTATTCGACGCCAATGGCAACATCGTGTGCCGGGCCACGCGCGATGGCATCGCTGGTCCGGAGAACCCGGTCACGGGTGGCGACCTGCTGGCGGGCTGCGTCCCGACCAGCATCTTCGGCGCAGGCGCGGTCTCCCCGGCCGCGGCGGCATGGTTCAACACCCGTACCCCCAGCCGCACCGAACTGACCCAGCAGGTCTTCTCCGCCAATCTCTCCAAGAGCGAGCTGTTCGCGCTGCCCGCCGGCTCCGTGGGCTTTGCCTCGGGTGTCGAGTTCCGCAAGGAAACCAGCCAGCAGACCACCGACCCGCTGCAGCAGGCCGATCTGACCTTCCTCAATGCGATCCAGAACCAGCGGGGCCAGTACTCGGTCCGCGAGGCGTTCGCCGAGGTCAATGTGCCCCTGCTGGCTGACCTGCCGTTCGCGAAGAACGTCAATCTTGACCTGGCAGGCCGCGTCTCGGACTACACGACCGTCGGCACTACGGTGAGCTGGAAGGCGGGGCTGGACTGGGCGCTCAATGATGCCCTGCGCCTGCGCAGCACCTTCTCCAACGCGGTGCGCGCGCCCAACATCTCCGAACTCTACGATCCGCAGTCGGTGAACTTCTTCTCCATCAGCGACCCGTGTTCTGCAGCCAACATCGGACGCGGCGCGGATCCGGCCGTCCGCCAGGCCAACTGCAGTGCGCTTGGTGTGCCGGTGGGCTGGACGCCCAACGACACCTCTACGCGCCGCGGCCTGTCCGGCGGCAATCCAAACCTGTCCGAAGAGACCAGCAGGACCTTCACAGTGGGCGCGGTGTTCACGCCGACCGCGCTGCCAGGCTTCGGCATCACGGTGGACTACTGGGACATCCAGATCGAAGACGCCATCAGTTCAGTCAGCGGCCAGCAGCTGGCGGACCGTTGCGTGGATGCGGCGGGCGGCATCGACAACGAGTTCTGCGCCAGCATCACCCGTGACATCGCAGGCGCCACGGACGATCAGTACGCGATTTCCGGACTGGAAGTGCTGCCGCTCAACATCTCCAAGCTGCGGGCGCGAGGCATCGACTTCGGCATCGACTACGCAGTGGAGAACGTGTTCGGTGGGCGCCTGACGACCAAGCTGGAGGGGACCTATCTCAAGGAGTACCTCAGTTACCCGTTCCAGAGTTTCCCGGACGAAGTCGAGGATGAGCGCAATGTGCTGGGCACCCCGAAGTGGAAGGGAACCCTGACCATCGGCTATGCCCGCGGTCCCTGGGATCTCAGCCTGCGTACCCGCTACGTCGACAGCCAGATCCTGGTGTCGAACGAACAGTACGCGACCAACCCGGACCTGCAGGATCCGATCAAGGTGTCCTGGATGACCTTCACCGACGCACGCGTCGGGTACAAGGCCACCGAGCGCCTGAATCTGTATCTGGGCGTGCGCAACCTGTTTGACCGTGAGCCGCCGTACAACCTCTACGGCACCGGCTTCGGCAGCGCGCAGTACGACAACGTCGGGCGATTCTTCTACACAGGTGTGAACTACCGGTTCTGACGTTGGGTGAGTCAGCCGGCCCCGTTCTGCGGGGCCGGTTGCGCTGTGCGGGATCTTGAGCGACTCACGTCGACCGGTGTCCGGAGACTGGAATGTTCCCGTCCCGATGATCGCGCGAGCGTAAGTGAGGGATGGCCACCCAGCGAACGGTTGGGCAGAACGCCTCATGGGTTCGCTCGCGCGCCTCTTGTGCGTCTTCGGGCCAAAGCGTGGTTTCCCAACGCTATCAATGGGCGCTCGGTGAACCGGTAAACCAGCAGCGCCACGCCACAGCAAACGCAGAAGGTGCTGGCGACGAACGCTGCATTGCCCAAGAAGGTGCCTGTGGCTCCCGCCGTGGACCAGATCCGACCGGATAGGGATAGAACGAAAAGGTGCGTCAGATACAACGAGTAGGAGGCATCACCTAGCGAGACCGCAAAACGCGGAGGACGTATTCGGCCGTCGATCTCCAGTCGCGCAAGGCCCGCGACGAGAAATGCGGCGGGAATGCCAAAGGCAACAACACGTACTGCGTCGGCTTGCCCGTAATAGGCATGGTCAACCAACAGTACACCGGCAGCTACCATCCATGCACCAGCGCCCATTACGGTGAGCAAGGCATGGCGAGCCGATAGCTTGCGCCAGTACAGCCCGGACAAAGCACCTGCCATGAACTCAAACGCCAGTGGACTCGTCAGCAGGTTCGACGAAGGGTCATGGGTGGGTAGCATCTGTAGAAAGAGCAGCACCACTGCCCAGCCCAGAACAAGATGAGGAACCCGCGAATTCGAGCTGAAGGCGAGTGCCAATGCGGTCACGGCGTAGAAGAACAGCTCGTAGGTCAGGGTCCACCCAACTACGAGCAAGGGACCGCCTTCTTGCGGAAGCAGAAGTAGCGACGCCATCACGCTCTTCTCAGCCAGGTCCGGATCGAGCAACGCGGGTCGCACCAGCAGCGCCGCCACGACTACCGCTGTGCATAGCCAATAGAGCGGAAATATCCGTATGGCCCGACGGCACAGAAATTTCCCTGCGCCAGCGGCATCGCCGAATCGCCCCGCCGTAACGGCAGCCATGATGAAGCCCGAGATGACGAAGAAAATGTCGACACCGGCGAAGCCAAAATTAGCTGGACCGCCAAGAACAGATGCGCCTCCCCCATATACCTGTTCCATGTGGACCATGTGGTAGATAACGACCATCGCGGCCGCTACCGCGCGGAGCGCTTGAATCGATTCAACAGGCTTTTGGCGCGATGGTTGTTCAAGGTGCTTCAGTTTCCTGGACTTCATATCCCTACGGAGTTGGCGGCGCGACGGTGCGGCGAGCGGCGGCATCGTGGTGGATCGTGACGGGCAATGAAAGGCGATTCACGACAGCCCGCACGACTGCCCCTGTTCTAGTGGCACGTGAGAAAGGTCGGACAATGCGGTCACCCGGTGTCATCTGGCGTGGCGGCGGCCGATGCAGTTGTGCTGCATGCGGGAGGGCAGATTCCGGCGTGGGGCAAGCCACGCAGGGCGTGGCTCTACTACAATCTGTCATCCCGGTAGCTCCCGGGCGCTGACATGTGCATCCCAGTGAAGATTCTCCTGACAGGAAGTTCAGGCCGAGTGGGTCGCGCCATTTTTGGCGCCTTGGCTGCCCGCCACGAGGTGGTGGGTATTGACCGCAGTCCGTTTGCGACCACGCGACACGTGGCCGATATCACCGACACCCGCACCCTGGCCAAGGTGCTGGAAGGCGTGGATGCGGTCATTCATGCGGCCGCCCTGCACGCGCCACACGTGGGGCTGTTCAGTGACAGCGAGTTCCAGCGCATCAATGTTGAAGGCACGCGCACGCTGACGATGCTGGCGCGTGAGGCCGGCGTGCGCCGGCTGGTGTTTACCAGCACCACCGCGCTGTACGGGCATGCCATCGTGCCGGGGCGCTGCACGTGGGTGGATGAGCGCACAACGCCGCTGCCACGCACGGTCTATCACCGCTCGAAACTGGCGGCTGAGCACTGGCTTGAAGAAGCGGCCGGGCCTGAGTTGGACGTGCGGGTGATCCGCATGTCCCGCTGCTTCCCCGAGCCGCCTGAACGCATGCTGCTGTACCGGCTGCATCGCGGGATCGATGTGCGCGATGTCGCCGATGCGCACATGGCGGCGCTGACCAATGACGGCCCCTCGTTCCAGCGCTACCTGGCCAGCGGCTGGACGCCGTTCCAGCGCGAGGACTGCGAGGCGCTGGTGACGCATCCGCGCGAGGTGCTGGCGCAGCGCTGCCCGCAGTGGCTGGCCGAGTACGACCGTCGCGGCTGGACGCTGCCG
This sequence comes from Stenotrophomonas sp., assembly GCF_050737075.1. Lineage (GTDB taxonomy): Bacteria > Pseudomonadota > Gammaproteobacteria > Xanthomonadales > Xanthomonadaceae > Stenotrophomonas. The sequence continues at coordinate 53,201 of NZ_JBOHXV010000022.1, forward strand.
GTGGTGGACCGGATTCACGATCCGCGCGCGGCCAGCGTCGGGCTGCAGTGGCGCAGTTGGCGCGGGCCGGAAGCGATACTCACGCAGCTGGCGGCAGGCAGCATTGAAGTGCTGCCGGATACCGCCCGGGTAGAGGATTGCACCATTGAGTAATCCGCCTACACGCCGCCTGAGCGCGGCGTGGCGCAGACTGGCGCGGTTTCCGTGTGGCGTTCTGGAGGTGCCATGAACCGTTTTGTCCTCATCGGCCTGGGCGCGCTGGCGCTGGCCGCCTGTAAACCCACGCCCACCGATCCGGCGAAGGCGCCCGCAACGACCGCGCCTCCGGCAGCGGCGTCTGAATCACCCCGGCCCGTTCCGGCGCCCGCCACGCCGCCCGTCGCCGGCAGCGAGGGCCCGTCGTTCGACTGCGCCAAGGCGGCGAACGATGCGGAAAAGACGGTGTGCGGCGACCCACGGTTGTCCGCGCTGGACCGTGAGCTGGCCGCCCTTTACAAGGCGGCGCAGACCGGACCGGCGGAGCTGGATGTTGCCGCCGAGCAACGCGGCTGGGTCAAGGGCCGCGATGCCTGCTGGCAGGCGGTAGACGCCAACCGCTGCCTGGTGGAGTCGTATCAGACGCGCATCGTCGAGCTTCGGCTGGCGGCCGCGAACGGCCCCGGACCCACCCCGGTGAAGTACACCTGCGACGATGCCAGCAAGCCGCTTTCGGTGGTGTTCCACAACGAGTTCGACCCGCAGGCCGCGGTCATCCGGCTGGGGCGCGACCAGGCCATTGCGTTCGTTGCACCGTCGGCCAGTGGCAGCCGCTACACCCGCGAGGGCGTGGAATTCTGGGAACACCAGGGCGAGGCCACGCTGGAGTTCTACGGAACACGGCTGAGCTGCACGGTCGTTCGCTGAGCCGCGTAACTGACCGGGCGGTTCAAGCGGCCCGGTCGACGTCCTGGTCGCCGAAGCACGCGCGGATGGCGTCCAGCAGCTCGCTCATCGAATAGGGCTTGGGCAGGAAGTGGATGCCCGGCGCCAACTGCGGCATGACCCGGTCCGGCTGCAGGCCGGAGGTGACCAGTACCGGCAGGCCGGGCTGGTGCTGACGGATGCGGTGGGCGGCCTCGATGCCGCTCAGTCCGCCCAGGCAGACATCGGTGAATACCAGGTCGAAGCGTTCGCCGGCCAGCAGCAGGCCCAGGGCCGCTTCGGCCGAGCTCACCGCGGCCACTTCGCAGGCCTGGCTTTCCAGCGCCATGCGGCTCAGTTCACGGGTGTCTTCGGTGTCTTCGATCAACAGCACGCGCGGTGCAACATGGCGCTTTGACAACAGCATGACGCGGGTTTCCCTTGCAGGATGGGGTGGAAAGGCGCGGCAGTATGGGCAGCGGCAGGTGAGGGGATCGTGCAAATGACGTCATCCGGGCGTTGCCTCGTTGTGCGCCGGTCAGGTGGCCCACGGTACAGTCGCTTTCTGACCCCGAATGGAGCCATATCGATGCAATGCCCCGTGTGTACTACCCAGGCGCTGGTGATGTCCGAGCGCCAGGGCATCGAGATCGATTACTGCCCGCAGTGCCGGGGCGTGTGGCTGGACCGTGGTGAGCTGGACAAGATCATCGAGCGCTCGGCGGGTGCCGCTGCCCCGGCGCCGGTGCGTGCCGCCGCGCCGCCACCGCCGCCCGCGCAGCAGCCGTACGTGCAGCATCGCGATACCCGCCACCTGGGCCAGCAGCACGGCGACCCGCACGGCTACCGCAAGAAGAAGAAAGAGAGCTTCCTGTCGGATCTGTTCGACTTCTGATCGCCAGCGCGCTGGTTGCGCCGGTCCCGCTCAGGGCCGGCGCAGGATGAACTCCAGGTCACGGCTGTCGCCGACCTGGAAGTAATAGGTTCCTACCTGCTCGCATCCATACCGCGCATAGAAGCGCTGCGCGCCAACATTCTCCGACCACACGCCGACCCATAGCGCGCGGCGCCGGGGCTGGTCCAGCCACGCCAGGAACGCCTCCATCAACCGCGCACCCAGGCCGCTGCCTTGATGGCTGGCGTGGACGTACAGCCGCTTCAGTTCGATGTCGTCGGGCCGTGCCTGCGTGTGCGGCAGGCTGTTGGGTCCGGCAGCAAGGTAGCCGACCGCCTTCTCGCCGTCGAACACGAGCCACGCGGCGCTGAGCGGATCGTCGAGCTCGCGCCGTTGCGGCGCCACCGCGTAGTGCGCGGCCAGAAAGTCCTGCAGGTCCTGCGGCGGATAGGAGTCGCCGAACGTTTCGGTATAGGTGGCGATGGCCAACGCGGACAGCCGCTCGGCATCGGCCGGCGTCGCGCGGCGGATCAGCAGGGCCATGGGCAGGCATCCAGCAGAAACGGGGGAGCAGCTTACGCCATCCCCGCGCGCGTGATGCGCCCGGGGGAAACCATGCCCGCGGTCAGAACCAGACGCGCACGCCGGCCACCCAGCGGGTATCGCGGGTGTGTTCGCCGGCGGCCTGGTGGTAATCGGCGGTGTCGCCGAACAGGCGTTCGTGGCTGATGCCTACATAAGGCGCGAAGCGGCGGCTGAACTCGTAGCGCAGGCGCAGCCCGGCCTCGACCTTGTTCAAGCCGGCACCCATGCCACGCGCCGGTTCGTCCTTCGCCGCCAGCGTCGCCTCTACCAGCGGCTGCAGGATCAGCCGGTTGGTGAGCAGCAGTTCGTACTCGACCTCCAGCGTTGCCGCGAGTTGCCCGCCTTCGCCCACATACGCGGTGGCTGAGGTTTCGAACTTGTACGGTGCCAGGCCCTGGATCCCGAACGCGGCCCAGGTGCGCGAGTCCGCCGGCCGGAAGTCCTGCTTCACGCCCACCAGTACGTCCCACCACGGTGACACGCTGCGGCCGTACAGCACTTCCAGATCGGACGATTCGGTGCGCCCACCGCTGCGTTCGCCTTCGCTGCGCAGCCACAGGCGGTTGATGTTGCCGCCGACCCAGCCGGATGCTTCCCAAGCCTGGCCGGTGCCGTGCTGGCCGTCCCAGTGCTCCAGGCGGTTGAGCAGCACCATGCTGTGCACGTCCGGCGCATGCTCCATCGCACCGTGATCGATGGGTGGGAACGCGGCGGCGCGGTCGGCGGCGGTGACCACGGGAATGGGTTCGCGCGGCGTGCTGGACGCTGCGCCATGGCCCATCGCGGAATGGTCTATCGTCGAGTGATCCATCGTCGAATGGTCCATGGCAGGAGGAGCTGCCGGGGCGTGCCCCATCGCCGCGTGATCCATGCCGCTGTGATCCATCGTCGAATGATCCATCGTCGCGTGATCGACCGGATCCACGGCGTCTGAGGTCGCCGCATCGGTGTGTGCATGTGCATGCGACTGCGCCCACGCCGGAGCGGACAGCGCAGCCAGCAGCGCAGCGCCCAACAGGCGCGGGGTAAGGGAACGGGCGGCGCTCATTCTTCGATCCTCACTTCGCGCATCATCCCGGATTCCATGTGGTACAGCAGATGGCAGTGGTACGCCCAGCGGCCCAGCGCGTCGGCGCGCACGCGGTAACTGCGGCGCGTGCCTGGCGGCATGTCGATGGTGTGCTTGCGCAGCTGGAAGTTGCCGTCGGCGTTTTCCAGGTCACTCCACACGCCGTGCAGGTGGATGGGGTGCTGCATCATGGTGTCGTTGACCAGCACGATGCGCATGCGCTCGCCATAGTTCAGGCGCAGCGGTTCGGCGCCCGCGAAGGGGATGCCGTCGAATGACCAGCTGAATTTTTCCATGTGGCCGGTGAGGTGCAGCTCGACCTCGCGCCCCGGCTCGCGTCCGTCCGGATCTTCGAACAGGCTGCGCATCGCGCCATAGGTGAGCACCTGGCGGCCGTTGTCGCGCAGGCCGATGCCGGGATCATCCAGCTTGGGATCGGTGGCCATGCTCTGCATGTCGACCAGTGGATTGCCCTTCTCGCTGGCTGGATGACGGGGCAGGGCGGCGCCGTGCGCGGTGTGGTCCATGCCGTGGCCGCCGTGCATGCCGGCCATGTCATGGCCCATGTCGGCCATGGTCAGCAGCGGGCGCGGGTCGCGCGGGGGTATCGGCGCCTGCAGGCCATGGCGTACCGCCAGCGTGCCGGCGGCGTAGCCGGTGCGTCCCATGTCCTGGCAGAAGATGGTGTAGGCGTCCTGGCCGCTGGGTTCGACGATCACGTCGAAGGTCTCGGCCGGGGCGATGCGGAACTCATCGATGCTGACTGGATGGATGTACTGGCCATCGGCGGCGACCACGGTCATCTTCAGGCCGGGAATGCGCACGTCGAAGTAGCTCATCGAAGCGCCGTTGATGAAGCGCAGCAGCACCTTCTCGCCGCTGCGGAACAGGCCGGTCCAGTTGCCGGCCGGCGCGGTGCCGTTGAGCAGATAGGTATAGGTGTGGGCGTTGATGTCGCTGATGTCGGTCGGCGTCATCCGCATGCGGCCCCACATGCCACGGTCGGCGGTGGCGGCAGCCCAGCCGTCGCGGCGCACGTCGCGCAGGAAGTCCGGCAGCGTGCGCTTGTAGTAGTTGTCATGCTCGGCCAGCTTCTTCATGCGCCGGAACAGGGCGCCCGGGTCCAGGTCGGTCCAGTCCGAGAGCAGGATCACGTGCTCGCGATCGAACCGGTAGGGCGCGGGCTGCAACGGGTCGATGATCAGCGCGCCGTACAGGCCGGCCTGTTCCTGGAACATGGAATGGCTGTGGTACCAGTACGTGCCCGATTGCTTGAGGGTGAAGCGGTACTGGTAGGACTCGCCCGGGGCGATGCCGTTGAAGCTCAGGCCGGGCACGCCGTCCATGTTGGCCGGCAGCAGGATGCCGTGCCAGTGGATGGAGGTGGGGTGCGCCTGCAGGGTGTTGGCCACGCGCACGCTGACGGTGTCGCCTTCGCGCCAGCGCAGGATCGGGGCCGGCAGGCTGCCATTGACGGTGATGGCCGGGCGGGTACGGCCGGTGAAATTGGCCAGCGACTCGCCGATGCTCAGGTCCAGCTGGGGGCCGCTGAGCACCTGTGGCGCGGTGGCCAGGCCGGGGCCGGCCGCGGCGAAGG
>NZ_JBOHXV010000023.1:0-55677 GCF_050737075.1 Stenotrophomonas sp.
GGCACGTCGTCATCAATATGCGTTCGGGTTGTCGGCCATGTCTTCGGCCGTGGTCTTGCCCTTCATCACGCGGTAGACCCAGCTGGTGTAGGCCAACACGATCGGCAGGAAGATCACCGTCGCCACCAGCATGATGAACAGCGTCAGATGGCTCGACGAGGCATCCCACACGGTCAGGCTGGAGCCCGGCTGGCTGGACGAGGGCAGCAGGAACGGGAAGATCGCAAAGCCCACGGTCAGGATGATGCCGGCAATCGACGCGCCCGAGGCCAGGAACGCGGCCATGCCACGGCGGGCCCGCAGCAGCGCCGCACTGGCCAGCGCACCCACCAGACCCAGCAGCGGGAACACCAGCGTCAGCGGCATGCTGCTGTAGTTGCGCATCCAGCCGCCCGCCGCCGTGCCCACCGCCGCCGTCTTCAACAGCGGGTTGGTCGGGCCGTCGGTCACCACCTGCGAGGTGATCTCGTAGCCCGGCAGGCCGAAGGCCACCCATGCACCGCCCGCAGCAAACAGCACGAAGCTGAGCAGTGCGGCGATGCTGCCGTAACGTGCCGAACGCTCGGCCACCGGGCCGTCGGTCTTCAGCACCAGCATGGCCGCGCCGTGCGACACCATCATCGTCACGCCCACCAGGCCGGCCAGCAGCGCGAACGGGGTGAGCAGGCCGAAGAACGAACCGGTGTAGAAGATGCGCATGCTGTCATCGAAGTGGTACGGCACGCCCAGCAGCACATTGCCCACGGCCACGCTGGCAATCAGCGCCGGCAGCAGCCCACCCACGAACAGCACCCAGTCCCACGTGGTGCGCCAGCGCTGGCTCGGCATCTTGCTGCGGTACTTGAAGCCCACCGGGCGCAGGATCAGGCCGAACAGCATGGCGAAGATCGCCAGATAAAAGCCCGAGAAGCTCACCGCATACAGCGGCGGCCACGCGGCGAAGATCGCACCGCCGCCCAGCACCAGCCATACCTGGTTGCCTTCCCACACCGGGCCCACCGTGTTGATCACCAACCGGCGCTCTTCATCGGTCTTGGCCACGAACGGGAGCAGGGTGCCCACGCCCAGGTCGAAGCCGTCCATCACCGCCCAGCCCACCAGCAGAATGCCCAGCAGCAGCCACCAGATCACGCGTAGGGTGGTGTAATCGAGTCCAAAGATTTCCATCGGGGTTCTCCTGCCTTATGCCTGACCGGGAGCCGGTGCGGCGGCAATGTGGGGGCGCGGCGTGTTCGTGAGCTGCAGCGAAGGAAGAATGTCTGCAGGGCCGGTACGGATCGCCTTGAGCATCAGCTTCACCTCGATCACCAGCAGGATCGTGTAGGTGGCCGTGAACACCGCCAGCGTGGTCAGGATTTCATGCAGGGCCAGGCCCGACGCCGCATAGAAGGTGGGCAGCACGCCATCCACCGCCCACGGCTGGCGACCATACTCGGCCACGAACCAGCCGCATTCGATCGCGATCCACGGGGCCGGTATCGACCACACCGCCAACCGCAGGAACCAGCGCTTGTCCTGGAAGTTGTTGCGGCAGGAGAAGTAGAAGGCCAGTGCGAAGAACGCGATCAGGTAGAAGCCCAGCGCGGCCATGATGCGGAAGGTCCAGAACAGCGGCGCAACGCGCGGCACCGTATCCATCGCCGCCTTGGAGATTTCCTCCGGCGTGGCATTGAGGATGTCGTCGCGGTAACGCTTCAGCAGCAGCCCATGGCCCAGATCCTGCCAATGGCGGTCGAACATCTCGCGCGCCTCGACATCGTTCTTGTCCTTGCGCACGCGTTCCAGCGCACCGTAGGCCAGCTGGCCGCCCTTGATGCGGTGCTCGGCGCGGTCCACCAGTTCCAGGATGCCGGGAATCGGCTGGTCCAGCGAACGCGTGGCGATCAGGCCCATCAGGTACGGAATCTTGATCGCGAAGTCGTTGGTCTGGGTCTGCTGGTTCGGAATGCCGAAGGCGGTGAAATCGGCCGGGGCACGCTCGGTTTCCCACATCGCCTCGATCGCGGCCAGCTTCATCTTCTGGTGTTCGCTGGCGGCATAACCGCTCTCATCGCCCAGTACCACCACCGACAGCGACGACAGCAGGCCGAACGCGGCGGCGACCGCGAACGAACGGCGCGCCATGTCCTGGTGCTTGTTGCGCAGCAGGTAGAACGCGCTGATGCCCATCACGAAGATCGCGCCGGTCACGTAGCCCGCGCTGACCGTATGCACGAACTTGGCCTGCGCCACCGGGTTGAACAGCACCGCGGCGAAATCCACCACTTCCATGCGCATCGTGTCCGGGTTGAACACCGCACCGGTCGGGTTCTGCATCCAGCCGTTGGCGATCAGGATCCACACCGCCGAAAGGTTGGTGCCCAGCGCCATGAACCAGGTCACCGCCAGGTGCTTGACCGGGCTCAGCCGCTTCCAGCCGAAGAAGAACAGGCCGATCAGCGTGGCTTCCAGGAAGAACGCCATCAGCCCTTCGATCGCCAGCGGGGCGCCGAAGATGTCACCCACGTAGTGGCTGTAATACGACCAGTTCATGCCGAACTGGAACTCCATCACCAGGCCGGTGGCCACGCCGATGGCGAAGTTGATGCCGAACAGCGTGCCCCAGAACAGGGTCATCTGACGCCAGACCGGCTTGCGGGTCATGACGTACACGCTTTCCATGATGGCCACCAGGAAGGACAGGCCAAGCGTGAGAGGGACGAAAAGGAAGTGGTACATCGCGGTCAAAGCGAATTGCAGCCGCGACAGTTCTACGACTGTCGAATCGATCATGGCCTGGCTACCTCGTTGGGGGTTTTGCCGTTTCAGGTGGCGGGAAGGGGGTCTACGGGGTGAATTCTGTGACCAGCAACTTCAAACAGCCTTGATTGAGATCAATGTCTTAACGGAGTCCCGGGGTGATCGTAGGCGTCCTGTCCTGCGACCGCGCGCCGCACCGGAAGGGTGGCCGGCGCCCATTACAATGGTCGGCACCTTCCTGTGGCCGCCAGTGAACTGCTTTGAGCATACCCCCCGACGCGCCCGCCATCGAGACTTCCGCCCTGCGCCGGCAGCGCCTGCAGTGGCTGAATGGCCTGGCGGCCAGCGCCCGCAGCCGCCAGCGGCTGGCCGCGTTGTGTATCTGCACGTCTGGAGCGCTGCTGATCGGCCAGGCCGCGGCCATTGCCTGGCTGATCCAGGCGGTGCTGGTGGAACGCCGCCCGCTGGCCGCCGCCACCCCGGCGCTGCTGGGTCTGCTGGCCATCCTGGCCCTGCGGGCCCTGCTGGGCAGCGCCACCCAGGCCGCCGCCGGTGATGTGGCCGATGCCGCGCGGCTGACCCTGCGTGAACGGGTCTACCGGCGCCTGCTGGGGCTGGGCCCGCTGTGGCTGCGCCAGCAGCGCAGCGGTGAGCTGGGCGAACTGATGCTGGCCCATGCCGACGCGGTGGAGAGTTACTACGCCGGCTACCAGCCGGTGCGGGTGGAAGTGGTGGTGGTACCGCTGCTGATCCTGCTGGCGGTGGCCTGGGTGGACTGGGTGGTGGCACTCATTCTGTTGTTCACCGCGCCGCTGGTGCCGTTCTTCATGATGCTGGTGGGCTGGGGCGCCGAAGCGGCCGGCCGCGCCCAACTCGGCGAACTGGCGCGCATGAGCGGGCATTTCGCCGACCGCATCAAGGGGCTTGGCCTGCTGCGCCTGTATGGCCGGGGCGAGGCCGAGCTGGAAGGCGTGGCCGCCGCCGCCGAAGGCGTGCGCGAGCGCACCATGAAGGTGCTGCGCATCGCGTTCCTGTCCTCCACCGTGCTGGAATTCTTCGCCTCGGTCAGCGTGGCCATGGTCGCCCTGTACCTGGGCCTGAGCTACCTGGGCCTGATGTCCCTGCATGCGGCCGTGCCCACGCTGGGCGCGGGCATGTTCTGCCTGCTGTTGGCGCCGGAGTTCTATGCGCCGCTGCGGCGGCTGGCCGCGCATTACCACGACCGCGCCAATGCACTGGGCGCGGCGGCCGAAGTGGAGCGGCTGCTGGGCGAACTGCCGGCGGCGCCGGTTGATGATGCGGCAGCGCCACCGCTGCGTGCGCCGGAACCGCTGGAGGCGCATGCGCCGCCGCTGGTGGTGCGCGAGCTGGTGTTGCGCCCGCTGGGTGCGGACCACGACGTGGTGCAGCAGCTGTCGTTTCAGATCGAGGCAGGCCAGCGGCTGGCGCTGGTCGGCCCCAGTGGCAGCGGCAAGAGCACCTTGCTGGAGGCGCTGGCGGGCTGGTTGCCGCCACGCTCGGGAAGCATCGTGCTGCGGCCCGGGTTGGAGGTCGGCTATGCGGGGCAACGCCCGTATCTGTTCCACGGCAGCATTGCCGACAACCTGCGCCTGGCCGATCCCGGCGCCAGCGATGCCCGCCTGCGTGCCGTGGCCGAGGCCGCGCAGGTGATGCGCTTCGCCGTGCACCTGCCGCAGGGACTGGATACCGTGATTGGTGAGCGTGGCTTCGGCCTGTCCGGGGGTGAGGCGCGCCGCATCGGGCTGGCGCGGTTGCTGCTGCGCGACCCGCAGGTGCTGCTGCTGGATGAGCCAACCGCCTTCCTGGACCCGGAAACCGAAGCGGCGTTGCTGCAGACGCTCGCGGCGTTCGCCCGCGACCGCGCCGTGGTCATCGCCACCCACAGCGAAACGGCGATGCGCTGGGCCGACACGCGGCTGGTGCTGACCGCACAGGGCCGCGCGCAGCTGACGGAGGAGCCGGCATGAGCGCAGATTCACTGCGGCAGGTCATCATCCGCCACCGCGGCCGCCTGCTGCTCACCGTGCTGCTGCTGTGGACCACCATGCTGGCCGGCACCGCATTGCTGGGGCTGTCCGGTGGCTTCCTCACCGCTGCCGCGCTGGCCGGTGCGGCGGGGCTGGGCAGCGGCTTCAACTTCTTCTCGCCCTCGGCGGGCATTCGTGGTCTCACCATGGCGCGCATCGTCTCGCGCTACTTCGAGAAGCTGGTGGGCCACGACGTCACCCTCCGCATCGCGCGCGACCTGCGCGTGTGGTTCTTCCGCCGCGCGCTGCCGCTGGCCCCGGCAAAGTTGGCCGGTATCCGCACCGGTGAACTGCTGGCGCGGCTGATGTCGGACATCGGCGAAGTGGACGGCCTGCTGGTGCGCGCCATCGGCCCGTTGCTGGCCTTGGCCGGCATTTCGCTGGTGGCGGTGGGTTCTGCGGTGGTGATCTATCCGCCGGCTGCGTTGCTGCTGGCCGTGCTGGCGCTGCTCATCGGCGTGGGCGTCCCGTGGCTTACCGTGCGCGGTGCCAGTGGGCAGGAGCAGGATCGCGCGCTGCACCGTTCGCAGCTGCGCACGCAGGCCTTTGAAGGGTTGGAAGGCGCGGCCGATCTCACCGCGTTGCAGGCCCGCGAGCATTGGAACCAGCGTGTGCTGGTGGCGGCCAAGCAGCTCCGCTCGCGTGACCGCCGCCGTCGCTGGCGCCTGGTGGCCGGCAACGCGCTGCATGGGATGTGTGCGGCGGTGGGGTTGGTAGGCATGCTGTGGGTGGCGCTGCACGGGTTCGAGCGCGGCGCGATCGACGCTGCGCTGGCGGCGGCGCTGGTGTTTCTCACCGTCGCATTGATCGAGTTGTGGGCCGGCATCGGGCTGGCGTGGCAGTCGTGGTTGTCCGGGCGGGTCGCGGCGGGGCGACTGGAAAGCATCGTGGACCAGCCGCCGGGCGTCGTTGATGCCGATGTGCCGGCGGCGTTGCCGGCGATGGCGGCCACGCTACAGCTGGAGCAGGTGGATTTCCGCTGGCCGGGGCAGGGCAGGGCGCTGCTGGATGGTGTGCAGCTCACGCTGGAGCCGGGGGAACGCATTGCCATTCGCGGTGACAGTGGTAGCGGCAAGACCACGCTGTCCTCGCTGTTGCTGCGGCTGTGGGATCCGGATGCCGGCCGCGTGCTGTATGGCGGGCAGGACATCCGCAACGTGGCCCAGGCCGACTGGCACCGCCAGATCGCGTGGTTGCCGCAGCATGCGCCGGTGTTTGCCGGCAGCATCGCCGACAACCTGCGGTTGGGCGATGCGCAGGCCGACGACGCGAAGTTGTGGCAGGTGCTGGCCGACGTGCGCCTGCGCGAGTGGGCAGAGCGCATCGGCGGGTTGCACGCATGGGTAGGCGAGAACGGCGCCACGATGTCGGCCGGGCAGGCGCGCCGCCTGGCGCTGGCGCGCGCGCTGTTGCGTGGTTCGTCGATCCTGTTGCTGGACGAACCGACAGAAGGGTTGGATGTGGATACCGCGCATGCGCTGTTGCACGACATGGTGCAGGCGCTGGGCGGGCGCAGCCTGGTGATGATCACGCATGACGCGCTACCGGATGGCATCGTGCATCGCAGCTACCGGTTACACGACGGAAGCCTGCGGCCGGCGTGACCGGCACGCCATGGCCGCGATGCAGGGTGCGCGATGTGCGATGTGCGAAACCGGTAGGGTCGCATCCCAATCGACTGCCGGGGTGGTGATCACTCCATTGGGGCACGGACCAATGTCGAAGGCGTAGTTCCGAAGCCGGTTCCGTTCGGGGGTCCATGCCTCAATGTGCCTGGAGACGGCTACGGCAGTCGATTGGAATGCGACCCTACCGAAACGGGCATGCGTCGCGCCTGGCGCGGCGCATGCGGCCTACGCCGCGATGCGGAATTGGGCACGCGCCGCATGGCGCATGCTGCCCGACGCCTCGACGCCTCGACGCCTCGATGCCGCGGTGCTGCGATGCCGCGATGCCGCGATGCCGCGATGCGGCGATTCCAGGTGCCGGTAGGGTCGCATCCCAATCGACTGCCCGGGTGGTGATCAATCCATTGGGGCATGGACCACAAACGAAGCCAGGTGACGTTTACGACATAAATATGGACGGCGTATGTTGTGGAGAGAACCACGAAACGGAAACGTCAAGAATGTTGCAGATCGCCCCTGCCAACACTGAGGAGATAAACGGCGTATGCCAAGCACTACAGGCCTTCAACCACCCCTACATCGGCAACGCCGAAGCTCTCCCCATTTACCTCATCGCACGCACCCCATACGGTGCCGTGGCAGGCGGCATCCTGGCGGACGTCGCCTTGGGTTGGCTTGAAATCCATGTCCTCTGGGTAGAGCCGTCCCTACGTAGCACGGGGCTTGGGAAATCGCTGCTGCAATCCTGCGAACGCCAGGCACTTGCGCTGAACGCGCACTCTTCGCGCCTGGACACGTTTGATTGGCAGGCTGAAGCCTTCTATCTCAGGAACGGCTATACCTGCTTTGGTCGCTTGGCGGACTACCCGGTGGGCCACGAACGTGTGTTCATGTGCAAGCGGTTGAGGGACCTTGGCTGACGCGCGGGGTAGGGCGAACGTACCGGTTACGACACCATCTTAGGCAGAGCCAACCAATCCGCCGCAATCAACTGAGACAAACGATTTCCATCGCTCGCTGGTATCTCGCAAGGTATCCATCGGAGCCTGAGAATTCCGACAGAGATACACTGCATTGCAAGTCCTGCGTCGGGAGGGTGGTGAAATACAACACCCTTGTGGAAATACGCCGCGCCCGGATCTCTGTTCGGTTCTCAGCCTCCCGACTCCCTCTCTATCCGGCGAGGGAGATTTCCATCGGAGGTCTACCATGCACAGCAATCAGCCTGAAGCGCCATCATCTGAACGCCGCAAACAAGCGCTGCATCGTTACCCGCCCAGCAGCTTGCGCGTCGATACCCTGTATTTCCCCGGCCACCCAGCCGAACCTGGCGACATCTCCGTTCCGTGCCTGAAGCTGCGCGGCATCTGGATGCAGGTCGCAGGGTTCGAGATCGGCGCGCGCATCAAGCTCGACGTCAAACCCGGCGCCATTCTGCTTACCGTAGATGCACCGCCCGCATCGGCGATGCCGAAGATCAGGAAGATGGGGCGTCTGCAGTTGGCGCGCCTACAACAGGCGCAGACCCCATAGCATCGGGCTTTTCTCGTAGCCGGCGTATCGTCATGATCACCTGCACGAACTGACTATGGCGCGACCATCGATGTCCGCTTCTGGCCGAAAGCGGACATTGGCCCAACGGGCAGGCCAGCGGCGCTTCCATCCAATTACCGGAACATTGAGCACTTCGCTCGAGCGGGCCCGACACCGTGCGTTTGCATTCCCATCTATGCACGCAAGTCGCTGACTACTATTCGAACCGCTGCTCCATCGCGTGATGCTCCGACTCCTCTCTCCTGCGCTCACGCTCGATTAGTAGGTCGAGGTCCGCGACCTTATTCGCTACCAACGCCCGGACCTCAGGCAATTCATGCGTAATCAGCTCGCGAAGCGCCTGCTGTCGGGCTTCGATGATCGGAACGCGTGAGTTCGTCCAACTGTTCGGCTCGGCTTGGTCAAAAGCGAACTCAATCAGGCTGGATTTGTCAGACACAACGTCCAGGAGCTTCTTGAAGTGTTTGCTTAGTCGAACCGAGGATGTCGAATCGTCGATCTCCTCCGACCCGTCCTTTGCCTCGTAGACGCGGATGTTGCGCGCAACGAACTCATGACGTCGAGCGTCCTCTCCGCACCACGTCAGGAGCTGATCGATGGATGCAAGATTCAGCGACGGCGATGACTCACCGGATCGCTGCCGGAACAACCAGTCCACGGCGTCGGACTCGGGCTCACTCCGTTCGATCTCGAGCAATGCATTCAGCAGCATCTCGGGACGTGCCTCGATGAATGAGGGCAGTACCTCGGAGTAATTCTCCCGGGAGAGCCGATATTCCTTGACACCGTCACAGAGCTCGCCGACGAGCCCGGCTACCTCGTCGTCGGGCGCGCCAAGACCGAGCGCTTCTACGATCAGCTTGCCTATGCCGTGATGTGCAGGCCGGTTCGCATCGGTGGCCTGATCACGCAACAGGTAACCCAATGCGAATCGAATGGCCGAGAAGATCTGCGGCCCCGGGATGTAGTTCCAGTCACCCCTCGCGTAAAGCCGCATGATTAGCATCTCGAAGGACGAGTGATATCCCTCTGGAAGTTGGCAGACCGCATTCGTAAGCGCTGAAAACTCGACGTCCGACATCAACTCGTGACGTCTGCCATGGCCGACCGCCTCAAAATGATTTGCGGGCACGCTGCCTTGTCGGGCGACGTCGAGCAACCGCGCACTCCCCCAAGGCGTGATCCGAGTGGCCAGAAGTAGCCAGACGCTGTACGGCTTGAGCTCAGCTTCCGCCAGCAACTTCTCCTGAACTCGGGGCAGCAGGGCCGAGTCGCGCTCCGCGATCGCAGACAAACATCCCTCGATGAACGCGACGCTGGCGTGGCCGGGGACACGTGCCTTGAACGACGGAATCAACATCTCGATCAGCTCTTCCAGATCTCCGAAGGCTTCGGCGTAGCCGCAACCCAGCCAAGCGACCGGTCTTACGCGAGACTCCCAGATCTGCGGCGCCAAACGCTCGAACAGGCCCGGGTTGGAGACGAGCGAACGTCCCAGCGCGAGGACGCGGTCCCGCAGTGTCTCCAGCTCTGCCCCGTGGTCGGCGCCCATACGGTGGGGATGCAACCATTCATGGACAAAAGCGTAGGCGACGATCTCAGACTCGAGGTCGGAGGGCGCCGCAATAGACTGCAACCCCTCCAGGCGCCGCAACACAGCCGTATCAAGACTCGAGCTGTCGTACTCGAGGGTCTGGCCGATAGCCAACCAAATTGCAGGCCAACACCCGCCTGTGGCATATGCTGATACTAGGACTTCCAGAGAATCGAAACAGCCAGCAGAGGTCCAGAGCTGTCGAAAGTTCGCTGCGATCAGTGACTTCGCCCACTCGCGCGGGTCATCGTCTGACTCGAGTATCGGATCGAGCAGCGAAAGGAATCCGTCATACCAGTCGCGTCGCTCCTGCGCGGATTTGGGCCTCCAACCCGGTCCGCGCTTGCGCGCGCCGAACTGAAATCCTCCGAAGGACGTCCACGACCGCGCCTCGAAGGCTGCGCGCAGCAGCTCGCCAGCGATCTCGCGGTCACGGGGCTCACCGGTGGCAAGCAGCCTCCCCACAAGCGCCTGACGTCGGGCTGGGCCAGCCATGGTTCCGGATAGATGCAGCTGATGAAGTTGGCACAACCGACCCACGACGCTGTTGTTGTTTTCTCCACGACGCTCAGTCCGAGCAATACTGAGCAAGATACTCGCCGAGCGGTCGAAGGCCTCGTCGTCATAAGCCAGATCGAAGAGGAGCCGGACAAAACGCTGAACGTTAGGATTGGCGCGGTCGGCGAACCCCGGAATGCGGGCCGATTGCTCGATCGCGCCAAGAAGGACGTCCGGGAAAATCGGAGCCACATAGTTGAGAACCACGAGGTAGTCGTCGCCGAGTGTCGCTAGGTTGGCCAATGGTGCACCCGACTCGACCCACGTGAGGGCCAACTCGCGGGCGCGTTCGTTGTCGTGGAAATATCCGAGGCGGTGGGCACAGGACTGGAGCAGTCGGATGTTCTCTGGCCTCAGGAGCTCGCGGTTGATGTCCTTAGGTTCGTAGTCGTCCAATGCACGGCGCGCGAGCCGGTTTGCGAGGGCATGCGGCAACACGGCGCGCCAGCTGCCTCGCTTCTGGGCGAGCTGCCTACGCACCAGCTCAGCTTGGGCATGCTGCAGGTCGGCGCGCGATACCTCGGATATCGACGACAGGACCCCGAGTTCATCCCCATACTCTTCGCGGGAGACATTGAACGAGTAAACGAGCGATAGAACCGTTGCTGCCCGGAGCAGGTCCGCTGACTCGCCCTTGCGCTGCTGGAACAGCCGCAGGAAGAGCTGCTCGTCATTAAAGCTTGTAAGCGATTCGTCTGCCTCCACCCGGTCAGCGAGCGCCAGCGCCAGTCGGGCGTTGCCGCCGGCGAACTCGGCAATACGCGCTGCATTGAACTGATTGAGCTTGGGGTATCGCCGAAGAAGAAGTTTGGTGACTGTCTCCTCGCTACTCGGCTCGATATGGATGACATCGGTCTCCTCCGGTCGGTCGTCAGAGATGTCGTACTCGATGGTAAGCAGACGCAATGGGGAGGAGCTGGCACTGAGCTGTCTCTGCAGAGATCGGTGCGTCTGTGGTGGGCAGTTGTCGAGGACGACGTAGCTCGCCAGCTGGTTAGCGATCAGGTAGGTGACCACGGCTGATGCCGAAGGTGTCAGGTCCTCGCCTAGATCGGCGTAAAGGACGTCGGTTGCAGGCAGTGTGTCATCCCCAACATTCTCCTCGAACAGGGCCTGTGCAAAGCGTGTCTTGCCAACGCCTGACAGTCCTGTAATGCGCACGGCGCGAGAGCCTGACCGCAGGCGCGCCCGCGCCAGTTCGATCCCCTCCATGACCGTCATCAAGTTCTTTTCGCTTGAGCTGCCATCGATCACGCAGGGGTGAGCGTCGGCCAAAAACTCGTCCTTATCGGCCTTCGGTGTCGAGGCCCAGCGACCATAGGGTCGCCACCCCGCCAGCGGCTTGCCAAGCTTTTCCCGCGCCCAGAGCGCAACACCGGGATGGCTCTTCAGCCACAACGCCAGCCGGTCGGAGCCATAGAAGTCCAAGTAAAGATCCGCGCCCGCACCATACGCTTTCAGCGCCTCCTCCATGCCGGCGAGGCGCCCCTTGTACATGGTCGCCGAGCAGCTGTCCTTGCCGCTGACGATGATGTAGGCCCCCTTCTCATCTGCGAGTGCCTTGATTGAGTCCTTAAGCCCACCCGCCTCGAGCATCTCCAGTTCGCAGCTCCTGCGGCTCATGCTGTGCTTCTTCACTTGGAACCCGGTGTTCGCACGTGGGACGAAGGCCGGCCGCACGAGAGGACGTGCGGTCGCCACGCTAACGTCCAGTCCGCCGTCAGCTGCTTCCTGCGCCCCGCCGGCTTGCACGCTCGACCGGGGAAGCCCCTGCTCGCGAAGCTCGGCTTCCGCTAGTCGAGCGACCAGCTCTCGCAGCTGGCCGTCGTCCAGGGCGGTGATATCGGCAGCAGCTAGTTCCAAGAAGTCCATCAATCTCTCGAATTTACGGTGCGGGCCCTCTCGCCCATATGCCGAGGGTGCGACCAGGGTTGTAGGGGCTCGACTGACGAAGCCTCTGGGCTTCGAGTAGATTGCCAGGTTGAACAACTCCATGTCCCGGACCTTCTGGCCAAGCCGGGGCCTAGTCCGGGTAGTGCAGCTGTCTTTCAGATAGCCTACCGTTTTTCTATCGCAACTATTGCGACCGTAAGAAGCTCGAACCGCAATCAGCAAGCGCCCCAACCCCAAAGCTTGTCGCGCATGCCGGCTCTTAAGGCGGGCAGGGTTTCGTTGGATAGAAGAGCCCGAGCCGTGCCCGATGTAGGCGGAGCTCTTCCTACGCAGCTTGGAAATAGGGGCGCGCTCTACGTCCGCTTTTGGCCGAAAGCGTACTCCCGAAGTAAGTTTTGCTGACCACCACTCCATTAGTCGTGTCTGCTAGGCCTCCGTCTGTTCTGCAATGAGGCCTCGACCAGCATCCTATCCGGGTAGTTGTCATCGTTCGTTGTTTTCTTCGCGCCACCTTAATGCTTGTGGGAGCAAAGTTTTTCTAAGTCTCGGGGGAGACATCCATCCACCACTTTTATTGTTGGGATGGACGCATGCAGTGCTTAGATAAAGAAGTTCTTCAGCGGTGGCAGCAAGATCCCGGATTTCGTAGGCAGGCCTTAAAAGATGCCATTCGATGGCAGACGAGGCTCGTGCCTGCATATCCGGGCATTGGAGACCAACCGGTGGCGATTTGCGCACTGGGGTATAGATGGTTCGATACCCCAGTCGAGGCAATGGCAGACGCCATTCATCGCGCTGGGCATGTTGAGCCGGATAGAGATTGCACGCTCGAAGGCCAAGAATGGGATATTCAGCAGGGTCTTGGTGGGCTGTGGTGCGTGTCGGGTCGACCTTGGGCGAAGGCGCTCGTAGTGATGGACTTCATTTCCAGGGTCCGACGAAAGCATCTGCGTAGCCGCGTCCCGGATCCGCGGTAATCGTGCGGGGAAACGAGCGGGAGCTTGCTAGATGGTTTCCTCGTTGCGGGACGTTGGAGCAGGTCCCGTATGACTGCTCTCATAGTTCTGCCCGATTCTCGCTGGAACTCTGTCGGAACCGCTCCCCCCCTGGCCAACTCTCCATGGCGAGAGAACATCATCAACTCCAGTCCCGAGAAGCGCGAGCGGATAGCTACAGCGCATCGAAGGCCCTCAGAGCCTGCGTCGTCAAGTTGGTGAGGTGGTCCGTCCTCATCGGGGCAAGGCATGGGACAGGCCCAGTATTGCATCAGCGGCAAGTCACTGAGCGGTCGCGTCGATCTCGACGAGAGGCTTATCGCCGACTTGGCGTCCATGGGGATCCACCAGCCATACGGACCACTTCATATAGCGGGCGCGCTGGCGATGGACGGTCGCTGCGTCGATCTCATGCCCATCCAATCCGATCAGTCTGCGTTCGGAGTCCACGGTGAAGATGGCCGGAGGTTCTGCGAGCAGGATCGCGCCCAGCAGAGGGCCATCTTCGCGTCGACGCAGGTCGAAGATGTCGTCTACGCGAATTGAGCAACTGTATGGCGCTGCAACGATGAAAACACGATCGTCTTCGCTCGGTGACACTAGGTCTCCAGGCGCATTGCCGTTAGGGCTGCGGCTCAATCGGACCGCTTGGTTATTGGCGGCACCGCTCGTTCGCGCTATCAAGAACCAGTTCCCTTTATCGTCCGCTGCAATTGTGCCGGGCTCGGCACGGGTGATACACACGTACTTGAAAGCCTCAAGCGGAAAGCTCATCACCATCTCCTGCGCTGCCCCGGCCTATCCGAGGCCGTCGGCATCCTATCACCGGTCGTGGGCACGCTAGGGGCTAGGCCTCCGCAGTCCTGGCGGTGGAACTGCCAGGAGTAGGCGCTCCCAAAGCCAAGAAGTCGGGGCGCCTACAGCTCGCACGGTAGCGGGAAAAGCAGACCTCGCGAGCGCAGCAAATTGGCAGGCGCAATGCCAATGTGCGTGTGCATCACGCTTCTGGCTTCCTCGGCGGCAGGCTGCCGTCACGCTCATGCCAGAGCGGCAGCTCCAGCGCGTGACGTTTGAGCATGGCCGTGATGTGCGCACGCGCGTGCTCCCGCTCCGTGTGCGCGCACTGGTCCACAATCTCGGCCGCCAGCTGTTCAAACTGCGGCCAGAACTGCGCCGGATGGCGCGTGTGCGCCAACCAGTGCGCCAGCATCTCGTCCAGCGCATCCAGCCGGGCCTGTATGTCGGGGCGCACGCTCATGACACGGGCGCCACCAGGTTGAGCGCAACACGGTAGTGGTGGCCGTCGTCGTGCAGCTGAACCGTCAGCCCCGGCTGCAGCACGTCATCCACATGCAGGGTAGGCTGCCCCTGCGCCGTGCGGGTGACTTCGAACTCATAGCGGCTGCGGCCGAAGCGGTAGCTCAGTTCGAATGACGGCCAGTCATCGGGCAGGCAGGGGGCCAGCGACAGACGATCGCCTTCGCGGCGTATGCCGAGCAGGGATTCGACCAGCAGGCGATACATCCAACCGGCCGAGCCGGTGTACCAGGTCCAGCCGCCACGCCCCACGTGCGGCGACACGGCGTAAACATCGGCCGCCAGCACATAGGGTTCAACGCGGTAGGTCTGCACCGCCTCCGCGTCCAGCGCGTGGTTGAGCGGGTTGATCATGCCGGCCAGCTCCCAGGCACGCGGCGCATCGCCCTGTTGCGCAAAGGCCATTGCCGCCCACACCGCCGCGTGGGTGTATTGGCCGCCGTTCTCGCGCACGCCCGGCACGTAGCCGCGAATGTAACCGGGGTCCTCCGTGGTCTTGTCGAAGGGCGGGTCGAGCAGCTGGATCAGTTTGGCGTCCTTGCGCACCAGATGCGTGTACAGCGAATCCAGTGCCTGCCCGGCACGCTCCGGCGTGGCAACGCCTGAGAGCACCGACCAACTCTGGGAAATCGAATCGATGCGGCATTCCTCACTTTGCGTCGAGCCCAACGGGGTGCCGTTGTCGAACCAGGCGCGGCGATACCACGCACCGTCCCACGCATGTTGCTCCAGGTTCTGGCGCAGGCTGTCGGCCTGCTCCTGGCACCAGTGCGCGCGGTGTTCATCGCCTCGGGCGTTGGCCACCGCGGTGAAGCGGCGCAGCGTGTCATGCAGGAAGAAGCCGAGCCACACGCTTTCGCCACGCTGCTGGTCGCCGACGCGGTTCATGCCGTCGTTCCAGTCGCCACTGCCCATCAACGGCAGGCCGCGCTCGCCGAGCAGCCGGCAACCGCGTTCCAGCGCGAGCACGCAGTGCGCATACAGCGTGCCGCGCAGTGCTGAAGGGGTGGGCATGTCGTAATACCCTTCCTCTTCGGGTGTCACCGCGCGCCCCTCGATGAAGCCCACCAGTTCGTCCAGCACGCTGGCGTCGCCGGTGACCTCCAGGTAGCGGCAGGCGCCCTGCGGCAACCAGAGGTAATCGTCCGAGCAGCGGGTGCGCACGCCGCGACCCTGCGGCGGGTGCCACCAGTGCATCACATCGCCTTCGGCGAACTGGTGAGCGGCACATAGCAGCAGGTGTTCGCGGGCCAGTTCCGGGCGCGCGTGTACGAGGGCAAGCACGTCCTGCAACTGGTCGCGGAAGCCGAACGCACCGCCGGACTGGTAGTAGCCACTGCGCGCCAGGTAGCGGCTGCCCAAGGTCTGGTAGACCAGCCAGCCATTGGCCAGCGCGTCCAGCGCCGGGTCCGGCGTGCGTACCTGCACGCTGGCCAGCACATGGCGCCAGTGGATGCGCACGGCGTCCAGCGCATCGTAGGACGCCTGCGCGCCTTGGCGTCCGCGTGCCAACGCGAGCGTTTCCTCGCGGTCGCGGCCCGCGCCCAGGCGGAACGTGGTTTCGCTGTGTTCGCCCGGCGCCAGCTCCAGCGGCACCTGGATCGCCGCGCAGGGATCCAGGCCCGCACCGGCGCGTGCATCCAGACGTTCGCGGCGCAACCCCGCCGGGGCGTGCAGGCCGCCGTTGCGGCCGATGAACTCCACGCGGTCGCAGGTCCAGCCGCAGCCTTCGGCATCGGTGTCGAAGAAGGCCATGCGGCCGCCGAACTCGGTGTTGTAGCTGTTGCGCGCCAGCAGCGCGCCGCTCTGTGGGTCGCGTTCGGTGACTACATGCATGCGCGACTTCGGGCGCAGGTCACCCATCACCCATTCCACGTAGCCGATGGCCGACAGCCGCCGTGGCCGGCCCGAGAGGTTGTGCAGGCGCAGGACCGAGAACTTCAACGGCGCGTCGACGTCGACGAACACCCACAGCTCGCTGACGATGCCATCTTCGATATGTTCGTAGACCGTGTAGCCGAAGCCATGGCGCGTGCGGTACGCGCCGGTGCCCCGGCGCGGCAGCGGCATCGGCGACCAGACGCGACCGGTCTCCTCATCGCGAATATAGAAGGCCTCGCCGCCGGTGTCGGACACCGGATCATTGAGCCACGGCGTCAGGCGGAATTCGTGCGCGTTCTCGAACCAGGTGTAGCCCGGCGCACTCTCGCTCACCACCGTGCCCATGCGGGCATTGGCGATCACATTGGCCCACGGCGCCGGCGTCGGGGCATCGTCGCGCAGCACCACCACGTATTCGCGGCCGTCCTCGCTGAAGCTGCCGGTGCCGTTGTCGAACTGGCCGGCGCCACGGTACGGAAGGAACGGCCACGGGTCGTCCAGCTCTTCGTCGTGCTCCGGGCCCGGGGGCAGGCCGGGTTCGGGTCCGAGCTCGGCGACAACGGGAAGCCCTGCGGTCTCCTCCATCGACAGCGCCAGTTCCTCCTGCACCTCCAGCGGTACCAGCGCGGGGATCCGTCGCGCGGGCGGGAGCTGGCGCCCCACCTGCGCGGCCAGCGTGCCGTCCTCGTCGCTGATCACCACCCGTGCCACCGCCTGCAACAGAATGCGGTCTTCGTGGGTCATGTTCTGCACCGGCCGCACGAAGATGCCGCCTGGGCGGTCGAGCAGGCCGGTTTCCGAACTGGCGGCCACCATGCCCAGGATCTGGTCCTGCAGTTCCTGCCGGTAGCCGGCCTTGCTGTCGTTCCATACGACGAGGTCCGTATTGAGCCCCTTCTGGCGCCAATAGGCATGCGCCTGCACCAGCTGCCGGACCAGCTCCACGTTCTCCGCGTCGGTGACCTTGAGCAGCACGATGGGCAGGTCGCCCGAAATGGCATGACCCCACAGCCCGGACTGTCCTCTCTGGTTCTGCTGCAGCACGGCGGTGCCGGCGCGCAGCAGCGGATTGGCATACAGCACGTGGCTGGCCAGGCGCTCATACAGCGACGCCTCGGCCTGGGTGGCGTTGATCTGCCGGCGCACCACCTGGCTGTGCGTCCACGCCAGGTCGAAGACGCGGTCGGCCAGGCGGCGGTCGCGGTACTTGTCCACCAGCGACTCGCACCCGGCACGGTCGGTGCCGATGCCAAACACCATGTCCAGCTGCACGGTCTGCTCGGGCTCCAGCACCACGCGTACGCGGATGGCCACGATGGGATCGAGCACCGAGCCGTCCGAGCCGGAAAGCTCCGCATCGGTGGTCAACGCACGCGGCGTGCGCGGCGTGTTGCCACGGCCCAGGAAGCGCGCCCGGTCGGTTTCGTAGGAGATGGCCGCCACCGGTGCGTCATGCACCGCCACCAGATGGAACATCCACGGTGGTACCTCGTCGTGCGAGCGCGGTCGGCGCGTGCACAGCACCGCCTGCTTGGCCGCCAGGATCTCGCTCTGCACGAACAGGTTGCTGAAGGCCGGGTGCGCATCGTCGGCTGCAGCAGGTGCCAGCACGACTTCGGCATAGGTGGTGATTTCCACCGTGCGCGCGCGACGGCTGCGGTTGGTCAGGCGCAGGCGCCGCAGCTCGATGTCGTCCTCGGCGGAGATGGCGACCTGCAGGTGGCTCTCGCAGCCACGGCGTGCGCCGCGGAATTCCGCCTTGGCGTCGGAGAAGATCGCCTCGTAGTTGTCTACCGGCACGCAGGTGGGCTGGTACGCGGCCGACCAGAACTCGCCGCTCTCCACATCGCGCAGGTAGCAGAACGAGCCCCAGG
This sequence comes from Stenotrophomonas sp., assembly GCF_050737075.1. GTDB lineage: Bacteria > Pseudomonadota > Gammaproteobacteria > Xanthomonadales > Xanthomonadaceae > Stenotrophomonas. Next base: position 18,082 of record NZ_JBOHXV010000023.1, read on the forward strand.
CATCGGTGGTGCCGTCCTCGCGCCAGCGGGTGAGCGACAGGTCGCCGTGGCGGCTGTAGCCACCGCCGGCATGGGTGAGCATGCCGTGGTAGCGGCCGTTGGAGAGCAGCTGCACTTCCGGGCGCGGGCCGGCCGGGTTGCGCAGCACGCGCAGCGCGGTCTCGTCATGGGCCATGGCCGAGTGCTCGCCCAGCGCCTCGACTTCATGCGGATGGAAGACGCCGATGCGTGGGATGCGCTCCTGCAGCAACAGCAGCGTGGCCTGGAACTCCACGTCGGCCACGAAGCGGCGCTGCATCGGCTGGTCGCGCAGCAGGTAATCCAGCGACAGCAGGCCCATGCCCTGGTGGTGGGCCATGAACGAACGCAGCAGCACGTGGTCCTGCCCCGGCGGTAGCCGGGCGGGGGTGAAGTCGATCGCCTCGTACATGCCGAAACGCCCGACGAACCCCAAGCCTTCGATCGCCTGCAGGTTCTGGCACGCCGCTTCCGGTGCCACCATCAGCGCCATCATGCTGGCATAGGGTGCGATGACCCGGTCCTGGCCCAGGCCGCGCTTCAGCCCCAAGCCCGGCACGCCGAACGCGCGGTACTGGTAGTTCAGGCGCGCATCGACCGCGTTGTAGCCGGACTCGGACACGCCCCACGGCAGGTTAAGGGTGCGGCCGTAAACGATCTGCGCCTCCACGGCGTGGCGCGCGGTCTGGTCCAGCAGCGTGTCCGGATAGCTGGGCATCACCAGCTGCGGCATGAGGTACTCGAACATCGAGCCACTCCAGGACAACAGCGTGGGCGTGCCGTTGACCTCGGTGAGTAGCCGGCCGAGAGCGAACCAACTCTCCTGCGTCAACTGCCCTTGAGCGATGGCCACGAACGAGCACAGTCGCGCTTCGGAGGCCAGCAGGTCGTAGAAGCTGTTGTCCAGGCGGTGGTCGTCGACGTTGTAGCCGATGGAGAGCAGCTTGCGGGCAGGGTAGAACAGGAACGCGTACTCCATCAGCGAGAACTGCCCGGCGCGGTGCGCCAGCGCCTGCAGTTCCTCGATGCGCTCGCGTGCGTCAGCACCGGCCGTCCCGGGCAGGGCGGCCAGCTGGCGCAGGCTGGGCACAGGGGCGTCGGCGTCCGCGCCGGCATTGGCAGGAAGCTCGGCGAGCACCGCGACGGCGGCATGGCATTCGGCCGCGAACAGGGCCGGCCAGTGCAGATCACCTTCCTCGGGTGTTTCCGGTGCGGGCCACTGCGCCAGCACGGCGTCGGCCAGGCCAGCCAGCTCCTGCAAGCAGGCGAGCGTCTGCGCCGTCCCAATGGGGCAGTCGGCGCGCGTTGACGAAAGATGCTGGCGAACCTGATTGAGCGACTCGCCCAGTGACGCGTCGCTATAGCGATGACGCTGCCGTTCCTCGTCCAGCACGCCGAACGTATCGGCCAGGCCATCGAACGTGTGCGGCGCCAGCACCGGCGCGTCCACCAGCGCGAGCAGGCCCTGGCGCAGCGTGAGCAGGTGGCCGGCAAGGTTGCCGCTGTCCACGGTGGAAACGTAGCGCGGCGGCAGCGGCGCCAGGGTTTCGGTGTCGTACCAGTTCAGGAAGTGGCCGCGATGGCGCGGCAGCTGGTCCAGCGTGTCGAACGTGAGGGCGGTGCGTTGCGCGACCGCGCGCTGCTGGAGATAGCCGAAATCCCACGCAGACAGATTGGCCAGCAGCGAGAGGCCGATGTTGGTGGGCGAGGTGCGCCGCGCGACCACCAGCGCCGGATGCTCCTGGATATTGTCCGGCGGCAGCCAATGATCCTGCTCGCGCACCCACGCCTGGAAGAACGACCAGGTGCGCCGCGCCAGCCGGCCAAGGAACGCCCTCTGGGTATCGGAGAGTTCGGCCACGATGGCGGCAGGTGGCCGGCCCAGCCACGCCATCAACGCCGGCGCGAAGGTCCACGCCAACAGCAGGGGCAGGGCAATCGGCAGCGCCTGCGGGCGCAGGCTGGCCACCACGGCTACCAGCGCAAGCGCCAGCAGCGAACCGGGGGCCATCACCCGCCATTCCGCGCCACGGTCGCCGCCGAGGCGGCGCTCCACTTCGCTGGAGGGGTTCCATTGCAGCAGGTGACGGCGAGTAATGGCCATGCGCCAGAGCGTGCGCAGCACCGCGCCGCCAGCCAGCAGCGCTTCATACGGCAGGCAGGCAATCTGGGTGGCCGCGCGCAGCAACGACTGCAGCGTGCCGCGCCCGACCTTGATGTAATGCGCTTCCAGCGGCGTGTCGTCCGGCACGCTCAGCGCATCGCGCAGCATGCCGATCAGCGGCGGCGCGAACCACAGCGCCAGCACCCATGCGGTCCATGCCACCGGGTTTTCGGCATACAACCAGCCCGCAACCACCAGGACCAGGGCTGCAATGGGCACCAGGCTGCGGCGCAGGTTGTCCAGCAACTTGCCGCGCGACAGCAGGCTGAGCCGGTTGCGTTCCCAGCCCGAGCCCGGGCGCGGTGTCCACGGCATCAGCCACGGCAGCAGCTGCCAGTCGCCCCGGATCCAGCGCGCACGGCGCTTGGCGTCGGCGGCGTAGCGCTCGGGGTAGTCCTCGTACAGGCGCACATCGCTGACCAGTCCTGCGCGGGCATAGCAGCCTTCCAGCAGGTCGTGGCTGAGGATGCGGTTCTCGGGCAGGCGGCCTTCGAGCGCGTGCTCGAAGGCTTCCACGTCATAGATGCCCTTGCCCACGAACGAGCCTTCGTCGAACAGGTCCTGGTACACGTCCGAGACCATGCGCGTATACGGATCGATACCGGGCTCGCTGCCGAACATGCGGGCAAAGCGCGACGTGCGCCGCCGGCCCAGGCTGGTGCCCACGCTGGGCTGCAGGATGCCGTAGCCCTCCACCACGCGTTGCAGCGTGGGATCGAAACGCGGGCGGTTGAGCGGGTGGGCGAGGGTGGCGACGAACGCACGTGCTGCATCGCGCGGCAGCTGCGTGTCCGAATCCAGCGTGATGACATAGCGGGCGCCGATCAGCGCCGCCGCATCGCCAACAACGCGCATGAACGCGGCCGCATCGCCGTGGCGGAGCAGGGCATTGAGTGCGGCCAGCTTGCCGCGCTTGCGCTCGTGGCCCATCCACACCCCTTCGCCCGGGTTCCATTTCCGGGGGCGGTGCAGCAGGTAGAAGCGGTCGCCGCGCTCGGGCGCGTAGCGGTGGTTCAGTTCCTCGATCTGCGCAACGGCGTGCGCGAGCAGCGTGGCGTCCGTCGGCAACGTGGCTTCTGCAGCATCGAGAAAATCCGTCAGCAGCACGAAGCGCAGTTGGGGATCGCGGTTGGCCAGGAAGCGCACTTCCAGCGCTTCCACCAGCACGTCGATGCCGTCGGTGCTGGAGAGCATCGAGGGCACCGCCACCACGGTGGCGCAGGCGGCCGGGATGCCTTCGCTGAAATCGAGCTTGGGAAGCGGCCGAGGGGCCACCAGTACCGTCGCGGTCCAGTTCACCAGCACGATGCCCAGCTCACTGAACACCAGCAGCCCGAGCAGCGCACCCAGCCAGAGCGGAACTTCGCCATGGCCGGTGGCCAGCAGGCCGAAGGTGGCCAGCGCGGCCAGCACGGTGATCGGCAGCAGGTACAGCGCCAGCGGCAGGCGATGCGCCAGCCCGCGAGCCTTGCGGTGGCGGGGTGCTGCCTCGGCCACCGCGTCAATGGTGGCGCTCATGCCTTCGCCAACCAGCCAGTAGCCCACGTGCGTGCGTGGCCCGTCCGGCGGCGTGGCCGCCCGTGCCAGGTCCAGCGCGATGTTCGCCACGCGCTCTTCTGCTACACGGCTTCCGCGCGCGATCTTCTCCACCACGTGGCGGTAGGCGTCGCGGGTGCCGAAATCCATCTGCGGGTAAACGGCCATCGGGTCTTCCCGCAGCCGCTGCTCCACCACACTCATGTCTTCAACAAACGTGCGCCAATCCATGGTGGAGAGGAAGCGCAGGCTGCCGATGCTGTTGCCGATAGAGACCTGGTCGGCTGCCTGCTGCTGCCCTTCGGCGGCCACCAGTTCGTCGATGCGCTGCCCAGCCGCGGCCGCCCACTGTTCCAGCCAGGCGACGGGCATGGCCCACGCGCCACCGCGCCCCTGCAGCGAGCGGGTGAGCTCGGCGATGAACGCGCCGGTCAACGGCGGCGCGGAGCGGGCCATGTCAGCCACCACCAGCACCACATCGGTGGGGGTTTCGGACGCGGCCTGGTTGAGGTTGTCGGCCCATTGCGACGCCAGGCGCCGGTCTTCGCCATCGCGCATCACCCGCGCCGCCATGCGCCGCAGGTTCTCCAGCAGGGCAAGGCGCAGCATGATGGGCACGGCCCACAGTTCGCCCAGGCTCAGCGGCGCCAGCGACTGGTACGAGGCGATGAAGCGGCCCAGCGTATCGCCGTCGATGCGGCCGTCGCCGTGTGCGATGGCCTGCATCGACAGTTCATACACGCGCGGCAACCCGGCCGACGGGCCAGCGGCAAGCGAAGGCAGCTGCCGGCTGTAGCCACGCGGCAGGTGGCGCCGCGCGGTCTGGATCTGTTCTTCAATCAGGTAATAGTTGTCGAGCAGCCATTCCCCGGCCGGGGTGACCGGGCGCTGTTCGCGCACCACGCTGCTGAGCAGGGTGTTTGCGTCTTCCAGCACACGCTGGTTGGCCTGCAGGCGTTCGAGCAGCCGCTCCGGGCTGGGCCGCATCCGCACACGGTGCTGGCGCGCCAGTGCGCGGCCGTACACCTCCATCTGTTCATCGCTATACAGCGCGGCCCGCAGCGGACCCTCGGTGGCCTCGATGGCGGGTGCAGAGGCCTGGCGCTCGCGCCAGCGCAAACGTACGAGCCGACGCAGGCGAAGCCAACGACCAAAAAGACGACGAAGGTGGGGCATAGGGTACCGAGGGGGGAGGCAGGTCGCGTCCTCATCCTTGCATTTGGGGTACCCGGCTAACTGTGAAGGCCGGTTCAGCCCCAAGCGATCCGCCTGATTCTGACGAATTCAGCGACGCCGACAGGGCAGCGTTGCGCACTCGCCTGCGCTATCGGCCGGATGAGTCGGCGGGCGACGACGGGGTACAACGCGGCACGACGGGGCACGACGGTGCACGACCGGGCGCGACGGGACACGACGGTGCGCGGCGGGACACGACGGTGCTCGACCGGGCGCGGCGGGACACGACGGTGCACGACCGGGCACGGCGGGACACGACCGGGCGCGCCGGGGACGACACGACGGGAAACGACGGGAACCGACGGGGTAGAGCGGACTGTTAGTCCGCTGCTCTGCTGGCGCCGAGGCGCATTGCGACACCACTGTAGGCCACATCAACCAATCCGCCACGACCAACAGAAACAAGCGATTTCCAATGTCTGCACGACTTCCGCATTGTTGCCCCCGGAGCGTGAGAGTTCCAAAGTGGAAAGTAGCAAGTAGCATGTCCTGCGTCGGGAGGGTGGCGAAATACAACACCCTTGTGGAAATACGTCGCGCCAAATCCACTGTAAGGCTCTCAACCTCCCGACTCCCTCTCCATCCGGCGAGGGAGACTTCCATCGGAGGTCAACCATGCACAGCAACCACCCTGAAGCGCCGGCATTAGAACGCCGCAAACAAACCCTGCATCGCTACCCGCCCAACAGCCTGCGCGTCGATACCCTGTACTACCCCGGCTGCCCAGCCGAACCCGACGACATCTGTCTTCCCTGCCTGAAGCTGCGCGGCCTCTGGATGCAGGCGGCGGGCTTCGAGATAGGCGCGCGCGTGAAGCTGGACATCAAACCCGGCTGCATCCTGCTTACTGTGCAGAAGCAACCCGCTGCAGATGCCCCCAAGGTCAGAAAGATGGGCCGCCTCCAGCTGGCGCGCCTGCAGCGGGAGCAGCAGACCCCCTAGCGCCGATGGATGTGCAGGCGTGACCCGTTGAGCACGTGCGAACAACAGCATTCGAGCGCGCTACATACTCATTGCGCGCGCCTGGCTTCCCTGCTGCTCGCGCGCCTGTGTCAGCTGCTGATCCTGCTGCTGCGCTTGATGGCGCTCTTGGCTCACCGCCTCGAACCGCTGCAGCGATTCTTCAACCGGGGTCCGCACAGCCTGCTCCGTAGGCATGACGCCACGCTGGTGCGCGGGGTTGCTCGGGTCGCCCTGTATAACGAAAACATGGTGCGCCGCGCCCTTCTCGGGAGTGGCATTGCTCAACATCACGTGGTCAACCCGGTCCAGCCCGCTGCCCTTTGCCAGCACCAGCAGGCTGGCTGTAATCCGCTCGCTGGTCGCATCGAAGCTGCGCCCATGCTTGGTATCCAGCGCGGTTACCTGCTCACGTATCTGCTGATAAAGCGCATGGTCTGGATGACCGGCTTGCATGGGTGTGATCGGCTCGGGTGCGCGGGGTGCGGCAGGCTGGACCGAAGCGTCGACAGTCGGTACTGGCTGCGTTGCGGAGGGTGCCAGAGTCTCGCCTTGTGACTGCACATCGATTGCTGCTGCCGGCACCCGAGGCGCTTCCGTTTGAGGAGCGTGCGCGCGCAGTGGCGACTGATCGAGAGCAGGGGCGTCCAGTCGTTGTGCTTGGACGTCCTTCATTGCCTGCTGCAGTTCTTCGCTGCTGGTCACTGCGACCTGGCGGACGATCCTGTCTGGCCCGGCCTGGTAGTGGGCAATGGGATTGTCGTATCCGCGAGTGTCCATGCCATCGGGCTTGAGCTGCTGCATCGTGTGGCCAGTAATGCCGTTGGCCTCCCGCGTGCGCTGCACTGCCAGCGCGATGGCCTGCTGGGTGTCCGGGTTCACGTTCAGGTCGATGCCTGCACTGCGGTAGCGGTGCAGCAGTTCGTTCTTCTCCGCTTGAGCGGTCGTCGGCGCCGGCAGAGCCTCAATGGCCGCCAGCTCCTGCTGCGAGCGCTCCAGCGAGGGTTGGCGCATCTGGCTGGTCAGTTCCAGCTCCATCGCCAGGTTCCCGCTGGCGAACCCATCTCGCCCGGACCACTGCCCGGCTTCATCGCGCCGGTAGAGCTGGTTGTCTGAGCCGAGCACGGCATCGGGCCTGCCCTGAGCGGACAACACGGCTGCCGGAACGCCTACGCCGTGCTGCTGCGCCCGCTGTGCGGCATGGTTCTCCAGGTACGCTGCCGCAATCGCCTCCCGCCCGGTGGCGATATTCGTCTCGATGCGGCCGAGCGCCTCCTGGTTGAGTTGATGGGCGCGCTCGGGCGTTGCAGTCTGGGTTTCGTAGGTGCCTCGATCGTTGGCACCGGACACGCCGGTTTTTACCTGGCGCTCCCACGCTGACGTATCGGCGTTGCGGTGCCAGTCCTGGTTGTCCAGCCCGCACTGGTCGCTGGCCTGGGCAGGAATCGTGAAAGGATCCTTTGGCGGCGGGACCTTGCCGAGTGCCAGACCCACCGCCACTGCGCTGGCCATGGCGCCCAGTTCCTGTGACTTCTCATAACTGGCCGTCACACGTTCACGGGTTGGGTTATTAAGCCCGTCCGCCGTGAGGTCAAAGGATGCCTGGCGTTCCCAGCGCTGGCCGCTGAATTCCCACTTCACGCCCGACGTGTCGGTCTGGTGATAGATGGCGCGATTGTCCATCAGGTCGGCACCCTTCTCGAATGCCTTGCTCAGCAACAGGGCATCGGCCGCTACTACGGCTGCAGGCACAAACCCACTACCGCCGAGCGCCAAGGACAGGGCGGCACCGCCACCCCATCCGCCAACATTTCGTGCGACAGCGTGGTTGAACTCCGATTGCGCGGCGGCGGTATTGCCTTGTTCGAGCAGTTCGGCGGTGCGCTGGGCGGTCAAGATGGCATCGGCACCGGTGGCCAGCAGGCCTCCCGAGCGGACAAGGGTTCGGGCCGACGCTTCGCCCATGAGCAGTTGCAGGGACACGGCGCCCTGCTGGCTGGGAGGAACGCGGATCCGATAGCCAGACTCCTCGCCCAGCACCAGCTCAACCCGGCGAATGCCTGGCTCGGAGATGACCACCCGGCCATCGTGATGCGCGTTGGCAATGGCCAAAGACAAGCCGTTGCGCTGCAGCTCGATGTCCCCGCCGCGCGTCAGTGGCCTGCCGTCAACGTGGATCTGGTCGAGCGTGGTGACGATACGGGATTCGGAGTGCGTGATCGCGCTCCAGCCATGGTCGACGTCGTTGAAGCTTTTCACGGCTGCAATTTGTTGCGCGTGAGCTTGTTGATAGGCTGGGGTATCGCGGAAGAACTCCTGAATTCTTTGGTTGGTCATTGCAGGCGACTGGCCGACGGGCGTATTGGTATTCAAGTCGCCGTTGATCAATCCCACTTTGACAGTGTCACGCAGGTGCTCGACACGCTGAACTACTCGCTCCAGCGCATCAGGATCGCCCCTCAGTGCTGCCCGGCCGTCGCGAGTATTCTGAAGGTCGTTCAAGCGCGCCAGCATGCCCTTTTGGTACTCGGCTAGCGGGCCACCACTGTGCGGCGTGACACCTACCTCTTGCGCGAATTGAGGGTTGGCCGGAAGGAAAAGCCTGTTCTCCGGAGAATGAATGTTGAACTTCCCAGCACGCTGCAACTCGTCAAGTAGCTCGCTGTTCTTCAGCGTCTGCTGCTCGATGTTGTGGTGATCTTGGAAATGCGTCCGATAGTTGGGCATGAATCAAGCTCCTTCCTTGTCGCTCATAGCTCTGGCGTTATCGATTTACAACGTCGTAGAACCACAGGCCGTTTGAACGCTTCTGGGTGACAATGCCTGCTGCAATCACGGCATCCTTGAAGATTCGGTCACAGAACACCCCGCCGTGAAACGCCAGTCTGAAGACGTGCGCTGAGCCCAACACATCACGCTTGAACGCTAAACGCAGCTCGCCTGTCAGGTCGTAGTATTTCCCTTCCTCGTAATCGTCACTTATTACGATGTTGAGCGTGGAAGCCTCTTCATCCAAGGCATCTAACGTTCGAACTACATCGCATAGGAAGTAGGTCGGCCCTTTTGAACCGTCAGCCAGCCGATAATCGGTATCGCAGAAAACGAAGGCGTCACGGTCAACTGCCTCCATCACTTGGCGGAGCCGTTCCGACACCAACCAGTAGCCACTCATCCCGCCTTCCAGATCTTCAGGCGGTACGCCTTCGCTGGGGTGATAGACCAATCGTGGAACTTCCCGCAGCACAGGAAATCCGCCTTCTTCTGGTTTCAAGATAAGGCGAGGCGGCGAGAGGAGGGCCTTTCGGTTCTCAAATACGACTCCGTGGCCCCTGCCGCCTCGGCGAACATCCGGCTCCAGGTGAAAGAACTCACCTGCCTTGGGTCGATTGTCCATTGCTCTTTCCATTGTGCTGAATCCTATCCATGCCTGCGGCGTCTAAACGCGCAGACTCGCGTTATCGGTTGACCACGTCGTAGAACCAAAGTCCGTTGGAGCGTTTCGCAGTCGTGATGCCAGCAGCTGCAACAGCGCCTTTTAACACGCGGTCACAGAACACGCCTCCGTGAAATGGCAGCCTGAAGACGTGTGCGGAGCCCAGTACATCGCGCCTGAAGGCCAAGCGAAGCTCGCCCGTCAGGTCGTAGTACTTCCCTTTCTCGAACTCGTCGCTGATCTCGATATGGAGGGTTGAGGCTTCTTCGTCCAATGCATCCAGCGTCCTAACTACATCGCAAAGGAAGTAAGTTGGGCCCTTGGAGCCGTCAGCCAGACGATAGTCGGTTTCGGTAAAAACGAAGGCGTCCGGGTCTACCGCCTCCATTACCTGCCGGAGCCGTTCGGAGATCAGCCAATAGCCACTCATCCCCCCTTCGAGATCCTCAGGCGGCACGCCTTCGCGAGGACGATAGACCAAGCGCGGTTGCTCGCGCAGAGTGGGAAACCCTCCTGACTTAGGTTTCAAGATCAGTCGAGGTGGAGTGAGAAGTGCTTGTCGATTCTCGAAGACGACTCCGTGCCCCTTGCCTCCCCGGCCAACATCCGGCCTGAGCTTAAAGAATTCTCCTGCCCTGGGGACATTGCCTCTTTCTGCTTCCATGGTGCCGCCACCCATCCATGTCCTCGCGGCCTCTCCGCTCGCGAATAGCTTAACCCGATGGGATGGGCCGTAGGTCAAGAGGCAGCCAGGAGGAGGCTATTGCTGGAGACTCACTTACGCGGTTGTGTAGCGCCCAAAGTGGCCGCGGAACCTGTTTTCCCTTGTGTCGTATCTAGCTCCCAGGTCGAACTCTCGCAAGTCAGCCCTGCTCGGAATCCTTGCCAGTCATCGCCTGTTGGGCTGTCAGATGTCAGAGGCATCGATGAACCACATGCCGTCGGCATCACTATCAGTAGCGATACCTGCTCCGGCGGCGGCATCCTTGAAGACACGGTCGCAAAAGATCCTGCCGGTGTAAGGCGTCTTGAACACGTGCGCTGAGCCCAGCAACTCTCGTTTGAAGGTAACGCTGGCACCACCTGTCATGTCGTAGAACTTACCGTTGATGAACGCTTCGGTTGTGTCGATGAAGAGCTTTGAGGCATCTTCATCCAATGCGTCGATCTCCTGCACCACCGTTCATAGGAAGTGGCGGGCGCCCGCGCTGCCGTCTGCCACGCGGTAATCAACCTCCACGAAGACGAACGCGGCAGGATCGACCGTGACCATGACGTGGTACAGCCGTTCGGATACCAGCCAGTAACCGCTGAACCCAGGCTCCAGATCCTTCGGGGCTGGGCCTTTGCTGGGGTCATAGACCAGGCGTGGAACTTCACGCAGCGGAGGAAGACCTCCGCCCTCCGGCCGTAGAATCAGGCGCGGGGCGACAGCAACTTGCCCAGGTTCTCAAAGACAACTCCACAGCTCGGGCCATTGATGGCTCCAGCCTCGAGGATGAAGAACTCTCCAAGCCTGGGTTCATTGGGAATGGGTGAGTCCATGCGCTGAGTCCTGTCCATTTGGGAGCGTGCTATTGGTGCCGGACAGGTTAACGGGGGCGCCCAACGGCAGGCCAGTTTTCGTTGCTTCCAGTCCATGCAGGCCAGGGGTCAAAGATGGGCCGCCTCCAGTTGGCGCGGTTGGGGGGCGCAGGAAGCCGCCCGAGCCCCGTAACCCCAGGGGCGCCGTGCCAATGGCGGCTTTGTGGCCCGAAGCGGGTGTGGTTAACAGATACGCTGCACCTGCGGTCAAACGTGGCTATATTATGTAGCGGGGCACCGGAACGAGCCTTGGGGTCGCCAGGCTCGAATGTGGGACATCACAACCTGGAGGTGAATAATGAAAGGCTTGGCTTCTTTCCTCTCACTTTGCTGCGTTTCTTTTGCTGCATCTGCGGCGACTCCCGAAACGGTTCAATTTACGGGACTACTGCAGCGGGACGCTTTGGCGCCTGTTGCAATTGATCTGCAGCTTCCGTCCAAAGATGCCGCAACACTTCAGTTGTCCAGTGGCTTCAATCTGGAGCTGACCACGCCCGGCAACCCAGCCAGCAAAGATGGCGCCCGCATAAGGCTCGTGTCGTCCAACGGTGAGGTTGTGCACACGGCGAACGTCTCTGATCCTGGACTGGCCTCGGTTTCATTTGCCTACCAGATATGCGCTGGTAGCGTCACTTTCATGAGTCCGGCGCCATCACCTTTGCCTGGATGCAGAGTGACGGCCCACTAGGAACGTTGGCGTAGAGGGTGATTCTGGACTGGGCCAGCCGTTGCCAGTAAACCAGAACAGCCGGCGCATCGTCCGGCCGCCACAGCTGAGTCTGGTTCAGGAGTGGGAGACGCTGATCAAGCGAATTGCTACATCACGGCAGGCACCGAACCGGAGCAAGCTGCCTCCTTCTGATGCATCACTGACAACGGCGCCACTGATGCGGGCGTACCGGCCGTCTAGCGCCTTCAGATCCTTGTCGAAACTGTCGTAGTTTGAGAGTGACAGGCATCGAACAGTGTTCCATTCCTCATGGTCTCTCGCAGTCGCCCAAGCGTTGAGATCTTCATGGCGATAGGTGATCCATGCAGTAATGCTCACATCTCTCCCATCAAAAGCGTATGGGTCGCTTGCCACGTCGAGCAGCGATTGATCGCCGGAACGGGTTGGCTTGGTTGTTCCCGTCGGTGCGCACGCGCAGACAAGCAGCGCTGTCAGAAATGAGACGGTGGCTCTCGATCTTTTGATCACGGTGATCTCTCCGGTTTCATGAAATCAGGTTGGCGGTATCAAAATTCGAGCCATGGTTGAGCCTCACTCCCCTGCGCGAGCTGAAAGGGTTTTCCATATCCGGCCCTCACGCTGCTCTGTTGTAGTGACATTGATCACCGCCTGCTCGCCGAGGCGATCACGCAACTGCTGCAGGTAGAGACTGCGCGGCGCCACTACCTGGCCAACCGACTGCATGATTCCCGCTGGCTCTTCAGGCGGGAACTTTCCCGGCGCGACAGTGCCAACCTGTCCCACGCTCCAGTTCATCGCGAAGGGCGGCGCCTGGACAACGTAGATATCGTGCTCGGTGTTCCAGAACATCTGCTGCGCGCCTGCCCAGCCGTGGCCCGTCCCGCTGTAGCGGCGGTTCTGTGCCCGCAGCATGTAGCCCTTGGTGTTGTCATACAGAGTGCCGGTGGACCAGCGGTGATGTGGGCCACTGTCATTGCTGTCGCCTGTGGCCAGGCAGTCAAGAAATACGTTGGGGCCGGGTACCCGTGCGCCGATGACGAAGGTATGCCTGCCGCCTTGGTTGTAGCAGCGCTGGATCAGGTTGAAGGCGGAGTTGCCCTCGTACAGGAATACATAGCGGCGGGCGCCCTGGGTTTCGCCATACCTTGGGTCGAGATAGGCGATGTCCTGCAGGGTGTTGAAGTGCGCGCCGTTACGGGTCACGAATCCATGCGATACATACCGCACGGTGACATCGCGGACCCATGAATTGCGTACGCCACCCAGGCGGAGCCCGGCAAAGGGACCGATATCAGCGGTGCCATTGGCCGTGCCGGTCTCGGGGTTGCCTTCGAGGCGAAGGTCTTCGATGCCGACCTGAGAGATGCGGATGGGATCGGCGCGGTAGATGCTGCCGCCACCGAAACGCGCATCAATGGCGTCCATGATCGGGGCATCAAGGGTGATAGTGTCGTGGTCTACGGCGGTAACCACCCGTTCGCTGTACATGGCGTAGTCACTTGGCTTCCATCGGTATCGGGCGGTATCGATGCCTTCGGTGCCGAGCCAACGGGCATTGGGTTCCCTGGCGATCGCCAGGGCGTCGCCCACGCGGTAGCCGGTTGCGGACTTCACCCTGATCCGCGTTGCTCCCACAGGCACGTAGTCCATATTGATCGCGGTCTGGTGTGGCTGCCGGGCCGGGTGGGGGATTGCGGATTCGCTGTTCCCCACGTCGATGATCTTGCTCTGCTGCCCATCGGCTTCGGAGCGGATCACGGTGCCGTCGGCACCTCGGCCTTCACCGCGCAACACCACGCCGCTGGATTGGATGGTCAGCGTCCTGCTCAGCCGGTACTGACCACGCCGCAGCAGGACGGCGCCGCGTAGACCCCGGCTGTCCTTGGGAAGCATGGCTACGGCCTCGATGGCTGCCTGTATGCGCGGATAGTCATCACCCTCGGCGTTTGGCTCAAGAGTCTTACGCACCGGAATGCTGGCGCGGGCGGGCAGGCCAACGCCGCCTCCCTGGTAGCCGGCGCGGGAGAAGTCCGGGACGATGTTGCGTGCCTGGTCGCTACCGCGTTCGGCATACAGGGCATAGCGCAGGAAACCGTCGCTGCCCAGGCTGACTAAAGGGGCGTCGTCGGCACTATTGATGGGGTAGGTGAGTGCGCTTGTCGGGGACGCGGGCTCAGCCGCTGACAGCGTCGACAATGGGCAGGCTGGCAGCGCTACAAGCGCCAGCGCCAGGACGCGGCGAAACGCCAGGAGCGGAGGCATGCGTGGGACTTCCTTCCAGGGAGGACTAGCTGGCAATGCTAACAAAGTGTTTCTGCCGGTCGCCTCGGGTGATTGCATGTAAGTTGTGTCCGCTTCTGGCCGAAAGCGGTAACTTGGGCAGTGAGGCCAGTGCAGAGCGGTGCTAATGTCTGCGTTCGATTCGAACCGACGCTGTAGCGGGGAAGCAAAGTGAACGAGATGATTGAACACATCTACTCTGGAGACAGGACTCGTCGTATTGCCATCTTCCGTCGGCCTTCCGGATCCTTCGGTTACCAGCAGGAGTACTTCTTCAGAAATGACTATTTTTCCGATGAGGTCGTTGAGGGCTGGGCCTCGTTGGGCGAATGCGCTTCCTACTACGATCAGGTCGAAACCGCCAAAGCCGACGTAATGGCGAGCGTGCGCTGGTTGGCCACACGGTAAGTCTCGCCAGAGAGTGACCGCTATTGGACGCGAGCGGACCTTGGGAGAGGCGAGGCATCAGCGATGTTCCCAGGGTGAAGGGTAGATGACCGTTGGACGGCCTCATAGGGCAAGGCCATCCGCCACGCAACCGGCTTTCCGTCCCCAGCGGCGCTGGCCATACTGAGGCCATGACCTGTATACGCCGAATCCAGACCCACTTGGCCGGCCAGTTGCGGAGCGAAGCATGGCGGCGCCGTGCCGCCCTGTGGACGGGCGCGGTGGTGGTGGCACTCATCGCTATCCTCTTTGCCAAGGCCAGCGATGCGGCATTTGCCCTGTTTCGACGCGCCATCGAGCACTCGCCCTGGTGGGCGCTGCTGCTCACGCCGGGAATTTTCGCCCTGCTGGCGTGGCTGACCAGCGGGGTGCTTCGTCCCACGCGGGGCAGTGGCATTCCGCAGGTGATCGCGGCGCTGGACAAGCCCGATGAGGCATTCCGCACAACCAACCTTTCACCGGCGGTGTCGGCAGGCAAGCTGGTCCTGACCACGTTGTCGCTGCTGGGGGGTGCATCGGTGGGTCGGGAGGGGCCAACGGTGCACGTGGGCGCCAGCTTGATGTACCTGTTTGGCCGCTGGTTCGGTTTCAAAGATCCACGCGAGCTGTCGCACTTTCTGTTGGCAGGCGGCGCGGCCGGTATTGCGGCGGCCTTCAACACGCCGCTGGCCGGGATCGTGTTCGCCATTGAAGAGCTCAGCGGGCGCTTCGAGCATCACTTCTCGGGCACGCTGTTGACGGCGGTTATCGTCGGCGGCGTGGTGTCGCTGGGCCTTCTGGGAAACTACACCTACTTCGGCCATGTGACAGCAGGCCTGCCGCTGGGGCAGGGGTGGCTGGCCATCCTGCTATGCGGGGTGGTGGCTGGTCTGCTGGGTGGGGTATTCGCCCGCATGGTGCTGGCCAGCGCTGCAGGGCGCCCGCGCTGGCTGGGCAACCTTCGGCAGCGGCATCCGGTGCTGCTGGCCGCCGGCTGCGGCCTGGTGGTGGTTGGGCTGGCGGCGTTGTGCGGCGATGGTGCCTTTGGCACCGGCTATGAACAAGCGCGCAGTCTGGTGCAGGGTCAACCGACGGTTGGGCATGAGTTTGGGCTGATGAAGCTGCTTGCGAACCTGGCCTCTTATGTGCCGGCATTCCCGGCGGGCTGTTCTCGCCAGCGCTGGCCGTCGGCGCCGGCCTGGGCCACAACCTGGCCGTGGTGATGCCCGGCGTGGACCCGCGTGCGTTCGTGCTGCTGGGCATGTGCGCATACCTCACCGGTGTCACCCAAGCGCCATTGACCTCGGCGGTCATTTCGCTGGAACTTACCGACAGCGGCGATCTTCTGCTGCCTATCTTGGCAACGGTACTGATCGCCCGTGGGATGTCCGGGCTGGTATGTCGGACACCGATCTACAAGGGGCTGGCGGAACAGTTGCTGTTGCCGCGGCCGCAACAGTCGAGCAACGAATCGTAACCATCTGTCGCTGCCTCGACTTCCCCCAGCCCAAGAACCACCGGCGTCGATACCGAGCTGCCATCATTTGCCTACATGACCGGGCGCCGACGGTCATTTCTGGACGTGACGTCCGTTCGCTCGCGCATAGTCAACGGCTTGTCGGAGCGAGTCGAAGTCCAGGCCATCAAAGGTGAAGTACTCACCATTTGTAGATATGTCGAGTTCGCGCATGAGTTTGCGATCAGCGACCGAGAGCCGCAGCGGCCAATTGGGGTTGATAAGCGTCAGCGAACCAAATCGATGGAGGATCGCCTTGCCGAGCAGAAATCCGGGGAGGAACTGCGGAGCGAAGATGGCGAAATTGGTAAGGCTCCCTCTGTCGATATGGCCAGGCGAAGAGAAAACGGCAAGCGGTACCCAGAATGGACGTAAGAGACGGAACAGAAAAATGGTGACGAGAGCAGTAGTTGCGTAAGCCGCAATTCGAAGCGGCCAGCAGAACCTGAGCGGCGCGCGGCAGTGGGCGCAATTGAACTGCTGCTCCCATATCCATTGATCGGGGAAGAGCTTCTTGCAATGAGGGCATTCCAATCGTGGTTTCATTTCAAAGCTGCGCTTCACTTCCATGCCCACTGCCCCTGGTACTCGCCCCCCGGCGGAAGTGTCTAGCGTGGGGCCTGCCCCTGCCGCTGGTCAATATGGCGCCCGAGACGTTCGTCATGGGCCGGGAGGGCGCATTCGCCGTACCCGTAACCCTGACGTGCGCCACCGGGTGTCGCCCGTCGACCGAAAGCAGCTAAGATTCCAGGATGCTCAATAAGCTTGCCAGAGCCAAACGTGCCAGGTGAGGCGCGACCCGCTTTCTCGCACGTCACAGTTCTTCAGTTTCGGCGTCGCTACACTGGTCTTGCGTTCTACCAATTGGCTGATTCCGCGCGAAAGTAGTGTCCAATATATGAACCATCCTCCTTCAACGGACTGATGCATATGAATCGACTGGTCCCTGCCGCTATCGTGCTTGGCCTTGCGCTTGTCAGCGGACCGGCGCCATGCCGTGACGTTCCTGCACCTGGGCCATCCGAGCAACTACCCACGGCCCCTCTACCCCCGGAGCTTGAGCGCGTTTTACAAGACTACGAACACGCCTGGCGCGCGGGTGATGCATCGTCGTTGTCCAAGCTTTTCGCGGAAGATGGCTTCGTGTTGCAAAGCAATCATCCGCCGATTCGCGGCCGCCAAGCCATCGAGTCCGCCTATGCTGCTACCTTCGATGGGCGGGGCGGCGGCAATCTCCAGCTCCGCGCCTTGGCCTTCAATGCTGAAGGCAGCTACGGGTACATCATTGGCGCTTACAGGTACGGCCGAGCAAAGGATATCGGTAAATTCACGCTGACCCTGTATCGATTGCCAGGACAGCCTTGGCAGATTTTTTCTGATATGGATAACCAAAGTGCGGATAGCAGGCGAGCAGACTTGCCATGATGGCGTTGCGAGCCGTTTCTCAGTACGGTCATCTGGTCAGAAATCCGGCTGTAAGCCAAGATGCGCTTGCGGCTTCCGTTCAACGGCAGTAAGACCCTTGGGAGTTGTATGCGCAGCCTGTTACTTCTGATGGCAACATCCGCGGCGCCGGCCTTTGCGGCCGAGAGCGCGCTTCCGGACGACTTCAACGCGTTGTTCGCCAGTACCTGTATGCAGTACTACTACTCGCAGGACACGCTGCGTGACCAGTTGGAACGCCAGGGGTTGGAAATTCTGCCGCCAGACCAGGCCGAGTTCTTCCTGAGCGGTAATGAAGGAACCGCCTGGCTCTTTGTTGCTCCAAGCACGCGCTATGTCGTTTCACTCAGCAACGATTCCACTTGCTCGGTGTTCGCCCAACGCGGAGACCCGGAGCAGATCCAGGCGGGATTCCTGGGCCTGGTGGGAACGGCGCCACCGCCGTTGGTCGCCCAGGTGCCCGACACGGCCAGGTTGGGGCCAAACAACGATCGCACCAAGACCGTGGCGCGGTCGTGGGCACGCCCCACGGACAAGGAAGCGCTTCTGTTCGTGCTGACCACATCATCGAATAAAGAGGTGACGGCACAGGCCATGGCCTCCATGGCGCGCGTCGCCAAGCCCCGGTAGTCATCTGTCGGACAGTGCGCCGATAGCGTTCAGCCATGTAAGCGCCAGCGACGGCCAGTTCGCCAGCGGTGTGTTCGACACACGCAGGCCGAAGGCGTGGCCGCCATGCGGGTAGAGGTGCAGTTCAGCGGGAATCCGGGCCTGCTGTAAAGCCAGGTAGTACGTCATGGAGTGGCGAACGTCGTCGGTGGGGTCATCGCCTGCCTGGAGGATGAAGGTCGGCGGACAGTCCGCCGCGATTCGCACTCCCGCATCCAGCGCCAAGCCCGGCTTGCCCTTGTCCCACAGATGGCCCGGATACAGCGCCAAGGCGAAGTCCGGCCGCGTGGGCTGCTGGTCGGCCGCATCAATGGCGTCGTAACTCCGTGCCGGGGCGTTGCTGACGTCCGCCACCATACGGCCACCGGCGGAAAAGCCTATTACGCCCACCCGATGTGGATCTATCCCCAGCTCGTGGGCCTGTGCCCGTAACAAGGCGATGGCCCGCTGCGCATCCTGCAATGCCATCGGCACGTCGGGGATGCGTCGGCAATTGCATTCTTCAGCCCAGTACGGCCCGGAGCCGGGCACGCGATATTTCAGCAGCACGCAGGTGATGCCCTGGCCGACGAGCCAGTCGCAGATCTCCGTACCCTCCAGGTCGATGGCCAGCACGCGGTAGCCACCTCCAGGGAAGACCACGACCGCCGCGCCCGTATTGGCCCCGGATGGCCTGTAGATCGACATGCTGGGCCGGGAGACGAGCTGGACCATCGTGACCGACTGGCCAGCGATCTTCCCCCGGCTGACGCCGAAGCGTTCGGCGCCCGTGCTGGAGGGCGGCGCGATAGCCAGTGTTTCCGGCCACAGGGGTTGCTCGATGGCGGGTGCGGCGGGATGCCAGGGGCGGTCCTGCTGGTCGATCAACGGCGCCACGCCGGTGCGTGCTGCATGGCAAGGGGCACAGGCGAGCAGAGCGAAGAGCAAGCCCAGGGCAGAGGTCCATTTCATCGAGCATGTTCCGTGAGTGCGGGAGCTGATCTTACTGCTCCGGTAGGAAAATCACTTCCGGCACAAGCAGGGCGGGGCAACGCCTTCGCTTCATCCGCAACACTCCTGCTGCTTGGGCAGCTGTCTGTGTTTCATCGAACATATGAAACCGCACCCAAAGCGGACGCCACGGGCGACGACTCAGCGCCATTTCGTCGGCGATCCGGGTGATTCATCGGCGGCTTCTGTGGCTTGGTCGCAAACGGGTTGCCACGCCCCCGCGCGGATGGCAACTTGCAGCGGCGATCACGTCGACCTGGACCCCCGCATGACCCCCGTTGCCCTGTATTCGCCCGATCCGGCCCGCGGCTGGCTGCCCTGGGCCTGGCTGACGCCGATCCTGATGATCCTGTTCAACGCGGTACCGGTGATCGCGCTGGACGGGTGGATGCAGTCGCAGCATTGGTCGACGCCGCGTGGCGATCCGATCGGCCTCGCTGGCTTGTATGCGCTGCTGTGGATCGGCTTCGCGCCGACGCTGGCGGCCGTGCTCGCCTGGGTACGCTTCGTCGAAGGGCGCTCGCTGGCGAGTATCGGGCTGACCGGTCCGGCGCCGCTGAAAACCTTCCTGCGCGGACTGGCCGTTGGACTCGGCACGATCGCGCTGGTCGTAGTCGCGATCTGGATGTCTGGCGGCATGCAGGCGGCGGGCTTGGGGCAGGCCTGGCGGTCGCCCGTCAGTTTGCTGCACATCGGCCTGCTGCTATTGAGTTTCATGTTCCAGGCGAGCGTGGAGGAAGTCATCTTCCGCGGCTGGATGCTGTCGGTGGTGGCGCGCAAGACCAATGTCGCGGTGGCAGTGCTGCTGGTGTCGCTCGCTTTCTGCTTCCTGCATTTCAGCCCGCACCAGCCGCCCCGGGTCATGCTCGGCACGTTCCTGTTCTCGCTGTTCGCCTGTGCCTGGGCGCTGCGGACCGGCAACATCTGGGGCGTGATGGGCTGGCACGCGGGGTGGAACTGGTTGCTCGCGACCGGCTTCGAACTGCCGGTCACCGGCATCGATGCGCACTTGCCGGCGCTGCTGGTGGCGCTGCGCCCGCAAGGCCTCGACGCCCTGACCGGTGGCGCGGAAGGGCCGGAAGGCAGTTACCTGTGCAGCGTCTTCTTCGTCGCCGCGATCGCGTGGATCCAGTGGCGAAAGACGCGCGGAGCTCAGATTACTGCGCGTAAGAGAAGATCGCTTGCGGGCCGATGACAGAACGGCTGCGGGTGGGACTTCTGACAGAAGGATTTGTCCGGTTACGCGGCTGCTTGTTGGCAGGTCTCAGCTGCCCTAACATCGAGCGGTCGGTGTTCCATACGATCCGACCTGATACTCCGTGCGGCAGGTCTGAAGAGATCCGGTGAGAACGAGGTTGGAGCAGGAGTTCATACACCACCTATCTGAGCGGGATAAAACGAGAATGCGTACGGATGCCTACACCGCAGAAGCAATCTGTTCCAGCCTGGGCCTTCCATCGTTTGCGAATGATCCCGTCTGCACCCAGGCGAAACGCGCGGTCCGGATACTGTTGACGCCATCATTCCACCCTGAGATATGCCTGACATTCGCGGACGGCAAGCTCGACGTTGTCTCTGCTCGTGAAATGATCTGGCATCAGGTCGAACCCGCGCCGATGCTTGCAGATCGCGCCAAGCAGACCATCCCGCCGGAACTCCTCACTGACCTGTTTGAGCATCTGGAGGCGGAGGAAACATCGAGCAAAAACGGTTGGGGGATGATTGATGGCATGTCGGCCGAGCTGCTGGCTTTCCGGGATGGTGTCCTTGTGCTCAGCACCGGTCGCCGCGACTGTCTCAGAGGAGATAGTTCTGCATGGGTCAAGCTGGCGATCTCCTTGGCGTGGCAATCCCTCTCGGATCCGTACTGTCGCAATGCGCTGGCAGCGGCAGCCAGGTACATCGATGAACACCTGCCGCTGGATATCGAGCCAGCCCGGAAGCCTGCTGTCACAACCTTGGTCCTGGGGCCCGCGGAAGATCGTGCCGAGCTTCTTGCAGCCATCGCCACAGTCGGGCAAGCGTTGACGCTTCCAGCTTCCGCAGTTCCGTCCGAGGTGCCCGGAACGGGGGCTGATTCATCGGGAGGTCTCGTGCAATTCAGAGTGGAGTACATTTCCCGACCGGAACCGTCGCCGTACGTAATGGTTCGGCAAATCGGGGGCGGTAGCTTCGAGTTGGGTCTGAAGCCAGCGCTCGACGGGATTCCGATTGCCAGGAACGTCGGCCAGCCCAGGTCCTTGGGCCCTGACGGCGCTCCTGATCTTTCAGTGTTTGCATTCTACCTAGTCTTCCGCGCGGATCTGGCCGCGCTAACGCTAGGGCAAGTGGTGACGCTGACAGGCTAAGGTGGAATTCGGCGGACATGCTGACAGAAGCCTGCGATGTTGGCCAAGCCAATGATGTTCTGCAGAAATTACTCTTGTGAGGTGGCTAATGGGCAGCGTTGTTGTATCCGAGTCTCGCTCTGCCGGAATGAGTACCCACCAGTTTCTCAGGGTCGCCGAAGCCATTCGCATGGAGTTCTCTCCACAAGAGGGCGAGGTCATGCGGGAAGTGTTTAGTCCAATGGATGACGGTGAGATGACATTTATCTCCGCTATGGAGCTTCCGCAGGAGGCTTTCGCTGTGTTTGTCCGGGCCGTTCAGAATGCGCATATAGCCTGTCGCCAGCGCGGGGATATCATTGTCAATGAGGGTGTTTGGCAGAAGCTGTTCGATGCTATTTCGAGTGACCCTCGTTACCTCCGATGAAGCTGGCTGGGGCCATATGTCCGCTGAGCCTTCTGCGGATCCCTGCATCCATGATGGAAGCCCATGAACGACCAGACTGCCATTCCCGTGTCGGTTGATACGGATTCCCACCAGGGCGAGTTGTACTTTGTGGAACCCAGCCGCTGGAATGACGGCATCGGGCACGGCCTGCAGTTTGCCAACGAAGCGGCGCTCTGCCGGCCGGGTATGCGTACGGTCGATCCGCCCAACGGCGACCCTGCCCAGTACCCTGAACGTCCCCATCTGGTACACGTGCCGGCGGAAGGCGGACTGCCGCGTGATTTCGAGGTGTACGCCAGCATCTGGATTGTTTCGCAGGCGCTGAAAGACGTGTTCGAGGCGGTGGACGCGCAGGGCTTCGCGTTCGCCGCGTGTGACTTCACCTTGGCCGACGGCACCGCCGGACCGCAGTACTACCTGTGCAACGTGGTTCGTGAGCTGGATGCGCTTGACGCGCCGGCTTCGCGGGTGAAGGTGAAGGTGGAGCACGACTTCATCACCGAACACGACGTGCAGTTCTTCAGCATCGCCGGTGGTGCTTCGCTGGTATTCAAGAAAGCGTTGGTGGGCGGCGCGCACATTTTCCGCCAGCCCAACAGCGGGTTCGACCCCATCTGTGACCGGGTGATGTTCGATGCCCTCAGCCACGCCACGTTGGACGGTGTGCGACTGCGGGATGCTTCAGCGCTGTAAGCCCCCCGGGCTGGCCTGGCTCAGCCTGGCCGAACGTAGCGTGCCCGGAGCCTGAAAGAGACTGGCTGCACTCGAGCCTTAAGGTTCTGCTTGAATTCGGAGTTGGGTAGGGGATGGAAATGTTTCGCCGACAATTGATCTACGTTCAAGTGCACCAAGACCACTTCATTGCTCGTACTGTCGGTGGAGATAGAACAATTCGTCGCCAGTGCCACGCCCTGGCCAATCGCGCGGGTGCGATCAGGGACTTCTCCGCCATCCGGCGTCAGCTCAAAGCGATGTTCTCGGAACTCAAGCCCGGGTTCTCACTTTTCAAGCCGTGGGCGCTTCTGCACTTTGATCCTGTGGAGTACCCGATCACGAAGGAAGAACTCGCGGAGTTTCAGCTGGTTGCCCTTCGCAGTGGAGTGAGCTTCTGCTTGCTGTCTACATGGGAACACCATCATGAAGACAAGGAACTTTTGAGTATTCTCGACTAGGATCCGGGACAGCAATTCATTCATTCGCGGCAATCAGGAAGAGAGTGCTAATCGGCATTGGGCTATTCCTGAGATCCCTGGCGCGGCCATCATTGGCCACCGAAAACGCTAGCACAGGTTCGCGCTCAAGGTTCCTCCAGTAGCGGACTTTGCACTTGACGGCCGACTGAGCAGCGCCACCAGCGGCAGGGTGCTTTCTGGCGGGCGCTGCTGTTCACGTTGCGCATGCTGCGGCGCGGTTTTCCAATCCAGCTGCCAGGAGAGCCCACTTCACGCCCTGATTCCGTGCTTTCGTCGCTCGTCATCTCCGTCTGTCAGATTGGCGTTCCTGCTTGGAGCCTGTACGGCTATGTTGCGTTCTGCCTGTGCTGGTGGATTGCGGGCAGAACTCAACTCCATGGTGGAACGGAATCTGGAACATGAAGCAGCTTCTCCTTCTTGCGTGCCTCATCCTGCCTTTTGCGGCGAGTGCCGTTGTCATTCGCGATGACGTTGACGATGCGAAGTATCGAATCGATGCGTCAGAATTTCCGGCATTGGCCGATATGCCGGGTGAAGGACATGGCGTGCTCGTTGCGTCCAAGTGGGTGGTTACAGCTGCGCACGCCGCCCCGATGGACGGCATGGGGGCAAAGGTGACCATTGGTGGACATGCCTACAAAGCCGCGCGGGTGTTCGTCCATCCGGGGTACAAGCGAATGCCTGACGCGCTGGGTCAGGAGGCGTTGAAGTCAGGCGATCCTTCGGGGATTCATGCCTTCCTGGCGGGTTCGGACGATATCGCCTTGATTGAGTTGGAGGCGCCGGTGGAAAACGTTGCCCCGGTGGCGCTGTATCGAGGCATGGATGAAGTCACGGCCGTCGCGATGTTGGTAGGCAAGGGGGCGTCCGGTAATGGGGCCCTTGGTCAAAACCCCAAGGATCCGCATCGAGGCGTGCTGAGGCGCGCCTACAATGCGATCACTGGCGCGAACGGCCGATATCTTTGGTATCGCTTCGATTCCCCGGCTAAGGGCTTGCCCCTTGAAGGCGTGCTGGGTAGCGGCGACAGCGGTGGTCCGCTCGTTGTGCAGGGTAAGCAAGGCTTGCAGCTTGTCGGACTGGGATCCTGGATCACCGCGGTTCCAGAGCATGCCCTGGAGGCCGGCTTCTATGGCCAGATGGTCTACAACGTTCGCATTTCGCGATACGTCCCGTGGATCGATGGCGTGATGTGCGCTGCGGATCGCGCTTACTGCCCCTAGGGCAGGTTCGGGGGCAGGTCTAGACGGCGGCAAGCCCACCGCTGGCCAGCCAACCAAGCGCCAGCAGGTTGATGGCCACCACCACCCAGAACCCAACCTGGAACGAGGTCTTGCGGTTCTTGTGCCGCAGCACCGCCTGGGCCAGCAATGCACCCGGCCAGCCGCCGAACAGCGCCAGCAACTGCAGCGTGTTTTCCGGCGTGCGTCGCTGCTCGTGCTGTGCGGCGGTCTTGTCGCGCCAGTACACGGCGAACGTCACCGCGCTGAGCACGGGATACACGGCGGCCAACCACAGCGGCCAGTGCCACAGCACCGATACCGTCATTACTCCAGCCAGGAACACCAACGCGATGGCGCGCCGTGGCAGTCGGTCGGGTCCTTGGCCGCGCGCAGTGTTGGGCGCCGCGCGTGGAGCGCGGCGCTTGCGGGGCGCGCTTGCCGGTGCCGAGCGCTTGCCCTGCGCTGCCATCGACTACAGCGCGTCCAGGAAGCCGCGCACCGCCGGGCCGAAGCGGTCGAAGTCGACCAGGAATGCATCGTGCCCCTGCGGTGAATCCAGGCCGATGAACTGTGCGTCGGCACCGCCGGCACGCAGGCCGTCGGCGATCTGCTGCTGTTGCTGCACCGGGAACAGGATGTCGGTGTTGGCGCCGATGGCCAGTGCCTTGGCGACCTTGATCTTCGCCAGGCCCGCGAGCACGTCGCCGTCGGCGTATTCGGCCAGGTCGAACCAGTCCATGGAGCGGCTGAGGTACAGGTAGCAGTTCGGATCGAAGAAGCGCACGAAGCGGCGTGCGTGGCCTTCCAGGTAGCTTTCCACCTGGAACTCCAGGCCAAACGGGTCGTCGTCGGCCTGGTCTGAATCCAGCCGCACGCGGCCGAAGCGGCCGTCCCACTCCAGCGCGGAGCGGTAGGTGATGACGCCCAGCTTGCGCGCCATGCGCATGCCGGATTCGGGGTACTGGTCGTCTACGTAGTTGCCGGCGTTCCACTGCGGATCGAGCCGGATCGCCTCGCGCTGCAGCGAGCGGATGGCGATGGAGAACGGCAGCGCCTGCGCGCTGCCGGAGATGTTGATGTGGCTGCGTGCGATGCCCGGGTGGAGCAGCAGCACGGCCAGTGCGGTCATGCCGCCCATGGAGTTGCCGATGACGCAGGCCAGCTGCTGGATGCCGAGCGCGTGCACGACGTCCACGGCGGCGCGGGCGCCGTCTTCGATGGAAAGTTCGGGGAAGCGCAGGCGGTACAGCTCGCCGGTGGCTGGGTCGATGGTGGCCGGGCCGGTGGAGCCTTTGCAGCTGCCCAGTGAGTTCACGCAGACCACGAACCAGCGGGTGGTGTCGATCGGTTTGCCCGGGCCGAGCATGGCTTCCCACCAGCCGGCGGCGGGGTTGTCGGTGTTGGCGGCGGCGTGGGCGTCGGGGGAGAGGCCGGTAACGATGAGGACGGCATTGCTGGCGTCGGCGTTGAGGGTGCCCCAGGTTTCGTAGGCCACGTGCGCGCCGTGCAGTTGGCCGCCGCGCTTGAACGCGAAGGGCGAGGGCAGGGCGTGGTAGCGGGTGCCGGGGGGGATGAATTCGGTCATGGGGGCATTCTAAACGGGCGCGGTGGCGGTGCTGTGGTGATGGGCGGCATGGTGTGTCGCGGTGGGGTGTTTGGTTACCGGCGTAGAGCCACGCCATGCGTGGCTTCGCGGTGGCGAGCGAAGGCCATCCACGCAGGGCGTGGAGATACCAGGCACCGCGCGCAGCCACCCATGGGGTGGCTCTACGGGTGTTCCGGCACCCCGAAGGCACGCATGGCGTGGCGTTACAGGGTTAGCTCGACCTTGCCTTTGTGGGGCAGCTTCACTGTAACCACCGGCGAATCGATGTCGCCTTGCTGGCGGTTTGCCTGGCCGCTGGCCGAGAGCCTGGCGAAGACTTCTACCGCTTCCAGGGACGACAGCTTCGCCGTCGGCATCGGGCTGTCGGCGTCGGTCAGGCGGAGCTTCAAGGGCAGGTCCGTCGCCGGGTGCTTCTGCACCGCTACCGGCATCGGCGGGCCGTCAGGCATCTTTGCAATCACGAAGACCTGGGTGCCCGGCGGCAGCTGCTTGCCGGCGGTGAGCGTCACTTCGATATCCAGGCCCATCGGCGGAGCGGTAGCTTCACCCGTGGCGGCGGGCATCCCCGCCTTCTCCCGTGCAATCGCAATCTGCTCGCGCAACGCATTGGCGGCCGCCGGTTCCAAGCGTGGCAGCAGTGCCTCCCAGGTGGCTGCGGCTTCGGCATCCTGCCCGCGCTGGCGCTGTGCGATGCCGATCAACCAGCCCGCGCGTTCGCTGTTCGGCTCCAACTGCTGCGCGTGCTTCAGCCATTGCAATGCGGTGTCGTCGAACTGTTTCGAGGCATCGCCCTGTGCACGTGCCTGTGCGGCTTCCACCAGCAGCGGCACTTCATCGGGGGCCAACGCCACGGCGCGGGCGAAGGCCTGGTTGGCCTTGTCGATGTTGCCCAGTGCGAGCTCGGAGCGGCCGAGCAGCGCCCAGCCGTCGGCGCGCTGCGGTTCGCGGGCCAGCGCTTCTTCCAGCGCCTGCACGCCCTGTTGCAGGGTTTCCGGGCCGTCTTCGGCAACGGCGTCCACGGCCTTCGGCGTGCCGACGATCATGTAGAGCGCCACGCCGGCCACGCCGATGGCGATCACCGCCGCCAGGAACGGCCCGCGCCTGCCGCTGCGGCGCAACGGCCACAGCACTGCCATGGCCACGACGGCGGCGGACAGGCCGGCAATCATCTGCATCCATTCGCTCACCAGCGCTCCTCGCTCTCGTCCATCGGCTGCACCTGGCGGCTGCGCCGGCGCACCACCCACACCAGCACACCGGCACCGCCGAGCACCAGCGCCAGCGGCCCGAACCAGAGCAGGCTGTTGCGCGTGTCCATCAGCGGGCGGTACAGCACGAATTCGCCGTAGCGGTCTACGAGGAACTGCTTGATCTGCGCATCGCTCTGCCCCTGCTGCATCAAGGCGAGCACTTCACGGCGCAGGTCGTGTGCGATCTGCGCGTTGGAATCGGCCAGCGACTGGTTCTGGCACTGCACGCAGCGCAGCTCGGCGGCCAGCGCGTGGAAGCGGGCTTCCTCGGCGGCGTCGCGGTAGTGCAGTGGAGTGGGGTCGGAGATGGCCTGGCCCTGCGCGAGTGCCGGCATCAAAAACAGCGCAATTGCCAGTAGCGCGATGCATAGGCCAGATCGTGCCCGCATGGCGCGCCCGGGCTCAGTTCGCCGGAGGCGGCGTAGTACGCGGTTGTGCATTGGCACGCTCCAGCTTCTCCAGTTCCGGCAGCAGTTTCGTATCGATCACACGCTGGCTGAGCGCGCCGCTGTATTTCCAGCGCACGACGCCGCTGGCGTCGACCAGGAAGGTTTCCGGCGCGGCGGTCACGCCCCAGTCGATGGCGGTGCGGCCTTCGATGTCGCTCAGCACCAGTACGAACGGATTGCCCAGCTGTTCCAACCAGCGCAGCGCATCGGCCGGTTCGTCCTTCCAGTTGTAGCCGATCACGCGCACGCGCTTGGTTTCGGCAAAGCGGGTCAGGATCGGGTGTTCTTCGCGGCAGGCCGCGCACCAGCTGCCCCACACGTTGAGTACGTAGGGCGCGCCGCGCAGCTGGTTGCTGCTTACCTTGATGCTGGGGTCGTGCAGCACCGGCAGTTCAAAGGCCGGGGCCGGCTTGCCGATCAACGCCGAAGGCAGGATGTCGCGGTCCGGCGCGCCGGACTTCATCACCCCGTACACCATCAGCCCGAGCAGCCCGAAGAAGAACAGCACGCCAATGACGATGGCGACAGGCGGCAGCGGACGGGAGGCGGGGCGGGGGTCAGACATGGAACTACTCCTGGAGACGACGGAAGCGGCGGTCGGCAGCGGTAACGAAGCCGCCCAGCGCCATCAGGAGTGCGCCGAACCACACCCAGCGAACGAAGGGTTTGACGTGTACGCGCACCGCCCAGGCATTGTTGCCCAGTGGCTCGCCCAGCGCCACGTATACGTCGCCGCGCACGCGGGCGAGGATGCCGGCTTCGGTCATGGTCTGGCCGCCGCTGGCATACGCGCGCTTTTCCGGGTGCAGCAGGGCCAGCTCGCGGCCGCCGTGCAGTACCCGCACATGGCCACGGTCGGACACGTAGTTGGGGCCCTGCTGGTGGTCCACGCCTTCGAAACGCAGGGTGTAGCCGCTCACTTCGAGCGTCTGGCCCGGGGTGAGCGCGACTTCGCGCTGCACGTTCAAGGCTTCCACCAGCAAGGCGCCGACCAGGAACACGGCCACGCCGGTATGGGCCAGCAGCATGCCGACCATTTCCGCATTGAAGCGGCCGTTGCCGCGCAGGCGCGTCCACACAAAGCGCGCGGTGCCGAGCGCGACCCACGCGGCCGCGGCCACGCCCGCGGCGGCCTTGAGCTTGCCCTGCGGCGCCATGAACCACGCCAGCACGCCCAGCAACAACGCCAGTACGGCCCACGGTGCCAGCAGCGCCAGCCGCTTGGAGGCCTGGTCGCGCTGCCAGTTCACCAGCGGCCCGAACGGCAGCAGCGCCACCAGCGGCGCCATCAATACGATGAACAAGGTGCCGAAATACGGCGGCCCCACAGACACCTTGCCCAGCCCCAGCGCGTCGGCCAGCAGCGGGTACAGCGTGCCCAGCAGCACCATGGCGCAGGCACCGGCCAGCAGCAGGTTGTTGGCAAGCAGCAGGGTTTCGCGCGAGGTGGCCATGAAGCCGCGGCGCGGATCATCGTTGCCCAGCGCGCCCGCACGCAGCACGTAGAGCAGCAGCGCGGCACCCACCACCAGCGCAAGGAAGGCCAGGATGAAGGCGCCGCGCGAGGGATCGGCGGCGAACGAATGCACGCTGGTGAGCACGCCCGAGCGGACCAGGAACGCGCCCAGCAGGGAGAGTGCGAAGGCGGCAATCGCCAGCAGCAGCGTCCAGCTGGCGAAGCTGCCGCGCTTTTCGGTCACGGCCTGCGAGTGGATCAGCGCCGCACCGGCGAGCCACGGCATGAAACTGGCGTTCTCCACCGGGTCCCAGAACCACCAGCCGCCCCAGCCCAGTTCGTAGTACGCCCACCAGCTGCCCAGCGCGATGCCCAGGGTGAGAAAGCCCCAGGCGACATTCGTCCACGGCCGGGTCCAGCGCAGCCAGCGCGCGTCGACGCGGCCGTCGAGCAGTGCGGCGATGGCGAACGCGAACGGCACCGCGAAACCGACGTAGCCGATGTAAAGCATCGGCGGGTGGATGATCAGCCCCGGGTCCTGCAGCAGCGGATTGAGGTCGCGGCCCTCCAGCGGCGCCGGCAGCAGCCGCGCGAAGGGGTTGGAGGTGAACAGCAGGAAGGCGATGAAGCCCAGGCTGATGATGCCCATGACGCCCAGCACGCGTGCGCGCACGGTGTCGGGCAGGCGCTGCGACCACAGCGCCACGGCGCCGCCCCACAGTGCCAGCACCAGCACCCACATCAGCAGCGAGCCCTCGTGCGCGCCCCACACGGCCGAATAGCGGTAGGCCAGCGGCAGCAGGGTGTTGGAGTTTTCGGCCACGTAACGCACCGAGAAGTCCTGCTGCACGAAGGCAACGGTGAGCACGGCGAAGGCGCCGGCCAGCAGCGCCAGCTGCGCGAAGGCGGCCGGGCGGGCCACGGCCATCCACGCGGCGCGATCGCGTTGCGCGCCCCACAGCGGCAGCACCGCCTGCAGCAGGGCGGCCAGCAATGCGCAGATCAGCAGGACCTGCCCGAGCTCAGGCAGCACTCAGCGTGCCTCCACGGCGGGCACCGGCACGTCGTGCTTGGTGTGGGCCTTGCCCATTTTGTCGGCCACTTCCTTGGGCACGTAGTTCTCGTCGTGCTTGGCCAGCACTTCATCGGCGATGAAGCGGCCGTCCTGCAGCCGCCCGCTGGCGACCACGGCGGTGCCTTCGGCGAACATGTCCGGCAGGATCCGCGAGGTGGTGACCGGCAGGGTGGCGTCGCCGTCGGTGACCACGAAGTGGGCGTCGAGCGAGCCTTCGGCGCGCTGGAACGAGCCCTTCACCACCATGCCGCCGAGGCGGAAGTTCGATTGGGTACCTTGCTCACCGCGCAGCACCTCCGAAGGCGTGTACAGGTAGGCGATATTGCGCTGCAGGGCGAACGCCACCAGCGTGGTGGCCAGCCCGGAAGCCAGCAGAATCAGAAGCACCCACACCATGCGGCGCCGCTGTACCGGCGTCATCGGCTCAGCTCCGTGGCCAGCGGGGTGGCCGGTACCTGGCTGTCGCGCGCGCGCTGCCGGTGCTGGCGCTGCAGTGCCTGGCGGCGGGCGGCGCGCAGCCGCAGCCGGGTGCCGAGCGCATCGGCGGCCAGCACCAGCACGAATACCGAAAACGCGGCGATGATGAAGGGCAGGTGGGTCATCGCGGCAGCTCCTCCAGCGGTGCGGCGGCGGGGCTGCCGAAGCGTTCGGCGACCCAGGCCTTGCCGGCGTCGCGGGAAATGTTGTCGGCGCGGGCCTTGCCCAGCAGCGAGCCGGCGAACCACAGCTTGGTGCCGATCACCATCCACCACAACGGTGCGATGAGTTCCGGGCGCACGGCGCTGTCGCCGAACACGTTGATGGACTGGCGCTGGTGCAGGCCGCCCCACCAGTCCACCGAGTAACGGATGATCGGCAGCAGGCCGACGCCGACGATGGCCAGCAGCCCGGCCGCGCGCGCGGCGCTGCGGCGGTCTTCGATGGCGTGGTACAGGCCGATGACGCCCAGGTACAGGAACAGCAGGATCAGTTCGCTGGTCATGCGCGGGTCCCAATCCCACCAGGTACCCCAGGTGCCCTTGCCCCAGATGCTGCCGGTGAGCAGGGTGATGAGGGTGAAGCCGGCGCCCATCGGCGCGCAGGCCATGGCCAGGATCTCGCAGATCTTGATCCGCCAGACCAGCGCGATGACCGCGTAGAAGGCCATGAGCGCGAACACGAACAGACTCATCCACGCGCTGGGCACGTGGATGTAGATGATGCGGAAGGCGTCGTGCTGGTTCTGTTCCGGCGGCACCACGAACAGGCCCTGCCAGAGGCCGATCAGCAGGACCGGCAGCGCGGCCACGTAGAACACGCGCGACCAGCGCGCAGCGAAGCGGTCGAAGGTGGGCGGCGAACCGAGTTGGTGGAACCAGCGGACAAGGCTATTCATGCAGCGATGGCTATCCAGCTAGGGAAAAACAAACCAGCAGAAACAAACCTGACATCAATTCAACGAAATCCGAATCGCTGCCGCGGTCGCCAACGGCGCCAACACCAGCGCAACCACCAGCCCCGCACCCAGCAGCAGCAACGCACCCACCGGGTCCTGCCCGCGCGCCGCCGCCGCCACACTGCCTGCACCGAACACCAGCACCGGCACATACAGCGGCAACGCCAGCAACGCCACGAGAATACCAGAGCGCCGGATGCTCACCGTCAGGCCTGCCACCACCCCGCCGATCAGGCTGAGCAGGGGCGTGCCCAGCAGCAACGATGCCAGCAACATCGGCAGTTGGTCATGTGGCAGATGCAGCATTTCGGCCAGCAGCGGGGTGACCAGGATCATCGGCAGGGCGGTGGTGGCCCAGTGCACCAGCACCCGCACCAGCACCAGCCAGGCCAGCGGCACGGGGGCGAGCAGCCATTGCTCCAGCGAACCGTCCTCGGCATCGCTGCGGAACAGCGAATCCAGCGCGAGCTGCCCGGCCAGCAGCACGGCCAGCCACAGCACGGCGGTGGCCACCTTGGCCATCAACGGCGGGTCGCGGCCCAGCGCCAGCGCGAACAGCACCACCACCAGCAGCGCGAACAGCAGCGGCTGCAGCGCATCGCCACGGCGCCGCCACAGCAGGCGCAGGTCGCGGCCGGCGAGGGCACGCGCGGTCTGCCACAACCCCGGTTGGGTACCCGGCGCGATCATGCGAAATCCCCCGGTTGTGCCGGCCGTTGGTCGGCTATCGAATCCTGTAGCGCCGGACTCTGCCCGGCCGCGCCCAACGTCACCAATCGCGTCCTTACGGGCGGCGCCGCATACGCCCCATGCGTAGTCACCAACGCCGCCCCCCCACTGCGCAGGTGCGCGGAAATCATCCGGTTGACCAGGTTGATGCCCTCCAGGTCCAGATTCGCGTAAGGCTCATCCAGCAACCACAGCGGGGCAGGCGAGAGCCAGATGCGGGCCAGCGCCAAGCGTCGCTTCTGGCCGGCCGAGAGCTGCCGCACCAAGGTGTTCTCGTAGCCCGCCAACCCGACGATGGCCAGCGCATTGCCCGGCATCTGCCGCGCCCGCCGGCCATGCAGGCCGCACAGGAAATTCAGGTTCTCCAGCGTGTCCAGATCCGGCTTGAGGCCGGGCAGGTGGCTCAGGTAGGCCACGAACTGCGCCCGCTCGCGGTGCCCGGCCGGGCGCCCGTCGATCTGGATGGTGCCGCTGCCCGGGCGCAGCAGCCCGGCCAGCACCCGCAGCAGGGTGGTCTTGCCGGCGCCGTTGTCGCCCTGGACCAGCAGCGCCTCACCGGCATCGACCTGCAGGTCCAGCGGCCCGAACACCGGTTCATCGTTGCGACTGAAGGCCAGACCGTGGGCGGCCAGCAACGGAGGGGTATTCGAAGAATTCAGCATCGGCGCAGTGTACCGGTGCGGCGCGGCCGACCGGAAGGTTGGCCGGATCCGCCCGTCACGCCCGTGGCGGATTTCGTACACTTCAGGGTCTCCGCCTTTGATTTCCGGTTGCCGATGAACCCCCAGACCAAGCTGCCCAAGGTGGGCACCACCATTTTCACCGTGATGTCCCAGCTGGCCGCCGAGCACGGCGCCGTGAACCTGGGCCAGGGCTTTCCGGATTTCTCGGCGCCGCAGCGCCTGGTCGATGAAACCATCAAGGCCATGCACGCCGGCCTGAACCAGTACCCGCCGATGACCGGCGTGGCCCCGCTGCGCCAGGCCATCGCGCAGAAGTCGCTGGACCTGTACGGCGCGCAGATCGACCCGGATGCCGAAATCACCGTCACCAGCGGCGCCACCGAGGCCATCTTCAATGCCATCCACGCCGTGGTCCGCCCCGGTGAGGAAGTCATCGTGCTCGACCCTGCGTACGACTGCTACGAACCGGCCATCGACCTGGCCGGCGCCCGCGCCGTGCA
Source organism: Stenotrophomonas sp. (assembly GCF_050737075.1). GTDB lineage: Bacteria > Pseudomonadota > Gammaproteobacteria > Xanthomonadales > Xanthomonadaceae > Stenotrophomonas. Next base: position 51,402 of record NZ_JBOHXV010000023.1, read on the forward strand.
CGTGCCGCTGGACCCGCAGACCTTCGCGGTCGACTGGGACCGCGTGCGCGCCGCCATCACCCCGCGCACCCGCCTGCTGATGGTCAACACCCCGCACAACCCGTCGGGCGCGATGCTGACCGCCGACGACATGCAGGCGCTGGCCGACGTGCTGCGTGGCACCGGCATCTACCTGATTTCCGACGAAGTCTACGAACACATCATCTACGACGGCCGCCGCCACGAATCGGCGCTGCGTTACCCCGAGCTGCGCGAGCGCGCGTTCGTCATCTCCAGCTTCGGCAAGACCTACCACTGCACCGGCTGGAAGATCGGCTACGCGGTGGCGCCGCCGGCGATGACCGCCGAGTTCCGCAAGGTGCACCAGTACAACACCTTCACCAGCTTCGGCCCCGCCCAGTACGGCTTCGCCGCGATGATCCGCGATGAGCCCGAGCATCACCTTGAACTGGGCGCGTTCTACCAGGCCAAGCGCGATGCGTTCCGCGCGCAGCTGCTCACCACGCGGCTGAAGCCGTTGCCGGTACCGGGCGGCTATTTCCAGTTGGTGGACTATTCGGCGATCAGCGACCTGCCCGACCATGAGTTCGTGAAGTGGCTGACCATCGAGAAGGGCGTGGCGGCCATTCCGCTCTCGCCGTTCTACGAAACCGCGCCGGCAGGCCAGCGCCTGGTGCGGCTGTGCTTCGCCAAGAACGACGCGACGCTGAGCGCGGCGATCGAACGCCTGCAGGTGCTGTGATGACCGCCGCCCCCACACGTCCCGATCTGCGCATCTCGCTCATCCAGGGCAATACCCGCTGGCACGACCCTGAGGGCAACCGCGAGTACTACGGCGCGCTGCTGGCCCCGCTGGCCGGGCAGAGCGACCTGGTGATCCTGCCGGAAACCTTCACCAGCGGTTTTTCCAACGACGCGATCTTCCGTGCCGAAGGCATGGACGGGCCGACCGTGGCCTGGATCCGCGAGCAGGCGGCCACGCTGGGCGCGGCCGTGACCGGCAGCGTGCAGCTGCGCGTGGGCGAGGCGGTGTACAACCGCCTGCTGTGGGCCACGCCCGACGGTGAGCTGCAGTACTACGACAAGCGCCACCTGTTCCGCTACGGCGACGAGCACCTGCGCTATGCCGCCGGCAGCGAGCGGCTGAGCGTGGAGTGGAAGGGCTGGCGCATCAATCCGCAGGTCTGCTACGACCTGCGTTTCCCGGTGTTCTGCCGCAACCGCTACAACGTGGAGCGCGCGGACGACATGGATTTCGACCTGCAGATCTTCGTTGCCAACTGGCCCTCGGCCCGCGCCTACCCGTGGCGGACCCTGCTGCGCGCCCGTGCGATCGAGAACCTGTGCTATGTGGCGGCGGTGAACCGTATCGGCGTGGATGGCAACGACCTGCACTATGCCGGCGACAGCGCGGTGATCGATTTCCTGGGGCAGCCGCAGGTGGAGATCCGTGAGCGCGAGCAGGTGGTGACCACGACGATTTCGGCTGCCGCGTTGGCGGCGCACCGGGCGCGGTTCCCGGCGATGTTGGATGCGGATGGTTTTGATATTCGGTAGATGGATCCGGCCGTTGGGCGGGGGGCGCATGATTCTGGGGTTACGTGGTTGACAGCCATGGGCTGTCACTACGCTTGGGTTCTGGCACCGCTTGGTTGACAGCCATGGGCTGTCACTACTGAACGGTGGTTGCATGCGTGTGGGGGGGGCTCATGCCGACCACACACGCGCGCTGCTAGATTCGGGGCCGTTCTCCCTTCGTATGAGCGCACCGCAATGAACAAGCTTTCCCTGGCACTGATCGCGCTGGCCGGTTTGGCCATCGTTCCGGCCGCGCAGGCGGCCGGCAACATCGATTGCGAGCTGAAGTACAACCTGTCCGGCTGGTCGGTGTTCTACAAGACGGCCAACGGCACCGGCACGATCACCTGCGACAACGGCGCGCGTATTCCGGTCAAGATCAGCGTCAAGGGCGGCGGCCTCACCGTAGGCAAGTCGACCATCACCGACGGCAAGGGCAGGTTCTCCGGCGCGTATTCGCTCGATGATCTGATCGGCTCCTACGCCTCGGTGGAAGCGCACGCCGGCGCCGACAAATCCAGCAGCGCGCAGGTGGTGACCAAGGGTGATGTCTCGCTGGCCCTGGCCGGTACCGGCAAAGGCTGGGACCTGGGCGTAGCCGGAAGCCGATTCACCATCGAGCGCCGCTGACCCCGGCCTGTCACACCGAAAAAACACACCTGCTGCTTAAAATCCCCTGCCTGCGGGGGACACGTGAGGCGTGGCCGTATCACTGCGGGGTGATGTCATGTCGGTACAGAACGGCAGGCGGGAAGGTCTGTGGACCTTGGTTGGCTTCAACGGCGAGCTGCACGAGCCCGGTTCGCACTGGCAGATACTGGGCAACGGCCGGCGCGTCTACAACCCGGTGCTGTGCCGCTTCCACAGCCCGGACCCGCTCAGTCCATTCGGCAGGGGCGGGGTCAACGCCTATGCGTACTGCGGCTGCGACCCGGTCAACTACACCGATCCCGACGGCACCTTTGCGCTGCCCTTGATGATGCTCGGGCTTGCCGCTGGTGCGGGCGGAGCGGCCGCCGCTGCGCTGGCCAGTCCGTCCAACAACGAAGGTGGCGGCAGTGCGACCCCCTGGATCGTCGGCGGCGTGATTGCGGCGGTGGCGTTGCTGGCGGGGGCAGGTATAGCCGGTCGGGGTCCAGCGATGAAACTGCTGGATTCCAGTCGGTCCCCCCGGGGGGCGACATGGGCGAACCGTGCCGGTGGTACTTCGTCAGGGGTCCCGAGAGCACCTTCCCCGGCGCCACCGCCGCGTCCTGCCAGCCCGCCAGCGAGCACGGCGCGCAGCAGCTCTCCTGGTCCGGAGCGTGGCCCGAACTCCGTTCGGCGTGACAAGGACGGGATATTGGTCAAGCGCATGGACGAGCTTCCCTCACCAGTCAGTAAAAGGATCGAGGCGATCCGAGATTTCGGGCCGCGCGGACGGACGCCGGATCCTGCCCAGGTGCGAATGGCCAAACCTTACGACAATGCGAACGGTCGGCTTCCGCCTGACCGCACCGGGCACTACTACCACCGACACCTGGTGAATTTGGGGACAGGGCATGGTTACGAGGGCTGGCGCATCGTCACCGGGAGCAGCAGGCAGGGGCTGCATGTGGTGTACGTGACCCCGAACCATGACGCCAGTTTCTTCAAGGTCAACGATTGGAGCGGTTACCGGTAGCCCGAGGACCAACAGCACGAGAGCCCCCTTCGTGTTGAAGGGGGCGCGCCGAGGGCGCGGGGATCAGGTGGTATGCGCGGGCAGCAATAGAAAAAAACCGGCCATTGGCCGCTTTTATTCTTATTGCTGCGTGCTGGCCCAAGCGAAGTGTCCGCGTTCTGGCTCGGGCAGCTTGGGCAGGGTGGTGTACATGGTGCGTACCGCCCAGCATGCATCCGCAGGAGTAGCGCCGGGCAGGTTGCTCATCACGGTGCCGATACGCTCGCGCTCGGCTTCGGTGGGGATCAACTGCACGAGGCTGACGGCGGCGGCATTGACCTGCGCTTCGGTCACCTGCTTCTTCGGCAACTGCTGTAGTTCGGCCACGGTGGCGGCGTAGGCGATATCAAACCATTCGTCGATGGCGCCCTGCGGCATGGTGGCCAGGGTTTCCAGCATGCGTTCGGTGGTGCGGGAGACTTCGGCGGGCGTGGTCGCCTTGGCGATTTCCCCGCACTGCGCTTCCGGCAGCTTCTGAAGCAACTGACCCACCAGTTGCGCGCGGCGCTCCAGCATCGGCAGCTCGAGGCGGCCCAGGCCGTTCATGGCCAGCATGGCGCCCATTTCCTGCGCCTGGCCCGGCTTGAGGCCCTTCATGCGTTCCATGTACGCCGGTTCGTGGATCAGCTTGCGCGTGACCCGGTCGACCGGCGCATGCAGCGGGGAGGTTTTGGGGAACGGGTTCTGTGATGCAGCCAGTTCTTCCTGGATTTTTCCGCAGCCGGCCAGGCCGAGGGCCAGTACGCACAGCATCAATACACGCAACATCCTTGTCATGTAGCACCCATTTTAGATTTTTAGTGATTTGGGGGAAGCGGACTAACAGTCCGCTCTACCAGTCCGCTCTACCGCTCGTGTCGCCGGTAGCAGCGGACCGTTGGTCCGCTGAGCTTGTTCAACCGCCGCGCGGGCCGCCACCACGGTGACCGCCGCCGCCGGGGCCGCGGTTGCCGCCGGGACGCGCGCCGCTCGGGCGACCGCCCGGGCCACCCGGAC
>NZ_JBOHXV010000024.1:0-53317 GCF_050737075.1 Stenotrophomonas sp.
GCTCTACGGTGGGTGGCCACGTTGTGGCACCCACCGGAATGAAAAACGCCGGCAATGCCGGCGTTTTTCGTTTGCATCTCCGGTCGTAGAGCCACCCCATGGGTGGCTGCTCGCCCCACCTCAGCGCGTCAACAATTCCCGCGCATCCTGCCCCGCTTCGCAATGCACGAACAGCACCGGCAGGCCGTGCGCCTCCAGCACGGCGGCCATCTGGCGCTGGCGCATCAGGTACTGGTCGTAGATGCCCTGCAGGCGGTCGCAGTCGCCCGTGCCGTGGCTGTAGAAATTGCACCAGCCGGCCGGATCGAACAGCGCCATACGCACTTCGCCGTCAGCGTATCGAAGCAGCGGCTCTGGCGGGGCGTCCAGCCACTGTTCGGTCTGCGGCGCCATCAGCGCCGTTTCGATCAGCGGCCACAGTGCGGCCAGTCCCTGGTTGTCGTACTGCATCGACATCATCGCGGCGAGGTCGTTCACCGTGAAGTAGCGCGCGTGCTCGATCTGCGCACCGAAGGCGTTCTGTGCCTGCAGGGCGGTATCGGCCTGGGCCATGCCCTGGGCCAGCAGCACCTCTTCCAGCGCTTCGGCGACCGCGGCCGTCGCGGCCACCTCGGTGCCGGTGAGCAGGAACGGCACCACCCGCAGGCCGCCGCCGGTGAGGCTGGCATCGGCCTGGAAGGGCAGCGGCACCTCGCCGTCGGCGCCGGCACCGAACGCCAGCAGGCGCGGGCCTTCGTTGCGGCCGGGCGCGCGCATCTGCAGTTCTTCCAGGCGGCGGTGGATCGGCCAGCCCGGCCGCAGTACTTCGGCCGGGTCGAAATGGGCGCCGGCGAACACGAAGTCCAGCCCGCTCACGCCGGGGACCAGTTTGGCCAGGTCACGGCCGACGCGGTCGGCCAGTTCACCGGCCTGGTCGGACGACAGGGCCGCGTGGCGCGGGGCGTCTCCTCCAGCCAGTTCCAATGCCAGTACGCCAAGGGCATTCATGCCGGGGTCGGGTTTGCTCATGGGTTCACGGTTGGCCCATCACAGGGCGGCAGCTACACTTGCCCCCATTATGCCTGCTCATTCGTGCAGGCCATGTTGCAGACACCCTTCCCATGCCAGGTATCTCCATGCCCAACGCTCGTCCCGTCGCCATCCTCGGTGGCGTCCGCATCCCGTTCTGCCGCCAGAACACGGCCTATTCGGACGTCGGCAACCTCGGCATGTCGGTGCGCACGCTCGGCGCGCTGGTCGAACGCTTCGGCCTGCACGGCCAACAGCTGGGCGAAGTCGCCATGGGCGCGGTGATCAAGCATTCCAGCGACTGGAACCTCGGCCGCGAAGCCACGCTGTCGTCGGGCCTGTCGCCGCTGACGCCCGGCATCACCATGCAGCGCGCCTGCGGCACCTCGCTGGACACCATCATCGCGGTGGCCAACAAGATCGCGCTGGGCCAGATCGAATCGGGCATCGGCGGCGGGTCGGACACCACCTCCGACGTGCCGATCGTGTACGGCAAGAAGCTGCGCGCGCGCCTGTTGGCGGCCAACCGCGCCAAGACCACCGGCGACAAGATCAAGGCGATCGTGCGCGGCTTCAAGCTGGGCGAGCTCAAGCCGGAATTCCCGGGCGTGGCCGAACCGCGCACCGGCAAGAGCATGGGCGACCACTGCGAGGACATGGCCAAGGAGTGGAACATCTCGCGCGACTCGCAGGACGAGTGGGCGGTGTCGTCGCACAAGAAGCTGGCCGCCGCCTATGAGCGCGGCTTCTTCACCGACCTGATCGCGCCGTTCCGCGGCGTGGAGCGCGACAACATCCTGCGCGCCGACACCTCGCTGGAAAAACTGGCCACGCTCAAGCCCGCGTTCGACAAGGTCTCCGGTCGCGGCACGCTGACCGCCGCCAATTCCACCCCGCTCACCGACGGCGCCTCGGCGGTGCTGCTGGCCAGCGAAGAGTGGGCGCGCGCGCATGGCCACGAGCCGCTGGCCTACCTGCGCGATTCGCAGGTGGCCGCCGTCGATTTCGTGCACGGCGAAGGCCTGCTGATGGCGCCCACCATCGCGGTGCCGGAAATGCTCAAGCGCAACGGCCTGACCCTGCAGGATTTCGACATCTACGAGATCCACGAGGCCTTCGCCGCGCAGGTGCTGTGCACGCTGCGCGCGTGGGAAAGCGAAGACTACTGCCGCAACCGCCTGGGCCTGGACGCGCCGCTGGGCCGCATCGACCCGGCCAAGATCAACCCGCTGGGCTCCTCGCTGGCCACCGGCCACCCGTTCGCCGCCACCGGTGCGCGCGTGATCGCCACGGCCGCCAAGCAGCTGGCCGAACGCGGCGGTGGCCGCGCGCTGGTGTCGATCTGCACCGCCGGCGGCATGGGCGTGGTGGCGATTGTCGAACGCTGAGGCGTTCGCATGACAGATGAAAAAAGGCCGCCCTTCGGGGCGGCCTTTTTCGTTATGGGTTGCGACGTCTGATGGGCGGCTTCGGCGGGGTGTAAACGTCGGTTGGATGATTGGCGCGGCGTTGCGCTGGCTTCGGAGGGTTGCGCCGCGCTGCGCGCGGTTGCCACGCATGGCGTGGCACTACGAATTTCTACGTGCCCATTGAGATGGCGTTACCGAAGCGGGTTGCCGAATTCATCGCGTTCGTCGCGGATCACGGCCGGTTCGCTCATCAGCGATTGCTCCTCCACCGTGGCACGTTCGGGGACTATGGCCGCCAACGGTGCTGCCGGCCGCGCCAGCGCGGTGCTGTCTTCGCCTCGCTGCCGGCGCAGCGCATTGGTATAGCACTGCGCGGCCAGGGCGGGTTCGCCGCGTGCCACGAATACCTCGCCGAGTGCTTCCCACGCTTCCGGGCCCGCACCGGCGGCAATGGCGCGGTGCAGGTAGTCCTCGGCCTGCACGTGTTCGCCTTGGCGGACCGCGATCCGGCCCAGTGCCAGCAACAACGCCGGGCTGGACGGCTGCTGGCCCAGCCAGCGCTGCAGGTTGGCATGGCGGGTGGCCAGCTTCTCCACCGGCATCTGCCCGTACAGCGTCACCAGCGATTCGTCCCAGCGCGTGTCCAGCGCCTGCTCCAGCGCGAGCAGCGCCGGTTCGTCCCAGTCCAGCGCTGCCGCACGCAACGCGTAGGCCGACACCACGTCCGGGTCGCTGCGCAGCGCCTTGGGCGTGGCTTCCCACTGCGCGGCCAGCGCGTTCACGTCGGCCGCCTCGAGCAGCGACTGCGCGGCCAGGCGAACCTCCAGTTCGGCCACCGCGTCATCGGGTAGTACCTTCTGCTTGCGCAACGCACCCAGCTGCCCGTAAGCCTCGTGGGCACGCTCGGCGCGCGCCAAGGCCTCGGTGCGCAGCCACAGGCCGCGCGGCGGCAGCGGCTGGATGCCCGGCGCGTCCAGCGCATTGATCGCGTCCACCGGGCGCTCCTGCTGCAGCAGGCGTTCGGCCTGCAGCAGGGCATATGAAGTTGCATCTGCGGCGGCCAGGCGCTGCAGGTACTGGTCCACCGCGGCCTCGTCGCCACGTGCCTGCGCGCTGCGCACGGCGGTGACATAGGCGACGGCGCTTACTTCGTCATCTTCGGCGGCGGTGCCCAGCAGCTTCTCCGCGCGCTGCCAGTGGCCGTACTCATGCGCCTGCAGGCCTTCGATCAGGCGTGCGCGGCCCTGCTTGCGGCGGTAGCGGCCCCAGGCCCGGAACGGCGATGCGACCAGGCTCCACAGCAGCCACAGCACCAGCACGCCCACCAGCGTCATCAGCGCCACCTGCGGCACGGTGGAGTGGTAGTCGTTGCCACCGGCGCGGTAGATCACCTCGCCGTACTGGCGCAGCGAATCGGCGCCCAGCCACTGCGCGGCGATCACGCCCAGCGCCACGGCCAGCAGCAGCACCACCACGGATTGAATCGGCTTCATCATTTAACTCCCGTCGCGCATGGCGCGCAGTTGCTGCAGGGTGCTGCCCAGTTCGGGCAGCGGGGGGCGTAGCACTTGGGTGCGCAACTGCTGCAGTTCAGCACGACGCTCGCGCAGGGCGGGTGAATCCGGCCACAGCCGCGGCAGCCAGAGCGCCACGCGATCCAGCGCCTGTTCGAACCCGGCCTGGTCGCCGCGCTCGACGGCGGCGCGGGCCAGGGTCAGTTCCAGCTGCAGGGAGTCCCACGCAGCGGTGCGCTCGGCACGGGTGAGCGGGCCCTGCGCGGCGGTCGGGGTGATGGTCACGAACGGGGCCAGCACCTGGTGCCACCAGGGCGGCGCGGCCGTACCCGGCGCCGGGGTTACCTGTTCGGGCAACGCCAGCAACGACTGCGCGAACGCGCCCAGGCGCTGGTTGATACCGGCGCGCACACCCGGGCCGAGCGCATCGACCGCGTTGCGCTCCTGCATCAAGGCCTGGCGCAGGTTGAGGAATTCGGTGCCCTGCACATCTTCCAGCGCGGCGGCGGCCAGCGCATACAGCCGCTTGGCGCCCTCCACATCGTCGGCAAACGCCAGCCGCTGGCCGGCCTGGCTGAGCAGCAGCTCGGCCTCTTCCAACTGCAGCGCCTGCGCGTTATGGCGGGTGCTGTCGGCCAGCCGCGCCAGGTTTTCCTCGAGCAGCGCATTGCGCTGGCTCAGGCCCAGCATCTCATCGCGCAGTACCCGGTTGGTGGCCGCCGCATCCTGCACCCGTTGCGAGGTGGAGCGCTGGTCGCGACGCAGCGCTTCCACGCTGCCGGCCAGGCCCTGCACCAGCACGTTGGCGTCGGCTTCGCGCTGCGCGGTGCGCGCCTGCTCGGCCTGCCACAGGTTCCAGCCCCAGCCGGCGCCGCCCACGATCACCGCAAGGGCGGCAAGCGGCACGATCCAGCGCAGCGGTCGGTGGGGCGGGGGCGGAACTACGTCGTTCATGCAGGCATCCTTGTCGATCGCGCCGGTGCATTCACGAGCTGGCGATCGATCAGGTGCACAGCATCGCTCCTCGCCCGCAGACCCTGCAAGGCCGTAAGCGACCCCTGTTCAGGAAGTTGCGGCGGTGGTGATCGCGGCGTGTGCGGCCTGCACCAGCTGCACCGGCAGCGGCCCCTCGGCCAGCGTGACGTGGGCGAAGCCCGCCTCGGCCGCAAGCGTGGCCAGGCGCGCGCTTGCGGCCACCACGTGGGCGCTTTGGAGGCGCGCCAGCAGGTCGGCCGGCAGTTGCGCCAGCAACAGCGAAAGGGCTTCGGCGCTGCTCAGTGCCAGTACCCACGGTGGCGCCCGCCGGCGCAGCCGCTGCAGTTGGCGGGGCGGCAGCGGCAGCGCTACCCGGCGGTACACATCCACCCGCTCCAGCTGTGCGCCGCGCGCCTGCAGCGTGGCCGCGATGATGCCGCGGCCGCCGGGCGCAGTGACCAGGGCTGCACGCAGCCCCTGCAACTGCGCCAGTTCCGGCAGGTCGAGCAGGCCTTCGCTGTCCATCCGGGTGGGTGCCAGCACCCCGGTAACGCCGTGCCGCTGCAGCGCTGCGGCCGTGCCCGCGCCCACCGCCAGCCAGCGGCCGCCAGGCGGCATCTTCAGCGGCAGCAGGCGTGCGGCCGCATGTACCGCCGCCGGGCTGCTGAAGACCACCCGGTCGGCGCTGAGCGCCTGCGCCAGCGCGGCGCGGGTAGCCGCATCGTCGCGCACCACGAGTGCCCAGGGCGACAACGCCAGCACCTGGGCGCCCAGCGGCCGCGCCGCACGCCGCAGCGCGGCATGCTGGCCGCGCGGGCGCAGCGACAACAGGGTCCATTCCGGCACATGTGCGGGGCGGTTCATTGCGGGCATTATGCGAGGCCTTCGATGCAACGTCGCCTTACCGATGTCCGATTCCGATTCGATGCCCGCGCACCTGGCCGCGCTCCAGCAGGTTCTTGAGCGCATGCCGCCGGTGGCGGCCATGCAGATCCGCGTGGATTCCCATGCCGACGGCGTGCTGCACCTGCGCGCGCCGCTGGCCGCGAACGTCAATGACAAGGGCAACGCCTTCGGCGGCAGCCTCGCCTCGGCGTTGACCCTGTCCGGCTGGGCGCTGGTCACCCTGCGGCTGCGTTTGGCCGGCTTCGACGCCGACGTTTACGTGGCCGACAGCCACGTGCGCTACCTGGCGCCGGTCTACGAGGACCTGCACGCCCAGGCCCAGGCCGCCGACGAGGCCGACTGGGCCGGCTTCCTGGCCACCTTCGCCCAGCGCGGCAAGGCCCGCATCGAAGTGGCGGCCCGCCAGCCGGGCGAGGGCGGCAAGCCGGCCGCTGAACTGACCGGGCGCTTCGTCGCCTTCGCAAGGCGGTAGGATGGGCGCCTTGCCAATTGGGGAATTCGCATGCGCCGTACCTTCCAGATCCTGCTGCTGAGCCTGCTTGCGCTGACCAGCGTTGCGGCCGCGGCGGCCGAGAAGTTGACCAAGAAGCAGCGCCGGGAGCTGGAGGAAATCCAGATCAAGTACGACTCGACCATGCGCTGGGGCACCGCGGAAGACGCGCTGCCGTACCTGGACCCCGAGTACACCAAGGCGCACCCGCTCACCGACCTGGAGCTGCGCCGCTTCGAGCAGGTGAAGATCTCCAGCTACCGTGCCGGCGAAAACGTGCCGATGCCCGGCGGCCGGGTCGGTCGCAGCGCCGAAGTGCGCGTGATCAACAACAACACCCAGGCCGAGCGCACTGTGCGGGTCAACGAAATCTGGCGCTGGGATGCCGAAGGCAAGCGCTGGCTGCAGGCCAGCGGTCTGCCGGACCTCTGGCAGGACCAGAACTGAGCCCCCACCGCCCCGCTGGACGCCGGTTCGCCTGCATGTGCGACAATCGGCGCCCGCTTATCGACCCGTGATCCAAGTGAATTACGAAGAGTTGCTGGCTTTTGCCGGCCGAAACCCGATGTTGTCGATGGCCTTCGTGGGCCTGACCGTAGCCATCATCGTCACCGAAGTGCGCCGCCTGCTGCGTGGCTACAAGTCCCTGAAGCCGGCCGAGCTGACCCAGCTGATGAATGCGGGCGGCGCGGTCGTGGTTGACCTGTCTTCCAGCAGTGACTTTGAAAAGGGGCACATTGCCGGCAGCCGCAATGTGCAGCCGGCCCAGTTCGGTCCCGAGCACAAGCTGGTCGCCAACGCCAAGCAGAGCCCGGTCGTGCTGGTCTGCCGCACCGGCACCGCCTCGGAGACCGCCGCCAAGGCGTTGAAGAAGGCCGGTTTCGAGCAGGTCAATGTGCTCGACGGTGGCATTCCGGCCTGGCAGCAGGCCGAGTTGCCGCTGGTCAAGGGCCGCAACTGATTTTGCCCCGATTGCGCGGCACGCCTTGTGCGCGCCGCCACACGCCCCCATCGCAGGGCATGTAACAATCGATTTTTACAGCATTCATTGCATTCATTCTGGAGCAACAGGAAATGTCCGAAGAGAACACCAACGGCGCCATCGCGCCGGCCGACGCCGCCACCGGTCCTGCGTTCACCGTCGAGAAGATCTACGTCAAGGACGTTTCCTTCGAATCGCCGAACGCTCCGGCCGTGTTCAACGAAGCCGTGCAGCCCGAGCTGCAGCTCAACCTCAACCAGCGCGTGCAGCGCCTGGGCGAGAGCGCGTTTGAAGTCGTGCTGGCCGTCACCCTGACCTGCAAGGCCGGCGACAAGACCGCCTACGTGGCAGAAGTGCAGCAGGCCGGCGTGTTCGGCCTGGTCGGCCTGGACCCGCAGTCCATCGACGTGCTGCTGGGCACCCAGTGCCCGAACATCCTGTTCCCGTACGTGCGTTCGCTGGTGAGCGAGCTGATCCAGGCCGGTGGCTTCCCGCCGTTCTTCCTGCAGCCGATCAACTTCGAAGGCCTGTACGCCGAAACCCTGCGCCAGCGCCAGGAACAGGGCGAGACCTCGCTTGCTGATTCCGAGCCGGCCGGCAACGCCTGATCGGCGCTGCTGTCGCAACGATGAGCAACAACGCAGACAAGATCGCCGTTCTCGGCGCCGGCTCCTGGGGCACGGCCCTGGCGAGCCTGCTTGCGCGGCACGGTCAGCAGACCGTGCTGTGGGGCCGCGACGCGGCGATGGTGGACGCCATCGACCAGCGTCACGAGAACACCCGTTACCTGCCGGGCATTCCGTTGCCGGAATCGCTGCGGGCCACCACCGATATGGCCGCTGCCGTCAAGGACGCGCGCTGGATCCTGGTGGTGGTGCCCTCGCACGCCTTCGGTGAAACCGTGCGTGCACTGGCACCGCTGCGTCCGGCCGACGCCGGCGTGGCCTGGGCCACCAAGGGCTTCGAGCCCGGCTCGGGGCGTTTCCTGCACGAAGTCGCACGCGAGGTCCTCGGGCCGGACGTGCCGCTGGCGGTGGTGACCGGTCCGTCGTTCGCCAAGGAAGTCACGCTGGGCCTGCCCACCGCGATTACCGTGCACGGCGACGACCCGGAGTTCGCCCAGCAGGTAGCCGAAGCGATGCACGGCCCGGCCTTCCGCGCCTACACCGGCGATGACATGGTCGGCGCCGAACTCGGCGGTGCGATGAAGAACGTGCTGGCCGTAGCCACCGGCGTTGCCGATGGCATGCAGCTGGGCCTCAACGCCCGTGCCGGCCTGATCACCCGCGGCCTCAACGAGATGTTGCGGCTGGCCGCCGCCATCGGTGCCAAGCCGGAAACCCTGATGGGCCTGGCGGGCCTGGGCGACCTGGTGCTGACCTGCACCGGCGACCTCTCGCGCAACCGTCGCCTTGGCCTTGCGCTGGGGCGTGGGCAAAGCCTGCAGGATGCCGTGCGTGAGATTGGCCAGGTGGTCGAATCGGTGCAGACCGCCGATGAAGTCATGCGCCAGGCACGCCGCCATGGCATCGACCTGCCCATCTCCGACCGCGTCCGCGCCGTGCTGCACGGCGAACAGACGCCGGAAGAAGGCCTGCGCGCGCTGTTGGCGCGCGAACAGAAGCCGGAATACCCGGACACGCTGTTCAAATGATCCAGGAGAACCCCGGCGCAGCCGGGGTTTTTTCTTTGCGGTAACGCCGGGCTCTGCCCGGCTGCCTTTTTCGTCCCCGTCCCAAAACGCAAAAACCCAGCTTTCGCTGGGTTTTTGCGTGGCACACCGACGAGGTGCGAGCCAGATAAGTGAAGCCCGGCCTACTAAGCCGGGCTTCATGGCGTGAGGGAGAGAGAGATCACGCCATCCAACAACGTACCGTGCAGCTATCGCCTTACCAGGTGTAGCGCGGGCCGACGAACCATTCGCGGTCGCCTGCCTTGGCCAGCTTCACTTCGCCGCTCAGGCCCCAGTTCGGGGTGAACTTGGCCTGGGCGCCGACGCGGCCGTAGAACTCGCCGTCCGGGTTGATGCCGTGCTTCTTGCTGAAGTCTTCGTAGCCGGCCAGCGCGTAGCCTTCGATCATCGGGGTGAACGCGGTGCGCACGCCCACTTCGGTCGAGTAGCCGTTGAAGTCCAGGCCGTGCTTCGGATCGAACTTCTGGTACGCGACGCGGGCCACCAGATCGGTGGTCGGCGCGATGCCGTAGTTGTAGCCGACGCCCACGCGCCACTGGTCAACGTCTGCGTTGCCGCGCTTGGTTTCCTGGGAGTTGTAATCGCCAAAGATGTGGAAGTTCGGCGCCACGGCGACCGAGCCCTTGGCTGCCCAACCGTCAGCGTCGCCACCCTTGGCATCGGTGTTCACGTAGCCGCCTTCAACGTAGTTGTACGACAGGCCATCGGCAGCCGAAGCAGCGAACGGCAGTGCGGCAAACAGGCCCAGAGCAAGCAGGGAGGTCTTCATCATCGGGAACACACCTTTATTGTTTTTGGTTTTGCCGGCCGCCCCCTTGGGGAGGGGAGAGAAGGGCGGTCGACAGATGTAAATTATCCGTTAGGCGCTCTAATCCACCCTGAATATTGAACTGAGCGGTACATGAATGAAGCGGGCGTTCAGGGAACTTGCCCGCACCTGTACCCGCAGCTACGATCAGGCTGCCCCAGCGTCCTGTTCTACCCCCGCATCCATGATGGAAGCCCATGAACGACCGCACTGCCATTCCCGTATCGGTTGATACCGATACCCACCGGGGCGAATTCTTCGTCATCACGTCAAGCTTCTGGGGAAATGGTCAGTTCCCCGGGCTGGAGATCGCCAACGAGGAGGCGCTGGTTTCGCCAGGCATGCAGGGCGTCGCCCCGCCCACGGGCGAACCCGATCAGTACCCCGAGCGTCCGCACCTGGTGCATGTGCCTGAAAAGGGCGGCATGCCGCGGGATTTTGAAGAGCTCGCCGGTATCTGGATCGTCTCGCAGGCACTCAAAGACGTGTTCGCGTCCGTGGACCAGGATGCCTTTGCATTCGTCGCCTGCGATTTCACCCTGGCCGATGGCTCCCCGGGTCCGCAGTACTACTTCTGCGATGTGATCCGCACCGTGGATGCGCTGGACGTGCCCGCTTCGCGGGTGAAGGTGAAGGTCGACCACAACTTCATCACCGGCCAGGACGAACCCTTCTACAGCATTCTCGGTGGTGCTTCCCTGGTGTTCAACAAAGAGCGGGTGCGTGGGGCGCACATCTTCCGCCAGCCGAACAGTGGATTGGATCCCATCTGTGACCGTGTGATGTTCGATGCGCTTGCCCAAGCCCATCTGACCGGCGTTGACCTCAAGGACGCGTACGCACTGTAGGCCAACCACCTCTGACATGGATTGCTGAGCGGGAGTTTCGCCAATGCCTGACACACCGGTTTTCCAGGGCCACCACCTCATCGAGCAGGCGCTGTATGAGAAGAACCTCATGCTGCAGCGGCTTGCCAAAGCGGGCCATTTCGAACTCCATGGCGCGCAGAACATCATCAATCTGCCTGCCAAACAGGCGCTCGCCGCGGAGATGGGCATCTCCCCCCATCCGGGCGGACCGTTGGGTGACTACTCGGAACAGCTCCGACAAGCGCTGAAGGAAATCGAGAACACCGCCGAAGGCAGGGCCGCCATGGGCAAGCTGCCCGCGACGGCCGAGCAGCAGGCGCTGGCAATGCAGCGCGTAGCGGCCAAGGTGGAAACCCTGACCGAAACCCTGCGCGCCGGCATCATCAACGGCGACCTGGTCACCAACACGCCGCAGGGCATGACGCCCGAGCAGGCCAACGCCAAGGTCCGTACGTTCTTCGCTGATCTCGACGGCTACCAGCGCACCCATGCGGCCCAGATTGCCGAACTGAAAACCCTGTCGCCTGACGAACTGCGCTGGCGAGGCGTGACCCAATCCGAATCCAACGTAAGGCTCGCACTCGACGCCATTGACCAGCCCGGCAACGCTACGCTGAGCGATCGTTGGGGCGGCCGTGCGTCGTTGGGCACAGCCATTGAAGATGCCAATCAGGCCGGCCGCCTGCCGCTGACCGAACCCACCGCGGTACGCGTGCGCACCGCGTTCAATCCGGAAATGCCGCTGACCATCGCGCGTCCCGGGCCGGCGTCTGCGGTCCCTGAACTGGCCGGCACCGCAGGCCGCACCGGCGCCGCCGAAGGAGCGGTCGAGGCTGCCGCCGCACGCGGTCCGCTCAACGGCGCACGTGTACTCGGCGCTGCCGGGGTGGCCGCGCTTGCAGTGGACTTCGCCATCACCGGCCACCGCGTGGTCGAACTGCACGCAGAGGGCAACGCTGCCGGCGCGAAATCAGCCGCGACCCACTTTGTAGGCCGTACCGCTGGCGGCTTTGGCGGCGGCTTCCTGCTGGGCGCCGGTTACGGGGCGGTGACCGGCTCGTGGACCGGCCCCGGTGCAGTGGTCACGGGTCTGGTCGGTGGCGTGGCGGGAGGTTTCGCGGGGGAGTACTGGGCGCAGTATCAGGACAAGAAAGCCGTATACACCCAGGAAGATCGCAGCGGCAACGAGTGGTCCCGCAACCCCGAGGACGCCAACGGCAGCTGGAGCAGAACCGTGCGCGCGCCCACGCCGGATGGACGCTACATCGAAAGCACGATGGTGGCCGCCGGCCGGCTCGTGGACGAGCTGAACTACAAGGCAGCCAACGACTCGTACTCCTTGGGACTGGCCAACCTGCCAAAACCCGCAGACCCCTTCCGCATCGATGCCCGGGGTGACAACACGCCGCCGCGCGAGCCGTTTGAAACCAGCCGCCATTACGTGCGCAACCCGCAGAACGGCGAGTGGAACCTGTCCATCCACGAAGTGATCGATGGACGCATTCCCCTCGACCGCAGCGTGGCGGTGGGAACGGAAAAGGCGGGGCAGCTGGAGCTGGAATCCCAGCGCATCGTTGCGCAGAACGCCGCCAATACCCCCGAGGCGCTCGCCGCGCGTTACCAGATCGCGTACAACCAGTACGGCTGGAACGATTTTGCCGGCATCGAGCCCGTGCCCGAGGCGATCACCAACGCCCAGACAAAGCCACAACCGCTGATGGCATCGAACGGCGAGAAGTACGCGCTGGAGTCCAACGGGGAGTGGCGCACACCCGGCTGGGTTTACGGTACCAATCCGGCCGAAGGCAACATCATCGAGGAACTCAACCGCACACGCCAAAGCCGGGACGTGGGCGTGCAGGAGCTGCAGGCCATGGCGGAGGTGGCCCGCGCCAACCCCACCCCCACCGAGTTTGGCCTGCGCGGCCAGGTGATGGCCGCGTATCGCAGCGCTGGCATTCCACGGACTGCAGAGGAGATTGATGCCGCCGTGGCCGCCGTGACCCAGGACCACGCACGCGACATGACCGAGTCCATGCCGTACTACCTGCAGGTGCAGAAGGATGGCTCGCTTGCCACCTTGGCGGGCAGGGAAGACGAGCGAATGGAGATCCGGTCCGTCACCACGCCGCAGGAAATTACCCAGGCACACGCGCAGCGCGCTGCCGCGCCGGAATCCCAACAGCCGGCCAGCGTGACGCCCGCTTCCGAACATCCTCCCGCCCACGCACCGGGTACGCGCGCGCCGAACAACACCGTACCCACCTCGCCCGCCGCGCAGGACCGACCGGAGGTGGATCGCCGACAAGGCATGCTGCCGCGCCCGGAAGATGCCGGAATGGTGGAGCAGCTGCGTTCCTCTGTGGCCAAGCTGGATGAGAGGCACAACAAGCCGTGGGACCAGAACAGCGACCGGCTTCTGGCAAGCGCGTACCGGCTTTCCGTGGAGGCTGGGTTCAAGCCCGGGGATAGCGTTGACATGGCACTGAACGAAGCAACCGACGCCCGGGCCGCGGGCACCACGCTGCTGGTCATGCGGTCAGGGCAGGGCGCTTCGCCAGATCCCGCGGCAAACAGGGCACAGATGCCGACTCACGAAGCCTTGGCTGCAGCACCCGAGCAGCAGTATGCGGTTGCCAACCAGAGCCGGGATTCACAGGAACAACGCCGTCTGCAGGAGCTCTCCCAGTCGCACGACCAGCAGCGCGATGCGCAGATGCTGCAGGGTCCGAGGATGGCGTAGCGGTGCACAGGCACTGCGGGGCGAACCTACAGGCGGTGCAGCTCTGCTGAAGTGGCGCCCGAAGCGTTTCACCAAGGAAGGATCAGGCAATGAATCAGGAAGGGCGGGTACGCCGACGCGTGAAGCTGGTACCGGTGGCGCTGCTGGCGCTTCTGTTCGCGGGTTGCACGGACACCGTGACAAACCGTTACCAGACCCTCGCCGAAGCGCGTGCGGACGAACTGTTCGGTCGGGGTTGGCTGCCGGATGTACTTCCTCCTTCGGCCGTGGATATCGTTACGGTCAACAATCTGGACATCAATACGTCCCACGGCGAATTCTCCTTCGCGCCGGCTGAAGCTCCGCAGCTGTTCCGGCGGCTGAAGCCAGGCGTACCCGCCCGGATTCCCGACCATGCCGCTTCCGACGTGCGCGACGCACAGCGGCGCAAGGGCGTCTCGGTGTGGTGGCTGCACCAGAACGACACGACGTGGGTGTTCATGTGCCGCGCTGCCAAGGGGCACTGTGAGCATCTCATGTGGTATGAGCGCCCCTTGGTGCTGCCGGCCACCGATCAGGCCCAGCGTTGACGAGGCTCGCTGTTCAATCCGCTGCAAGGAGCTTGATGCGCGATGAAAGTGCTACCAGCACTACTGCTGTCCTTTTTCTCACTAGCTGCATTCGCAGACACGCCGATGCCGCCACCGGAACTACAGACGACGTGCTCTGCATCGAAAGTGATCTGTGCCGTGTCGGATCCGGCCACGAATGCCACCGTCGTTTCGTCGCGCGTCCCCACGCCGCGTTCGTGGACGATTCCCGGCTGGCACCGCTGGGTGTTCCCTTCAGATGACGGGGTGTCGGTGGTGGTGGCATACGGCGGCATGAATCTGGTGCCGCGCAATGTCGAGCTCACCGAGCCGGTGCTGTTCTTCTACAACGAACAGCAACTTGTCCGCACGGTGAGGCTTGGCGATCTGTACCGACGCAAGGGAAAGCTGCAGCGCACGGTCTCGCACTATGCCTGGGTCAGCACGATCACCATCAACCCGTCGAATCAACTGGTGATCGAGCGGGTCGACGGCGCGAAGATCGCGTTTTCGCTCCCTTCCGGCGACAAGGAGCCGCTCCGCCCCGATGGCGCCACCCGCCACCGGAACTAGACGGCACGTGGGCGGCGTGGAGCGACCTGAAAAACGGCATAAAACGTCATATATGACACCTTAAATCGGTTTAACTTGCACCAATGCTTGATTCTGCTCGCCCCTCATGACAATCATGATTTCGCGTGAAAACTAGCATTGATGATATCTTAGGCCACATAAGCCACCAAATATGACGGACATGCGAACCTCCTCGGATGACTCTGCAACACCTGCCGTGCGCCGCGCAGCGATCCACCTGGGAACGTTGATGCGCCAGGCGCGTCTGGCCCGCAGCATGACGCAGGCTGAGCTTGCGGTGCGCGCCAAGACGAGTCCAGCCACAGTGATTCGCGTGGAAAAGGGCAGCGTGGAGACGGGGCTGGGCACGGTGCTTCTGATGATGGAGCAACTGGGTCTGTTGGCCTATGTGACCGCAATCACCGATCCCACGACCCAAGCGCTGCTGGATCACAAGGGTCGCAAGCGTGCGCGTCGATCCGACGCTACGAACCTGGATTTCTGACCATGCCCCGTCGCTACGTCTTCATCCACCTCCCGGGTCAAACAGAGGCAGTCCCTGCCGGTCAGTTGGATCTGGTGACGGGGAGTGGTCAGCTGCACACCTCGACATTCAACTACGGAAACATCTATCTCCAGCGTGGGGGCGCTATCGAGGTTGATCCTGCCTCGTTGCCACTTCCAGCGGGTGCAGATCGCCAACGGGGACCCGTCAACGGCCTCGAATTGTTCGGCGCAATCCGCGACGCCAGTCCCGATGCATGGGGACGGCGCGTGATCGAAAACCGCCTGCGCCGTCAGGGAGCATTGTCGGAAGTTGACTATCTGGACAACGCCGGCAGCGACCGGGTGGGTGCATTGGACATCCGTCGCCAGAGAGACAGCCAGCCCGCGCAGCACGCGCTCCCGCACCAGGTGGATCTGCCCTACCTGCTTGAAGCGGTGGATAGAATCGAAGCCGGCGAGCCGGTGCCAGCGCAACTGGCCGCGTACTTCGATGGCGGTCCTACGCTGGGCGGCATGCGACCCAAGGCAGTCGTCATGCGGGAAAACCGCCAATACGTTACCAAGTTCCCTTCAAAGACCGACACGCGCTTCAGCGTTCCGTTGGTCGAACACGCCACGCTTCAGTTGGCAAAGCTGGCGGGGCTGGACGTACCCGATCTGCAGCGTGTGCCGCTGGACGAAGGCCGCACCGCGATGATGATCGAGCGGTTTGATCGGGTGCCTGTCGAAGGCGGAATGGAGCGGCGCCACATGGTGTCTGGACTGACCATGCTGGGGCTGCCGGAGATGGCGTCGGCGGACGGATCCTATGCGGCGCTCGCGGACGTACTTAGTAATCGTTGTCCGGCCGAGCATGTACAGAGGGACCGCACCGAGCTCTTCAAGCGCATGGTGTTCAACATACTGGTCACCAACAACGATGATCACCTTCGCAATCACGCCTTCCTTTTCTCACGCAACGACATTCTGGCGGACGGAACACGGTTGGGACGGTGGTGCCTCAGTCCGCTTTACGACGTGGTTCCTGCCCCGGTAGTGGGAACTGACAGGTTCCTGGCTATTGGCGTCGGCGAACACGGACGGCTGGCCACGCTGGATAACGCGCTCAGCAGCTCGGGCCGGTTCGGTCTGCGGCAAGCCGAGGCGGCCAGCATCGTGCTGCAGATGGTGGCCGCGGTGCGGCCATGGAAGGGGGTATTCGAAGAACACGGTGTCACCGCCGCAGACATCGATGCGGTGGCCGGTGCATTCAGACGTGCCGCAGACATTGGCCTTCGACAGATTGAGCGCGCCGCTGGCGCCTAACGGCATGCGAGACGGCGGACGATCCCCTGGCAGGCCGAAAAATGTCTCGCCGCGCGAGGGATTGAGCACGCGCGGCGAAACCGGTGGACGCCTTCCTACTTGTTGAGGAACGCCACCAGCGCAGGCATCGTCTGCGCCGGCGCCTCTTCCATCAGCCAGTGGCCGGAGCCCTTGACGATCACACCTTCCACGTTGGTATCCACCAGCTTGGCCTGGTCGATCAGGAACTGGCCGCCGGCCTTTTCGCCGGAGAGCACCAGCATCGGCATGTGCAGCGGGGTCTTGGCGAAGCCGGCGAAGTCCTTGGCGTCCTGTTCGAAGTTCTTGAAGTACTCGAAGCCCGCGCGCATGCCGCCGGGACGCGCATATTCGGACGCGTAGAACTGGCGGTCGGCCTCGGGCACCGAGTGGGTGCGGTCGGCGGCGAAGTCGTTCCAGAAATGCTCGAAGTAGGTGCGCTCGCGGCCATCGACCAGCTTCAGCGGGGTTTCGCCGTAGAAGTGGAAGTGCCACAGATCGCGCAGCAGCCACACATGGGTCCAGTCGCCCACGCCGGGCAGGAACGCGTCCATCAGCACGATGCTGTCCACCTCATCCGGATACTGGGCCGCATAGGCGTAGGCCACCATCAGCCCGATGTCGTGGCCGACGATCTTGACCTTGGGATAGCCCAGCGATTTCACCAGCGCGTGGATATCCTGCGCCATCGTCTTCTTGTCGTAACCACCGTCGGGCTTGGAGGACTGGCCGGCACCACGCAGGTCCGGCGCGATCACCACATGCTGTCCGGCCAGCTGTGGCATCAGCGGGCGCCACATGTGGCTGGTTTCGGCATAGCCGTGCAGCAGCACCACCGGCGATGCATCGCCTTGCCCGGCCTGCAGGTAGTGCAGGGTGACGCCGTTGACGGTGGCGTTGTGGCTCTGGATGGCGGCCGTGTCGGCCGCCTGCGCGGTGGCATGCACGGCCATCACCATCAACAGCGCGGTGGCGGCACGGCGGAAGGAACGCGGGAACAGTTTCATGACGATCTCCTGGGAATGGGGGCGGCGTTAGAGCTGGCTCATGCCACCGTCGGCGATGATTTCGGTGCCGACGATGTAGGCCGACTCGGGCGATGACAGGTGCAGCACGGTGGCGGCGATTTCTTCGGGCGTGCCGAAGCGGCCGAGCGGAATCTGGCTCTGGATCTGTGCGGCGGTGGCATCCAGCGCGGCCGCGTCCAGGCCTAGCTTGGTGTAGATCGGGGTGGCGACCGGGCCCGGGCTGAGCACGTTGACGCGCACGCCGCGCGGCAGCAGCTCGGCCGAGAGGGTCTTGGCCAGCGAGATCACCGCCGCCTTGCTGGCCGCATATACCGAGGTGTTCGGCATGCCGATGCGGGCGTTGATCGAGCCGTTGATGACCACCGACGCGCCCGGATTGAGCAGCGGCAGCAGGGCCTGCAACTGGAAATAGGGCCCCTTGATGTTGGTGTTGAAGATCTGGTCCCACAGCGCTTCATCCACGTCCGGGTAGGCGGCGAACTTCGCGGCTCCCGCGTTGATGAAGACCGCATCCAGGCGCACGTCGTTGGCGGCCAGGGTGTCGGCCAGGGCGCGGGCGGCGGCGATGTCGCCGGCATCGTTCACCACCGCCAGGGCGTTGGCGCCCACTGCCGCCTGGGCCTGGTCGAGCGCGGCGGCGTCGCGGCCGGTGATGACCACGCGGGCACCCTCGGCGGCGAAGGCCTTGGCGGCGGCCAGGCCGATGCCGCTGCTGCCGCCGGTGACGAGGATGGTCTTGCTGTTGAAACGGTTCATGCTGATCTCCTTCGAGGGGGGCGTTATGCCGTGAGCCCATGTTGCGCGGGCGTCCTGATGTTTCCGTGCCACAATCGCGACGAACTCGTTCGAAGGGATCGAACATGTTGTCTGCTGACGAACTGGCCCTGCTGGAGGCGATCCGCGAGAGCGGCAGCCTGTCGCGTGCCGCCGCACGGTTGGGCAAGGCGCCCTCCACCGTCTCGCACGCCGCCCGCCAGCTGGAGGCCCGCTTCGACGCTCTGCTGTTTGACCGCCGCCGTTACCGGCTGCAGCTCACCCCGGCCGGTCATCTGCTGGCCCAGGAAGCGGCGCGGCTGATGCTGGATGTGTCCCGGCTTACCCGCCGGGTCAAACAGGTGGCCGGCGGCTGGGAAGACCGCCTGTGGATCGTCACCGACGAAATACTGGAGTTCGACACGCTGCTGCCGGTGATCCAGGCCTTCGACGCGCTTGCCTCCGGAGTCACGCTGCGCATTACCCACGAAGTCCTCACCGGCACCTGGGAAGCGCTGCGCGATGGGCGCGCGGACCTGGTCGTGGGGGCCACCAATGAGCCGCCGGTGATTCCGGGCCTGCGCTGGTTCGAACTGGGGGTGATGGAATGGGTGTTCGCGGTGGCGCCGCATCATCCGTTGGCCAAGGCCGCCGAACCGGTGGATGCCTCAACGGTGCTGCAGCATCGCGCGGTGGTGGTGGCCGATACCTCCCGGAGAGTCGACGTGCGCGGCTACGGCGTACTCGGTGGCCAGCCTTCGCTGGCGGTGCCAAGCATGCAGGCCAAGATCCGCGCGCAATGCGAGGGGCTGGGTGTGGGTTGGTTGCCGCGCGACCGCGTGGCGGGCCTGCTCGCCAACGGCGCGCTGGTTGAAAAACGCATGGCCGATCCGCGCGAACCGAACCTGCTCTACGTGGCCTGGCGCGGTGATCATCAAGGGCGCGCGCTCGACTGGTGGCTGGCACAGCTCAAGCATGATCGTCTCGCGTCGCGGCTGGTGAAGGGCATCGAAGTCGCCTGAGCTGCTGCCCGGTCCTATGTGAAGTCACGGTCCAGCCTCCCATGCGGGTGCAGGGGCGGCATCGGTCGTTCGGGCGCGGGGGCACGCCCCCACATGGGGGAGGTACGGATAGTCCTGCCGGCGGCGGCCACCCGCATGCGCCGGCGCTACCCTTGCCAGCAGCACGACACGCGCCGTGCAACGGGAGAACGGCATGCTCGACCGGCTGGCAGTGCTCGATCAGATCCTGCAGGACCACGCCCCCGCATTGGGCCGGGACTTCCACCCCTATCGCAATCATGCTTACCGCGTGGCCAACTTCCACTGGTGCATGCTGCCTGGCACCGTGCAGGACCTGTATGCGCTATCCGTCGCGGTCGCGTTCCATGACCTTGGCATATGGACCGCAGGCACCTTCGACTATCTGGCGCCGTCCGAGGCGCTGGCCCGGCAGTACCTGCTCGAACAGGACCGGCCGGAACTGGTGCCGGTGGTGATAGCCATGATCAGCGAGCACCACCGGATATCGCGGGTACCGCGCGACCAGGACTGCCGCATCGAGGCGTTCCGCCGCGCCGACTGGATCGATGTATCGCTGGGGCTGCTTCGCTTCGACCTGCACCCGGATGACTTCCGCCGGGTCGTGGCGCGGTTCCCACGGCTGGGGTTCCATCTGCGCCTGGTGCAGTTCTCGCTGAGGCACGGGCTGCGCCATCCGCTGCGGCCGCTGCCGATGATGAAGCGCTAGTCGTCCAGCCGCACCAACCCGCGACGCAGGGCGATGTGGATCGCCTCGGTGCGTGTGCGTGCGCCGATCTTCTCGAAGATCCGCGCAAGGTGGGATTTCACCGTTTCCGAGGAAATGCCCAGGTCATTGGCGATGCGCTTGTTCTCCCAGCCCTGGGCCAGCGCGGCCATGATCGACTGCTCGCGCGCGGTCAGCGGTTCCTCGCCGAGATGCTGGGCGATCTCTTCCGATACTTCCGCCGACAGGCAACGCTTGCCCTGCGCCACGCGATGCAGCGCATCCACCAGTTCGCGGCGCAGTGAACTCTTGAGCAGATAGCCGCAGGCACCGGCCGCCAGCGCATCACGCGCATTGGCATCGCCACGGTAGGTGGTGAGGATGACCACGCGGGCGTTCGGGAACTCCGCACGCAGGCGTCGGGTCAGCTCGATTCCATCGACGCCGGGCATCTGCAGATCGACCAGGGCGATGTCCGGCAGCAGGCGCCGGTACTGTTCAATGCCGTCCAGTGCCTCGGCCGCTTCGCCGACCAGCTCCAGGCCGGGTTCCACGTCCAGCATGGAGGCGATGCCCTGGCGGATCAGGGGATGGTCATCGATGGTCAGGATGCGGAGGGTCATGGGCGAGGTCCCGGCGAGGAGAGCACCGTGCATCGCGGCGCGGTCCAACGCAAGCGCTTTCGTCAGCGCCGGAACATCCGCCAGCGTGGCAGCCGTACCCGCACCCGGGTGCCGCCGCCCGGCACGGCCTGCACCGTCAACGTGCCGCCGCACAGCGCCGCACGCTCACGCATTCCGGGCAGGCCCCAGTGCCCGTCGCTGCCGCCGTGGGCCACCACCGCGTCCTGGATGCCACAGCCATCGTCTTCGACCTCGACGGTGGTGTGGAGCAGTGCGTAGGTGATGCGCACGGTGATGCGCGATGCATCGGCGTGGCGGTTGGCGTTGGCGAACGCCTCGCGCACGATCCGGTACACCTCGCCCAGTTCGGGTTGGCGCCAGCGGCGCGGGCGCCCGCTGACCGCGAGCTCGAACGCGATCTCCGCCGGCAGCTCCAGCTGTGCCGGCAACGCGCGCACCGCCGTTTCCAGATCGTCGAATCCCGCGTCATCGCGGCGCAGTGCGCGGATGCGGTCGCGGCCTTCCACCAGGCCGGATTCCGCCTCTTCCAGCGCATGCACCAGCCCGGCTTCGGCGGCGGCGGCATCGCCCAGCGCCAGCCGGCGGCGCGAGGACTCGATGCGCAGCATCAGTGCCTGCACCGACTGCAGCAGCGTGTCATGCAGGTCGCGCGCGATCCGCTCGCGTTCGCCCACCCGCGCCCGGTACACGTGCTGCACGCGCAGCCGCGCCACGGCCACGCGCCAGCGTACGAACAGCCAGACCAGGGCGGCCAGCAGCCCCAGGCTGGCCAGCAAAAACCACGTGGTCTGCCAGAACGCGGGCAGTACCGTGACGTTGAACGACGCCTCCTGCGGCGACCAGGTGCCGCTGTCGTCGCTGGCGCTCAGGCGGAACCGGTACTCGCCCGGCGCCAGCCGGCTGTACAGCGCCTGGCGTCGCGTGCCGGCGTCGCGCCACGCGTTATCCACGCCATCGAGCCGGTAGCGGAAGCGGACCCGCTCAGGCACCCGCAGTGCCGGTGCGGTGTAGTCCACACGCAGGTCGCGGCTGCCGGCAGGCAGGCGCAGGTGCGCCGCGAGCGGCACGGGCGTGTCGTCGACCTGCACGCCCAGCAGCGACGGCGGCGGCGGTGCCACGGCGGGATTGCGCGTGATGTGGTCCGGGTCGATCCAGTGCACGCCACGGTCGGTGGCGAACCAGATTCGTCCCTGTGCATCGCCCTGCACCGACGATACGCCGCCGGTTTTCTCCGTGGTCCCACGCAGGCCGTCGAGCACGCCGAAGCGCTCGAACGCCACGGCATGGGAAGGATCGGCACGCCAGCGCTTCAGTTCCGCAGCGGGCACGCGGCTCAAGCCGCTGCGCCCGCCCAGCCACAGCTCGCCGTTGGGCCGCAGCAGGGTGCCGGTGGTGTGCTCGAAGCGTTCGCCCTCGCGCCCCAGCAGCCGGCGGAACGTGTTGCCGGCGCGCATCGATACCCCGCGCGCGGCGCCTGCCCAGAGCTCATCGCCATGGGCCTGCAGCACGCTGATGCGCCCAATGTCCGGGCCATCCTGCTTGAAGTCGCGGCGCTGCCCGTTCTCGAACACGCCGATCGTCTGCCCGGCGTCGGTCCATATCCGCCCCTGCGCGTCCTCCGCGAGCGCACGCGGGGTGACCCCAGGCTGCATGCCGTACTTGGCGTTCTGCATCTCCCATCTGCCGTCCTGCAGGCGCAGCAGGCCGCCGTTGAGTCGGCTCACCCACAGGCCGCCGGCGCGGTCGCTGGCGAGCATGCCGATCATTCCTTCGCCTTCCAGCTCCGGTGGCAGTGCAACCTTTTCCAGCCCGTGCGCTCCGAGCCGCGACAGCGTGCCATGTGCACCCCCCACCCATAGCGTGCCTGCGGCATCGCGATGCAGTGCCGTCACCCCTTCCATGTCCGGACCGCCCAGCTCGTCGATACGCGCACCACCGGCCCTGGTTGCATCGGGGGTGACCCACATCGGGCCACGGTCGGCGTTGCCGACCAGCAGCCGGCCATCGTTGCCCACCGCCATGGCGAAGGACTGGTCGCGGCGTGGCAGCGCGATCGCCGCCAGTGCGTTGTCGCGGAAGCGGTCGAGCCCGTTGGCGGTGCCGGTCCAGAGATTGCCTTCGCGGTCCTCGAACACGGTCCAGACCACTTCGGAACTCAGGCCCTGCGCGGGTCCGAAGTATTCGGGTGCCGGCAGGATCACGCCGCGCCCAGGTGGCAGCAACGTCTTTGGATCGCGCACACGTGCAATGCCACCGGCGGCGCTGAGCCACATGCTGCCATCGCGGTCGAAGCGCAGCCCGGCACCCTTGAATGCAGGTTCCAGCCAACTCACCGTGGCGTTGGGATGCCGCGGATCGGCATCCGCGCGCGCAAGCGGACGAACACCCCACTCATCGGCCACCCAGAGCGTGCCATCGGCCGCCTGGTCGAAATAAGGCGTCAGCACCGGCTTTGGATAGGCTTGGAATTGGGTAGCGCCCGGTGCCAGGTACACGATGCCGTAGTCCTGGTTCTCCGCGTACGCCATCCAGAGCCCACCCTGGTGGTCGGCGTAGATCCGTTTCGGTCGCCAGTCCGGTTTGAAGCCCATGTCCTGCGCGGATTTCCAGGTGTCGCTGGCTGCATCCAGCCAGACCAAGGCCACCGGCGTGATCGCCCACAGCCGCTGGCGCGCGTCACGTGCGAAGCCCATTACCGAGCCGAGCGGCACGTCATCGCGCTGGTACTCGTACTGGCCGGGCGCGGGACCACCCAAGCGGCTCATCCCGCCGTTGAAGTAGCCCACCCAGAGCGAGCCGTCGGCCTCGGCCTTCAGGCTCAACACATCGTCGTCGATCAGCGGCGTGCCGCCGGCCGTGGTGATGCGCTCGAAGCGCACGCCATCGAAGCGGTACAGGCCCTGCCGCGAGCCGAGCCAGAGCAGCCCGTCCGGCGTCTGTGCAATGGAGAAGATCTGCGCCGGTGCGCCTTCATTGGGCGTCCATCGGTCATGACGAAGCTGGGAAAGGGTGCGGTCCGGTGACAGCGCGTGGGCCATGGGCAGCGCACTGGTGATCGCCAGCGCGACGACCAGCAACAGCCGGCAGAAACCGCCGGGGCTCCTGTTCGTGACGTGCGCGGGTGCATGACGAACAGAACGGCTGGGCATGGCGGCAGACCAATGGAGCGGGTGCGCGATGCGCAGCCCGCAGCCGGGGGAGGTGTCGGCGGAGTATGCCATTTCCCGGGCAGTGCGCAGGGAGGCTTGGCATGGCGGGGCACGCTGCGCCATCATGCGCAGCCACCTTGGCGCGCCTCACGGATGAGCAGATGAGATTCGAATTCTTCGGGTTGGAGATTGTCCCCCAAACGACGCGGGGTCGCTGGCTGATGGTCGGCGCGATCGTACTGAGTGTGCTGATCATTCTCCCCAGCTTGAAAAAGCGCGGCGAGCAGGTTGCCAGGCAGACCGAGCGCGTGGCGGGCTTCGACATGCCGCCCGACATGAAGCCGGCGTGGAGCGAGCCCGCCAAACACCGCAGGATCGTGCTGGACCCGCGCGGCAGCATCGAGGTGGGCAGGCCCCTCAGGCGCGGATATCGCCTTGAAGAAGCGCAGGCGAAGGCGTTGATGGAAAGCTGCGTGCAGCGCGGCGGGCAGGTGATCAGTCGCGATGAGGCCACCAGGAAGTATCCCGGGCTGAGCAGGAACATCTACAACGATTCCCCGATCTGCATGCGCACCGACAACACGCCAACGCCCGCAGTGTCGTTCCTTCAGGGCGACCGGCTGCTCATCCAGATCGCCACCTACTGACCCAATCCCGCAAGGCGCCACCACGTCGGGACGCAGGGTTCAGCGTTTCACTTCCGGTGCATACGTCGTTTCGTTTCAATCGCCGTCGCAGCCCGGCTCCCATAACACCTTCACGTAGATGGTCCGGCACTTCCGCAGGCTTCGGTACCTGCTGCAACCAGCCATGCAGACCTGTCACGGCCCCCCATTTCACTGCTTGGTCTTGCACAGCATTTCACTGGCTATCGCTACGTAGTCGGAAAGCGGTCTCATGCCCATGGCCGCCCTTCGCGACTCCACTTGAGCGGGATCTTCAACTTCGTCCGGCAGCCACGCAGTGCCAACGCATCCCCCTTGGGTGCCGAATCGCTGAGGGATGTGCGTCCGGTCCCAAAGATAGGCAAATTGTTCTGGGTCCGCTTCCTTTGTCTCAACCAAGGGCTGCATCAACTCCAATGCTCGGCGCTGAAACTGTGGATGTCGATCAGCATGAAGGGCCAGCAGGGCAGCAGCATCGGCGGCCTTTTTGCCGACCACAGAGATGCGCGGCCAGCCCATCGACGTCATGATTTCATTGAGCCGATGCGTATTCTGCGCGTCAACTCTAAGCACTTCATTCACATCGACCTTTTGTGCGCTCCTTACCTCCTGGTCCTTCTCCTCCATCGCGATCAACTCTTCAGCAATTCGGCTCGCATCGGGACGTGCAACCTGGGCGACCGCACGTCCACCAAGCAACGAAGCACAAAAAATAAGCAACACACACCGGATAACGTTTCCCTGCACAAAGCCCTCCTTTTCAATCTGATTCGGTGCTGCATGCCCCTACAGGCCCCTCATGGTGTACCGGCTGCGGCCGCACGGGCACGCCACCCTATCCATCACCGGAGGGTTGAATGGACGCAGCATATCGGCGGGGCCGACGGCGCGGTAGAGCCACGCCCTGCGTGGCTTCGCGGTCCCGAACGAAGCGCAGCCACGCATGGCGTGGCCCTACTTGCGGGACTCTGCCTAACACTGTTAGATTCGCCCCTAACAACGTTAGGTAGAAGCCCCCAGTGCGTCAGCCCATCGCCCGGGACAACATCGTCGGTGCCGCCTTCAAGATCCTCGACGAGGCCGGCATGGAGGGGGTGACCCTGCGCAAGGTGGCCTGCACGCTGGGCATCCGCGCGCCTTCGCTGTACTGGCACTTCAAGAGCAAGCAGGCGCTGGTGGATGCCATGGCCGACGCCATGATCGTGGAGGTGGCCCGCCACATTCCCGAGGGCCAGGCCTGGCGGCAGACCCTGCTGCAGATCGCGCGCGAGTTCCGGGTGGCGTTCAAGGCCCGCCGTGATGGCGCGCGGGTGTATGCCGGCACGTTCCTGGCCACCGAGAACGTGCTGCGTGTGGGCGAGGCGAGCATCGCCGTGCTGGTCGGTGCGGGCGCTTCGGTGCGCTTTGCCGCGACCACGTCCATGGACCTGGTGTATTACGCGATGGGCTTCGTCATCGAAGAACAGTCGTGGCCCGGCGACGGCAGCATGGAAGCGCTGGGCGAGGCCTTCATGGCGCTGGCCGAGCAGCGTTTCCCCCATTGCTGGGAGGCCCGTGACGTCTGGAGCGAGGTCGATTTCGACACCCGCTTCGAGCAGGGCCTCGGGCTGATGCTCGACGGCATCGAACTGCGCCTGGCCCGCGCCCCCTGATTCGGTTTCATTTTCCCTTGTTCCCGCTGTTCCGACACGGAAGCTCATCCATGCGTGCACCTCTTCTCCGCAGCTCGCTGCTCCTGCTCACCCTCGCCCTGCTGGCGGCCTGCGGTGGCAAAGACGACAAGGCGGCCGACGCCGCCGCCACCTCGGCGCTGCCGGTCTCGTTGGCCGTTGCCCAGCAACAGCAGATGGCGCGCACCGTGCTGGTCTCCGGCCCGGTGACGGCCTGTGAGGAAATGCAGCTCGGCGTCGAAATCAGCGGCCAGCGCGTCACCGCGCTGCCGGTGGACGTGGGCCAGTGGGTCAAGCAGGGCCAGGTGCTGCTGCAGCTGGACCACCGCACCCTGGACAGCGAACTGGCGCAGGCCGATGCCTCGCTGAAGCAGGCGCAGGCCTCGCAGGAACTGGCACGCCTGAACTACGAGCGCAGCGCCAAGCTGGCGGCCGAGAAGCTCATCAGCGAAAGCAGCCTGGACGAGCTGCGCGCCGCCCGCATCAATGCCGAGGCGCAGACCGCCACCGCGCGTGCCGCACGCGATGCGGCGAAGCTCCGCCGCGAGTTCGCCGACCTGCGCGCGCCGGCCGACGGCCAGATCTCCAAGCGCCTGGTCCAGCCCGGCCAGGTGGTATCGGCCGGCACCGAGCTGCTGCGGCTGATCCGCGACGGTCGCCTGGAATGGCGCGCCGAACTGCCCGAGGACCAGCTGACCGGCGTGGCCGTGGGAAACACCGTGGAGCTGCCCTACGCCGACGCGGTGGTCAGCGGCCGCATCCGTGCGGTCACCCCGGGCGTGGACGCCCAGACCCGCACCGGAACGATCTTTGCCGACCTGCCCGAGCCGGGCACGCTCAAGCCGGGCGTGTATGTCGAAGGCCGCATCGTCACCGGCCAGGGCGACGTGCTGACCATCCCGACCGCCGCCATCGTGCAGCGCGACGGCCACAGCTACGTGTTCACCGTGAACGACAAGCAGCAGGCCGCGCGTTTGCGCGTGCGTACCGGCCAGGCCGTGCAGGGCCGCACCGCGATCCTCGAAGGGCTGAAGGCCGGCGACCGTGTGGTGGTCGAGGGCGCCGGCTTCCTGGGTGAAGGCGACCGCGTGCGCGTGGTGGCCGATGCCAAGGCGAGCGCCAAATGAATATCTCCGCCTGGGCGATCAAGCGCCCGTTGCCCGCGCTGCTGATCTTCTTCGTGCTGTGCGTGGCCGGCCTGTGGGGCTTCCACCAGCTGCCCGTGGCCCGCTTCCCCGACATCGCCTTCCCGATGACCACCGTGACCGTCACCCAGCCGGGCGCTTCGCCCAGCCAGCTGGAGGCCGAGGTCACCCGCAAGGTGGAGGATTCGGTGGCCACGGTGAACAACGTCAAGCGCGTGATCTCCTCGGTCAACGAAGGCGTGAGCACCACCACCATCGAATTCCAGCTGGAGGCCGACCTGGCCACCGCGCTGGATGACACCCGCGATGCGGTCACCCGCATCCGCACCGACCTGCCGCAGGACATCCAGGAACCGGTGATCTCGAAGGTCGACATCGGCGGCTCGCTGATGACCTACGCCCTGGTCGCGCCGCACATGACACCGGACGAGGCCAGCTGGTTCGTCGACCGCGACGTGTCGCGCGCGATGTACGGCGTGCCTGGTGTGGCGCGGGTCACCCGCGTGGGCGGCGTACAGCGCCAGGTGCGCGTGGACCTGGACCCCAACGCGCTGATCGCGATGGGCATCACCGCCGGTGACGTGTCGCAGCAGCTCGCGCGCATCCAGGTGGAACGTGCCGGCGGCAAGGCCGAGATCGAAGGCGCCCAGCAGACCATCCGCACCCTCGGCACCGTCGGCGATGCGCAGGCCCTGCGCGACTACTCCATCGCGCTGCCCGATGGCCGCGCCGTGCGCCTGTCCACCCTGGCCACCGTGACCGACGCCGCCGCCGACCCGACCGAGGCGGCGCTGCTGGATGGCAAGACGGTAGTGGCGTTCTCGATGTCGCGGACGCGCGGCTCCAGCGAAGTGAAGGTCGAGGCCGGTGTGCACAGCGCACTCGACCAGCTCAAGGCCACCCACCCGGGTATCGACTTCCGGCTGGTCACCACCGCCATCGACGAGACCCACCGCTCCTACGACTCGTCGATGACCATGCTCTACGAGGGCGCGCTGCTGGCGCTGCTGGTGGTGTGGTTGTTCCTGCGCGACTGGCGGGCCACGTGGGTGTCCGCGCTGGCGCTGCCGCTGTCGATCATTCCCACCTTCGCGGTCATGTACTTCTTCGGCTTCACGCTGAACATGATCACGCTGCTGGCGCTGTCGGTGGTGGTCGGCATCCTGGTCGACGATGCGATCGTGGAGATCGAGAACATCGTGCGCCACCTGCGCATGGGCAAACCGCCGCTGGAGGCCGCGCGCGAAGCCGCCGGCGAGATCGGCAACGCGGTGATCGCCACCTCGCTGACGCTGGCGGCGGTATTCGTGCCGGTGGCGTTCATGCCCGGCATCGCCGGCAAGTTCTTCCGCGAGTTCGGCTGGACCGCTGCCACCGCCGTGCTGTTCTCGCTGCTGGTGGCGCGCCTGCTCACCCCGATGATGGCGGCCTACCTGCTCAAGCCGCATGGCGAAGAGAAGCCGGAATCGAAGCTGATGACGTGGTACCTGGGCTGGGTCGACAAGGCGCTGCGCCACCGCGGCATCACCCTGTGGCTGGCCACCGCGCTGTTCGTCGGCTCGCTGGCGCTGATTCCGTTCATCCCGGCCACCTTCATTCCGCAGTCGGATCTGGGCCGCAGCAACCTCAACCTGGAACTGCCGCCGGGCACGCGCCTGCAGGAAACCGTGGCGGTGGCCGAACGCGCCCGCGCGCTGCTCAAGGACATGCCCGAGCTGAAGCAGGTCTACACCGCCGTGGGCGCCGTGCTCGACCTGGGCGACCCCAGCGCCACCGGCGTGGGCGAAGCGCGCAAGGCGACACTGGTGCTGGACTGGGGCCTGGCCGATGACCGCGACCGCGACCAGCGCGCACTGGAACGCGATGCCCGCCAGCGTCTGGCCGACCTGCCCGGCGTGCGCGTGAGCTATGTCAGCTCCGAGCCGGGCAACCTGCTGCAGCTGGTGCTGTCCGGCGACGACCCGCAGCGCCTGCAGGAAGCGTCCACCGCACTGGAGCGCGACCTGCGCGGGATCCAGGGGCTGGGCAGCGTGACCTCGACCGCCTCGTTGTTGCGCCCGGAACTGCAGATCGTGCCCAACGCCGCGCGCGCGGCCGATCTCGGCGTCGCCACCCAGGACATCGCCGAAGCGGCGCGCATCGCCACCGCCGGTGATTACGAACAGCGCCTGGCCAAGCTCAACCTGCCCGATCGCCAAGTACCGATCCGCGTCGGCTTCGCCGAGGAAACGCTGGCCAATCCGGCGCTGATCGGGCAGCTGCGCGTGCCCGGGCGTGACGGTGCGGTGCCGCTCGCGGCCGTGGCCGAGATCCGCCAAGGCAGTGGCCCCTCGCAGATCTCGCGCTACCAGCGCCAGCGCAACGTGACCCTGACCGCCGAACTCAACGGCCGCCCGCTGGGCGATGTGATGACCGAAGTGCAGGCGCTGCCCAGCGTCAAGCAGTTGCCGCCGGGCGTGACCTTCCTCAATACCGGCGACGCCGAAGTGTTCGTGGAACTGTTCATCGGCTTCATGCTGGCGATGGCCGCGGGGTTGATCTGCATCTACATGGTCTTGCTGCTGCTGTTCAACCACGCGCTGATGCCGGTCACCATTCTGGCAGCGGTGCCGCTGTGTGCCGGCGGTGCGTTCGGTGCATTGCTGATCACCCAGAACATGCTCTCGCTCCCGGCGTTGATCGGCTTGCTGATGCTGATCGGTATCGCCACCAAGAACTCCATCCTGCTGGTGGACTACGCGGTGATGGCCGAGGACGAGCACGGCATGAGCCAGCACGATGCGTTGATTGATGCCTGCCGCAAGCGCGCGCAACCGATCGTCATGACCACGCTGGCGATGGGCGCCGGCATGATGCCGATCGCGCTCGGTTTCGCCGGTGACTCCAGCTTCCGCGCCCCGATGGCGATTGCCGTGATCGGCGGCCTGATCACCTCCACGCTGCTCAGCCTGATCGTCATTCCGGCCGCGTTTACCGTGATGGACGATCTGGGCGAGTGGATGTCGCGCAGGTTCCGTCGTCGCTCCACGCACGGCGCACATTGAGGAAAACAAGGGCGCGCATGACGAAAAACCCCGTCGTGCGCGCCGTCACAACGTCGCGATATCGCGCACTTCATGTCATGGCCACGTAACCCCCGCTGCCAATACTGCCGGCCGACCCCACTGCCGCGCCCATGACCCATGTCGATTGCTGGCCGTTATCCCCGCGTCTCCCTGCTTGCCCTCATGCTCACCGCCACCGTGCAGGCCATGGCCGCCGAACCGGCCCCTGCCGATGACGCGCGCACGCTGGACCAGGTGCAGGTCATCGGCCAGGCCACCAGCTTCGCCAAGACCACCGTCAGCCAGGAAACCCTGCAGCGCCAGCAGATCCTGGGCAGCGTCAACAACGCGCTCAACGAACTGCCCGGCGTGGTGGTGAGCGAAGCCGACGCCACCGGTTCCTCGGTATGGGGCACGCAGATCAGCATGCGCGGCTTCGTCACCAACCGTGATACGCAGCAGATCGGCACCACCATCGATGGCCTGCCCAACGGCGGCTCCGGCTACGGCGGCGGCTCGCTGGCCAACCGCTACATCGATACGTTGGATCTGGAGACGATCGAAGTCAGCCAGGGCACCGCGGACATCTCCTCGCGTTCCAACGAAGCGCTCGGTGGCACGCTCAACTTCCTCACCAGCGACCCGCTGCAGGAACAGCGCCTGCGCATGGTTGCCGGTGGCGGCGACAACGACGCCCGCAAGTACTACGTGCGCTACGACACCGGCGTGCTCGGCGGCAACACCCGCGCGTGGATCAGTGCCTCTTCGGCGCGCGTCAACGACTGGATCGACGGCAGCGGCCATGTCAGCAACGACCATCTCGCCGCGAAGTTCATCACCGAACTGGATCGCTGGACGCTGAGTGGCTACGCCTCGTACAACGACGCCGACGAACCCGAATACACCAGCGTCACCCCCGAAGCCTTCGCCATCAACCCCGACCGCGACGGTTTGACCGGCACGCTCACCGGCATTCCGTACCTGGACCAGAACTTCCGTTCCGGCTCGCGCGCGCTGCGCGAGAACACCTTCGGCTACCTGCGCGGCGCGTTCGACAGCGGCAACGGCTTCAAGCTCTCGCTCACCGGCTACGCGCACAAGATGGAAGGCCGCGGCGACTGGCTGCCGCCCTACCTGGTGCAGGCACGCAACGATGGCGCGGGTGCGCCGGAATCGGAGTACCTCGGCGGCAGCACCGTGTACGGTGGCAGCGCGCTGGGCCAGTTCTACTTCGTCAATCCCGACGGCAGCGCCGCGCAGCTGCGCGCCGGCTGCGTGCCGCGCGCCGGTTTCACTGCCGAGTACGACCCCAACTGCTACGCGCCGGGCGTGCAGGGTGTGCAGTCCTACCGCCATTCGCACTACGACAACGACCGCGCCGGTTTCACCGCCGACATGGAGTGGAAGCAGACCTTGGGCAGCGTGGACAACACCGTGCGCGCCGGCGTCTGGCTGGAGCAGTTCGACCGCAGCGTGCGCCGCGACTGGCACCGCCTGCTCAACGTCGGCACCGACATCAGCTTCGACCACCAGCCGTACTGGGTGCAGTTCGAAGACCGCTACAAGACCGATGAGCAGATGTATTACGTCGAGGACGTGGCGCGCTTCGGTCCGTTCAGCGCCCGCCTGGGCGTCAAGCAGTTCTTCGTCGACCAGAAGCGCAACCGCGTGATCGGCAGCGCCGAGAACGTGCGCTCGGATTCGAAGTCCGACCCGCTGATCTCCGCCGGCGGCACCTGGACGCTGCCCGTGGAAGGGCTGGAACTGTTCGGCGGCTTCTCGCAGAACTTCGCGGCCATTCCGTCCGGTGTGCTGGGCGAAACCGATGCACAACGCTTCTCGCGGGTGGAACCGGAGACGGCCGACAACATCGAGCTCGGCCTGCGCGTGAGCCGCTGGCCCTTGACCGGCTCGCTGACCCTGTACAACATCAAGTTCGACAACCGCATCGTCTACCTGCCCGCGCGGCTGGCCGATGGCATCGACTACCTGGACGAGACCGATGGCGTCTACGAGAACTTTGGTGGCGTGGAAAGCACCGGCCTGGAAGCCGCGCTCGGCTATGGCTGGGACAATGGCTGGCGCATCAACGGTGCCTACACCTACAACCGCTCCAAGTACCTGGGCAGCGGCAACGTGGCGCGCGACACCGAACTGGGCATCGTCGATGGGGCGCAGGTGATCGGCCAGCCCAAGCACGTGCTGGTGGTCTCCGCCGATTGGCAGGGCGATACTTGGAACTTCGGCCTGTCCGGGCGCTACCTGGGTGAGCGTTACCTGGATGCGGCCAACGACAACCGCCTGCCTTCGGCCACGGTGTTCAACGCCAACATCGGCTTCGACCTGCAGAGCCTGTCGCCGAAGCTGAAGGGCGTGGGCGCCAGCTTCGTGGTCAGCAACCTCACCGACCGCCGCTACCTGGCCGGTGTGGATGGCAGCGACTCGGCCTTCATCGGTGCACCGCGCACCGTGGGCTTCTCGGTCCGGGTCGACCTGTGAGCCCAGCGCGCCCGCCCGTGACCGACAGCGGCCGCCGCCGGCTGCTGCAGGCCGGGCTGGCCGGTGGCCTGGCGGCCCTGATGCCGAGCATCGCGCGGGCGGCGGCGATCGCGCCGTACGCGCGCAGCCGCAGCCTGGAGGACGTGCAGCACATCGTGGTGTTCATGCAGGAGAACCGCTCCTTCGACCACTACTTCGGCACGCTGCCCGGCGTGCGCGGCTTCGGCGACCGCTTCGTGGTGCCGGCCGCGCCGCTGGCGGCCGGCCAGCCACGCCGCAACGTGTGGCTGCAGCCGAACGCCGCCGGCACCCACGGCATCGCGCCGTTCCCGCTGGATACCGCCGCGCACTTCGGCTACATGCGCGTGGAAGGTACCCCGCACACCTGGCCCGACGCGCAGCGTGCGTGGGACCACGGGCGCATGGCGCACTGGCCGGCGGCCAAGCAGGACCACGCGATGGGCTACTTCCGCCGCGACGACATGCCGTTCCAGTTCGCGCTGGCCGACGCCTTCACCGTGTGCGATGCCTACCACTGCGCGATGCAGGCGGGCACCAACCCGAACCGGCTGTTCCTGTGGACCGGGCACAACGATCCGCACGCACGCGGCGGCGGCCCGGCCGTGGCCAACTCGCACGACAATTTCCCGGAACTGGGCGGCAATCCGGATTCCTACACCTGGACCACCTATGTCGAACGCCTGCAGCGCGCGGGCATCGACTGGCGGATCTACCAGGACATGGCCGACAACTTCACCGACAACCCGCTGGCCGGCTTCGAGTCGTTCCGGCAGGCATGGCGGGGCGCCCCGGGCCATGACGCCGCCCTGCGCGAGCGCGGCGTCAGCACGCGCGGCCTGGTGCAGCTGCGCGAGGATGTGCTCAAGGGGCAGCTGCCGCAGGTGAGCTTCATCATTGCCGATGCCGCCGGCAGCGAACATCCCGGGCCGTCCAGCCCCGCGCAGGGCGCGGCGTATACCGCACGCGTACTGGACGCGCTGACCGCCGACCCGGAGGTCTGGAGCCGCACCGCGCTGCTGCTGATGTTCGACGAGAACGATGGGTTCTTCGATCACGTACCGCCGCCGGCACCGCCATCGGCCGACACAACGTCACGCAGCGGTTGGGCCGGCGCGTCGGCAGTGTCCACCGACGGCGAGTATCACCAGCATCCGTCGCCGGGCAACGAGAAGGCCGATCCGCTCGACCTGCGCGGCCGTCCGTACGGACTCGGCCCACGCGTGCCGCTGTACGTGATCTCGCCGTGGAGCCGCGGCGGCTGGGTGGATTCGCAGGTGTATGACCACACCTCCGTGATCCGCCTGATCGAACGCCGCTTCGGCGTGGCCGCGCCCGAGCTCTCGCCGTGGCGGCGCGCCGTGTGCGGTGACCTCACCGGTGCCTTCGATTTCACCGCGTCCGATGCGCGCCCGTTCCTGGCCTCGCTGCCCGCAACGGCGGCGGTGGCCGCCCGCGCGGCGGCGCTACCCGGGCGCACGGTGCCGCAGCTGCCGGTGGACCTGGTGCCCGCCCAGCAGGAACCCGGCGTGCGCCCGGCGCGCGCCTTGCCGTACCGCCCACAGGCGGAGATCGCGCCGGGTGCCGACACCACCACCGTGCAGCTGACATTGGGCTGCGAAGGCGCGGCGGCGGTACTGCATGTCTACGACCGCCTGCGCCTGGAGGCGATTCCGCGCCGCTACACCGTGGCGCCCGGTGCGCCCCTGCAGGACCAGTGGCCGATACACGCAGGGGAAGGCTACGACCTGTGGTTGCTGGGGCCGAACGGCTTCCACCGCCAGTTCCGTGGCGACGCCGACGCAGCTGCACCAGTGCAGGCGTCGGTGAGCGGGGAGGGTGAGCAGCTGAAGCTGCAGTTGAACAACACCACGAACACCGCGCAGGCGGTCACGCTGCGCGCCGCCGTCTACGCGGGCCGCATGCCGCAACGGGAGTTGCAGTTGGCGCCGGGGCAGGCGCTGGAGATCCGCTGGAACGCCGCGCCCACGGCAGGCTGGTACGACCTTGAGGTGCTGCAACCCGGCGGGATGCAGCGCTTGGCCGGCCGCATCGAAGACGGCCGGCCGGGCAGTACCGACCCGGCGCTCGGCACCGGGGCGATGCGCTTCCTGCTGGACTGAAAAACTACGCCACCGCCGCGGCGGCGCGTTCGATCAGCTTCCAGCCATTGCCGGAAGGATCGCGGAAGCCGGCGTCCACCGTGCCGTAGCGCTCCACCGGTTCCTGCATGAATTCCACGCCCGCCGCGCTCAGCCGTTCATGGGTGGCGCGGCAGTCGTCCACGGTGAGCACCAGCGGCGGCATCGCGCCCTTGGCCACCAGCGCATTCAGCGCCTGCGCGGTCGCGGCGTCGTGGACCGGCGGGCCGGGGCGGAACAGGCCCAGCTGGAAGCCGGGTTGCTGCGGGTGCTGCACGGTCAGCCAGCGGTAGTCGCCGTTGCCCACGTCGCTGTGCACGACGAAGCCGAGCTTGCCCACGTAGAAATCCAGCGCTTCCTGCTGGTCGCGCACGTACACACCCACTACTTCAATGCCCTGGTTCATATGACCTCCGCTGTGTGAGCGTCCTTTTTACTCCCGACCCGACCGCTGCCGCTTCTCCGAAACTGAGGTCTTGAGGTCCGGGCGGCCCGCCGCGCGGGCGATGCACTCCGGGGCCTGCGCATTGGCCCCGGGCGACAGGCTGGCGCGCAGCTCGCCCGGGCTCTGCCCGGTGATGTCGCGGAAGATCCGCCCGAACGTGCCCAGGCTGCTCCAGCCGGTCTGCAGCGCGATCTCGGTGATGGGCAGCTCGGTGTCGCGGCACAGCGCCACCGCACGTTCGATCCGCCGGGTGAGCAGGTAGCGGTGCGGTGGCAGGCCGAACGCCTGGCGGAACTGGCGCGCGAAGTAGGCCTCGGAGACCGCGCTGACCTCGGCCAGCCGCGCGATCGGCCACGCCTCGTGCGGGGCGCGGTCCATCCGGTCCTTGGCCCGCAGCAGGCGGCGCAGCAGTTCAGGGGTCTGGTTCATGCCCGCAGGCTAACGCGGTTTGAGTGCAGCCTCTGCATGGCTGGCCGCCGTCCATGCCCTCAGCCCCATCACCGCCATGCCGACGAACACCAGGTACAGCCCGGCGGTCACGTCCAGTGACTTGACCAGGTACATGGCCACGTACACCACGTCGACCACGATCCACAGCCACCACGTAGCGACATGGCGCCGGGCCTGCCACCACTGCGCCACCAGGCTCAGTGCCGCCAGCATCGCGTCCAGCCACGGCAGCGCGGCATTGGTCCAGGTGTGCATGGCCGCGCCCAGCGCGATGCCGAACACCACGCCCACCGCCAGGTCACGCAGCAGCGTGCCGCGCGGCAGCGGCGCGATGACGATGGCGCCGTCCTGTTCGGCATGGCGGTGCCAGCTGAGCCAGCCGTACAGCAGGAAGCCACCGAACGCGACCTGCAGCAGCGTGTCCGAGTACAGCCTGGCCTCGATGAACACCACCGCGTACAGCCCCACCGCCACCAGGCCTACCGGCCAGGCCAGCATGCGCCGGCGCGCCATCAGCCAGACCCCGAGCAGGCTGGCCACCACCGCCGACCATTCGAGCACGGCCGGGTTCATAGCCCGACCGTCACCGACAGGCGCGCCTGGCGCGGTGCACCGGCGAACAGGTAGTAATCGCCGTAGCTGCTGCCGGTATCACGCCAGTAGAAGCGGTCGAACACGTTGTCCACCGCGAGCGTCCAGGTCACCGGATGTTCGCGCAGCGCGTGCCGGAAGCGCAGGCCCGCATCGAACACCGAATACGCCGGTGCCTTCACGCTGCCATCCACCGTGGCCGCATTGGAGGACGCGTAGCGCCAGCCGCCGCTCACGTCCAAACCGGGTGCGAAGGGCAGCGCGTAGTCCACGTGCACCGCGGCGCGCACCTTGGGCACGTTCACCAGCTGCTGGCCGTCGTAGAACGCCGTGCCGGCATCGCGGGCGCGCGCCTGCAGCACGCTGGCGCTGGCGGTCAGCGCCAGCCGCTCGGTGAGCTGCCCGTTGCCGCTCAGCTCCAGCCCGGTGTGGGTCTGGGTGCCTTCCTGCACGAAGGTGAAGCCGGCCTCGCTGTCATCGGGCTTGGCGTACTGGAACGGCTGGCTGGTGCGGAACACGGCGGCGCCCAGCATCAGCCCGTCGGTGGCCGCGTACTTGACGCCCACCTCGCGCTGGCGCGACTGCATGGCGGGCAGGAAGGCGCTGCCGTTGGACGTCCAGAACGGCGCTTCCTGGCCCAGCGACAGGCCTTCCACGTAGCTGGCGTAGACGTTGAGCTGGTCGGTGGCCTTCCACACCAGTGCCGTCTGCGGCAGGAACTGCGACATGCGGCTGTGCCGTTCCGGCGTGCCGCGCTTGTCGTAGGCGCGCTCGTCCAGGCGCACGTAGCGGCCGCCGGCCAGCCACTGCCAGTCGTCGCCGATGCTGATCCGGTCCAGCGCGAACAGCGCGCGTTGCCAGCTGTCCAGGCGGCGTGCCGACGGGCCCGGCTGCAGCGGCGAGGGATCGAACACCGGCACCTGCGCGTCGTCGATGTTGGCGGTGCCGACGTACTCGTTCACGTTCTGTCGCTTGTCCACCGTGCGGTGGAACGCGCTCAGCCCGACCGACAGTTCGTGCGTGAGCGCGCCGGTGGCGAAGTGCCCGCGCAGCTCGGCGCGCAGCTCGTCATTGCGGCGCGTGTCGTCGGGGCTGCGGTAATCGTAGATGTCGTAGTCGCCATCCGGTGCGAAGTAATTGCCCGGCGTGCTGCCATCGGCGCAGGCGGCGGCGTAGTAGCAGCCGTAGGCGAAGGCGACGTTGTCGTCGATCACCGAGCGGCTGTGGCCGAGCGACACGCGCGACTGCCAGTCCGGGCTGAAATCGTAGGTATGCAGCGCGGTGATGTTGGTGCTGTCGATGCCCACCGGCTGCTGCCACGGCTGGTGGCCGAGCATGCGGCTGCGGTCCACGCCGCGCGGCAGCGCGCTGCCCCCCAGCAGCTGGTAGCCCGACGCCGAGCGCTGCGCGCTGGTCTGGTAGTTGGCGTCCACTTCCAGCTTGCCGTGTTCGCCGATCAGCCAGTCGGCGGCCAGCGAGTAGAAATTGCGGCGGCCGTCGGCATGGTCGATGTACGACGCGCTGTCATCCCAGGCGGCATTGAAGCGCAGCCCGAAGCGCGGCGTGAGCCAGCGGCCCACGTCCACCGCGGCATAGCGCGAGCCTTCCGAATCGGTGGCCAGCGTGACGTTGGTGATGTCGGTGGGGCGCTTGCCCACGTAGTTGATGATGCCGCCCGGCGCCATCACGCCTGCGGCCAGGCCGGCCTCGCCCTTGAGGATTTCCACCTGCTGCACGTTCTCCAGCGCCAGCCGCTGTTCGCCGGCGATGGACAGGCCGTTGAAGCGGTAGCCGGTGGCCGGGTCCAGCGCGAAGCCGCGAATGGCGATGTTCTGGTAATAGCCGACCGGCGCGTAGCTGTCGCCCAGCGACGCATCGTGGCGGGCCAGTTCCGACAGCGTGCGCACCTGCAGGCGGTCGAGCACGGCGGCGTCGAGCACGTTCACCGAGGCCGGCGTGTTCTTCCAGTCGGCGCTGCCAAAGCTGCTGGACGGCGGAAGGGCCGCGGCGGGCTTGCGTGCCTGCACGCGGACACCGGCCAGGTCGGTAGGCGAACGCTCGCCCGTGCCGGCATCGGCCTCACTGGCATGGAGCGGCAGCGCGGCGCAGAGGGCGGCGGTCAGGAGCGTGAGGCGGTAGCAGCGGTTCATTCGAGTCGTCATCAGCCAAAGGAGACGAAGCGAAGGCGCACGCGCGCACCAGGCCGGAAGGGCGGTGCGCTCGCTGCTCAAAGCTCCCTACGCCGGTGCAAACCGGATCAGGTTCCAAGGGACTCTCTCAGCCTGGCAACGCCAGGCACCCCCGCTTCAGCGGTCATTTTCCCACCAAACGGCGGCCGTGGCGAGCCTGGATGTCAGGCGGCGGCGTGCAGGCCGTCCAGCAGGGCCCGGCCGCGCGGGCCGGCAAACCAGTCCGCATGGCCCAGCAGGAAGGTGTGGTAAGCCACGTCGGCATTGCCGCTCGAGCCGGTAACCCCCTGGAAATACTCCACTTCGGAGAGCGCGAAATCCAGGTGGACCACCGGCAGCAGGTCCGCCAGCAGGTGCACCTGGGCTGCCGACAACGCCCGTTCCTGGCGGTAGCCGGTGAGCAGGGCCAGGGCGATGTCCGGGTGGGCGACCGGGCCGTCCGCGTCATCCGCCAGCCAGGCGATGGCGTTGCGCTCGATGGCCGTGGCCAGATCGAACAGCGCGCTGGCCGGCGAGGCCAGGCCGAAGTCGAAGATCGTCGCGATGCTGGCGTCCGGGCCGCGGCCGTTCCACAGCAGGTTGGACGCATGCCAGTCGTTGTGGCCCCACAGCACCGGCTCGGCCTGCAGGCGCCCAGCCAGCGCGCGGTGCCACGGCAGTACCGCGCGCTGCAGGTCCTGTTCCCACGGCTGGTGCAACAGGTAAGCGGCCAGGCCGGGGCGTTCGGGCAGCTGCTGGCGCAGCGCCGCCACCGGGTCGGCCGCGCGGATCAGCTCGTCGCGCGCCACCAGCAGGTGGGTGCCGCGCTGCGGCGCGTGATAGTCGGCCGCGGCACGGTGCAGGCGGGCCAGCATCGCGCCGGCCGTGCGTGCCTGCGCGGTGTCGGCAAGCGGCGTCCACGACGGGGAATCGCGGTACAGATCCGCGCCCGCGCCTTCGGCATGGACCTCGTAGGTCCAGCCGTCGTGTTCGAGCGCGGTCGCACCCGAGCGGGCAGGCAATACCTGCACCACCGGCAGGCCGGCGCCGGCCAGGTGGGCGATGAAACGATGCTCCTCTTCCAGCACGCGCGCCGAGCGCACCTGCATGGCGTGCCGTTTGACGAAGCAGCGCCGCGGCCCGCAGGCGACCAGCGCCGCCGCCGAGAACGGCCGCGGGCTGTGCCACAGCACCCGGCAGTCGCCGTCCAGCGCTACATGGTGTTCGCGCAGCCAGGCCAGCTCACCGTCATCGATGGCCGGCCAGTCTGCGGCAACCTCATCGTTGTCGAGGCCTTGTACGCGGTGGTCGTTCAAAGATGGCCGTCACGCAGGTAGTCGAACAGTTCGGCGTCGCCCTTGAGGCCCAGCTTGAGCATTGCATCGCCCTTCTGCCGGCTGATGGTGCTGACGCTCTTGTGCAGATACCGGGCGATCTCTTTCACCTGCATGCCGCCGCCGAGCAGGCGCAGCACCTCTACTTCCTTGGGTGACAGCTGCCGGGCACGATCTTCGTCCACCCCTTGCGTGCCGATCGCGTCAATGCGGTCCTTCAATGTGCGGCTGATGTACGGTTGCCCGCGATACACGGTATGGATCGCCAGCGGCAACTCGTCCATCGACGATGCCTTGTCGACCAGCCCCAGCACGCCGGTGGAGACCACCATGCGCAGGATGGCCAGGTTGTTGGAGACGCTGAGCATCAGCACGGGAAGGTCGGGAAAACGTCGCCGGATCATGCCAACCATGGCGAAACCGTCAGCCTGTTGGCTGCCCGGCATCGAGTAGTCCGTCACCAGCACATCACACGGATTCTCGGCCAATGCCTTCAGAAGCTCGTCGGCGCTGCTTGCCTGGGCCACCACCTGGCCCACGCCGCTGGTTTCGATCAC
Organism: Stenotrophomonas sp.; assembly: GCF_050737075.1. Classification (GTDB taxonomy): domain Bacteria; phylum Pseudomonadota; class Gammaproteobacteria; order Xanthomonadales; family Xanthomonadaceae; genus Stenotrophomonas. The sequence goes on from NZ_JBOHXV010000024.1 coordinate 40,417, forward strand.
GGCTTTGGTGCCGATGAGGACCACCGGATGGTCGTCGGCGATGATTATGCGCAGGGTCATGGACTAGTATTGCCTGTGAGGCAGCGGCCCTTGCGGGCACGCTGCGGTGGGCGGTTCATTCCAGGGAGATCAGACAGCATGCGTACCTCCGTTGTCCGCTGGCTGGTCGCATTGGGGCTGGTGATCACGCTGGTCACCTCGGCCATCGCGTCGCCTGCACCTGCGCCCTCGTTGTCGCCGCGCCAAACCGAGTGGATCGAGCGGAACCCTACCATCTTACTGGGCCTGTACGACAGCGGCTGGCCACCCTTCGAATTCATGCACAACGGTCGACCGGATGGGCTCGGTTACGACTATTTGATGCTGCTTACGCGCCAACTTGGCGTGCAGGTCAAGGTTCGCATGTATCGCGATTGGGCCGATGTGCTCGATGCGGCCTGCCGGGGCGAGGTCGATGTAGTGATGAACATCACGCTCACCCCCGACCGCACGCGCTGCATGGTGTACACCGGCGCCTATGCCGATGCGCCGCTGGCCCTGGTCGGGCGGGTGGGCGACAACCGCCCCTCGGCCGACCCCGATCTGGTCGGGCTGCGCGTGGTCACCGAGCAGGAGTTTCTGACCAGCGGCCAGGTGCGCGCGCGGTTCCCCGCCGCCCGCCAGGTCATGGCGGCCAATACCCGTGCGGCGCTGGCGATGGTGGCCGAGGACAAAGCCGACATCTACATCGGCAACGCGCATGTCGCCAGTACCCTCATCCGCCAGGAGCGCATGAACGGCATCGCCCTGCTGCGACCCAGCGACCTGCCGCCCGAACGGCTGCACTTTGGCGTGCCCAACGCGCGCCAGCCGCTGGCCGAAGCGCTGGACAGCGCGCTGGCCACGCTGACCACCGCGCAGCGCGAAGCCGTGAACAAGCGCTGGCTGCCGCCGCTGCAGTGGTCGGCGCAGTCGCGCCTGATCCTGAGCGAGGCCGAACGCCGCGTCCTGGCCACGCCGCTGCGCATGGGGTACGCGCCCCATGGTGCGCCGCTGTCGTTCATCGATGCGTCCGGCGAACCCAGCGGCGTGGCCGGGGACTATCTTCGCCAACTGCGCATGGTGGGCGCGCAGCTGAACCGCGTGCCCGCACATGACTGGTTCGAGGTGCGCGAGCAGATGCGCCGCGGTGATGTCGACGTGGTGATGGGCATGCCCAACGATGCCCACTACCTGGGCGATGACTGGGTTTTCAGCCAGCCATTCATCAGCGTGCCCAACGTCATCGTCACCCCCAGCAACAGCCGTTCGGTGCTGGGCCTGGGCGATCTGGACGGGCGCAGCATCCTGCTTTCCGATCCCGAGCGCCTGCGGGGCTACGTGCTGCAGTACGCGCCGCGGGCGCGCATCGTGCCCGCGCGTGGGGTGGAGCAGGCCCTGGCGCGGCCGGCCAATGGCGATGCCGACGCGTATGTCGGCAACCTGGCGATGGTCGACCGGGTCGTGCGCGAGCTGTACCCGGCCAAGCTGCATGTCGCCGCGCCGGCCGGTTTCAGCGACCAGTTGTCGCTGGCCGTGAAGCGTCAATACGCACCGTTGGCGACCACGTTCGACCGCGTGCTGGCCAATCTCAGCCAGCGCGAGCACACGGCGATCCGCGGTGACTGGCTGCTGGCCGAGTACCGCAGCGGGCTGGACTGGCGCTCGGTCGCGCGCTGGGCGGTGCCGCTGTCGCTGGTGCTGCTCACCGGCATCGTGGTGCATGGCTGGGGCTATTGGCGGCTGCGCCGCGAGGTCGGCATGCGACGACGGCTGGAGCAGCGTCTGGTGGAAGTCACCGACAACCTGCCGGCGATTGTCTACCAGGCCAGACGCGACAGTGATGGCCGCATCACCTTCCCGTACATCACCGGCGACCTGCAGACCATGTTCGGGGTCAGCGCGTCGGAGGTGATGGCCGACCAGACCCGGCTGGCCGAGCAGATCGATCCCCGCGACCGTGACACCGTGAGCCGCGCGATGGCAACGGCGGCCCGCGACTTTTCGGCGCTGGACATGGAATTCCGCACCAGCCCGCACGGCGTGGTGCGCTGGGTGCGTTCGCGCGCGCTGCCGTATGCCGCCGCCGACGGTGCGGTGATGTGGAGCGGCTACTGGGTGGATGTGACCGAGGCGCGCGCGCAGGCCGATGCGCTGGATGCCGCCAAATCCGATGCCGAGCGCGCCACCGCCGCGAAGTCGAATTTCCTGGCCACCATGAGTCATGAGATACGCACCCCGATGAGCGGTGTGCTGGGCATGGTCGAGGCGTTGTCGCACACCGGCCTCGACGGCGAGCAGCGGCGCATCATCGGCGTCATCGAGGACTCGGCGCAGATGCTGCGGCAGATCCTGGATGACATCCTGGACTACTCGCGCATCGAAGCCGGCGCCCTGCCGCTGGAGCCACAGCCGGTGGCGCTGCGCAGCCTGCTCGACAACGTGCAGCAGCTGCTCTCGCCGCAGGCGTCGAGCAAGGGCCTGGCGCTCAGCCTGGATGTCGAACCGGCCGTGGCTCCGCAGCATCTGGTCGACGGCATGCGCCTGCGCCAGATCGTGTTCAACCTGCTCAGCAACGCCATCAAGTTCACCAACAGCGGCGCGGTCGGCATCACGCTGGGCGTGGACCGCGACGACGAGGTGGCGCAAACCCTGCGCCTGACCGTCACCGATACCGGCATCGGTATTTCGCCCGAGCAGCGCGAGCGCCTGTTCAAGCCGTTCGCGCAGGCCGATGTGGCGATCACCCGCCACTACGGCGGCACCGGGCTCGGCCTGAGCATCTGCCAGCGGCTGGTCGGGCTGATGCGGGGCCGGCTGGACATGCACAGCGTGCCGGGCGAAGGCACGCGGGTGTCGGTGCTGCTGACCCTGCCGCGGGTGCCGGGCGAAGAGGCCGAACAGGATGAGCAGCGGCCCGGTACCGAGGTGGCACCGCTGCCCCCCGGACAGGCGCGCCGCCGCGTGCTGGTGGTGGAAGACCATCCCACCAACCAGGCGCTGATGCGCTGGCGGCTGCAGCAGCTGGGGCTGCAGCATGAGCTTGCGGTGGATGGCGAGGCCGCGTTGGCGCTGCTGCAGGCATCGACGTTCGACCTGGTCATCACCGATTGCCGCATGCCGGTGATGGATGGCTACACGTTGACGCGCCGCATCCGGGAGAGCGAACGCGGTAGCGGGAAACGGCTGCCGGTGCTGGCCCTCACGGCCAGCGCCCTGGCCGAAGACCGGCAGCGCTGCCGCGAGGCCGGCATGGATGATCTGCTGGCCAAACCGGTGGCCCTGGCGACGTTGCGCCAGGCACTGCGCCGCTGGTTGCCGTCGGACGATGCGGACGATGATCCGTTCGTCGCCAGCGCCCCCAGCGTGGATGCCAATGTGCCGGCAGCGGCGCCGACACGCGCGGCGATCGTGCGCCGGTTCGGTTCCGAGCACGTGGCCGGGGTACTCATCGACAGCATGCGCCAGGCCACCACGGAGGACCTGCGTCGTGGGCTGGAGGCGCGCGAGCAGGGCGACAGCAATACGGCCGTGGAGGTCCTGCATCGCATCGTCGGCGGCCTGGGCACACTGGGCGCGGAAACGCTGGCCGCGCAGGCGCGCGCGCTGATGCAGCAGATCCAGGCGCAGGGCACCGCGGCGAGCGCGGCCGACATCACCGCGTTCGAACACGCGTTGCAGGGTTACCTGGATTCGCTGGATGCGTAACCGTGTTCGCGCAGGTACGCGATGACGTTGCGCCGGCGTTCCGGGTCCGCCGTGGCGTTGACCATGCGTGAGCCGGGCACCACCGCCGAGGGTGAGCGCAGGAACGCATCCAGGGTCTGCTCGGTCCAGACCAGGTCAGCGCGCTGCATCGCCGGCGAGTAGGGGTAGCCGCGCACGCTGCCGGCACGCCGGCCGAACACGCCGTGCAGATTCGGGCCGAAGCGGTGCACGCCACCGGCATTGACCGTGTGGCAGCCGGCGCAGATCGCAAAGGCGCGCTGCTGTTCCTGCTGCCGCTGCTGCTCCGGCGTCTGCGGCGCACGCGCGCATGCGATCAGCAGCAGGCAGCAAAACAGGGGCATGCAACGGCGCGGCAGGGGCATCACGACAGTCTCGGCAGGCGGCCCGCGATGATAGCCACCACCACGTGTGCCGATGCCGCGCTGCGCCTGCGACCGGACGCCGCAGGCGCCACGCATTACATCGCCGGATAGTTCGGGCCGCCGCCGCCCTGCGGGGTCACCCACACGATGTTCTGGGTGGGGTCCTTGATATCGCAGGTCTTGCAGTGCACACAGTTCTGCGCATTGATCTGCAGCTGTTCGTGGCCTTCGGTGCCCACGAATTCGTACACGCCGGCCGGGCAGTAGCGCGCTTCCGGACCCGCGTATTCGGCCAGATTGATCCGCACCGGCACGCTGGCATCCTTCAGCGTCAGGTGGCTGGGCTGGTCTTCTTCGTGGTTGGTGCTGCTCAGGAATACCGAACTGAGGCGGTCGAAGGTGAGCACGTTGTCCGGCTTGGGGTACACGATCTTCGTGTGCTGCGCGGCCGGTTCCAGGCACTCGTGGTCGGCCTTGCTGTGGCGCAGCGTCCACGGCGGGTTGCGGATGCCCAGCTTGGGCAGCAGCCACTGTTCGATGCCGGTCATCAGCGTGGCGACGGTGCGGCCCTTCTTGAACCACTGCTTGAAGTTCTTGGACTGCTTCAGCTCGTCGTGCAGCCAGCTGCTGTCGAACGCGGCGGGGTAGGCGCTGAGTTCGTCACGCTGGCGGCCTGCGGCGAGTGCATCGAAGGCGGCGTCGGCGGCCAGCATGCCGGTCTTGATCGCGGCGTGGCTGCCCTTGATGCGGCTCGCGTTGAGGTAGCCGGCCTCGCAACCGACCAGCGCACCGCCGGGGAACACGGTCTTGGGCAGCGACAGCAGGCCACCGGCGGTGATCGCACGGGCGCCGTACGCGATGCGCTTGCCACCTTCCAGGTGCTTGCGGATCGACGGGTGGGTCTTGAAGCGCTGGAACTCCTCGAACGGGCTCATCCACGGGTTGCGGTAATCCAGCCCGACCACGAAGCCCACCGCGATCTTGCCGCCGTCGGCGTGGTACAGGAACGAACCGCCGTAGGTGTCGCTGTCCAGCGGCCAGCCGGCGGTATGCACCACCAGGCCCGGCTCATGTTTGGCCGGGTCGATCTGCCACAGTTCCTTGATGCCGATCCCGTAGGCCTGCGGGTCCTTGCCCGCATCCAGCTGGTAACGCGCGATCAGCTGGCGGCCGAGATGGCCCCGCGAGCCTTCGGCGAAGATCGTGTACTTGGCATGCAGCTCCATGCCGCGCTCGAAGTTCGGCCCGTGCGCGCCGTCCTTGCGGATGCCCATGTCGCCGGTGGCCACGCCCATCACCGCGCCGGCGTCGTCATACAGCACTTCGGCGGCGGCAAAGCCCGGGAAGATGGACACTTCCAGCGCCTCGGCCTGCTGCGCCAGCCAGCGGGTGACCTCGCCCAGGCTGATGATGTAGTTGCCTTCGTTGTGGAAGCACTCCGGCAGCAGCGCATGCGGCGTGCTGCGCGCGCCCTCGGGGCTGAGGAACAGGAACTCGTCGCGGGTGACCTTCTGCTTCAGCGGCGCGCCGCGCTCGGCCCAGTCCGGGAAGAGTTCGGTCAGCGCGCGGGTGTCCATGATCGCGCCGGACAGGATGTGGGCGCCGGGTTCGGAGCCCTTCTCCAGCACGCATACCGACAGCTCCTGGCCGGCCTCGATGGCGCGCTGGCGCAGGCGGATCGCGGTGGCAAGGCCTGCGGGGCCGGCGCCGACGATGACCACGTCGAATTCCATGGCTTCACGCGGGGGCAGGGCAGTGGTCTCTTCGCTCATGGTGATGCGTAACTCGTGGGTAGTGCCAACCCGGCCGAAGCGGGCGGCGGTTGCCTGGGAATCGCGCGCGACAGAGCACTGCGCAACTGCTGGATCAAGCCATCAGGGTACCGGCACGCGCCGTTTCCGCCTAGTTCGCCGACGTTTGGCAACGCATGGTGCATTGCATCAATCCAGCGCGGGCGTCCATCGTACGGGTGTCGCCGACACCACGTGGGCCGGTCAACGGCCGGCGCTACCGTTCCTGGATCCGGCGCGAACCCGACCCTCCCATGGATCTGGCCGGCAACCGGCAGCGCCGGCCGTTGGTCGGCCCGCGCGATGCCTCCGTCAACCCGTAGCCTCAAACGCCGCGTGGTACTCCACCTCCGCATCCGGCCACGCGCCCTGCAGCAGCAGCGCCTGGAAATACTCCGCCGGCACCCCGGCCAGCCGCAGCCTCGAATCGGCCTGAAACCCAAACCGCCCGTAATACCCCGGATCCCCCAACACCACACAACCAGCGGCCCCACGCGCCTGCAGCGCCTCGATCGCAGCCCGCATCAGCGCACTGCCCACCCCCTGCCCCTGCTGCCCCGGCGCCACCGAAATCGGCCCCAGCCCATACCAGCCCAGGCTGCCATCGCTGAGCCGCACGGGCGACAACGCCACATGCCCCACGATGCCATCGCCGTCTTCGGCCACCAGCGACACCGTCAACGCACCGGCCGCGCGCAGCGCATCCACGATGTACTGCTCGGTGTGGCTGCTGTGCGGCGCGTCTTCAAACGCCGCACGGGTGAGCGCATGGATGGCGTCGGCGTCACCGGGACGCTCGCTGCGGATCTGCATGATCGAAGACCTGTGCGACGAAAGGTCGCCATTGTACCGGCGTGCTGCGGCGTGCCTTGGCCGGCCCGGGGGCAGGCATCACAATGGGGGCCCTGCTGCCGCCCCGCGATGTTCCTGCCCATGGCCCTCAATCCGTACGATCTGTTCGATGTCCGCTCGCTGCTCACCGAAGAGGAGCGCGCAGTGCAGGCCACGGTGGCGCGCTTCACCGACGAACGCGTGCTGCCGATCATCGGCGATGCCTTCGACCAGGGCCGGTTCCCGGACGAGCTGATTCCCGAAATCGCCGAACTGGGCCTGCTCGGCTCCAGCCTGCCCGAGCAGTACGGCGGCGGTGGGCTCAACGCGGTCAGTTACGGGTTGATCTGCCAGGAGCTGGAGCGTGGCGATTCCGGTCTGCGCAGCTTCGTGTCGGTGCAGAGCTCGCTGTGCATGTACCCCATCTTCGCCTACGGCAGCGAGGAGCAGCGCCAGCGCTGGCTGCCCGACATGGCGGCCGGCCGGGTGATCGGCTGCTTCGGCCTGACCGAAGCACACGGCGGTTCGGACCCGGCGGCAATGAAGACGCGCGCGGTCCGCGACGGCGGCGATTGGGTGGTCAACGGCAGCAAGATGTGGATCACCAGCGGGCCGGTGGCCGACATCGCCATCGTCTGGGCGCACACCGAAGACGGCATCCAGGGCTTCGTGCTGGAGAAGGGCATGGCGGGGTTCACCACGCAGGAAATCAAGCACAAGATGAGCCTGCGCGCTTCGCTGACCGGCGCGCTGTTCTTCGACAACGTGCGCGTGCCCGAGCGCAACCGCCTGCCCAACGTGCAGGGCCTTAAGGGTCCGCTGGGCTGCCTCAACCAGGCCCGCTACGGGATCAGCTGGGGTCCGATCGGCGCGGCCGTGGCCTGCCTGGACGAGGCGTTGAACTACACCAAGGAACGCGTGCTGTTCGGGCGCCCGGTCGCCGCCACGCAGAGTGCGCAGATCAAGCTCGCCGACATGGCCCGGCGCATCACCACCGCGCAGCTGCTGTCATTGCAGTTGGGGCGGCTGAAGGATGCCGGCCAGCTGCAGCCGCAGCAGGTCAGCCTTGCCAAGTGGAACAACTGCCGCATGGCGATCGATATCGCGCGCGAATGCCGCGACCTGCTCGGCGGCGCCGGCATCACCACCGAACACGTGGCGATCCGGCATGCGCTGAACCTGGAATCGGTGATCACCTACGAGGGCACGGAGACCGTGCACCAGTTGGTGATCGGGCGCGAGCTGACGGGCATCAACGCGTTCTGACGGGACGCACGACCAACGGTCGTGCGCTACCGGCAGGGGTGGCATTACGCGCCGCCGGCAAAACCCGATTGGCGCCAGGCCTCGTACATCACCACGGCGACGGTATTGGACAGGTTGAGGCTGCGGTTGTCCGGCTGCATCGGCAGGCGCAGGCGGCGGCCGTGCGGCAGCGCGTCGAGCACGTCCTGGGGCAGGCCGCGGGTTTCCGGGCCGAAGAGGAATGCATCGCCGTCTTCGAACTGCTGGGTGTCATAGCGCACGCTGCCGCGGGTACTCAGGGCGAACAGGCGCTTGGGAGCAATCACCTGCAGGGCGGTGTCCAGGTCTGGATGCACCTGCAGCCGTGCGTATTCGTGGTAATCCAGGCCGGCGCGCTTGAGCTGCTTGTCGCTCAGGTCAAAACCGAGCGGCTCGATCAGGTGCAGTCGCGCGCCGGTATTGGCGCAGAGGCGGATCACATTGCCGGTATTCGGAGGAATCTCCGGCTGGAACAACACAACATGGAACGTGGGGTTTGCAGTCATCGGCAAAGTGTACGCCGACGCGAAACGTGGCAGGAACCGGCGGTAGATACCGACTGTTAGTCGGTATTCCTCAGCCGCTCTTACGGACGCACCAACACCGACGCGGTTTCCAGTGCCAGCGCCTGCAGGTCGTTCGGCGACGGGCGCACCTGCAGGGTCGGCAGGTTGATGATCACGTCGCGGGCCAGCGTGCCGGCGGCCGAGGCCAGGGCACCCATGTAGTCCGTGCGACGGTCGTTCTGCTCGGCAGCCAGGGCGTCGCGCTGTTCGGCGGTCGGGCGGACTTCGACGGCGGCCAGGGTGGTCACGCGGCGGCTGTCAGCCAGTTCGTTGCGGTATTCGGCGATCTGGCCGGCGGTCGGGCGGACTTCCACCAGGGCCAGGGTCGGGATGCTGCTGGTGCGTTCGACGTTGGCCTGGGCGATCTGGTCGGCCGACGGGCGGACCTGCACGGTGTCCAGGGTGGTAATGGTGGAAGCGGCATGCACGTTCGAAACAAACGCGGTGCCGGCGGCGAGGGCGATGGCGATTGCGATGGTCTTGGTGTTCATGACGGGGCCTGTTTAGTGTTGGTGAGCGGTGGTGTGGTAGTAAGGTAGTACACCGAATCTGGGGATGCAAGCGGAATCTGCAGATTTCGGTTGTTGTTCAGCGATCAGTCATGATGCGTTTGATCGTCTTTCTTTCACACCCAGTACCAAGCACGTCGCGTGCCAACTTTTTCCCGTTGATTTACAAGGGTTTTTCAGGGTTTTCGGAGTGTCCGCTGTCCGGACACCTGTCCGATCCGGCGGCGGGCAGCCGTCCGCATGGCGATTCAGCCGGCGGCCATGACGCCGCCGACGGGTTGCGAACGGCCCGGAAAGTTCCCCTACACCAGCAATGACTGTTGGCGGATGCCATTCCCCGGGGTCACGGGCTAGCATCTGCCTTCACTTTCATGACCAAGGAACCGGAATGACCGTCCAACTTCGACCGCGTGCCGCGCTGCTGGCTGTAGCGCTCTCCGCCGCGCTGGGCACCCTTGCCCCGGCACCGGTCATGGCCAAGCCGGCCCAGGTGGCCAAGGTCGACATTCCCTTCGAGGAGTTCACTCTCCCCAACGGCCTGCGCGTGGTGGTGCACACCGACCGCAAGGCGCCGATCGTGGCGGTGAACATCTGGTACCACGTGGGCAGCAAGGACGAACCGGCCGGCCGCACCGGCTTCGCGCACCTGTTCGAACACCTCATGTTCCAGGGCAGCGAGAACCACGCCGGTGAGTATTTCGAACCCTTCAAGCAGGTGGGCGTGACCGGCCAGAACGGCACCACCAACACCGACCGCACCAACTACTTCGAAAACGTGCCCACCACCGCGCTCGACATGGCGCTGTGGATGGAGTCCGACCGCATGGGCCACCTGCTCGGCGCGATCGACCAGGCCGCGCTCGACGAACAGCGCGGCGTGGTGCAGAACGAAAAGCGCCAGGGCGAGAACCAGCCCTATGGCCAGGTGTGGGACAAGCTCACCCGCTCCATGTACCCGGAAGGCCACCCGTATCACCACAGTGTGATCGGCTCGATGAACGACCTCAACGCGGCCTCGCTGGAGGACGTCAAGAACTGGTTCCGCACCTGGTACGGCCCGAACAATGCGGTGCTGGTGCTGGCCGGCGACATCGACGTGGCCACCGCCAAGGAAAAGGTCGCCCGCTACTTCGGCGACATCCCGGCCGGCCCGAGCATGGCCCAGCCCAAGGTCGACGTGGCCAAGCGGGAGAAGTCCACGCGCGAAACCATGACCGACAAGGTGCCGCAGGCACGCATCTACCGCGCCTGGAACGTCGCCCAGACCGGCACCACCGACCTCGACCAGCTGCAGCTGTTCGCGCAGGTGCTGGGTGGGGCCAAGTCCTCGCGCCTGGACCAGCGCCTGCTGCACCAGGACAAGCTGGTGGACAACATCAGTGCCGGTGCCTACAGCTCGCAGCTGGGCTCCAACTTCGTGATCATGGCCACCGTCAAGCAGGGTGTGGACCCGGCCAAGGTCGAGGCGATCATCGACGAGGAAGTGCGCCGCCTGGTCAAGGACGGCCCCACCGCCGACGAGCTGAGCCGCGGCAAGACCGCGTTCCGTGCCGGCTTCATCCGTGGCATCGAGCGCATCGGCGGCTTCGGCGGCAAGGCCGATGCGCTGGCCGAATGCGCCGTGTTCGAAGGTGACCCCGGCTGCTTCCGCCGCTCGCTGGCCACCATCGATGCATCCACCGCCGCCGACGTGCGCGCCGTGGGCGCCAAGTGGCTGGGCGTGGGCGACCACACCCTGGTGGTGGAGCCGGGCGCCCGCGTGGCGCTGCCGGAACTGCCGTCGGCCACCCCCAAGCCGTTCACCGTGCCGGCCGTGGACCCGAAGTTCAGCACCGGCCCGACCGTGGTCGACCGCAGTGCCGGCGTGCCGCAGACCAAGACCTTCCCGGACCTGAAGTTCCCGCAGCTGCACCGCGCCACGCTGAAGAACGGCACCCAGGTCATCCTGGCCGAACGCCACGACATTCCCGTGGTGCAGTTCAGCTATGAATTCCCGGGGGGCTTCACCGCCGACCAGGGCCGCAAGTCCGGCACCGCCAACTTCACCATGGACCTGATGGGCGAAGGCGCCGGCAAGCTGGGCGCGCTGCCGTTCGCCGATGCCGCCGACGCGCTGGGCGCCACCATGGGCGCCTCGGCCACGCTGGACAGCACCAGCGTGTATCTGTCCGCGCTGAAGGAAAACCTGGCGCCGTCGCTGGCGTTGTATGCCGACATGCTGCGCCAGCCGCGCTTCGACCAGGCCGAGATCGACCGGGTCAAGGCGACCTGGATCGCGGGCATCCAGCAGGAGAAGGTCAACCCCAACGCCGCGGCAATGCGCGTTCTGCCCACCCTGCTGTACGGCGCGGGCCATCCCTATGCCATTCCGTTCACCGGCAGCGGCAAGGAAGCCGACATCGAGTCGCTCACCCGTGCGGACCTGGTCGACTTCCACCGCGACTGGCTGCGTCCGGAGCAGGGCACCCTGATCGTGGTGGGCGACACCACCCTGAAGGAAATCGTGCCGCTGCTGGAGCGCCAGTTCGGCGACTGGAAGAGCACCACCGCCGCGCCGCAGGTCAAGGCACCGGTCGACGTCGCGCGCCCGGCCAAGGCCCGCGTGTACCTGATCGACCAGCCGGGTGCGGTGCAGGCCAACCTGTTCGCGGGCCAGGTGGTGCCCTCCACCATGGATCCGGGCGCCACCCGCTTCGACATCGCCAACGGCGTGCTGGGCGGCGACTTCACCTCGCGCCTCAACATGAACCTGCGTGAGGAGAAGCACTGGTCCTACGGTGCCCGCACCATGGCCAGCAGCACCCTCGGCCAGCGCCCGTGGATGGCGGTTGCGCCGGTGCAGATCGACAAGACCGGCGAGGCGATGAAGGAGATGCAGAAGGAGATCGCCGACTTCGCCTCCGGTGCCGAAGCGGTCACCCCGGCCGAGGTCACCCGGATCCGCAACATCCAGAACCTGAGCCTGCCGGGCGCCTACGAGACCGCCAATGCCGTGCTGGGCACCATCAGCGGCATCGTGCGTTACCAGCGCCCGGACGACTACGTGTTCAAGCGCAAGGCCGAGATCGAGGCACTGACCCCGGCGCAGGTCCAGCAGGCGGCCGCCACGCTGGACCCGAAGACCCTGACCTGGGTGGTGGTGGGTGACCTCAAGCAGACCGAAGCACCGGTGCGCGCGCTGAACCTGGGCGAGGTCACCGTGATCGATGCGGATGGGAAGCCGGTCAAGTAACCGGACGCCTGACGGGCGGCTTCGGTGGGTGTAAACGTCGGTCGGAAGGTTGCGACCGGCGTTTGCATCCAAAGGCCCAACCCTCGGTAGCGCCGGCCGTTGGCCGGCCCTCGGGAACCTGTGCACCCGCGATTCAGCCCGTTCAGGCAGAATCCCCCTCATGACCTTCACGAGCATCCCCGCCATGCGCCTTCTGCTGCTTTCCGCCCTGACCCTCAGCGCCACCGCCTGCACCTGGGTGCCGATCGAACCGCAGGGCAAGGCCGTACGCGTGCTGCCGGCTGGGCCGGTCGCGTCGGGCTGCATCAACAAGGGCGAGGTGGTGGTCACCGTCAAGAGCAAGGTCGGCCTCTACAACCGCAACCCGTTGCGCGTGCAGGAAGAACTGGAGACCCTGGCCCGCAACGAGGCCCACAGCGCCAGCGCCAATGCCGTCCAGGCCGTGGGCCAGCCGGCCGAGGGCAGCCAGCGTTTCCTGGCCTTCCAGTGCCCCCCGCGCTGAACCCTTCACGGCTCCCGGCGACCATACGCCTGAAGCTGAATCCGTAAAGGTGCGGTGAATGGCCGTGGGGCTTACAAT